>CAWFKC010000004.1:0-580730 GCA_963816325.1 uncultured Actinomycetota bacterium | reverse complement strand
TGCAGCCGCTGGTGCTCCCGCAACCCTCGCAGACGTAGCAGCTGCCGGCGGGGCGCATCTTGGTGCCGCAGGTGAAGCACAGCGGGCTGTCGACCGCGGTGCCGGTGATGGCCTCCATCAGCTCGGCGGAGGTGTGGGCGCCCTTGGGGCCGTCCTTCTCCACCGGCTTGGCGGTCTCCGGCGCCGGAGCGGGCGCCTCGGCGACCTCGACGCTGCCCTGGTCGACCGGCTGCTCGTCCTCGGCCGGCAGGTAGGAGCCGGTCTCGAGCTGACGCTGGCGCTCGTCGGCGGAGTAGATGCCCATCGCGGAGCGGGTCTCGAAGGGCAGGTAGTCCAGCGCCAGGCGGCGGAAGACGTAGTCCATGATCGACTGCGACATGCGCACGTCCGGGTCGTCGGTGAGACCGGCCGGCTCGAACTTCATGTTCACGAACTTCGAGACGTAAGTCTCCAGCGGGACGCCGTACTGCAGGGAGATGGAGATCGCCATCGAGAAGGCGTCCATCACACCGGCGAGCGTGGAGCCCTGCTTGCCGAGCTTGAGGAAGACCTCGCCCAGGCCGTCGTCGGGGTAGGAGCCGGCGGTCATGTAGCCCTCGGCGCCGCCCACGGTGAACGACGTGGTCCGCGACGGACGCGACTTCGGGAGGCGCTTGCGGACCGGGCGCTCCACAACGACCGTCTCCGGCTGCGCGGCCTCGGCCTCCTTCTTCTCGCCGTTGCCGGACGAGAGCGGCTGGCCGACCTTGCAGTTGTCCCGGTAGATCGCGGTGGCCTTCAGGCCGAGCTTCCACGACTGCAGGTAGATGTCCTCGATCTCCTCGACCGTGGCCGTCTCCGGCAGGTTCACCGTCTTGCGTGATCGCGCCGGACAGGAAGGGCTGGCAGGCCGCCATCATCCGCACGTGGCCCATCGGGGCGAGCGCGCGGGCGCCCATCGCGCAGTCGAAGACCTCGTAGTGCTCGCTCTTCAGGCCGGGCGCGTCGATGACGTGGCCGTGCTCGGCGATGTACTCGACGATCGCCTCGATCTGCTCCTGCTGGTAGCCCAGCTTCTTCAGCGCCCGCGGCACGGTCTGGTTGACGATCTGCATCGACCCGCCGCCGACGAGCTTCTTGAACTTCACCAGCGAGAAGTCCGGCTCGATGCCGGTGGTGTCGCAGTCCATCATGAAGCCGATGGTGCCGGTCGGTGCGAGCACCGAGGCCTGCGCGTTGCGGAAGCCGTGCTTCTCCCCCAGCTTCACCACGTCGGCCCACGCCTTGGTGGCCAGCTTGTGCACCTCCTCGTCGGGGATGTGCAGGGTGCGTACGGCGTCGTTGGCGGCCTGGTGCTTGCGCATCACGCGGTTGTGCGCCTCGGCGTTGCGGGCGTAGCCGGTGTAGGGCCCCACCACGGCGGCGATCTCCGCGGAGCGCTTGTAGGACTGGCCGGTCATCAGCGACGTGATCGTCGCGGCCATCGCGCGGCCGCCGTCGGAGTCGTAGCCCAGACCCATCGCCATCAGCAGTGCGCCGAGGTTGGCGTAGCCGATGCCGAGCTGGCGGTAGTCGCGGGTGGTGTCGCCGATCGACTCGGTCGGGAAGTCCGCGAAGCAGATCGAGATGTCCATCGCGGTGATGATCAGCTCGACCGCCTTGGCGAACAGCGGGGCGTCGAAGGTGTCGTCGTCCTTGAGGAACTTCAGCAGGTTCAGCGAGGCCAGGTTGCACGACGAGTTGTCCAGCGACATGTACTCCGAGCAGGGGTTGGACGCGGTGATCCGGCCGGTCTCGGGGTTGGTGTGCCAGTCGTTGATGGTGTCGTCGTACTGCAGGCCCGGGTCGGCGCACTCCCAGGCGGCCTTGGCGATCTTCTTGAACAGGTCGCGGGCGTCGACCTCCTCGATCACCTCGCCGGTCTTGCGGGCACGCAGCCCGAAGTCGGTGCCCTGCTCGACGGCCCGCATGAACTCGTCGCTGACGCGCACGGAGTTGTTGGCGTTCTGGTACTGCACGGACGTGATGTCCTTGCCGCCGAGGTCCATGTCGAAGCCGGCGTCACGCAGCGCGCGGATCTTGTCCTCCTCGCGCGCCTTGGTCTCGACGAACTCCTCGATGTCGGGGTGGTCGACGTCGAGCACGACCATCTTCGCCGCGCGCCGGGTGGCGCCGCCGGACTTGATCGTGCCCGCGGACGCGTCGGCGCCGCGCATGAACGACACCGGGCCCGACGCCGTACCGCCGGAGGAGAGCAGCTCCTTGGAGGAGCGGATCCGCGACAGGTTCAGGCCGGCACCGGAGCCGCCCTTGAAGATGAACCCCTCCTCCTTGTACCAGTTCAGGATCGAGTCCATCGAGTCGTCGACGGAGAGGATGAAGCACGCGGAGACCTGCTGCGGGCTCGGGGTGCCCACGTTGAACCAGACCGGGGAGTTGAACGAGAAGTACTGGTGCACCAGGAGCCAGACCAGCTCGTGCTCGAAGATCTCGGCGTCCTCGGCGGTGGCGAAGTAGCCGTGCTCCTCGCCGGCGGTGCGGTAGGTCTTCACGACCCGGTCGACGAGCTGCTTGAGGCTCCACTCGCGCACGTCTGTGCCGACCGCGCCGCGGAAGTACTTGGTGGTGACGATCGTGGAGGCGTTGAGGCTCCAGAAGTCGGGGAACTCCACGCCCTTCTGCTCGAAGACGGTCTCGCCGGTCTTCCAGTTCTGCTGGAGTACGTCGCGGCGCTCCCAGGTGACCTCGTCATAGGGATGCACCCCCTCGGTGCTGAAGACCCGCTCGATCTTCAGGCCCTTGCTCTTGCGGGTCCCGCGCGCTGCGCCGCTGACCGTCTCCGTCATGTGATGCTCCTATCCCCGATGATGTGACTTCGTTGTCCGGTGCGAAAAAAGAGTGACGTGGTTTGCCCGACGCGCATCGCTTCCCCACAATGCGCGCCGGGCAGTCTGTGGGTTACCCGCTCGTGACGAGCGGGGTGGGCGCGACCGCGCGTTCGGCGCGGAGCATCGCGATCTCGTGCTCGAACGCCTCGGCGCTCTCGAAGGCCTTGTAGACGCTCGCGAAGCGCAGGTACGCGACCTCGTCGAGCGCGCGCAGCGGGCCGAGGATGGCCAGGCCGACCTCGTTGGCCGGCACCTCCGCCCAGCCGACCGCGCGCAGCGAGTCCTCGACCGTCTGACCGAGGCAGGCGAGCTCGTCCTCGGTGACCGGCCGGCCCTTGCAGGCCTTGCGGACGCCGTTGATCGCCTTCGCCCGCTCGAACGGCTCGGTGGCGCCGGAGCGCTTGACCACCACGAGCTGCATCTGCTCGACGGTGCTGAACCGCTTGCCGCACTCCTGGCAGGTGCGCCGACGGCGGATCGAGCCGCCGTCCTCGGCGACCCGGCTGTCGAGCACCCGGGTGTCGGTGTGGCGGCAGTACGGACAGTGCATGGTGCCGCTCCTCTCCCGGTCGTGCTGCGTGGCTCATGCCTAGTAGTGGAACACCCGGCGCCGACACTTTCGTCCCGCCGAGGCGGTGGGCGAAACTGTGGACGACCTGGGGACAACCAGTCGTCTCCTGTGTGCAACTCCCGCGGTCCTGGGGACCTAGATGTGGAAAACCACACCGGTGTAACTACTAGATGTAGTGGTAACCGTACGGGCCGCCCCCAGGGCTCGCAACCTGATCAGACAACTTGGCGCGAGAACTTTCGGCCAGGCGGCAAAACCGCAGGTCAGAGGCCCTCTAGCGGACAGTCCCGGGCGTGTCGAGGGGGCATTTCGGGCGTGTCGCGCCGTACCCGCTAGCGGGCCGTTCCGGCGAGGACCAGCGCCCGTTCGGGCCATTGTTCGTAGTCCCTCCCGGTACACCGCCTTCCTGGGCCTGTGGGCGAGGGACCAACAGCACTGACCGCGTGGGCGCCGCACGTGCTGGATTGGGAGTCCAAGCCGCCCTGGAGGTGCCGCGATGATCGGTGCACTGCTGCTGCAGCAGAGCCTGCGCCCCGAGCTCGAGCGAGCGGTCGACAGCCACGACGTGGACGCGATCATGCGGCTGTGGGCCGACGACGGGCTCCTGGAGTACGGCGGGACGCACACGATGGCCGGCACGTTCGGGGGCACCGAGGAGGTGCGCGGCTGGTTCCAGCGCTGGTTCGAGGGCACCGCGGAGGTGCACGTGCGCGTCGGCCGGGTCGCGGTGGCACGGCCGTGGGCGCTCGGGCTGTCCAACACGCTGCTGTTCGAGGCGCACCTCGAGGAGCGGCTGCCGGCCGGCCCGACGGTGGAGACCGACGCCGTCGTGGTGGCCACGTTGCGCCGCGGCAAGGTGGTGCACGTCAAGACCTACCCGTACGACGAGACGCCCGAGCTGTCGCTGTGGGGCGGCAAGGCCCGCGACCGCAAGGCCAGCGGGATCGACGTACTCATCCCCGGCACCAAGCCTCCGCCGAAGCCGCGGAAGGCGGCCGCACCGAAGCCGCGCAACCCGCGGACCGGGCGGCCGGAGATGCCGATGTAGACCACCTGGACAGCACGCGATCTACGACGCGATGTTCGCCCAGGCGTGGGGCGACTACCTGCGGGTCGTCGAGGCCACCCAGGCCCCCCAGCCAGCCGCGCGCGGCGATGCGCCACCTCGCCGCCCTCTGGTTCGACTTCGCCACCGCCGACCTGGCCCGCCACCAGCTGATGAACCAGCGCACCATCCCGGGCTTCGAACCGACGCCCGAGGCGTACTCCCCCGCCCTCCAGGTCCTCGCGGGCCTGCGCCGGCGGCTCGCGGGGTACGGCGTGACCCGCGACGAGGACGTCGACCTGTGCACGGCCGTGCTCAGCGGCCTGGCCGACGCCCAGCTCGCCAATGACCCCGGCGGCGACCGCTGGGGCCGCCTCGTCGACCGCACGGCCGACATGCTCTCCGACAACCTGGGCCTCGCGCCCGACCCTGCACTGGAGCAGTCATGACCACCACCTCCACCTCACCCGCGGCACCCGTCCGTCCGGGCCTCGACCACGAGACGGCCATGCGGCTCGCCGCCGACGAGTACGAGCGCCTCGTCGCCGTGCTCGAGAAGCTGACCCCCGAGCAGTGGGCGGCGCCCACCGACTGCCCCGGCTGGGACGTGCGCGCGATGGCCGGGCACCTGCTCGGGATGATGCAGATGGCGGCCAGCGTCGCCGAGACCGCGCGCCAGCAGCTCGCGGCGAAGAAGCGGGCCAAGCGCAGCGGCGGGCTCGTGCTCGACGCGCTGACCGCCCTGCAGGTGGAGCAGAACGCGCCGCTGAGTACGTCGGACCTGCTGGCGGCGATGCGCGCGACGGCGCCCCGTGCCGCGGCGGCCCGGCGGCGGATCCCGGCGCTGGTCCGCGCACGCACGATGCCCGAGCCGCAGCTGGTCGGTGGGCAGTGGGAGAAGTGGAGCGCCGGATTCCTGCTCGACGTGGTCTTGACGCGGGACCCGTTCTTGCACCGCGTCGACATCGCCCGCGCGACCGGGGTGTCCGTCCCTGCGACGGCCGCCCACGAGGGCGTGATCGTCGACGACGTGGTCCGCGAGTGGGCCGAGCGCCACGGTGCGCCGTACCACCTGGAGCTGAGCGGCCCGGCCGGCGGCACCTGGTCACGGGGCGCCGGTGAACGGATCGAGCGGGACGCGTTCGAGTTCTGCCGTGCCCTGTCGGGCCGGGCTCCGGCCACCGGGCTGCTCGCGACGCAGGTGCCGTTCTAGTCCTCGCCCGCGAGCGCCCGGAAGTCGTCGTACCGGCGCCGGATCGGCTCCCGGTCGGCCTCGGCGTCGACGCCGCGCTCGGCGGCCTCGAGGAACAACCGCGCCTGCCGCCGCACCGGCTCGAGCCGCTCGCGGTCGCGGACGCAGTGGGCCACGCGGGTCAGCGCCTCGAGCGCGTGGACGTAGACCGCCGAGTGGTACGCCGCGCACTCGCGGATGCCGTCGTAGGCGCCGATCAGGTCGGCGAAGGTCACCGGGTCGTTGCTCCACGTCCGCACCCGACCGTCGCCGTCACGGACGACCGAGCGCAGGAGAGGCCGGCCCGCCGCCTCGCACAGGCCGTCGCTGAGGTGGTCGACGCACATGGTGGCGGTGACCACGTCGTTGATGCCCGTGGAGAGCGCGCGCACCGCGATCTCGGCGAGCTGCCTGGCCGGGAACTCCACGTCCTGCTGCGGGGTGCGACGCGAGCCTGACGAGACGTGACGGGCGATGCGCCCGGCCAGTGCGTCGTCGACCCGCTCGGCGGGCCAGGCGCGCACGATGACGCTCGACGGTACGACGAAGCTGCCGGGGCGGTGCTCCACGCGGATCTCGAGGTCGTGCTCCTTCGCCAACCCGGCGAGGCCCTCGTAGTCGACCAGCTGCAGGTAGCCGCGTTGCCCGGCCGGCACCTCGGCAGCGTCGGCGTCGTCGAGCACCGGGACCGCCGTACTCCCCGTCTCGGCGTCAGCGGGATAGGCGCGGTCGAGCGTGCTGCGAAACTCGCCGGCGATCAGCGCCGTGAGGTTGGAGGACTGGATGTTCGCAGCCATGTGGTGCACGAAGAAGATCAGGACGCTCACGCCGCCGACCGCCATCACCAGCGCCACCGTCACCGACAGGTGCGGGACGTCGCGGTGCCCGCCGGAGTGGATGGAGCGCAGGATCAGCAGGGAGTAGAGGAAGGTCGCGAGGAACACGCCCAGCGTGAACTGGTTGCCGCGGTCGCGGGTGAAGTTGGCCAGCAGGCGCGAGCCGTACTGCTGGGAGGCCAGTGTCAGCGCCACCATCGTGATCGAGAAGACCACGCCGGCCACGGTCATCGACGTCTGGGCGATGACGCTCAGCACCTGCCGGGCGCCGGGCGGTCCGCCGGTGAACAGCAGCCGCGGGAACCAGCCCTGCCCGACGCCGTCGAGCGAGTGGGTCCGGTCCAGGGCGAGGGTCGCGAAGGCGAAAACGACGGCCAGCAGGCACATCAGCCCGGGCAGGAACCAGAAGTTGTTGCGCAGCCGGTCCCCCAGCATGCCGAGCACTGCTCTCATTCCACTCCTCCCTCTCGTGTGCACCCTAACCGGACGCAGCACGCGGGAATCGCTGTCACAACTCGGTCGATAGGGTGAGAATGTCTCTTTGTGGCGGGAGGAACTCTGGAGCGGCCAGCAGCGATCACCGGGCGCCGGCGCGCCGAGGTGAAGCGATCCCGAGTGGGTGCGGTGCCGACGCTGGTACTCCTCCTGGTGGGGGTGGTCGTCTCCGTCCTCGCCTGGGGCTTCCTGGTGCGGGCCGCGATCGACTTCGGTCACACGGCCAAGAGCGGTCAGCCGGTGGCCTGGGCCTTCGTCGGCGGTGCGACGCTCGGCGCCATCGGCTGCCTGCTGCTGACGCTCGTACTGCTCGCGCGCGCCGGGCGGCTGCTGGGCGTCGGGGGCGGCTACCGGCCGCGACGGTCGCGACGCCGCTCGAAGTAGCAACCGCTGTCCCCCGGTCCCGGGGCTTGGTTCTCCACAGCGCGCAACTCGGTCTAGCCGCGACGATTCCGGCTCGCTAGATTCCGTTCTGGTTTCTCCGGTATGTCGGGGTGCCGACTCGGGTCGATGGTGTTAGGGGTCGAGCAGTGCGTCGCCGTTTCTCTCGTGTTCCGGCTCTGGCGGTCGCCGCTGCCCTGGCGTGCGGGCTTGCGGCCTGCCAGTCGAACCCGGCGCCGAAGGCGTTGCCGTCGAAGAGCCCGGTGAGTACGGCGAGCGCGTCGCCGAGTGTCGTCGCGCCGACGATGCCGGCGGCGGCCAAGGGGACGGGGCCCAAGGCGGCCAAGGCTTTCGCGAGGTTCTACATCACGACGGTCAACTACGCGATGCGTACAGGAGATTCCGCGAGCCTCCGATTGCTAAAGACGTCCGACTGCGCCTCCTGCAGAGCTATCGAGCGAAACATGCGACGCGTGTATGCGGACGGCGGCCACATTCGAGGGGGCGTGGACTCTCGAATCCCGTCGGGTGATCCAGGCCAGCCCAGGAGCGCGCGGCCGGTTTGCACATGGTCGTCACATTGACACGAGAGCGCGTGAGGCACCGGGGATGGCGACGTCTGACCACGCATCCCGCAAGCCGGCAGCCCATGACGATGGTTCTCGTTGCAGGATCCCACGAGTACTCAGTGTCCACGGCTGGATCTCGTCGTCATGAACCGGACCACAGCTGTCGAAGGTGTCGCGCACTCGCGTTCGCGTGCTCGTAGCACGGGCCTCTGCCTCTCGATCGTCACGATCCTGTTGGCCGTCGCCACGGCCGTGCGCTTGCGGGCCTCGTCTTGCGGAACGACAGGTCCGAGGCAGCGGCGAGCTTACATCGGTCTCGACATGACCTTGCAGCCAGCCACGGGGATCTCGAGCCACTGCGTCGCCCGGGTCAAACCGAACAAGCCGCAAGCGACTCAGGCGTGCGTACACGCGTATCGGTGGGCGAGCGTCTGCGCGCTCGCTCCATCCCAGCGAGCAAGGGTCCAACTATGACTGCGGCGCCGCACGCGTTTGCCCGGATCAGGCCGAGAGACTCTGGCAGCTCTGGGGCACAACGGCTGAGCGGCGACTGGGCGCTATTGGGATCGCAATGCCTCGGACAGCCGCCGACGGCGGCGCAGACGCCCCGCCCACAGGTGACGCCCGCGCTGGTGCTCGAAGCGCTCCGCCGCATCGGCCTGCCGGCGCTCGAGGCGCGCACCCAGCCTCGAGGACAAGACACTGATCAACTTCGACACGATCTTCTACACCGAACCGCAGCCGTTCAGTCGCACCCTCACCCTGCTCGGGCAGCGCGTCGACGTCGAGGCGACTCCGAGCAGCTTCACCTGGCACCACGGCGACGGTACGTCGGCCGCCACGACCACTCCCGGCGCGCCGTACCCGGCGAAGGACATCACCTACCGGTACACACACGCCCACACCACCGTGCAGCCCAGCGTGGACGTCACGTACACCGCCCGGTTCCGCGTCAACGGCGGCGCCTGGCAGGACATCCCCGACACCGTCACGATCGCCGGTCCGTCGACCGACCTGCGGGTGAGCGAGGCGACGGCGGTGCTCTCCGGTCAGTACGAGTAGCGGCTTCTACGAGCTCGGGTCACCCGTTCTGGCTGCCTGTCCACAGATTCCGGTTGGTGTCTGGTTTCTGTCGGTGGGCCATGGTTGAGTGATATTCGAACGCAGTTCGATATTCGTCTCGGAGGTTCCATGGAACCCACCCTCACGGACCCGCCCCCGCCGGCCGCTACCCCATCGGCGCCGCCACCGCCGGCTTCTCCCCCATGGTCGCCGACCCCACCGACACCACCGACTGCGGTGCTTCCGCCGGCTCCGGTGCTTCCGCCGACCCCGGACTTTGCGGCGCTGGACGAGCCCGCGCTGGTGGCCTACGCCGTCGCGGCACAGGTGGCGCAGAACGCCGCGCACGCCCGCCGACTCCGCGCGTTCGCCGAGCTGCACGCCCGCTGCACAGCCGACCACCAGGCCCGCCGCGCGGCCGCGACCCAGAGCCACTTCGTGCTCACCCCGAGTGAGGAGACCGGCATCGAGTTCGGCACCGCCCTCGGCATCTCCGCGAAAGCCGTGGAAGTCCAGCTCGACCTCTACACCCGCCTCGCCACCCGCTTCCCGGCCGTGTGGGCGCGCTGTGAGTCCGGCCGCCTCGACCTGTCGAAGGCCGGCGTGATCCTCGACGCCGCCGACACGATCGCCGCCGAGGACGACGTGGAGAAGTTCGCCGCGGCGATGGAGGACTACTTCACCCGTCACGACACCCCCACCGACCCGCTGGTGACGCTCACGCGCGACCAGATCGCCGCCGCCGCCCGCTACCGGAAACTGAAGTACCGGCAGAAGGACGACGAGACCAGCTTCCACGAAGCCTTCACCAAACGCCGCGCCCGCCTGCGCCTGGACGAGACCGGCATGGGCCACCTCGGCTGCACCCACCAGGCCACCGACCTCGCCGCCGCCGACCACCGGCTCACCCTGATCGCCAAGAAGCTCCTCGAACACGACGACTCCGGCCGCACCCTGGAACAGATGCGCGCCGATGTCCTGCTCGACCTGCTCCTCGGCCGCCTCGACGTCCACGTGCTGACCAGCGAGCTCGAGGACGACGAGACCCTCGACGGCCACGACCCGATCACCAGGTTCGGCACCCACCGCGTCGGCGCGTTCGCCCGCCCGGTCGTCGTGGTCACCGTCCCGATCACCACCCTCCTCGGCGCCGGCGACGAACCCGGCCTCCTGTCGGGCGACATTCCGCTGCCCGCCGACCTGGTCCGCCGGATCGCCGACGACCCCGACTCCACCTGGTACCGACTTCTCACCGACGAGGCCGGCCACGCCGTCCACCTGTCCACCAGCAGCTACGAACCCACACCGCCGATCTGGCGCTCGGTGGTCACCGAGGACCGCACCTGCGTCTGGCCCGGCTGCAGCCGACCCTCCGCGCGCTGCCACACCGACCACCGCATCCCCCACCCCATCGGCCCCACCTGCGAGTGCAACCTGTGGCCGCTGTGCCCTCGGCACCACAAGGCCAAGCACTCCGACCGCTACACCCTCCGACGCGAACCCGACGGCACCACCACCCTCACCACCAGCCGAGGCACCACCGCCCACCGACCCCGCACCCAGCAACCCGTCGTCCCCGTCCTCAGCAGCTGAAGGCGCAACCCAAGAGCCCCAGTCCCGAGACGGGCCCTGGCCAGACCGGCGCGCCGGTCGAGAGGATGTGCGCCATGCCCAGACTCAAGACGGTCCTCGCCGCCGCTGCCTACGCCGGACTGGCAGCCGCCGACAGCACGCTCGCCGGCAAGACCAGCAAGCAGGCGCGTCGCGCGCGCTACGCGCTCAAGCCTGCCCTCATGCCGGCCCTGGTCACCGTCACCGCCAGCAGGCAGAAGCCGACCACGGCAAGGGGCTACGCCACCGTCGCCGCGCAGACACTCTCCTGGGGCGGCGACGTCGCCCTCCTCGGGCCCGGCGAGCGTGCCTTCCTCAGCGGAGTCGGCTCGTTCTTCGGCGCCCACGTCGCCTACCTCGCCGCCTTCACTGCCATGGGCCTGCGCCCGGACCGCCGGAAGGCAGCGAACACCGCGAAGCTCTGGGCCGCGACCGCGCCGGCGATCGCCCTCGCCGCCGGGCGCAAGGACCCCGACCTCACGCTGCCGGTCGGCGCGTACGCCACCATCCTCGCCGCCATGTTCGGCGCCTCGACCATGCTCGACCAGGACCGCACGACTCCCGGTGCAAGACGAGCCATCCAGGCCGGCTCCACGCTCTTCCTGCTCTCCGACTTCCTGCTCGCCACCCGGAAGTTCCTCCTCGGCGACAGGTACCCAGCACTCGAGTCCGCCGTGATGGGCACCTACACCGCCGGCCAGGGACTCATCGCGATTGGCCTGACGGGAGGCCCCATCGGCACCTAGAGTCCGGCCGTGACCACCACGCTGGACCCGCGGATCGTGCCCATCGAGCAGAACCTGTACGGCTTCTTCCGGGCCTACCGCGACCTGCCGCTCCTGCGGTTCGGCGACGACCCGGACGCCATCTCGTTCACCTCCGACGTGGCGTACCCGCTGTTCAACGCCGTGATCGGCACCCGGTTCCGGCCGGAAGAGGCAGCCACGCGCACCGAGGCCCTGCTCGACCGCCTCGTCGACCACGGTCTGCCGTTCGCCTGGTGGGCCACGCCCTCGAGCCGCAGCGACCACCTCGAACCGGCCCTCGAAGCGCATGGCCTCCAACGAGCCAGCACGTCCGTCGGCATGTTCGCCGACCTCACCGACTTCCGCCCTGAGGAACCCGGCCCCGAGAACCTCACCCTCCAGCTCGTCGACGACACGAACCTCGAGGAAGCCACCGACGTCCTGCTGGCCGGCTTCGCCATGCCGGAGACGATCCGCGGACCCGTCCGCGAGCTGACCGGCTACCGCGAGATCCCCTTCGGCACCACGATCGCGCACCTGCTCGCCCGCCTCGACGGCCGCGCGGTCGGGATCGGCACCGTCGCGACGGTCAACGGCGTCGCGGGGCTCTACAACGTCGCGGTGGCACCGGACGCCCGCGGCCAGGGGGTCGGCCGTGCGGTCACCACCGCCCTGATGCGGCTCGGCCACGAGCGCGGCGGCCGAGTGTCGGTCCTGCACGCCACCCCGATGGGGCAACCGGTCTACGCCAGGCTCGGCTACAAGCCGATGTGCGAGATCCCGCAGTACCTCTGGCTGCCCCACGACGCCTGAGCCCGCACTCCCCCGGAAACGGGCCAGGGGCGGGACCGACGTACGGTCCCGCCCCTGCGTCTCCCCTCGTGCATGCCGGCGACCCGGGTCGAGGAGGTCGCCGACAAGTCGTGACGCGGCTACCGCACCGGCACCGCGATCGTCTGGCCCTCGGCGAGGCTGGGCCCGGGCAGCGCGTTGAGCTCCTCGATCTGGTGGACCATCTCGCGCGTCTTGCCGGGCGCCGCGACCTGCGAGGCGATCTCCCACAGCGTGTCGCCCTCGCCGACCTGGACCGTGTGCGTGGGCACCGGCGTGCCCGCCTCTCCGGTAGCCGCCGAGTGCGGGCCGAACGCGGTGAACACGGCCAGCAGCGTGGCGACGAACAGCACGGTGAGCACGATCCGGCCGCGTCGGGTCAGCCGCACGGGCACGCTGCGGCGCACGGACCGAGGGCGGTGGGTGTAACCGGAACCGAGAACGAGGGTGCTCATCTGTGACCTCCTGGGGAAGGGCGGCGTCTGCATGAACGAAGGTCTACCGAGGGCCACCGACAGTTTGGTCGGAGCGTTCGAAAACCTGTTCGTTCGAACATGTGTGCGACGTTAGAGCATGTGTTCGAACGAGGCAAGGACCTGCCGAACGTGTGTTCGAACACGAGGCCAACGCGGAGTCGGGAGATCTTCCCGGTCGCCCGGGAACTGGCCGGATGGCGCGAGGGCGGCCCTGCAGCACGCTGAGGTGCAAGGCGGCTCACACAAGAGCAGCCACCACGAGTCCCAGGAGGGCATCATGACCCAGGCAGCCGTCCCCGCCCCGTCCGCGGGCCCAGCCACCGACCCAACCACCGATCCGGCCACCCGCACCGACCGCGCCGCCTGGCGCTGGGCCGGCGGCCTCGGCCTCGGCCACGTCGTGCTCATGCTCGCCGCCTTCAGCGTGGAGGGCGTCATGGGCGACGCCCACTGGGCGACCGAGGCGCGCACCTACGCCGGCCTCTCCGTGCAGCGGGTCTACTACGCGTCGTACGTCGAGGCGATGGCCTTCACGCTGCTGGTGCCGGCGCTGGTCCTTCTCGCCCGTCGGCTCGGCCGGCGCACCGAGACTGCACGCGTGGCCGGCCAGGCGGCGCTCGGGCTCGGCCTGGCCTACGTCGGCGCCACGCTCGCGATCGAGCGCGTGCTGGCGCAGGGGCGCGGCCGCTACGGCGCGGACCTCACCGAGCGGGAGGCCCAGGTCCTCGCGCTGCTCGCCGACGGGCGCAGCAACGCCGAGATCGCTCGTGACCTCGCGGTCAGCGTGAAGACCGTGCAGAACCACGTGTTGGCTGCTGGCCAAGCTCCAGGTCCGCGACCGCACCCAGGCGGCCCTGCGGGTGCGCGGTCTCTAGTCCCGCCGGCGCATCACGCGCTCGCCCAACGCGCGGAACATCGGCAGCCCCTTCATGGCCACGGAGGGGGCCAGCGCGGTGGTGCGCAGAATCGCACCGCGCCACGACGGCACCGACAGCACGATCCGGCGGCTGCCGATCAGCCCGACGGCCGCCTCCGCCACCTCGTCGGCGGTGAGCAGCCGGCCACCGGAGTGCACCAGTGCCCGGGCCAGCCCCTGCGGCTTCATGCCCGCGACCATCTCGGTGTCGACGCCGTCGGGGCAGACCGCGTGCACGCGCACCACACGCGGCACCTCGACGGCCACCGAGGTGGTCAGCGACACCACGGCCGCCTTGGTCGCGGCGTACACGCTCAGGCCCGGCACCGGGCCGAGCCCGGACAGCGAGGCGATGTTGACGATGTCGCCGCCGGCGGGCCCGAACGCGGCCAACGCCGCGCGCATGCCGTACGTCGGACCGAGCAGGTTCACGCGCACCAGCCGGTCGACCGACTCCGAGGACAGCTCGCTCAGCGCCCCGTCGTCACCCACGCCGGCGTTGTTGACCCAGACCGCGAGCGGCGCGTGCCGGGCCGCCGCGGCGGCGACGGCGGCGTGCGACCCCTCGTCGCGCACGTCCTGGCCGACGCCCTCGGCAGCACCGATCTCCTCGGCGGTACGACGGACCGCGTCGGCGTCGACGTCGGTGACCACGACGGCGTACCCACGCCCGACCAGCCGGGCCGCCACGGCCCGGCCGATGCCCCGGGCTGCCCCGGTGACGACAGCAGACTGCTCCATGGGCAGGCAGCGTACCGGCACGGAGCGACACGCCGTTCGAACAGGTGTTTGAACGTGGGGGTGGTGAGCACTAGCGTGGGAGACCACAGCGGGACGGACACGGCCGGCACGGCGTGAGACAGGTAGGGACGATGGCAGCCAAGAGCAAGCAGAAGGTCACCGAGCTTCCCGACGGGCCGGCCGACGCCACCGGTCTGACACCGCGGCAGCAGCGCGTACTCACCGTGATCCGCGACTCGATCGAGGACCGCGGCTACCCGCCCAGCATGCGCGAGATCGGCGAACGCGTCGGCCTGACCAGCTCGTCCTCGGTGGCCCACCAGCTGCGGGTGCTCGAGGAGAAGGGCTACCTCAAGCGCGACCCGAACCGACCCCGCGCGCTGTCGGTCTACTCGCTCAACGAGACCGTCACCGACGAGACCGGCTCGGGCGACGCCCGTCCGGAGGCGGCCTACGTGCCGGTCGTCGGCCGCATCGCCGCCGGCGGCCCGATCCTCGCCGAGGAGCGGGTCGAGGAGGTCATGCCGCTGCCGAAGACCCTGGTCGGCGAGGGCACCCTGTTCCTGCTCGAGGTGGCCGGCGACTCGATGATCGAGGCCGCGATCTGCAACGGCGACTACGTGGTGGTGCGCCAGCAGCCCACCGCCGAGAACGGCGAGATCGTCGCGGCGATGATCGACGGCGAGGCGACGGTCAAGACGCTGCAGCGCCGCGACGGCCAGGTGTGGCTGCTGCCGCACAACGTCGCGTACGACCCGATCGACGGGACGCACGCGACGATTCTCGGCAAGGTGACCGCGGTGCTGCGGCGGGTGTGAGCCCTCAGAGCATGCCGTTGGTGCTCATCCAGTCCAGCGCGTAGGCGGCCACGCACCCGATCAGCGCCAGCAGGCCGACCACCACGGCCGCCTGCGCGGCGGAGTGCCCGCGTTCCCGGTCCCGCCCGGCCAGACCGAGCAGCACGCCGCCGACGGCGAGCGCCGGGGTGATGCCGGCCCAGAACGCCGGCAAGGACAGCGCCCCCACCAGTGCCAGCGTCAGGGCCGGACCGCCCTGCGAGGAGCGCCGCAGCGCCCACGGGACGACGAGGGCGAACACCACCGCGGCGGCGACCACCGTGAAGCCGAAGGTGCTGAGCAGCACGCCGGCGCCGCGGTCGGCAGCCTTGCTGCCGTCGCCGTAGATGGCGAACGCGTCGAGGCCGAGGCTGACCAGCGTGGTCGCCGCTGCCACCGGGGCAAGGCGGGAGACACCGGTGGTCGGGGAGGAGAGCGTGTAGGTCATGGCAGGAAGCCTTTCGGGAGAGGGACCGGATGCCACGACTGTGGCGCCGCGCCCCCGGCCTGCGCGTCGCCCCCGGCGGCGAACCCGCCCACCCGCCAGGATGACCTGCGACGTCATTCCCGAGAGTGACTCCGCCTCACCCGCGACGGCTCTACCGTGACCTCATGGCACTCCGCCCCTGGCTGCGGCGCTACGGCGACCTCCTGCTCGGCGTCGTCCTCGGCAGCGCCCTCACGCTCGAGCTGCTGGTCCGCCCGGGCGGCGACGTCTCGTTGTCCGTGGCCGCGGGGATGCTGGTGGCGCTCGGGTTGAGCCTGCGTCGGCGGGCGGCGCTGGCCGGCTTCCTGATCAGCGCCCTGGGCCTGATCGCGTCCTCGCACGCGCAACCCGGGTTCGAGAACACCTCGACGATGTACTTCATCGACTTCGTGGTGGTGCTGTACTCCCTCGGCGCCCATGCCCGCGGTCGCGACATGTGGATCGGCGCGGGGCTGGTGGCGGTCGGCGTCGTCTGGTTCGTCGCCCACGACGGCGACTCCTTCCACGTCGGCGACATCGGCTTCGGGATGTTCCTCGTCGGTGGCCCGTGGGCCGCCGGCCTGGTGCTACGGCTGCGGCGCGAGCGGGAGGCGCGGCTGCGGGAGGCCAACGCCGCGCTCGCGCGCGAGCAGGAGCAGGCCGCGCATCGCGCCGTGGTCGCCGAGCGCGCCCGCATCGCCCGTGAGCTGCACGACGTGGTCTCGCACGCCATCGCGGTCACCGTGCTGCAGTCACGCGGCGCGCGCCGGGTGCTGGGCCACGACGAGGCGGCCGTACGACGGGCGCTGGACGCGATCGAGCAGACCAACACGCAGGCGCTCTCGGACATGCGCCGGCTGCTCGCGGTTCTGCGCGACACCGAGTCCGAGGCCGACGTACCCGCCGAGCCCGAGGGCCGTGCCGCCCCGCAGCCCTCGCTGGCGCACCTCGACCACCTGGTAGCCCAGGTGCGCGAGTCGGGTCTGCCGGTCGAGGTGCAGGTCAGCGGGCCGGCCGAGCCGGTACCGCCCGGGGTGGACCTGTCGGCCTACCGGATCATCCAGGAAGCGCTGGTCAACACCCTCAAGCACGCCGGCCCGGACGCACGCGCGCGGGTCCGGGTGGACTACGGCGTGGCCGGCCTCGCGGTGGAGGTCCGCGACGACGGGCGCGACGGCCACGGCCCGGGTCCCGGCACGGGTCACGGCCTGATCGGCATCCGGGAGCGGGTGGCGGTCGTCGGCGGTGAGGTGGAGGCGGGTCCGGCCGCCGACGGCGGCTTCGTCGTGCGGGCCCGGCTGCCCTACGCCGTCGAGGGGCTGGTGGCACCGGCATGACCGACGCGCGGATCCGCGTCGTGCTCGCCGACGACCAGCCGCTGGTGCGCACCGGGCTGCGGATGATCCTGTCCGCCGAGCCCGACATGGAGGTGGTGGGCGAGGCCGTCGACGGCGCCGACGCCGTGGCGGTGTGCGCGAAGACGGCCCCGGACGTGGTGCTGATGGACGTGCGGATGCCGCGGATGGACGGCATCGAGGCGACCCGGGCGATCACCGCCGCCGACGACCCGCCGCGGGTGCTGGTGCTGACCACCTTCGACCTCGACGACGTGGTGTACGACGCGCTGCGGGCCGGGGCCAGCGGCTTCCTGCTCAAGGACGCCCCGGAGGAGCGGCTGACCACGGCGATCCGGGTGGTCGCCGACGGCGGCTCGCTGTTCGCCCCGAGCGCGACGCGCACCCTGATCGCGGAGTTCGCGCGCCGCTCCCCCGCCGCACCGCCGGTCGGCCTCGACCAGCTCACCGAGCGTGAGGCCGAGGTGCTGCGCCACATGGCGCGCGGGCTCTCGAACGCCGAGATCGCCGCCGAGCTGTTCGTCAGCGAGAACACCGTGAAGACGCACGTGGCGCGGGTGCTGATGAAGCTCGGCCTGCGCGACCGGGTGCAGGCGGTCGTGGTCGCCTACGAGAGCGGGCTGGTGCGGCCGGGCTGACCGCTCACCCCAGCTGTACGACGAGCAGCGGCCCGCCGTCGTACCGGCCGCCGTCGATGTCGACCACCAGGCCGTCGGCGTAGCTGATCGGGCCCTCCACCTCGCTCGACGGCACGCCCAGCAGCGTGCCGATGATGCTGTGCCCGTGCACCAGGCACTCACCGCCGAGCCTGGAGAGCACCTCGCGGGCGAGCTGGGCGCCGTCGGGTCCGGCGAAGTCGTGCCGCGCGGTCAGGGAGGCGAACACCTCCCAGTGCAGCTCGGGGTCGTCCTCGGCGAGCAGCGAGCGGACCGAGGCGTTGATGTCGTCGACCGAGTCGCCCCACTCCAGGTAGCCCACGGTGTCGGAGTGCATCAGCAGGTAGTCCCCGACCCGGGCCAGCACCGGCAGCGAGCGGACCCAGGCCAGGTGCTCGGCGCTGAGCGCCTCCTGGTCGCGGGTGAGACCGCCGTTGATCCGCCACACCTCCTCGAACCGGGTGCCGGGGAACAGCGCACGGCCGAGCAGCAGCGCCTCGTGGTTGCCGAGCAGCACGTGCACCTGCCCGGGCGCCTGCTGCTGCAGCCCCCGCAGCAGGTCGATGACCTCGATCCCGTGCGGCCCGCGGTCGGTGAGGTCGCCCAGCACCCACAGCTGCGCGTCCTCGCCGGTCCACCGGGCCGTGCCGTCGACGAGCCCGGCCCGCTCCAGTCCACCGCGCAGGTCGTCGCAGTGGCCGTGGATGTCGCTGACGAGGAAGAGTCCGGGCACGGGCCCATCCTGCCAGGCCCGGTCAGCGCGACATGCCGTTGCGAAGCGCCCACGCGGAGGCCTCGACCCGGTTCGCCGTGCCGGTCTTGCGCAGCAGGTTTGAGACGTGCACGGACACGGTCTTGTCGCTGATGAACAGCGCGGCGCCGATCTCGGCGTAGGTGCGCCCGGCGGCCAGGTGGGAGAGCACCTCCCGCTCGCGGCGGGTCAGCCGGTCGGACCCGGAGCGACCGGGCACCGGCACCGGCTCGACCAGGGAGACCCGGGCCAGCGCCGCCAGCGACCGGGCCTGCTCGGTCAGCGGCGCGGCACCCATCGCGGTCCCCGCACGGTGGGCCGCCCGCAGCACCTCCCCGGCCGCCGCTCGGTCGCCGTCCCGGAGCAGGCCCTCGGCCAGCCGGACCCGGGCCAGGGCCGCGTCGTAGGCCGCGCCGGCCGCGTCCAGCGCGGCCACCGCTCCGCGCCAGGCCTCGGACTCCCCCGGTCCGCCCCGGCAGCGCTGCTCCTCGGCCCGCAGGAGCATCAGCGTCGCGTGATGCATCCGGTCGGGCCGCAGCGGCGCCGGGGCCGGCCCCCGCGCCCGCCGTACCGCCTCCAGGCCGGCCCGGGCCCGCGCCTCGGCGACCCGGTCCCCCACGTCGCGGGCGGCGACGGCCAGACCGGCGGCCGCGCGCGCCGCCCACAGCAGGATCTGGTCGCCGTACGCCGGCTCCGAGCGGGCGTGCGCAGCCACGGTGCGCGCGAGCATCGCCAGCGCGGCCTCCGCGTCCCCGGTGGCCACCAGCAGCTCGGCCAGCGCGGTGGGCGCGTGCCAGCCGACCCGCGCCTCCGCGTCGGGCGCCAGCTCGTCGAGGCGGCGGCGGTGCTCGAGCGCCTCGTCGAGACGCCCCTCCCGCACCGAGAGGACGATCGCGACCAGCCGGGTGAGCACGGCGTTGCTGGCCGCAGCCCGCGAGGCGAGGCTGCGCCGCACCAGGTCCCGCGCCTCGGCGAGCCGTCCCAGCGGCAGCAGGTAGTCGGCCGCGAACCCGCCCATCATCTGCATCAGCCCGAGCACGTTGTGCCGGGCCACCAGCTCGCAGCCGGCTACGTAGACCTCGGCGCAGCCGACCAGGTCGCCGCGCACCTCCAGCACGTTGCCGCGCGCCACGGTCGCGTAGCCGACGTACTCCGGCTCGCCGCAGTCGAGCGCGAGCCGGTAGGCCTCGTCGGCGTCACGCTCGGCCTCCTCGGGCACGTCGAGCCAGGCCAGGCTGCGCGCCACCAGGGCGTAGCAGAGCGCTGAGCTGCCGGCACCGTCGCGGCCCGCGCGCACCGCCCGCTCGGCCAGCTCCCGCGCGGTGGCCACCTCGCCGTTCCACACCTCGCGCAGCGCGAGCTCGGCCAGCGCCAGCGCGTGCACCGGCGAGCGCGGCGCCTGACCGGTCAGCGCCACCGCCCGGCGGCCACCGGGTCCCGGTCCGGGTCCGCGAGCTCGCGCGCGCGCCGGGCACAGGTTCGCGCCGCCGTCGACTCCCCCGCTCGCCGCGAGGCCAGCGCCGCCTCTGCCCACAGGTCCACCGAGCTTCCCAGCCGGGCCGCGTGCCGGCGTAGGTCCGCCTCCTCGGGCCAGGCGTCCTCCGCCGCGGCGCGCCCGGCCGCCCGGCGGTACTGCGCCTGCGCCTCCTCGCGACGACCGGCGTTCTCCAGGTGCATCGCCAGGTCCGCGGAGAGCGCGACGTCGTCGCGGTCGACGGCCTCCAGGGTCGTGACGAACCGCCGGTGCAGCTCGCTGAGCTCCTCGGGCAGCGCGTCGTGCAGCAGCACCTCGGCGAGCATCGGGTGCCGGAACCACACCCGGCCGCGTTCCGGTGGGGCGAGCACGGCCGCCTCGACCGCCTCGTGCACGGCGCGGTCGACCGCCAGCGTGTCGCCGTCGAGCTCCGCGCCGGCCACCGCCTCCAGCACGGGCACCGGCACCGGACGGCCGCCCACCGCGACCACCCGGGTGACCGCGCGCGCGGCCGGGGAGAGGGCGTGCCAGCCGGCCGAGAGCACGTCGCGCAGCTCGTCGGGCAGCGTGTCGGTCAGCGCGCCCTCCGGCGGCAGTCCGCGCACCAACAGCTCGGCGAGGTAGGGGTTGCCCTGCGACCGGGAGAAGACCTGCTCGACCAGCTCGCGGCGCGCGCGCCGGCCCAGCGCTCCCGAGACCAGCTCCCCGGTCTCCTCGAGGTCCAGCCGCGCGAGCGGCAGGTCCGTCACCGAGGGCAGCCGGCGCAGGTCGGCCAGCCACAGGTGCAGCGGGTGCCCCTCGGGGATGCCCTCGTCACGCAGCGTCATCAGGACCGCCAGCCGCAGCGCGCGCGGGTCAACGCTGAGGTAGGCGAGCACGTCGAGCGAGGACACGTCCGCCCACTGCAGGTCGTCGACGACGAGCAGCACCGGCCGGCGCTGCGCGAGCCGGGCCAGCGTGGCGGCCACCGTGCCGGGCATGTCGCCCGTCGTACCGGCCTCCAGGTCGCCGCGAAGCGCGCCGACCAGCGGCAGGTACGGCGACCAGGAGGCGCCGACCCGCAGGCAACGGCCCCACCGGATCTGGCTTCCGGCATCGGCGGCGTGGTCGCAGATCTTGCGGACCAGGGTGGTCTTGCCGACCCCCGCCTCGCCGTGCACGAGCACGGTGCGGGAGACGCCGCGCGCGGCGTCCCGCACCACGTCGCCCAGCACGCCCAGCTCGTGCGCCCTCCCGACGACCTGGAGGCGCGGACCGGTTCCCCATGCCCCCATGCGTGTCATTCTGCGCGGGCGTCGGGTGGCTGTCTGTAGGCCGATCGGGTCAGGGGGACCGCGGATCTGAGGGGTGGTCCCGGATCCTCACGCACCCCCTTAGCGGGCAGTGTCGACCGGGACACCAACCGAGCCTTCCGGAAGGAAGCCGACCATGACCACCTCGCACACCTCCACCCTTCGCCGCGTCGCCGCCTCCGCCCTCGTCGGCACCGCCGCCTCGGTAGCCCTGGTGGCACCGGCACAGGCGATGCTCCTCAAGGACCCCGGGGTCGACGTCCCGGCGCCCGCCCACTCCACGACGACCACCCACACCGACGGCGGGGGCTGGCAGCTGCTCCAGGTCGGCGTGGGCGCGGCCGGCGGCGTCGTCCTGGCGGGGGTCGCCGTGGGCGCGGCCGCCGGGCTGCACCGGCGCCGTCCCCGCGCGGCTCACCCGGCCTGACCGGCCAGCCTCTTGAGCGCGGAGAGCACCAGCTCGCGGTCGGTCGTCGGCCACATCGGCGGGAGCGAGGCACGCAGGAAGCTCCCGTAGCGGGCGGTGACCAGGCGCGGGTCGAGGATCGCCACCACCCCTCTGTCGTCGGTGGTGCGGATCAGGCGGCCCGCGCCCTGCGCGAGCAGCAGCGCCGCGTGGGTGGCGGCGACCTGCATGAACCCGTTGCCGCCGGCCTGGTCGGCGGCCCGCTGCCGCGCCGACATCAGCGGGTCGTCCGGGCGCGGGAACGGAATCCGGTCGATGAGGACCAGCTGGCAGGTGTCGCCGGGCACGTCGAGGCCCTGCCACAGGCTGAGCGTCCCGAACAGGCACGCGTGCGGGTCGTCGACGAACAGCCGCGCCAGCTCCGGCAGCTGCGCCTCGCCCTGCGCCAGGACGGTCAGGTGAGGCAGCCGCTCCCGGGCCGCCTCGGCGGCCGCCTGTGCGGCCCGGCGGCTGGAGAACAGCCCCAGCGTGCGGCCGTCGGCGGCATCGACGAGGTCGACGATCTCGTCGAGGTGCCGCGGACCAGGCCCGTCGCGCCCCGGCGGTGGCAGGTGCTTGGCGACGTAGAGGATGCCCTGCCGGGCGTAGTCGAACGGGGAGCCGACGTCGATCCCCCGCCAGGGCAGCTCCTCGTCGACCGGCGCCTTGAGGCCGAGCCCGGCGGCCACCGACCCGAAGTCGCCGCCGAGCATCAGCGTGGCGCTGGTGAACACCACCGTCTTCTCCGAGAGCAGCTTGTCGCGCAGCGGCCCCCAGACGTTGAGCGGCGCCACGCAGAGCCGGTCGCCGCCCCAGTCGCGCTCGGCCAGCCACAGCACGTCGGTGGGCAGGTTCGCGGCCATCCGCTCGGCGGTCTTGAAGATCTCCTGCACCCAGCCGCGGGCCTGCTGCCGGCCGGCGTCCGCCTCGCCGGCGTCCGACGCCTCCCGCGGGAACGCCGAGTACAGCGCCCGGGCGGCGTCGCGGACCAGGGCGAGCGCGTCGGCGAGCCCGGTCGGCAGCTCGTCGAGCCGGCCGGGCGGGCACTCCTCGTAGGCGTCGCGCAACGCGTCCGCGGCGTCGGCGAGGTCGTCGGCCTCGGTCCCCTCGACGTGCCGCTGGCTGCGCCGGGCGGCCCGCTCGACGTCGCCCACGGACAGCTCGTCGGTGGCCGCCTGCGTGACCCGCGCCGACAGCTCGTGGGCCTCGTCGATCACCACCGCGTCGTACTCGGGGATCATCGGCACGCCCTCGATCGCGTCGATCGCGAGCAGCGAGTGGTTGGTGACGACGAGGTGCGACTTCGCGGCCTTGTCCTTGGCGCGCTCGGCGAAGCACTCCATCGCGTAGGGGCACTTGCTCGCGCCCAGGCACTCGCGGTGGTTGACCGAGACCTGTCGCCACACCCGGTCGGTGTGCTTGGGCGCGCTGTCGCGGTCGCCACTGCCCCGGGCCTCGACCTCCTCCTCCGCCCACTCGCGCAGGGCAAGGACCTCGGCGCCCAGGGAGCCCTCGGGTACGTCGATCAGCGCGCCCTGGTCGTCCGGCACGCCCTCGCGGATGCGGTGCAGGCAGGCGTAGTTGGACCGGCCCTTGAGCACGGCGTACGTCGGCTCCTGGTGGAGCACGTGCTGCGCGGCCTCGGCCAGCGCCGGGATGTCGCGCTCGACGAGCTGGTGCTGGAGCGCCAGGGTGGCGGTGGCGACGACCACGCGCTTGTCGTGCAGCAGCGCGGGGACGAGGTAGCCCAGCGACTTGCCGGTGCCGGTGCCGGCCTGCACCAGCAGGTGCTCCCCGGACGCCACGGCCTGACCGACCGCCTCGGCCATCTGGATCTGGCCTGCCCGCTCCTGGCCGCCGAGGGCCTCGACGGCCGCGGCGAGAACGTCTTTCACGGTCGGCACCGGAGCACCCTAACGCCTCGGGCGGCGTCGTTCAGCGACGGCGCAGGGAGCTGGGGACGAGCGGCTCGGCGTTCTCGTCCTCGACCCCACGCCGCACGTGCACGCCGGTGCGGGGCGAGGCCAGCGCCTGCTCGCCCTCGTCGAGCCAGGCCTCCAGGTCGGGCCGGCGCAGGCGGGCCCCGGACAGGGCCGGGATGCCGACCGCGGCGAGCAGGGTCAGACCGCTCAGCGCCAGCATGGTGAGCAGGCCGACGTGCACGCCGGCGGCTAGGCTGCTGCGGCTCTGGACGACGGCCACCACGACCGGGGCCACGGCGAACCCGGTGACCGAGCGGAGCAGCTCGACCAGCGCGAACGCGCGGCCGACCTGCTGCGACGGCACGCCCAGGGCGGCCAGGAACAGGCCCGGGGACACGGTGGCCCCGGCGCCGAACCCGAGCAGCGCCGCGGCCAGCGGGACCAGCGGTGTCGGGTGGGCTGGGTCCACCGGCAGCAGCACCGCGGCGCCGGCGCCGAGCGCGACGATGCCCACGTCGACCAGGATCGGTACGTAGCGGGTGCGGAACAGTGCCCCGAAGCTCACCGCGGCCACCACCAGGCCGACCGGCAACGGCCAGAACAGCGCGCCGACGGCCGCCGGGGAGTGGTGGGCGCCCTCGGAGACGTACAGCTCGACCACCTCGACGACGGTCACGAACACGGCCCCGGCCAGCATCGCGACCACCATGCCGGTCACCGGCAGCTGGGTCGACAGCGCCTTGACCGGCATCAGCGGCTCCTCGCGGCGGTACTCCAGGACCACCAGCACGACGAGCGCGGCCAGGCCCAACGCGAACGGGCCGAGGAACACCGGCGACGCGAACGAGGCGCCGGCCACCACCGTCGCCCCGAAGAAGGCCAGCGAGGTGCCGACGACGGCCAGCCCGATCGCGGCCCGGTCGACGGCGAGCTCGGGAGCGGGCGGGTCGAGGCGCACGTAGCCGAGCAGGGCGGCGACGAACCCGGCGGCGCCCAGCACCGCGATGCCGCCGAAGAACAGCCGCCAAGCCCCGCTCTGCGCGGTCACCCCGCCCACCAGCGGGCCGATCGTGGTTGCCCCGAACAGGCCCACGTTGACCAGCGCCACGGTCACCGGCAACCGGCTTGCCCCGAAGCGCGTGACGAGCGGGGGTAGCGCGCTGATCAGCATCAGGCCGGTCGCCGCGCCCTGCACGAGCCGGCCCGCGAAGAACAGCGGCAGCCCGCCGGCGAGCGCAGCCATCACCGACCCGACCACGAACGCGGCCTGGTAGCCCAGGAAGAGGTTGCGCTGCACGTAGCGCTGCGCGAGCTGGGCGGCGACCACCGCGCCGCAGGCGTAGCCGGCGTTGCTCATCCCCTCGGCGATCTGCAGCCCTCCCTGGCTGGTCGCGAGGTCGTGGGCCAGCACCTTGGTCAGCGGTGTGAACGCGGTCCCGACCACGATGTTCGGACTCAGACCCAGCAGAGCGATGGCCACGGCGAACCCGTAGCTGCCTCGAAAACGTTCCGTCACCGGGAAGCGGTACCCGTCGGTTCCTTGCGTCATGCAGGTTTCCGTCTGCCCGCCGGGACGCGCGGGTGGTCACGAACTCAGCGTTGCGTCGCGCCGACGCTCAGTCTCTGACCACCCGGCGAAGGACGGCCGCCGTCCACAGGTTCCGGGACTCGCCTGGCTCGGAGCGGCTCGGTCCGACAACCTCGGAGGATGCTCGAGGAGACCGAGGACTGGGGCCCGCGCCGGGGCCTGAAGGGCAACCGGCAGTGGCGGACGGTCAGCCACGGCGTGCAGCGACCGGTGGCCGCGGCACCCGGTCCGCACGGCGACCTGGCGGCCTGGCAGCTGGTGCTGCCGGGCTCCGGCGTGTTCACGCATCTCACCGCGGCCGGTGTCTACGGCTGGTGGCTGCCGCCGCTGCCGGACGAGGTCCCCGTCTTCGCCGCGCAGGCGAAAGCCGATCCCAGACCTCGCCGGCCCGGGCTGCGAGTCAGCCGACACCCGACCGTGCCGCCGGCCGTGATCCGGGACGGTCTGCGGCTCGCTCCGCCCGAGGAGGTGCTGCTTGCCTGTGCCCGCGACCTCGGCGTGCTCGACCTCGTCGTGCTCCTCGACGGCGCGCTGCGCGCCGGCGACTGCGACGCCGAGGGCGTGCTTGCCGTGGCGCGGGGACGACCCGGTGCCCCGGTGCTGCGCACCGCAGTCGCGCTGGCAGACCACCGGTCCGAGTCGCCCTGGGAGTCGTTGCTGCGGGTGCTGCACGTGGTGTGCGACGTACCGGTCGAGCCGCAGCACACGCTCTACGACGGGGGCCGCTTCGTGGCCCGCGGCGACCTGTGGATCGTGGGCACGCGCGTGTTCCACGAGTACGACGGAGCGGGGCACCTGGAGAGACGCCAGCAGCGCAAGGACCTGCGGCGGGACCGGGGAGTGTCGAACACTGGCTGGATCCGCCGCGGCTACACGGCGACGGAGGTCGTGCACCAGGCCAACCTCATCCTGCGCGACGCCGATCTCAGCCTCGGCCGTGCGCACCGCCCTGCGCGGGTGCGCCGGTGGTACGAGCTCCTCGCCGACTCGCTGTTCACCCCGCGCGGGACCGCGGAGATCTGCCGCCGGTGGGGACTTCCCCTCCAGCCGGTGGTCAGAAAATGAGCGTCGCCGGGCAGCAACGCTCATTCTCTGACCATCCGACGAAGGCGCAGGGGCAGCCTCAGACGTGGGTGCCGGTGAGGTAGGGCTGGAGGTCACCGGCGAGCGCCTGGTTGACCCGGCCACGGACCAGGGTGCCCTCGCCGGTGTGCTCGAGGAAGTCGACCTCGCCGCCGGTGTGGATCCGGTTGAGCAGGTCGCCGCGCTCGTAGGGCAGCAGCGCCTGGAACTGCACGCCCGGGTGCGGCAGCTCGGCCTCGACCGCCGCGAGCGCCTCCGCGACGCCCTCGCCGGTCTTGGCCGAGACCACCACCGAGTGCGGCTCGCGCTGGCGCAGCCGGGCGAGCACCATCGGGTCGGCGGCGTCGGCCTTGTTGACCACGACCAGCTCGGGGACCTTGTCCGCCCCGATCTCGGCGAACACCTCGCGCACCGCGGCCAGCTGGCCCTCGGGGTCGGGGTGCGAGCCGTCGACCACGTGCAGGATCAGGTCCGAGTCGGCGACCTCCTCCAGCGTGGAGCGGAACGCCTCGACGAGCTGGTGCGGCAGGTGGCGCACGAACCCGACGGTGTCCGACATCGTGTAGATGCGCCCGTCGGAGGTCGTCGTACGGCGCGTCGTCGGGTCCAGCGTGGCGAACAGCGCGTTCTCGACGAGCACGCCGGCGTCCGTGAGCCGGTTGAGCAGCGAGGACTTGCCCGCGTTGGTGTAGCCGGCGATCGCCACCGACGGCACCTGGTGGCGGCGGCGCTCGGAGCGCTTGGTGTCGCGCGTGGTGCGCATGTGCGCGAGGTCGCGGCGCAGCTTGGCGATCTTGGTGTTGATCCGGCGCCGGTCGGTCTCGATCTTGGTCTCACCGGGACCACGGCCACCGATACCGGCACCGCCGGCGACCCGGCCGCCGGCCTGGCGGGACAGGTTGCCACCCCAGCCGCGCAGCCGCTGCTTCATGTAGCTGAGCTGCGCGAGCTCGACCTGGGCCTGGCCCTCGCGTGACTTTGCGTGCTGGGCGAAGATGTCGAGGATCAGCGCGGTGCGGTCCACGACCTTCACCTTGACCCGGTCCTCGAGGTTCCTCAGCTGGCTGGGCGCGAGCTCACCGTCGCAGATGACGGTGTCGGCGCCGGTGGCCTGCACGATCTCACGCAGCCCGTCGACCTTGCCGCGGCCGATGAAGGTGGCCGGGTCCGGCTTCTGGCGGCGCTGGTAGAGCGCGTCGAGCACCTGCGAGCCCGCGGTCTCGGCGAGCAGGGCCAGCTCGGCCATGGAGTTCTCGGCCTCCTCGACCGAGCCCTCGGTCCAGACGCCGACGAGCACGACCCGCTCGAGGCGCAGCTGGCGGTACTCGACCTCGGTGATGTCCTCGAGCTCGGTGGACAGCCCGGCAACGCGGCGCAGCGCGTGGCGTTCGGCGAGGTCGTACTCGCCGCCGGTGACAGTGCCCGTCTCTTCGGGGTCCTCGTCGGCATAGCCGGTGACCCAGGCGTCGGTCTCCGCGAGCTCCTCGTCGAGGTTGAACTCCGGATCCGGGGTGATGTGGTTTTCAGCAGTCATGTTCACCGATCAGAACGCCGAGGGGTCCGGGGACATTCCCGGCTGGTGGCCCGATCGTCGCACGCCTCACCGCAGCGCGGCGAGCCATTTGGCCTCGACCGTGCCGCGGGCCACGATCACGGCCGGTCCGGTGAGCAGCACGCGGTCCCCTCCGTCACCAGCACTGGACCAGGTCACGTGCAGGGTGCCGCCGGGCACATCCACCCGGTACGTCGTACCCCGGTCGGTGCCGTCGACGAGGGCGGCGGCGACCATCACCGCGCACGCCCCGGTGCCGCAGGAGCGGGTCTCGCCGGACCCGCGCTCGTGCACGCGCATGGCGAGGTGCCGCTCGTCACGGCGCACGACGAACTCCACGTTGACGCCGTACGGATAGTCCTCGGGGTCGTGCCCGGGCGCCTCGAGCAGGGCCCCGGCGTCGGTGAGCGCGTCGACGAACGCGACCGCGTGCGGGTTGCCCATGGACACGTGCAGCGCCGGCCAGCTGCGCTCCCCCACCGACACCTTCGTGTCGCCGACCACCTCCGCGGGCCCCATGTCGACGGTGACGTCGCCGTCCTCCTCGAACACCAGCGTCTTCAGGCCGCCGCGGGTGGCCAGTGGCACCGGGGTGCTCGTGTCGACGCCCTCGTGCTCGGCGAGGTAGCGGGCCAGCACCCGCACGCCGTTGCCGCACATCTCCGACACCGAGCCGTCGGAGTTGCGGTAGTCCATGAACCACTCGGCCTCGTCGCGGGCGGCGACCGCGGCCGGGTCGTCGCAGGCCTCCGTGCGAACCACCCGGATCACGCCGTCCCCGCCCAGGCCCGCGCGGCGGTCGCACAGCGCGGCGACCAGCTCGGGTGCGAGGTCCGGGTGGATGCTGCCGTCGGGGTCGGGCAGCAGCACAAAGTCGTTCTCGGTGCCGTGACCCTTGACGAAAGCGAAGCCTGTGTCCACGTCCTCCAGCCTATCCGTGGCCTACGTCGCAGGGAGTCCCTGGCGTGGCGCCCGGAAACTGTCGGCGGGTCATGACAGCGTGGGACACATGGTGAAGACGGACGACACGGCCGCGCTGCTGATGCTGACCGGGACGATGGCGCTCTGCCCGGACTGCGGCGAGGTGACGCTGTTCGTGCCGGTCGACGAGGGCTGCGCGATCGACGGCTGCGAGTTCTGCTGCACCGCCTGCAACGCCGCGGTGTTCCTGCTCGACGTCCCGGACAGCTCCCACCAGGTGCTCAGCCGGCTCGCGAGCTGACCCTCGCCACGGCGGCCAGCGCCTGCTCCACCCGGTCGGGGTCGTCCCAGCCGACCCAGGTGATCCGCGGGTCCTTGCGGAACCACGCGTCCTGACGCCGGGCGAAGCGACGGGTGCCGGTGACCGTCTGCTCCTTGGCCTCGGCCTCGGTGATCTCCCCGGCGAGAAAGGCCAGCACCTGCTGGTAGCCCAGCGCCCGGGACGCCGTACGCCCCTCGCGCAGGCCGCGCGCCTCGAGGCGACGCACCTCGTCGACGAACCCGGCCGCCCACATGCGTTCCACCCGCAGCGCGATGCGCTCGTCGAGGACCGGGCGCGGGATGTCCACGCCGACCTGGACGGCGTCGTCGTAGAAGTACGCGAGCGCAGGCAGGGTCGCGCTGAACGGCCGGCCGGTGATCGCGATCACCTCCAGGGCGCGCACCACGCGCCGCCCGTTGCTCGGGATGATCCGCTCGGCGGCGGCCGGGTCCTCCTCGGCCAGCCGCCCGTGCAGCGCCTGCGCCCCGACCCGGGCCAGCTCCTCCTCCAGATCCGCGCGGACCGCGGGGTCGGTGCCGGGGAACTCGAACCGGTCCAGCACCGCGCGGGTGTAGAGCGCCGAGCCGCCGACCAGCACCGGGGTCGCCTGCCGGGACCGGCAGTCGGCGATCACCGCCCGCGCCCAGCCCTGGAACTCCGCCACGGTGGCCGGCTCGGTCACCTCGAGCAGGTCCAGCAGGTGGTGCGGCAGGCCGCGGCGCGCGGCCACCGGCTGCTTGGCGGTGCCGATGTCCATGCCGCGGTAGATCTGCATGGAGTCGGTGTTGACCACCTCCCCGCCGAGCGCCTCGGCGAGGTCGAGGGAGAGGTCGGTCTTGCCGGCCGCGGTGGGGCCGACGACCGCGACCACGGGGACGGCACTCATGCCGCCAGAGTGTGGCAGAGGCCGGTTAGCGGGCCGCCGGGCCGGGTACCCGTCCGGGAACGGAAAGGAGCCGCACCCATGGGCTACACCACCCAGGACGACCCGCACGGCGCGATCCAGGGGCCGACTCAGGACGCACAGCAGTACGCTCCAGGGGACCGTCCGGTGCGGAAGGGCAACCCTCCGGGCGCCGAGCACGAAGGCGAGCCCTCCCCCGCGCACACCAACCCCGGCGAGCCGGCCGACCGGACCGACGAGCGCGACCCCGGTCCGGACTCGCAGCTGGAGAACGCGGAGACGTCGCTGGACGAGCCGTCCGACGCTTCCGGAGGTGAGTGAGATGAGCCAGAACGACGACTACGGCGCCGAGCTGAGCCAGGACGACCCGGTGCCCGGCCAGGGGCCGGTCGGCGAGGCGAACCCCGGCGACTACCAGTCCGGCGAGACCGAGGGCGTCTCCGAGGACACCGGCACCGTCTACGACCGCGAGGGCGAGCCGGAGGCCACGCCGCACGACGTGACCCTCGACAGCGACGACCCCACCGACCCGACGGGCCCGAACGCCGGCACGTCGGCGACCGCGGACGACGAGTGAGCAAGGAGAGCCGCATGAGCGAGCAGACACCCGAGCCGCGCGAGCACGACAAGACCGGCATCCGCGACTCCAACCCCAACGCCACCGGGCCGCAGCGGCTCACCGGCGAGATGGGGATCAGCAGCGAGCGCACCGGCCCCGACGGCGAAGCACCGGCCGACACGGGGGTGCAGGGCACCGGCACGCATGGGTCGGCCGCGCACAGCACCGACGGGCTGTCGAACACCTCCCGGGAGGCGCCGGCGGACGCCACCGACGAGACCGGCAAGCAGGGCGACCCGCTGACCCAGGCCGCCCAGGTCGCCGAGCTGCGCGAGGGCCGGCACGCCCACCGGCGCACCGCCGACGACGACAACGGCGAGTTCTCCACCGGCGTGGACCGCACCTCCGGCGAGTCCAACACCGCCGAGGTGCCGGCGCACCCGTTCGACCGGAGCAAGAGCCCCGGACACTCGCACGGCAGCTGACCTCACCTGAGCGCCGGTAGGGTCGCCGCCATGTCCGCACGGTTCATGGTGGTGCCCGCTGCCTACGTCTACCTGCTGCGCGCCGGCGCCGGCGGTGGGCAGGAGGTGATGCTCGGGCTGCGCCGCGGCACCGGCTTCATGGACGGCTACTGGGCCTCGGCGGTGGCCGGGCACGTCGAGCGCGGCGAGAGCGTGTACGACGCGGCCGCCCGGGAGGCCGCCGAGGAGGTGGGCGTCACCGACGTGGCGCTGCGGCCCTGGTGCGCGATGCAGCGGTCCCGGCCCACCGGAGACCCGGTCGACGAGCGGGTCGACTACTTCTTCACCGCGACGTCGTGGTCGGGCGAGCCGCGGCTGTGCGAGCCCGACAAGTGCGCCGAGCAGCGCTGGTTCGCCCTCGACGCGCTACCCGACCCCGTCGTCGCCCACGAGCGCGTGGTCCTGGCCTCGCTCCTGGCCGGCAGGGTGGAGCCGATCCTCGTGCACGGCTTCTGACCCGCGCTACGTCCCCGGCGCGCCCACCGTGGGCAGCCCGAGCAGGACCCCCTGCGGCGCCGGAGCAGCCGTGCGGGCCTCCCAGGCGTCACCGGCGCGGGTCCGACGTACCGACCTCACGGGGCCGTCGGCGACCAGGTGGTGGGGGGCGGCGTAGGTGACCTCGACCTCGACCATGTCACCGGGGCGTACGTGGACCGGGGCACCGGTCTCGTCGACGGTGCGGAAGTGCACCAGCCGGTTGTCGGGCGCGCGCCCGGAGAACCGGTGCGTCTGCTCGTCCTTGCGGCCCTCGCCCTCGGCCACCATCAGTTCGAGGGTCCGCCCGACGAGCGCCTTGTTCTCCTGCCAGGCGAGGTCGTTGACCAGCGCGACCAGGCGCTCGTAGCGGTCCTGGACGACCTCCTTCGGCACCTGGTCCTCGAGGACGGCGGCCGGCGTGCCGGGCCGCTTGGAGTACTGGAACGTGAACGCCCCCGAGAACCGGGCCTTCTCCACGACCTTCATGGTCTCGAGGAAGTCCGCCTCGGTCTCTCCGGGGAACCCGACGATGATGTCGGTGGTGATCGCGGCGTCGGGGATCGCGGCGCGGACCCGGTCGATGATGCCGAGGAACTTCTCCTGCCGGTAGGACCGGCGCATGTCCTTGAGCACCTTGTCCGAGCCGGACTGCAGCGGCATGTGCAGGCTGGGCATCACGTTCGGGGTCTCGGCCATCGCCGCGATCACGTCGTCGGTGAAGTCCTTCGGGTGCGGGCTGGTGAAGCGCACCCGCTCCAGGCCCTCGATCTCGCCACAGGCGCGCAGCAGCTTGCCGAACGCCCACCGGTCGCCGAACTCGACCCCGTAGGAGTTGACGTTCTGGCCCAGCAGCGTGACCTCGGTGACGCCCTCTGCGACCAGCGCGCGGATCTCGGCGAGGATGTCGCCGGGGCGCCGGTCCTTCTCCTTGCCGCGCAGGCTGGGCACGATGCAGAACGTGCAGGTGTTGTTGCAGCCGACGCTGATCGACACCCAGGCGGCGTAGGCCGACTCCCGCTTGGTGGGCAGCGTGGAGGGGAAGACCTCGAGCGACTCGAGGATCTCGACCTGCGCCTCCTGCTGGACCCGCGCCCGCTCGAGCAGCACCGGCAGCGAGCCGATGTTGTGGGTGCCGAACACCACGTCGACCCACGGCGCCCGGCGGGTGATCTCGCCGCGGTCCTTCTGCGCCAGGCAGCCGCCGACCGCGATCTGCATGCCCGGGTGCTCGGCCTTGACCGGGGCGAGGTGGCCGAGGTTGCCGTAGAGCTTGTTGTCGGCGTTCTCCCGCACCGCGCAGGTGTTGAACACCACCACGTCGGGGTTGCCGGCCTGCCCGTCGTGGGCGACGTACCCGGCGTCCTCGAGCAGGCCGGTCAGCCGTTCGGAGTCGTGGACGTTCATCTGGCACCCGTAGGTGCGGACCTCGTAGGTGCGCGGACCCTCAGGGGCCGGCGCGGACATCGGGTGCGTTTCGGCGTTGCTCATGACCGGTCCAGGGTACGGCGCGCCCCGCCGTACCCCGAAACCCGGACGCCGCGGCGCCTCAGTCCGGCCTCAGTCGGCCTCAGTCGGACTCGGCCCGCTCCGCCACGTCGGCCGGCGTCGCCTCGTGCGCGGCCTCGAGGTCCTCGCGGGTGACGGGCACCTCCGGGTCGGCCTCGTTGCGCTTGCCGCGCCCGGCAGGCAGCTTGTCGCCGGGCGTGGACGTCGACCACACGGTCTCGTCCTCGGCCACCGGGGAGACGTCGCGGCTCTCGGCGACCTCGGCTGCGGACTTCTTCGCCGCGCTCTTCTTGGCCGGAGCCTTCTTCGCTGCGCTCTTCTTGGCCGGAGCCTTCTTGGCCGCGGTCTTCTGGGCGCCGGCCTTCTTGACCGTCCCGGCGGCGGCGACGCGCTCGGCCGGGGACTCGTTGGCGGCCGCGCCCTTGGCCGCAGCCTTCTTCGCGACCTCCTCCGGATTCGGGGAGAGCGTCTGCTCGCGGCTGTCGGTTGCCGGCTCGGCGGCGCGGCGGTCCGGGACCGGCGTCGGCTCGGCAGCGGGCGGCGCCACGCGTGCGGAGGTGGACCCCGTGGCCTTCTTGGCCGCGGCCTTCTTGGCCGGGGCCTTCTTGGCCGGGGCCTTCTTGGCCGGGGCCTTCTTGGCCGGTGCCTTCTTCGCGGGGGCCTTCTTGGCCGGCGTGGAACCGTCGGCCTTCTTCGCCGGCGCCTTGCGGGCGGTGGTCGAGGCCACCGGACCGGGTCGGGTGCCGGTCTCGTCCACGGGCGGGTGCGCGGGCTCGTTCACCGGCGGCACCGGACGCAGGTCGGCGGGCGAGGTGGGCGGGCTCGCCGCCTCGTCGGTGCGCCCGGAGGACTTGCGGCGGGTCACCCCGGCGCGCTCGGCGACCGCGCCGACGGTGCCCAGCGCGGTCGACGCGGCGGCCTTCGTCACCTGCTCGGCGGCCAGCTTGCCCAGCGAGGCGGTGCCCCGGGCCTGGTCCACCACCTTGCCGGCGGTGCCCACCGGGTTCTTCAGAGCATCGACGGCGGTGTCCACGAGCTTGCCCAGCGGGTTCTTGCGCGCCACGGGTTCCCCTTCGTTCGAGTTCAGTGCTCCCCTACGGGGATTCAAACACAAGGTGGCGTACCCGAAAGGGGTCGTGGTCACGCGTCCCACGCACCGGTCGGCGCCCGATGTGAGCGTCCTCACCGGTGCCGGCGGCGACTTAGTTGTTCAATCGTGACCGGGAAGGACCATCTCGAAATCGGCTACCGGGCTGCTTGTTCTTCGCCTGCCATGAGCGCGCCTTCACCCAGCGCGGCCGAATCCGGACCGCTCGTGGTGCTCGACCACGTCGACAAGCACTTCGGTGACCTGCACGTGCTCCGCGACATCAACCTGGTGGTCGACCGGGGCGAGGTCGTGGTGGTGATCGGGCCCTCCGGCTCCGGCAAGTCGACGCTGTGCCGGACCGTCAACCGGCTGGAGACCATCGACTCGGGGACGATCAGCCTGGACGGGCGGCCGCTGCCCGCCGAGGGCAAGGAGCTCGCCGGGCTGCGCGCCGAGGTCGGGATGGTGTTCCAGAGCTTCAACCTGTTCGCCCACAGGACGATCCTCGAGAACGTCACGCTCGGCCCGGTCAAGGTGCGCGGCCGCAGCAAGGCCGAGGCCGATGAGCAGGCCCGTCGGCTGCTGGACCGCGTCGGGGTCGGCGCCCAGGCCGAGAAGTACCCCGCCCAGCTCTCCGGGGGCCAGCAGCAGCGCGTGGCGATCGCGCGGGCGCTGGCCATGGACCCGAAGGTGATGCTCTTCGACGAGCCCACCTCCGCGCTCGACCCGGAGATGATCAAGGAGGTCCTCGACGTCATGGTCGAGCTGGCCGAGGGCGGCATGACGATGATCGTCGTCACCCACGAGATGGGCTTCGCCCGCACGGCCGCCGACCGGGTGGTCTTCATGGCCGACGGGCAGATCGTCGAGGAGAACACCCCGGAGCAGTTCTTCAGCGAGGCGCAGTCGGAGCGCGCCCGGGACTTCCTCGGCAAGATCCTCAAGCACTGACCCGGGCCGGGCGGAGTCTCACGCAGCCGGCTTGGGCGTGACCCACAGCCGGATGACGCCCTCGACGACCACGGTCCCGTCGTCGCGCACGCCCCGCACCCGCACCGGCACGTCCGGGTCGTCGCCGGCCCACTGCTCGGCGTCGGTCTCCGCGACGCAGGTGATGTCGCTGGTCGCCTTGGCGGTGTAGCTGACCTCCATGCCCTTGGGGATCCACCGCTTCCCGGGCGGCACGCTGGCCTCCGCGAGCGCGCCCATCGCCGCCTCGAGGCCGTTGCAGATCGCAATGACGTGCACGGTGCCGATGTGGTTGTGCACGCGGCGCCGCTTGCGCACCACCAGCGAGGCGTGGTTCGGCCGGAGCTCGGTGAAGCGGGGCCGGACGGTGGCGAAGTACGGCGCCTTGAGGCTGAACAGCATCGAGAACAGCCGCTTTCCGTGCGGAAGCGGCCCCAGCCGGCGGTAGAGGGTCAGCACCGGGGACATGCCGGCATTACTACCACTTAGTAACCCACCGTGAGAGGCGCGGTCCGCTGCGCGGGCACCGGGCCCGTCCCGAGGAGCCGGTCGACCTCCGCCGTGCTGAGCGGGGCGTCGGACTCGTTCGCGGCCACCATCAGCCGCGCGGTCAGCTCCAGCTCGTCAGCGAGGTCGCCGTCATGCAGCGACACGTCCAGGTTCATCGGCCCTCCCGCCGGTCAACGCGCGGACGGCGGTCAGCACCGTCCACCGTGTTAACGCACGAGGAGGCCCCGGCGTTACGGGTGCGGCGCAGGAAATCCCGGCGGGCCGTCACCGGGCGGTCTCGGTGGCCCGCGACTCGCGGATCACCGTGACCTTGATCTGGCCCGGGTAGGAGAGCTCCTCCTCGAACTGCTTGGCGATGTCGCGGGCGAGCACCTGGGCGGCGATGTCGTCGACCACGTCGGGGGCGACCATCACCCGCACGTCGCGGCCGGCCTGCATGGCGAAGACCTTCTCCACCCCGTCCTTGGCCAGCGCGATCTCCTCGAGCCGGTGCAGGCGTTCGACGTAGGCCTCCAGGGACTCGCGCCGTGCTCCCGGGCGGCCACCGCTGATCGCGTCGGCGGCCTGGGTGACCACCGCCTCGACGGTGCGCGGCTCGACCTCGTTGTGGTGCGCCTCGATCGCGTGCACGACGTCCTCGTGCTCGCCGTAGGTCCGGGCCAGGTCCGCGCCGACGAGCGCGTGCGACCCCTCCACTTCGTGGGTGAGCGCCTTGCCGATGTCGTGCAGGAAGGCGCCCCGCACGCACGCGGCCCGGTCCAGCCCCAGCTCGTCGGCGAGCAGGCCGGCGATGTGCCCGGACTCGACGAGGTGGCGCAGGACGTTCTGGCCGTAGGAGGTGCGGTACTTCAGCCGGCCCAGCGTCGCCACCAGCTGCGGGTGCAGGTCGGTGATGCCCATCTCGAAGGCGGCGTCCTCGCCGGCCCGGACGCACTGGCGGTCGACCTCGACCACGCAGCGCTCGTGGACCTCCTCGATCCGCGAGGGGTGGATCCGGCCGTCGGCGACGAGCTCCTCGAGGGCGAGCCGGGCCACCTCGCGACGCACCGGGTCGAAGCAGCTGAGCAGCACCGCGCCGGGGGTGTCGTCGATGATCAGGTTGACGCCGGTGACCTGCTCGAAGGACCGGATGTTGCGCCCTTCGCGGCCGATGATGCGGCCCTTCATGTCGTCGCTGGGCAGCTGCACCATCGAGACCACGGACTCGCTGGTCTGCTCCGAGGCCAACCGCTGGATGACGGTGGCCAGCGTGCGCTTGGCCCGGACCTCGGCCTCCTCCTGGGCGGAACGCTCGATGTCGCGGGCACTGATCGCGGCGGCGCGCTTCGCGTCGGCCTCGATGCTCTCGACGAGCTGGGCGCGCGCCTCCTCGGCGGTCAGGCCGGCGACCCGTTCGAGGATCCGGCGCCGCTCCTCCTCGACGTCGAGCAGCTCCGCGCGGCGGGCCTCCAGCGCGCCCTCCTCCTCGGCGACCCGGTGCGCCCGCTCGTCGACGTGCCGGGCCTCCTCGTGCAGCCGCTGCTCCCGCTCGGTCAGCCGGTGCTCCCGCCGCTCGATGTCCTGCCGCTGCTCCTGCAGGTCCTGGTGGAGGTCGTGCTCGCGCGCGGCGGCGCGGTGCCGCGCCAGCAGCACCACGGCGAGGCTCGCGACGGCCAGCACCACCACGACCGCCAGCACGATCAGCAGCACATCGAGAAGGCCCGCCCCACCCACCACGAGGGGGCGGAACGGGCCTGCGTGCCCGGCCTGGCTGGCGTCGTACCCGAAGCGCTCCATCCCAGGCTCCTGTTCTCAGTGCGTGAGGACAGGCAACCAGGCGCGAGGGGAACGAATCGGACGCAGGGGCGACCCTCTTCGTCTCCCCCGCCTTCACCGAGCTCTCACGCGTCCGGCCTTCGCCGGGTCATATGTCATCGTTCATCCTCCGGTCGCCCGGAGTTCACACCTGCTCTTTGAGGCTAGGTCGCCCGGGGGGTCGGGTCAAGGAAGGCCGTCGGCGTCGAGCTCCTCGGTCGCGAACCCGGACGCGGCAAGCTCCTCCTTCACCACCCGGTACGCGACCGAGCCCGGGTGGCCCTTGCGCGCCAGCATGCCGACCAGCCGCCGGACCGCCTTGTCCCGGTCGAGCCCGCGCACGGACCGGAGCTTGCGGCGCACCAGCGTGCGGGCGGCCTCGACCTCGTCCTCGGGGTCGACCTCGTCGAGGACGGCGCGGGCGGTCTGGTCGGCGACGCCCTTGCGACGCAGCTCCTGGGCCAGCGCGCGCCGGGCCAGTCCCTTGCCGGGCTGGCGCGACTGCACCCACATCCGGGCGAAGGACTCGTCGTCGACGAGGCCGACGTCCTCGAACCGGTCCAGCAGGCGTTGCGCGACGTCCTCCGGCACGTGCCTGCGCGCCAGCCGGGACTCGAGCTCGGCCCGGCTGCGTGCCTGACCGGTCAGCATGTCGAGCAGGATCTTGCGCGCCACCGCCTCGTGGTCGGCCTCGGGGTCGACAGCAGGATCGGCACCGGTGTCGTCGACAACGGGCTCCTCGGCAGCAGCCATCCGGTCAGAAGTCGACGTTCGTCGGCTCCGCGGGCGCCGCAGGGTCCGCGGCCGCCTCGTCGTCGAGGTGCGGACCGATGCCGAGCTTCTCGAGGATCTTCTTCTCCAGCTCATTGGCCAGGTCGGGGTTGTCGCGCAGGAAGGCCCGGGCATTCTCCTTGCCCTGGCCGAGCTGGTCGCCCTCGTAGGTGTACCAGGCGCCCGCCTTGCGCACGAGGCCCGCCTCGACGCCGACGTCGATCAGGCCGCCCTCGCGGCTGATGCCCTTGCCGTACATGATGTCGAACTCGGCCTGCTTGAACGGCGGTGCGACCTTGTTCTTCACGACCTTGACCCGGGTGCGGTTGCCGACCATCTCCTGGCCGTCCTTGAGCGTCTCGATCCGACGCACGTCGAGCCGCACCGAGGAGTAGAACTTCAGCGCCCGGCCACCGGTGGTCGTCTCGGGCGAGCCGAACATCACGCCGATCTTCTCGCGCAGCTGGTTGATGAAGATCGCGGTGGTGCCGGCGCCGTTGAGCGCACCGGTCATCTTCCGCAGCGCCTGGCTCATCAGCCGGGCCTGGAGGCCGACGTGGCTGTCGCCCATCTCGCCCTCGATCTCGGCCCGGGGCACGAGCGCGGCCACCGAGTCGATCACGATCAGGTCCAGCGCCCCCGAGCGGATCAGCATGTCCGCGATCTCCAGCGCCTGCTCACCGGAGTCGGGCTGGGAGACCAGCAGCGCGTCGGTGTCGACGCCGAGGCTCTTGGCGTAGTCGGGGTCGAGGGCGTGCTCGGCGTCGACGAAGGCGACGATGCCGCCGCCCCGCTGCGCGTTGGCCACCGCGTGCAGGGCGACCGTGGTCTTTCCCGAGGACTCGGGGCCGTAGATCTCCACCACGCGCCCACGCGGGAGACCCCCCACGCCGAGGGCCACGTCCAGCGCGATCGCGCCGGTCGGGATCACCTCGAGCGGTGCCCGGGTCTCGTCGCCGAGCCGCATCACCGACCCCTTGCCGAACTGCCGCTCGATGTTCGCCAGCGCGGCGTCGAGGGCCTTGTCGCGATCTCCACCAGCCATGGAAGTTGTCCGTCCGTCTGTCCGCGAGGCCGCGGAACCTGTGCTCTTCTTCATCGACAGTGACACTAGAGAAGCCCTCCGACAGTTTTCGACCCCGTCGTCGCACCCTGGGGATGGCGTGTCCCGCCGCCGGTCGTGGCTCCACCATAGCCCGAACACATGTTCGAGCCGACCCGCGACACGCGGCGGGTGCGGGCCTAGAATCTTCCTCCGGAGGGACGGTCGTCATGTCGCTGCTGCTGTCGCTGCCCGGGTCGTCGCCCGGCTCGCTGCCGGCGCGTCGCGTCGGGACCGCGGCGCTCCTGCTGCCGGTCCTGCTGGCGCTGCTCGCCGGCTGCACCGGCGCCGGCTCGACCCCCCGCGCCCAAGCCACTCCCCCGGTCGGCTGCGGGATGCTGGCACCTCGGCTGCTCGCCGGCCTGCTCGGCCCGCACGCGCGATCCGCCCGTGGCGGCAGCCTCGACGCGCTGCGGCACGACGGCGCGCCGGCCACCTGCCGGAGCACCGCGGTGACGGGCGGCCGGGCGAGCAGCGTCGCGGTCCGGGTGGTCCGGCACCCCGAGCCGCTGGCCCTGCCGGCGCTGGACTGCAACCAGGGCTGGGTCTTCGCGGGCACACCGGCGAAGTACGTCCCCGCCTGCCAGCAGAGTGTGGGGCGGGGCGGTCGCACGGTGCTGCTCGCGCGCTGGGGCGCCTACATCGTGCGGGTCGTGATCGCGCGCGAGGACCGGTCCTGGGGCGGCGACCCCGAGCTCGGGCTGGCGCTGAGCGAGGGCGTCGCAAGGCGGCTCGGCGTGCCGGTGACCCGGGAGGCGGCGCCGGTCGGTCAGAGCGCCAGCGGCTCCTCGTCCTGAGCCGGGTCGGTACGCGCGGCGCGGCGGGCGTACTCCGCGGCGGTGGCGATGCCGGCCACCAGCACCGCGGCGAACGCGTTGAGCGCGCCGTAGCCGAGGAACCCGACCACCACGCCACCGAGGGCGCCCGCAGCCGCGGCGACCAGCCCCATGGTCAGGTCGGCGACGCCCTGCACGTCGGTGCGCGCGTCCAGCGGCGCGGACTCCGAGAGCAGCGTCGAGGCCGCCACCGTGCACAGCGACCAGCCGAGACCGAGCAGGAACAGCCCGATCCCGATCCGGTACGACGCGCCGTCCGGCGACGTGCCGGCCAGCAGCAGCGCGACCAGGAACACGCCGGCCCCCGCGGCGAGCACCGCCGACCGGCCGGCCCGGTCCGCGACCCAGCCGACCACCGGCGCGAGGACGTACATGCCGAGCACGTGCACGCTTACCACGAAGCCGATGATCTCCAGACCGGCGCCGCCGTGGTGCATGTGCAGCGGGGTCATCACCATCACCGCGACCATGACCGCGTGCGCGAGGGCGAGCGCGGTGATGCCGGCGGCCACGCCCGGCCGTTCGCGGACCACCTCCAGGGTCCGCGACCAGGAGGTGCCGCGGCGCACCCCGGTGCCCCGGGCGAGCGCGGCCTGGCGGGCCACCAGCAGGGGGTCCGGACGAAGCAGGAGCGCGAGCACCACCGCAGCCCCCACCATGCCGACCGCGCCGATCAGGAACGGTCCGGTCAGGCGCGGCAGCCCGAGGTGGTGCGCGGCCGTCCCGGCCACCCCGGTGAGGTTGGGCCCGGCGACCGCGCCGACCGTGGTGGCCCACACCACGACCGACAGGGCGCTCGCGGCCCGTCCGGGCCGGGCGAGGTCGGTGGCGGCGTAGCGCGACTGGCTGTTCGCGGCGGTGGTGGCGCCGAGCAGTGTGGTGCCCACCAGCAGCAGGGCGAAGGACGACACCACACCGGCGACCACGGCCAGGCCCGCTCCGACCGCGCCGAGGACGTAGCCCAGGACCAGGCCCGCGCGCCGGCCGCGGCGACCCATGAGGTGTGCGAGCAGGAACGACGCGATCGCCGCGCCGAGCACCTGCGTGGTCTGCGCAAGGCCGGCCAGCTTCTCGGTGCCGGAGATCTGCTCGGCGAGGATGGCCGCCACGGCGATGCCGATGGTGATGCCGAGCCCGCCGAGCGCCTGGGCGCCCACCAGCGTGCCGAGCGTGCGGCGCTGGACCCGGCGTACCTCGTGCTCCGGCCACTGCAGCCCACCGGCGACGCCCCGGGCAAGGCCGGTCGCCCCGCCGCCGATCCAGCCCGCGAGCCGGCGCCCGGCCCGGGCGGCTCCCTCCTCCGGGCCGAGCGGGGCGCTCATCGCTCGGAGGCCGGCAGGTCGAGCCGCTCCCACACGGCGTGCCACACGCGCTTGGGCGGCTCACCCTGGTCGAGCGCCTCGGTGACGGTGCGCCCGCCGAGGCTGGCGAGGACCTGCTGCGTCGCCCAGGATCGTGCGTAGGCCGACCCGAGGGCGTGCTCCATCCGCGCCCAGAACTCCGTGTGCCGCATGGGCCCGAGCCTACTTCGCGCGACGACCCCTGCCAGAATGGCGGGCATGCCGGGCCAATTCAGCACGCGGGCAGCGACCGAGGCCGACCTGAGCGACATCGCGGCGATCTACAGCCACGAGGTGGAGAACAGCACCGCCACCTTCGACCTCGAGCCGCCCGACCGCGACTACTGGCTCGGCAAGCTTGCCGGGGACCATCCCGGCGACCACCTGATCGTCGCTGTCGACGAGGTGGACCGGGTCGTGGGCTACGCCTACTCGTGGTCCTACCGACCCCGGCCGGCCTACAGCCTCACCCGCGAGACCTCGATCTACCTCGACGCCTCGGTGCGCGGCAAGGGCGTCGGGCGGCTGCTCTACCCGGCGCTGCTGGAGACCATGGCGGTCTCCGGCGTGCACACCGCGGTCGCCCTCGTGGCGCTGCCGAACCCGGCCAGCCAGCGGTTGCACGAGGCGTGCGGCTTCGAGGAGGTCGGCTTCATGCGGCAGGTCGGCTACAAGTTCGACCGGTGGATCGACGTGGTGTGGTACCAGCGGATGCTGCACAACCTTCCCTAGCTGAGCAGCAGCCGGTCCAGCCGCCGGTTCGCCACGGCCAGGCCGACCGCGCCCATCACCACCAGGTAGCCGACCGAGACCACGGCCCCCGCCGACACCGCGCCGGTGGTCAGCTCCCGGCACAGCAGGACCGCACGGTAGAGCGGCGTCGCCTCGACCAGCCAGCGCAGCGCCGTGGGGAACGCGGTCACCGGGAAGAAGGTCGCGGAGAACAGGAACATCGGCATGATCGCGAGCTGGACGTACTCGAAGTCCTGCCAGGAGCGCATGTAGGTGGTCAGGGCCATGCCGACGGCCGAGAACGCGAACCCGATCAGCAGCGCGGCGGGCACGGCGAGCACCGCCCACCACGACCCGACCAGCCCCATGGCCAGCATCACCAGCAGGAACGCGGTCGAGTAGACCCCGCCCCGCAGGACCGACCAGCCGATCTCGCCGCGGGCCACGTCGACGGTGCGCATCGGGGTGGCCAGCACCGCGTCGTACAGCTTCTCGAACTTGAGCTTGAAGAAGACGTTGAACGTGGAGTCCATGATCGCGCCGTTCATCGCCGACGCGGCCAGCATGCCGGGTGCTACGAAGGCGGCGTAGGCGATGCTGCGGCCGTTCAGGTCGAAGCCGTGGATCAGCTGGCCCACGCCCACGCCGATCGAGAACAGGTAGAGCACCGGCTCCAAGAACCCGGTGAGGAAGAAGATCCAGGCGCGCCGGTAGGCCAGGAAGTTGCGGTGCACCATCAGCCACGAGGCGGCGGCCGGCCGCAGCGGTGGCGGCCGGAGCCTCGTGGCGGCGAGTCCGGTGAGGGCCATCAGCGCACCAGCCTCCTGGCGAGCCGGCGGACCGCCCACCACCAGCCGACCGCGGCCAGCACCGCGAGGTAGGCCACGTGGACCGCGGCCAGCGGCCAGTCCACGCGCCCGAGGGTGAGCATCCGGGTCAGGTCGACGCCGTGCCACAACGGCGTCAGCCGGGCCACCCACTCCAGCGCCGGCGAGAGGTTCGCGATCGGGAAGAACGCCCCGGAGAACAGGAACAGCGGCATCACCAGCAACCGGTAGACGACCGCGAATCCCGCCTCGTTGGTCAGCCCCGCGGTGTAGCCGTACAGCGGCGCCGCGAAGGCCAGGCCGAGCAGCACCTGCACGAAGAAGGCCAGCACCCCGCCCCACACCGTCGAGACCACCCCGAACAACCCCACCACGAGCAGGAACACCCCGCAGCTGGTGGCCACCCGGAACAGCACGAACAGCAGGTGGGCGGCAACCACGTCGGAGACCCGCAGCGGCGTGGCGATCATGCCGAAGTAGGTCTTGTTCCACTTGACCGCGCCCATGACCGGGTAGGTCACCTCGCCGGTGGCGGTCTGCATCGCGTGGGCGGCCACCAGCCCGGGGGCGACGAAGGAGAGGTACGACGAGGCGCCCTCCAGCTGTGCGCCGCCGCGGTCGACGTAGCCGCCGAGCAGCACGCCCATGGCCGCGACGTACAGCAGCGGCATCAGGAACGACGAGACCACGGACCCGCGCCAGGTGCGCTTGTAGACCGTGGCCCAGTAGTCGACCTGCCGCAGCACCATCGTCAGCCGGCCGGGGGCCGCGGCGCCGGCGGGGAGCAGGACGGGCGCGGCCATCAGTCGACCAGGGTCCGGCCGGTCAGCCGCAGGAAGACGTCCTCGAGCGTGGAGCGGCGCACCAGCACCGCGGCCGGCCGCAGACCGCGCTCGTGCACCCGGGCGAGTGTCTCCTCGCCGTCTGCGGTGTAGAGCAGCAGCCGGTCCGGGAGCACCTCGACCCGGTCGGCGAGGTCTGCGACCCGGTCCGCGAGCGCGTCGTGCTCGCCGACGCCGAAGCGGAGCTCGGCGACCTCGCGGGTCGAGTGCTGCCCGATCAACGCCAGCGGCGAGCCCTCGGCGACGATCACGCCCTTGTCCATGACCACCAGCCGGTCGCACAGCTGCTCGGCCTCGTCCATGTAGTGGGTGGTGAGCACGAGCGTCACGCCCTCCCGCTTGAGCCGGAAGAGCTTGTCCCACAGCAGGTGCCGGGCCTGCGGGTCCAGGCCGGTGGTCGGCTCGTCCAGCAGCAGCAGGTCGGGGCGGTTGACCAGAGAGCGCGCGATGGTCAACCGCCGCTTCATGCCACCGGAGAGGTCCTCGACCTTGGCCCTCGCCTTGTCCGTGAGCTGCACGAACGCCAGCAGCTCGTCGGCGCGGGCGTTGACCTCGGACCGGGACAGCCCGAAGTAGCGACCGTAGACCACCAAGTTGTCGCGGACGTTGAGCTCGGTGTCGAGGGTGTCCTCCTGCGGGCACACCCCCAGCCGGGCGCGAATCTGCGGGCCGTGGGTCGCCGGGTCCTGGCCGAGGACGCTCAGCTCGCCGCCGGTGGGCGGGGAGACCGCCGCGACCATCCGCATCGTCGAGGACTTGCCGGCACCGTTGGGGCCGAGGAACCCGAACGCCTCCCCTGCACGGACGTCGAGGTCGATGCCGCGCACCGCCTCGAAGTCGCCGAACGACTTGCGCAGGCCTCGCGCCCGGATGAGGGAGGCCGAACGGACCTCGCCCGGCCCGGGGTCGGTCATGAGACCGGGGTCGGGCTGGGAGGACGACGAGGACGACACAGGTCGACCTTAACTTCGGCCACCGACAAGGTCACCCCGGTTTGCGCTGGCGGGGTTGTCGGTGCGGTGCGGCAGGATGGTGGCGTGAGCGAGCAGGACGGCAGCGGGCGGGCCGGGGCCGGGTCGGGCGGGTCCGACCTCCTCGCCTCGTTCAGCGCCCCGACGCGCGGCTGGTTCGAGGCGGCGTTCGCCGCGCCCACGCCGGCGCAGGTGGGCGCCTGGGATGCGGTGGCGGCCGGGCGCAACGCGCTGGTGGTGGCGCCTACGGGCTCCGGCAAGACGCTCTCGGCGTTCCTGTGGTCGCTGGACCGGATCGCCACCGCGCCGCCGCCGGAGAAGAAGCGGCGCTGCCGGGTGGTCTACGTCTCGCCGTTGAAGGCGCTCGCGGTCGACGTCGAGCGCAACCTGCGCGCACCGCTGGCCGGCATCCGGCACACCGCCGCCCGGCTCGGCACCGAGGTCCCCGACATCACCGTCGGCGTCCGCTCCGGCGACACCCCGGCCGCCGACCGGCGCCGGCTGGCCACCACCCCGCCGGACATCTTGATCACCACCCCCGAGTCGCTGTTCCTCATGCTCACCTCGCAGGCCCGCGAGGCGCTGCGCGGCGTGGAGACCGTGATCGTCGACGAGGTGCACGCCGTCGCGGGGACCAAGCGCGGCGCGCACCTGGCGCTCTCCCTGGAGCGGCTCGACGCGCTGCTGGAGCAGCCGGCCCAGCGGATCGGGCTGTCGGCGACCGTGCGACCGCTCGAGGAGGTGGCCCGGTTCCTCGGCGGCACCCGGCCGGTGGAGGTGGTCGCGCCCGGCTCGGCCAAGGAGTGGGACCTGCAGGTCGTGGTGCCGGTCGAGGACATGACCGAGCTCGCGCTCGCCCAGCTCGACGGCGACGACGGCCTCGCGGAGGGCTCCGCGGCCGGCAGCCCGCGCCGCGGCTCGATCTGGCCGCACGTGGAGGAACGCGTCGTCGACCTCATCGAGCAACACCGGTCCACGATCGTGTTCGCGAACTCCCGGCGGCTCGCGGAGCGGCTGACCGCGCGGTTCAACGAGATCGCCGCGGAACGGGCCGAGGCGTCGCTCGCGCGCGACGGCGCTTCGCCGGCGGAGCTGATCGCGGGCAGCGGCCAGACATACGGCGCCGCCCCGGTGGTCGCGCGCGCCCACCACGGGTCGGTATCGAAGGAGCAGCGGGCGCTGATCGAGGACGACCTCAAGCGCGGCCGGCTGCCGTGCGTGGTCGCGACCTCGAGCCTGGAGCTCGGCATCGACATGGGCGCGGTCGACCTGGTCGTGCAGATCGAGTCGCCGCCGTCGGTGGCCAGCGCGCTGCAGCGGGTGGGCCGCGCCGGTCACCAGGTCGGCGAGGTCTCGCGCGGGGTGCTGCTTCCCAAGCACCGCGCCGACCTGGTGCACACCGCGGTGGCGGTGGAGCGGATGCGCGAGGGCGCGATCGAGGCGCTGCAGGTGCCGGCCAACCCCCTCGACGTGCTCGCCCAGCAGGTGGTCGCCGCGACGGCCGTCGACACCTGGGACGTCGACGAGCTGTTCGCGCTGGTACGCCGTGCGGCGTCGTTCACGACGCTGCCCCGCTCGGCGTACGACGCGACCCTGGACCTGCTCGCCGGGCGCTACCCCTCCGACGAGTTCGCCGAGCTGCGGCCCCGGCTGGTGTGGGACCGGGTGGCCGGCACGCTGACCGCCCGACCGGGAGCGCAGCGGCTTGCGGTCACCAGCGGCGGGACGATCCCCGACCGCGGCCTGTTCGGGGTGTTCCTGGTGGGCGAGAAGGCGAGCCGGGTCGGCGAGCTCGACGAGGAGATGGTCTACGAGTCGCGGGTCGGCGACGTGTTCGCGCTCGGGGCCACCTCCTGGCGCATCGAGGACATCACCCACGACCGGGTGCTGGTCTCCCCCGCCCCCGGCCAGCCCGGCCGGCTGCCGTTCTGGAAGGGCGACCAGCTCGGCCGGCCCGCCGAGCTCGGCAAGGCGATCGGCGCGTTCACCCGCGAGCTGACCGCCCTCGGCGAGGAGGAGGCGCGGGCCCGGTGCCGCGCCGCCGGTCTCGACGAGTTCGCGGCCGCCAACCTGGTCACCTTCCTCGCCGAGCAGCGCGAGGCCACCACCACGCTGCCCAGCGACCGGACCATCCTCGTGGAGCGGTTCCGCGACGAGCTCGGCGACTGGCGGCTGGTGGTGCACTCGCCCTACGGCGCACAGGTGCACGCCCCGTGGGCGCTGGCGATCGGCACCCGGCTGCGCGAGCGCTACGGCATCGACGCCCAGGCCTTGCCCGGCGACGACGGCATCGTGCTGCGGGTCCCGGAGACCGACCAGGACCCGCCCGGCGCCGAGGTGGTGGTGTTCGAGCCCGACGAGATCGAGGACATCGTCACTACCGAGGTGGGCGGCTCGGCGCTGTTCGCCTCCCGGTTCCGCGAGTGCGCGGCCCGCGCGCTGCTGCTGCCGCGCCGCGACCCCCGCCGTCGCTCCCCCCTGTGGCAGCAACGGCAGCGGTCCGCGCAGCTGCTCGAGGTCGCCGTGAAGTACCCCTCCTTCCCGATCGTGCTCGAGGCGGTCCGCGAGTGCCTGCAGGACGTGTACGACGTCCCGGCGCTGGTCGCCCTGATGCGCGACCTCGGCGCCCGACGGATCAAGGTGAGCGAGGTCGCGACCACGCAGCCCTCGCCGTTCGCCCGGTCGCTGCTGTTCGGCTACGTCGCGGCGTTCATGTACGAAGGCGACTCCCCGGTCGCCGAGCGCCGGGCTGCCGCGCTGTCGCTGGACCAGGGCTTGCTCGCCGAGCTCCTCGGCCGCGCGGACCTGCGCGAGCTTCTCGACCCCGACGTGCTCGCCGAGCTCGAGCGCGAGCTGCAGCGGCTGGCCGAGGACCGGAGGGCACGCGACGCGGAGGGGGTCGCCGACCTGCTGCGGCTGCTCGGCCCGCTCTCGACGGAGGAGGTCGCCGCGCGCTCGGTGCCCGGCGCCGACGTCGCGTCCTGGCTGGAGCTGCTGGCGCAGGCGCGCCGCGCCGTGGAGGTGCGGGTGGCCGGCGTCGGGCGGTGGGCGGCGGTCGAGGACGTGGCGCGGCTGCGCGACGGGCTCGGGGTGCCGGTTCCGCCGGGCACGCCCGAGGCGTTCACCGACCCGGTGGAGGACCCGCTCGCGGACCTGGTGGCCCGCTACGCCCGCACGCACGGACCGTTCACCCCGGTCGACGTGGCCGGCCGGCTCGGGCTGGGGGTCGCCGTCGCGCACCAGACGCTGTCCCGGCTGGCCGCGCAGGGGCGGGTGCTCGAGGGCGAGTTCCGGCCGTCCGGAGCCGGCTCGGAGTGGTGCGACGCCGAGGTGCTGCGCCGGCTGCGGCGCCGCTCGCTGGCCGCGCTGCGCAAGGAGGTCGAGCCGGTGGAGCCGGCCACGCTCGGCCGGTTCCTGCCGGCCTGGCAGAACGTCGCCGCCGGCCGGCGGCGGGGCCTGCGCGGGGTGGACGGGGTGCTCGCGGTGGTCGACCAGCTCGCCGGGTGCGCGGTGCCGGCCTCCGCGCTCGAGCCGCTCGTGCTCGGCAGCCGGGTGGTGGACTACTCCCCCGCCCTGCTCGACGAGCTCACCGCCGCCGGTGAGGTGCTCTGGTCCGGCCACGGCACCCTGCCCGGCACCGACGGGTGGGTCTCGCTGCACCTGGCCGACACCGCGCACCTGACGTTGCCCGACCACGGCGAGGTGGACACCACGCCGCTGCACGAGGGGGTGCTCGACGCCCTGGCCGGCGGCGGCGCCTACTTCTTCCGCCGGCTCTCCGACGGTGTCGGGTCGCTGGACGACAAGGCGCTCGAGGCCGCGCTGTGGGACCTGGTCTGGGCCGGCCGGCTCACCAACGACACCCTGGCCCCGGTGCGCGCGCTCGTCTCCGGCGGTCGTAGGGCGCACCGGGCGCGTCGTACCCCGCCGCGGGCGCGCAGCGTCACGCGCCGGAGCCTGGCGCGCCCCCGCGACCTGCCCAGCCGCACCGGGCCGCCCACGACCGTGGGCCGCTGGTCGCTGCTGCCCGGGCTCGAGCCCGACCCGACCCGGCGGGCGCACGCCGCCGCCGAGGGCCTGCTCGAGCGGCACGGCGTGGTCACCCGCGGCGCGGTGATGAGCGAGCGGGTGCCCGGCGGGTTCGCCGGCGTCTACAAGGTCCTCTCGGCCTTCGAGGAGTCCGGCCGCTGCCGTCGCGGCTACTTCGTCGCCTCCCTCGGTGCCGCGCAGTTCGGCGCGCCCGGGGCCGTCGACCGGCTGCGGTCCTACTCCCAGGAGCTCGCCGCGGCCCCGGCGGCCCCCTGGGACACCGGGGCGGCGAAGAAGGAACGCCTCGCGGTGGCGCTCGCCGCGACCGACCCGGCCAACCCCTACGGTGCCGCGCTGCCGTGGCCCGAGCGGACCCCCGACGCCTCGGAGGGGACGGGGCACCGGCCGGGCCGGAAGGCCGGTGCGCTGGTCGTGCTCGTCGACGGGGAGCTCGCGGTCTACGTCGAGCGCGGCGGCCGCACGCTGCTCACGTTCGCCGAGGACCGCGACCTGCTGGCCGCGGCGCTGGCCGCGCTGTCGACCGCCGTACGCCAGGGTGCGCTCGGCCGGCTGACCGTCGAACGCGCCGACGGCGACTCGATCCTGGCCACCGGCGAGCGAACCGGCGCGCTGCGCCGGGCACTGGAGGACGCCGGCTTCGTCGCGACGCCGAGGGGGCTGCGGCTGCGTGCCTGAGGGAGACACCGTATGGCGGACCGCCCAGCATCTCGACCGGGCGCTGTCCGGCAGCACCTTGGTCGAGACCGACTTCCGGGTGACGGCTCACGCGACGCGCGACCTCGCGGGGCAGCCGGTCGTGGAGACGCTGTCACGCGGCAAGCACCTGCTGACCCGGATCGGCGAGGGCGAAGCGGCGCTGACCCTGCACACGCACCTCAAGATGGAGGGCGCCTGGCACCTGTACCGGCCCGGCACCCACTGGCGCCGCCCGGCCCACGAGGCCAGGGTGGTGCTGCGCACCGGGACCTGGACCGCGGTCGGCTTCGCCCTCGGGGTGTGCGAGGTGGTCCCGCGGGCGGAGGAGGACTCCGTGGTGGGCCATCTCGGCCCGGACCTGCTCGGCCCGGACTGGGACGAGGACGAGGCCCTGCGCCGGCTGCGCGCCGCCCCGGGCCGGCCGGTGGCCGAGGCGCTCCTCGACCAGCGCAACCTGGCGGGGATCGGCAACCTCTACAAGTCCGAGCTGTGCTTCCTGGCCGGGGTGCACCCCTCGCTGCCGGTCGGGGAGGTGCCCGACCTGCCCCGGCTGGTACGACGGGCGCACGCGGTGCTCGACGCGAACAAGGAGCGCGTCGAGCAGGCCACGACCGGTGACCTGCGCAAGGGCAGGCAGACCTGGGTCTACCGCCGGGACCGGCAGCCGTGCCGGCGCTGCGGCACGCGGATCGAGGTCCGGATGCAGGGCGAGGGCGACCCGGAGCGCGCGACGTACTGGTGCCCGGCGTGCCAGCCTCAGGCGCCGGCGGGCGGCTCGACGCCGAGCTCGGCGCGCAGGTAGTCCCAGCACGCCTGCTCCAGCGCGGCCGGGTGCTCGCCGCCGAGCAGCTCGCGGGCCACCGGCAGGAACATCGCCGCGCACGACAGGTGGGCGCGGACCACCGCACCCCGCTCGGCGTACACCGGCGGCAGCGCGGCGAGCGCCGCGAGCTCGTCGGCGGGCAGCACCCGGCTCAGGTGCAGGGCCCCGGACAGCCGGGGACCCTCGGCCCGGTAGCGCAGCAGGGTGGTCAGCAGCTGCCGCAGCAGGCCCGCACCGGTGGCGGCGGTGACCAGCTCGCCGCGGCCGACCACGACGGGCAGCAGGCCGAGCACTCGCAGAAACTCCTCGGTCAGCTCGCGGACCGTGCCGGTCTCGACCCCGGCGCGGAACGAGGGAGCCGGACGGACCCCGTCGCGGTTGAGCAGCTCCATGACCAGGTCGGGGTCGAGGTCGTTGAGGCCGGCCGGCCCGCCCACGACCACGTCCCAGCGCAGCCAGCCGGGCAGCACGTGGTTGAACACCGGCGCACCACCGAGCCGGCGAGCGAGCAGCGGCTCGTAGCGCGCCGCGACGCGGTCCAGCCACTCGGCCGCGTAGCCGCCGACGTGCGCGTCGGCGACGAGCACGAACATGTCGACGTCGCTGTACTCGTCCGCGGTCCCGGCACCGAAGCTGCCGGTCAGCCACAGGCCGCGCACCCGCGGGTCGGGCGCGAGGTCGTCGACGACCCGGTCGATGAGCTCCTGCTGCGCGCCCACGGGAACGCCTCAGGCCGGACCGGCGGTGGCGATGCTCAGGCCGCGGAGGCGACCACGTCGCCCGGACGCGGCCCGGACTTGGCGACCGGGGGCAGCGAGGAGGTCTCGATGCTGACGTCCTCGAGCGCGACGGCGAGCGCGGCCTCCTCCATGGCGACCGCGTCGCTGACCTCGGACAGGATCGCCGACAGCGGGACGTCGAGGGCCGCGCACAGCGAGGCGAGCAGCTCGGAGGAGGCCTCCTTCTGACCGCGCTCGATCTCGGAGATGTAGCCGAGGCTCACGCGGGCGTCCGCGGAGACCTGGCGCAGGGTCCGGCCCTGACGGATCCGCTGCGCCCGCAGGACCTCGCCGAGCAGTCGACGGAAAAGCACCACGCACCTGCTCCTTTCGCGAGACCCGCCGGTTGCGGACCCTTCCGGGGAGGCCAACGCTACCGGTGTCTCAAAACTTCCCGCGAGCGAACCCCTGAAACCTGCCCGGACGCGTTGCCCCGGTCACCTGACCAGCACGTGGCGCACGTCGCCGTGGCGCAGGACGGTCGCGGTGCCCTGGTAGTGGAAGCCCACCCGGTAGTGACCGTGCGGCAGGCCGGTGAGCACCTTCGACGCCCAGCCCGAGCCGTGCAGGGTCAGTTCGGCGAGCACCCTGCCGTGCGACCGCACGATCACCGTCCCGGTGACCGGCCGCACGTCCGGGGTGTCCACGCGCACGAACATCCGCATCCGGCCCTTGCGCGGGCTGCGCAGCTTGGTGGTCAGCGTCGCCGGCGTCTTCACCACCCACGAAGCGCCGGTGCGGCGCTCCACCGTGGTGTAGCCGGGCTTGGTGAGGGTGACGTCCGCGGACAGTCGCTGCCCGAGGTCGTCGGCGGTCGCGGTGTACGTCGTATCCGTGGCACCCTCGATCGGGACGCCGCCGCGCAGCCACTGCACCGCGACCACGCCGTCGGCCGGGGCGAACGCACCGGGGTCGGCCGAGAGGGTCTGGCCGGGCTGGACCCGCTTGCCCGGGCCGGGGAAGCCCACCGCCGCCGGCGAGGTGACCGTGAAGGTGCCGGGAGTGACCGCGAGGGTCGGCAGCGATCCGGCGGGCACGTCGGCGTACCCCTCCTTCGACGCGGTCACGGTGACGGCCAGCTGCTTGTCGACCTGGTCGGCGCCGGGGGCGAAGGTGGGCGCGGTCGCGCCGAGGATCGGCGTCCCGTCGGCGGTCCACTGGTAGGCCACCGACGCCGGCTCGGGGTTCCAGGTTCCCGCGGTGGCCTGGAGCGTCTGGCCGACCTGCGGGGTGCCGGTGACCACGGGGGCGGCGGTGCTGGTGATCTCGCCGGGAAGGACCGCGGCGGTGCGCGCGGAGCCGCGGCCGACGGCGTGGTAGCCGGTCTTGGTCGCGACCACGCGCACGTTGATCTGCTTGTCCTGCTGGGCCAGCGTCAGCGGCAGCGTCGCGCCGGTGATGCCGGGGATGACCACGCCGTCGGCCTTCCACACGTAGCGCAGGCTGACGTCGGAGGGCGCCCAGGTGCCGCCGAGGGCGGTGAGCACGCCGCCGACCTTGGCGGTGCCGACAACGGTCGGCACCGCCATGTTCGCGATGCGCTGGTCGTTGAGGTGCACGAAGCCGCTCGGCCAGCTGCCGCTGTAGCGGGTGATCCGCGACCAGGAGAAGTCACCGCCCCAGCTGTCCTGGGAGACGATGATCTCGTCCGGGGAGACGACCTGCTCGACGTAGGCGACGTGGCCGGCGGAGCCGTGCCCGCCGGAGTAGGCGCCCCACCACGCGACCGACCCGACCGTGGGCACCGAGTTGGTGAGCGAGGCCAGCGCGTGGCCCCAGTTGCTGGCGTTGCCGTCCCCGCTCCACGGCCGCACGTTGGCCATCCCGGTCTTGATCATCCGGTAGGCGACGTAGTTGGTGCAGTTGTGCCCGGCGTACATCCGCCAGTACATCGTCCGGTTGGCGGCCGCGTAGCCGGCCTCCGACATGCCCCGCGAGTCGCAGCCGGTGTAGCCGCGGCAGAGCACCGTCGTCGTCGCGGAGGCAGGTGCCTGCGCCGCCACGACGCCGAGACCGCCGGTCAGGACAAGGACGAGAAAGGCCGCGAAGGCGCGCAGAAGGAACGACACGCCCTGGAATGTAGCCTAATTTCTGTGACTTGAGTGACGGAATGGCAGCAAAGTCAAGGATGTTGCGCGGAGTGTCGGGTTAAATTACACCAGTGTAAGTCACTTTCCGGGCGGCTTGACGATCTCCTCGAGCGCCGCCCGGACCGCCTCCAGACAGGTCTGGTCGCGGATCTCCACGCGGTCCCCGTCGAGGCGCAGCTCCCGGGACCAGACGCGGTCCGGACCGGCCACCCCGACGTACACCAGCCCCACCGGCTTGCCCTCCTGCTCGGTCGGGCCGGCCACCCCGGTGGTGCTGACGGCGAAGTCGGCGTGGAAGAGTTCGCGCACCCCGCGGGCCATCTGCTCGGCGCAGGCCGCGGAGACCACGCCCTCCTTCTCGACGATGTCGTCACTCACGCCGAGCAGCTGCTGCTTGGCCTCGGTCGCGTAGGTCACCACCCCACCGAGGTAACCCTCGCTGGCCCCGGGAGCCGCCGACAGCAGGTCGCCGAGGCCGCCACCGGTCAGCGACTCGGCGGTCGCGATCATCGCCTCGCGCTCGGACAGCTCCGCGTGCAGCTGCGCGGTCAGCTCCTGGGCATCCACCCCGCCGATGCTAGGCGGCTACCGTGGCGCTCATGCAGCTGCCCATCGAGAACTACGCCGTGCTCGGAGACACCGGAACCGCCGCGCTCGTCGGCACCCACGGGTCCGTGGACTGGCTGTGCCTGCCCCGGTTCGACTCCCCCGCCTGCTTCGCCGCGCTCCTCGGCGACCCGAAGAACGGTCGCTGGCTGCTGGGCCCCGCCGCGCAGGCGCGTTGCCGCCGCCGGTACGTCGGGAACAGCGCGGTGCTGGAGACGACGTACACCACCGACACCGGCACGGTCACCGTGCTGGACCTGATGCCCATGGGCGACCAGCGCGCGGACCTGGTGCGCAAGGTGGTCGGCGTCGAGGGCACGGTGCGCATGCAGCACGAGTGGGTGGTGCGCTTCGGCTACGGCCGGGTGCGGCCCTGGGTACGCCGCGTCGACGACCACGGCGAGGAGGTGATCACCGCGATCGCCGGCCCCGACCGGCTGGTGCTGCGCGGCCCGCGGCTGCCGCGGGCGGCCGACGGGCGCCACTACGACGAGTTCGATGTCTCCGCCGGCGAGGAGCTGGTCTTCTCCACCACCTGGGTGGCCTCGCACCACGAGCTCCCGCAGCCGCTGCCCTACGAGGACCGGATCCGGGAGACGCTGGAGGTCTCCGAGCGGTGGGCGCAGCGGTGCTCCTACCGCGGCCCCTACCGCGAGGCGGTGCTGCGCTCGCTGGTCACCCTGCGGCTGCTCACCCACGGCGGCACCGGCGGGATCGTGGCCGCCGCGACGAGCTCGCTGCCGGAGGACTTCGGCGGGGAGCGCAACTGGGACTACCGGTTCTGCTGGCTGCGCGACGCCTCGCTCACCCTCGAGTCGCTGCTGGAGGCGGGCTTCAACCACGAGGCCCAGCTGTGGCGCGACTGGCTGCTGCGCGCGGTGGCCGGCGACCCCGCCGACCTGCAGATCATGTACGCCGTCGACGGCGGCCGCGAGCTGCCCGAACGCACGCTCGACCACCTGGCCGGCTACGCCGGGTCCCGACCGGTGCGCATCGGCAACGGCGCGGTCAAGCAGCGCCAGACCGACGTGCTCGGCGAGGTGATGATCGCCCTGCAGCTGGCCCGGCAGTCGGGCCTGGAGGAGACCGAGGACAGCTGGTCACTGCAGCGGACGCTGGTCGACGCGCTGGCCGCGCACTGGGACGAGCCGGACAACGGGCTGTGGGAGATCCGCGGGCCGCTGCGGCACTTCACGCACTCGCGGGTGATGGTGTGGGTGGCGCTGGACCGCGCGGTCGCCGCGGTGGAGCAGCACGGGCTGCCGGGGCCGGTGGACCACTGGCGCGAACTGCGGGAACGGGTCCGCGAGGAGGTGCTGGCCAAGGGTTTCGACGCCGAGCGCAACACGTTCACCCAGCACTACGACACCACGGAGGTCGACGCCTCGCTGCTGCTGCTCTCCGACGTGGGTTTCCTCGACGGCGACGACCCGCGGATGCTCGGCACCATCAGGGCCGTCGAGGAGGACCTGATGCAGGACGGCTTCCTGCTGCGCTACCGCACCCAGTCCCGCGTGGACGGGCTCTCCGGCCACGAGCACCCGTTCCTGGCCTGCTCGTTCTGGCTGGCCCAGGCCTACGCGCACGCGGGGCGGCTCGACGACGCGCACGCCCTGATGCGCCGGTTGCTGGAGGTGCCCAACGACGTGGGGCTGCTCGCGGAGGAGTACGACCCGGTCGGGAAGCGGTTCGTCGGCAACTTCCCGCAGGCGTTCTCGCACCTGGCGCTGGTGGCGGCGGCCACCGCGCTCGCCGACGCGGAGGGCGGCGGCGAGCCGGCACCCACCCGGTCGCCGTCAGCCTCGGGCTGAGCGCTCCTGGCCCGCGCGCCGCACGGCGAGCGCCTTGACCACGTAGTCCACGCCAGTGGCCACGGTGACCGCGACGGCCGCGGCCATCAGCACCACCGCGAGCCACCACAGCACCAGGCCGACGACCTCCCAGCCGCCGCTGAGCAGCCGCAGCGGAAGGATCAGCAGGCCCAGCGCGAAGGTCTGCAAAAGGGTCTTGAGCTTGCCGCCCCGACTCGCCGCGATCACGCCGTGCCGGATCACCCAGAACCGCAGCAGCGTGATACCCCACTCGCGCACGAGCACGACGATGGTGACCCACCACCACAGCTCGCCGATCAGCGAGAGGCCGACGAAGGCCATGCCGGTCAGCGCCTTGTCCGCGATCGGGTCGGCGATCTTGCCGAAGTTCGTGACGAGGTTGTGCTTGCGGGCCAGGTCTCCGTCGATCTTGTCGGTAACCATGGCCGCCGCGAACAGCAGGTAGGCCACGCAGCGCCACAGGATCGACCCCCCGCCGTCGACCAGCAGCGCCCAGGCGAAGAACGGCACCATGAGGATCCGCAGCGTGGTCAGCGCGTTGGGGACGTTCCAGCTGCTCGGCGCGGGCGCGTCGCTCATCCGCCGGTCGCCTCGGCCAGCAGGTCCACGCCGTCCGCACCGGTGACCAGGGCGGTCACCAGGTCACCCGTGCGGGCCCCGCGCGGCAGCCCGGTCACCGTCGTGGAACCGTCCACCTCGGGTCCCTGGTGCGCCGCGCGCCCCTCCGCCGTACCGCCGTCGACGGACTCCAGCAGCACCTCCACGCGGCTGCCGACGCGCTCCTCGGCTCGCTGGGCGTTGAGCTCCTCGACCAGCCGGGTGACGTGGTCGGTGCGCGCGCGGATCTCGTCCTCGTCGAGCTTGCCGTCGTAGCCGGCCGCCTCGGTGCCGTCCTCGTCGGAGTAGCCGAACACCCCGGTGACGTCCATCCGCGCCGCCTCGAGGAAGTCGCAGAGCGTCTGCAGGTCCTGCTCGGTCTCACCGGGGAACCCGACGATCACGTTCGAGCGCACCCCCGCCTCGGGCGCCTGCGCGCGGATCTGCTCCAGCAGGGCCAGGAAGCTGTCGGGGTCGCCGAAGCGGCGCATCCGGCGCAGCACCGCGGCGCTCGCGTGCTGGAAGGACAGGTCGAAGTACGGCGCGACGCCGGGCGTGCCCGCGATCGCCGACACCAGCCCGGGCCGGGTCTCAGCCGGCTGCAGGTAGGACACCCGCACCCGCTCGACGCCGTCGACGGCGGCCAGCTCGGGCAGCAGCGTCTCCAGCAGCCGCAGGTCGCCGAGGTCCTTGCCGTAGGACGTGGAGTTCTCGCTGACCAGGAACAGCTCCTTGACGCCCTGGTCGGCCAGCCACCGCGCCTCGCCGAGCACGTCGGACGGCCGGCGGGAGACGAACGAACCTCGGAAGGACGGGATCGCGCAGAACGCGCAGCGGCGGTCGCAGCCGCTGGCCAGCTTCAGCGGCGCCATCGGTCCCCCGTCGAGGCGGCGGCGCACCGCACGCGGGCCCGAGACCGGTGCGGCGGCCTCCGGCAGGTCCGGCGCGGCGATCGTGTGGCCGGGGACGACGACCGCGCCGGCGGCCGCACCCCGCTCGGCCGGGGTGATCGGCAGCAGCCGGCGCCGGTCCTGCGGCGTGTGCGGGTGGTGCGCCTCACCGGCCAGCAGGGACCGAAGCTTGGCCGCGATGTCGGGGTAGTCGTCGAACCCGAGCACGGCATCGGCCTCGGGCAGCGACTCGGCGAGGTCCTTGCCGTAGCGCTCGGCGAGGCAGCCGACCGCGACCACGGCGCGGGCGCGGCCCTCGGCCTTGAGGTCCGAGGCCTCGAGCAGGGTGTCGACGGAGTCCTTCTTGGCCGCCTCGACGAAGCCGCAGGTGTTCACCACGACGGTCTCGGCGTCGGCGGGGTCCTCGACGAGCCGGAAGCCGCCCGCCTCCAGGCGGCCGGCCAGCTCCTCGGAGTCGACCTCGTTGCGCGCGCAGCCGAGGGTCACCATCGCGACCGTGGTCAGGGAGCGGGGGGCGGTGTCAGGAGAAGTAGTCATGATCCGCACCGAGTATGACGGGTCGGCGCCGGTGGGGCGAACCCGCCGGGCTCAGCGGCGCAGCGTGCGGGTCTCGGCGTGCCCCGGTCGGCCGACCGTACCCCGGTGCCGGCCGTCCACGCCGACGCGCACCGCGCCGGCACGATCCTTGTGGACGCGCACCGGCGGGGCGGCCTTGACGGTCCTGGTGTGGCCGGGACGCACCACGCCGGCGAACACCACGCGCCTGCCGGCGTCGCGTACGACGAGGTGGGTGCGCGCCCCGGAGACCGCCAGGCTGACCCGCACCGGCTTCCCGGTCGCAACCGTGTCGGGGTAGGCGCGCGCCACGCCCGCGGAACCGCTGAGCACCGGGGCGGGCTGCAGCACCTCCGGAGGCTGGGTGGCGAACAGCCGCACCAGGCCCCACACCAGGACGAGCACCAGCACCGTGCCGACCAGCAGCCCCCAGTTGGGTCCACCGACCGTGCGCCGCATGCTTCCGGTCATCCCGGTGGCCAGCTCGGCCTCGAACACGCGGCGGGCGTTCACCGGCGCGGTGGCGTAGCGCGCGTCGAACTGCTCGAGCAGCGGCGCGACGTCCTTGCCGAGCACCCGGGCGAGCGTCCGCAGATGCCCGCGGGCGTAGAAGTCGCCCCCGCACGGCCCGAAGTCGTCGACCTCGATGGCCTCGATGACGTGCGGCCGGATGCGGGTCCGGTCGGCGAGCTCGTCGACGCTGAGCCCCAGCCGGGTCCGGGCGGCGGCGAGCTCCGGCCCGATCACCGGGTCGTAGGCCGGCTCCGGGACGAAGTCGCCGATCACCAGCGGCTCGACCGGCTGGCCCGGCTGCGAGATCGGCCGCACCCGGCTGTCCTCGACGGCCTCGAACACCAGGTCCACGCGACCGGGACGGCGCAGCTCGCGGCCCTCCTGGACCGGCTGCACCGCCTCCGCCGGCGCCTCGATGGTGACCTCGGCCCGGCGGCCGCGGCGCGCGTCGCGCAGCGCGACCGCCGGGGACAGGGCCACGGCCTCCTCGACCGGGGCGGCCGTCTCGGGGCCTGCCGGCCCGGGCTCCGGCCGCTGCGGACGGTGCTTGGCCACCCGCGAGACGATCGTGCCGACGTTGCCGACGAACCGGCGCGGGGTGCGCAGGGAGCGGGGCTCGTCCGCGCCTGCGGTCTCGGGCGCGGTCGTCGAGCCTGTCGGGAGGTCGCCGGCCTCGACGGCCTCGACGGCCTCGACGGCCTCGACGGCCTCGACGGTCTCGGCGGCCTCAGCGGCCTCGATGGTCTCCGGCTCAGGCCCGGACGTTGGGCCCGTGGAGAGGTCCGCGTCCTCGACGGGCTCGACAGCCTCCGCCTCGGGGGCGGGCTCCGGCACCAGCACCACCACGTCCGCGCGCCCGCGGGCCAGGGTGCCGACCGCCTCGGCGAGCGGCAGCTCGGGTGCGTCGTCGCCGCCCCGAGAGACCCGGGTGGTGAGTCCGAGCGGGACGGCCAGCGCGGCGCCGTACATCTTCTGGTTCAGGGCCGCCTGCCGCCGGCCACGGGTGTCGAGGCCGTCCAGCGCGCGTCCGAGGCTGTGAGGGGAGAACATCAGCCGGCCGTCGCGGAGCGGGCCGCGGCGCGGCTGCACCACGATCTGGTGCACCGCCTCCCACGGCAGCCCTCGCCACTGCTGGCCGAGCCGGATCCGCACGCCGAGGTCGTCGGCGACCACCAGCGGGGTGCGCGCGTCGACGAGCGCGGAGAGGTAGAAGCCGCCGATCAGCGCCATCACCGCGCACAGCGCCCAGTCCAGCGGGGCGCCGCTCTGGCTGGCCCGCCACAGGTAGGCGATGGCGATCGCGGAGGCGGCGGCGCCGACCAGTGCGGCGAGGCCGGCGTTGCGGCGCACCACCACGGGTCGGCCGACGACAACCGCCTCGTCGCCGCCGTCGGTGGCCGCGCCCGGCTCGACGTGGTCGTAGGGCTGCGGAATGGCTGCGCTCACTGTTCCCCCTGCAGGGTGGCAATCACGTCATCGAGGTCGTCGGGCTTGATGAGCACGTCGCGGGCCTTGGACCCCTCGCTGGGTCCGACCACGCCGCGGCTCTCGAGGATGTCCATCAGCCGGCCCGCCTTCGCGAAGCCGACGCGGAGCTTGCGCTGCAGCATCGAGGTGGATCCGAACTGGGTGGAGACCACCAGCTCGACCGCCTGGACGACCAGGTCGAGGTCGTCGCCGATGTCGTCGTCGAGCTCGCGCTTGGACTGGGCCGGGACCGTCACGTCCTCGCGGTAGGTCGGCGTCAGCTGCTCCTTGCAGTGCGCGACCACCTGGTGGATCTCGGCCTCGGTGACCCAGGAGCCCTGCACGCGCACGGACTTGCCGGCTCCCATGGGCAGGAACAGCCCGTCGCCCTGGCCGACCAGCTTCTCGGCACCCGGCTGGTCGAGGATGACCCGGCTGTCGGACAGCGACGAGGTCGCGAACGCCAGCCGCGAGGGCACATTGGCCTTGATCAGACCGGTGACCACGTCGACCGACGGCCGCTGGGTGGCCAGCACCAGGTGGATGCCGGCGGCCCGGGCGAGCTGGGTGATGCGAACCACCGCGTCCTCGACGTCGCGCGGGGCGACCATCATCAGGTCGGCGAGCTCGTCGACGACCACAATGAGGTAGGGGTACGGCGCGAGCACGCGCTCGCTGCCCGGCGGGACCTGCACCTTGCCGGCGCGGACGGCCTTGTTGAAGTCGTCGACGTGGCGGAAGCCGAACGCCGCGAGGTCGTCGTACCGCATGTCCATCTCGCGCACCACCCACTGGAGGGCCTCGGCGGCCTTCTTGGGGCTGGTGATGATGGGCGTGATCAGGTGCGGCACGCCCTCGTAGACGTTGAGCTCCACCCGCTTCGGGTCGACCAGGATCATGCGCACCTCGTCGGGGGTGGAGCGCATCAGGATCGAGGTGATCATCGAGTTGACGAACGACGACTTTCCGGAGCCGGTCGCACCGGCGACCAGCAGGTGCGGCATCTTGGCCATGTTCGCCACCACGAACCCGCCCTCGACGTCCTTGCCGAGGCCGACCACCATCGGGTGGTGGTCGTTGCGGGCGGAGGGCGAGCGCAGCACGTCTCCGAGGGAGACGATCTCCTTGTCGGTGTTGGGGATCTCGATACCGATCGCGGACTTGCCGGGGATCGGCGAGAGGATGCGCACGTCGGCGGACGCCACCGCGTAGGCGATGTTCTTGCCGAGCGCGGTGACCTTCTCGACCTTCACGGCCGGCCCGAGCTCGACCTCGTAGCGGGTCACCGTCGGCCCACGGGTGTAGCCGGTCACCTGGGCGTCGATGTCGAACTGGTCGAGCACCTCGGTGAGCCGCTCCACGACGGAGTCCGACGCCTTCGAGCGCGCCTTGTGCACCGAGCCGGGCTTGAGCAGGTCGCCACCCGGCAGCGTGTAGGTGACGTCGCCGGCGAGGGTCAGCTGCTCGACGCGGGCCGGCAGCGGCGTGTGCGGCGGGGCCTCGACCTTCTCCTCCGCGGCGGTCTCGGCCGGCTGCTCGGGCTCACCCGGCGCGGCCTTGCGGCGCTTGAGCGCACGGTTCTCGAGCACCGGGGTGTCGTAGGGCTTGTCGCCGCGGTCCTCGTCGACGTCCTCGGCCATCGCGCCGACGCGGCGGCGCGGCCGGCTGCGCTTGAGGGGAGCGGTGTCCTCGGTCGCGGAGACCTCGTCCTCCGCGGGCCGGGTCCGGCCGAGCATCCGGTCGCGGGCCTCGGCGAGCCGGGCGGGCACCTGGTAGAGCGGGGTGCCGGTGATCACCAGCACGCCGAAGAACGACAGCAGCACCAGCAGGGGTACGACGACCACGGTGCTGCGCAGCAGGTCGAGCAGCAGCGAGGAGACCACGAAGCCGATCGCGCCGCCCGCGTGCTGCAGCGCCTCGGTCTCGCCGCGGTGCGGCTGCGGCATGCCGTTGGCGATGTGGACCAGGCCGAGGACGCCGAACAGCAGCGCCGCCCAGCCGATCACCTGCCGGCCGGCGGGACCGTTGCTCTCTGGGTTGCGCAGGTTGCGCCAGGCGACGAAGCACAGCAGCAGCGGCACGAACCAGCCGAGCAGGCCGACGGAGCCGTTCACCACCACCCGGGTGAAGTCGCCCACTCCCCCGGGCAGCTGCCACCACACGGCGGCGGCCACGACCACCGCGAGGCCGATCAGGAACAGGCCGGCCCCGTCGCGGCGGTGCTCGGGGTCGAGCTCGCGGGCGGTGTGGCCGACCTTGCGGACACCGGCGCCGAGCAGGTGCGCCACACCGAGCCACACCGCGGCGACACTGCGCCCGAGGGCGCCGAAGAGCACAGCAATAGGGCCAGGCCCGTTGCGGACCGCCCGGGGCGCCGGACGCTTCGACCGGGTGGTCGAGCGGCCCTTCGACGCGGGCTTCCTTCGGGTCTGGCTGCCGGACGACCGGGTCCTCGAGGTGCCTGAGCTGCTCCTGCTCCTCGACGACGCCGGTGGGGAAGACGTACGGGTCGCCATGCTGAGGAATCTACGCGATCGTCACACCCGTCACAGGTTTCACACGCCGTTACCCTGACACCTGTCCACCCGCGCACCCGCCGAGAGAACCGGAGAACCATGGACCAGCTGCACACCGCCCTGCGCCCCGTCTACGAGGAGGTCCTGCGCCGCAACCAGGGCGAGTCGGAGTTCCACCAGGCGGTCCACGAGGTGCTCGAGAGCCTCAACCCGGTGGTCGCCAAGCGCCCCGAGTACGTCGAGTCCTCGGTGATCGAGCGGCTGTGCGAGCCGGAGCGGCAGATCATCTTCCGGGTGCCCTGGGTCGACGACACCGGCACCGTGCGGATCAACCGCGGCTTCCGGGTCGAGTTCAACTCCGCGCTCGGCCCCTACAAGGGCGGGCTGCGCTTCCACCCGAGCGTCTACCTCGGCATCGTGAAGTTCCTCGGCTTCGAGCAGATCTTCAAGAACTCCCTGACCGGGCTGCCGATCGGCGGCGGCAAGGGCGGCTCCGACTTCGACCCCAAGGGCCGCTCCGAGGGCGAGGTGATGCGGTTCTGCCAGTCGTTCATGACCGAGCTCTACCGCCACCTCGGCGAGTACACCGACGTCCCGGCCGGCGACATCGGCGTGGGCGGCCGCGAGATCGGCTACCTGTTCGGGCAGTACAAGCGGATCACCAACCGCTACGAGTCCGGCGTCCTCACCGGCAAGGGACTGACCTGGGGCGGGTCGCAGGCGCGGAGGGAGGCGACCGGCTACGGCACGGTCTTCTTCGTCAAGGAGATGCTCGCCGCCCAGGGCGAGTCCGTCGACGGCAAGCGCGTGGTGGTCTCCGGCTCGGGCAACGTCGCGATCTACGCCGTACAGAAGGTGCAGCAGCTCGGCGGCACGGTGGTGGCGGTGTCGGACTCCGGCGGCTACGTGGTCGACGAGAAGGGCATCGACCTCGACCTGCTGCGCGAGGTCAAGGAGGTACGCCGCGAGCGGGTCAGCGCCTACGCCGACGCGCGCGGCTGCGACTACGTCGACCTCGCGGACGGGCGCGGCACCGTCTGGGACGTGCCGTGCGAGATCGCGCTGCCCTGCGCCACCCAGAACGAGCTGCCCGAGGAGGCGGCCACGACCCTGGTGAAGAACGGCGTACGGGTGGTGGCCGAGGGCGCCAACATGCCGACCACCCCGGAGGCCGTCGACGTGCTGCGCGACGCCGGGGTGCTCTTCGCCCCCGGGAAGGCGGTCAACGCCGGTGGCGTGGCCACCAGCGCGCTGGAGATGCAGCAGAACGCCTCGCGCGACTCGTGGACCTTCGACTACACCGAGCAGCGGCTGGCCGAGATCATGGCCCACATCCACGAGCGCTGCCTCGCCGTGGCCGACGAGTACGACGTACCCGGCGACTACGCGGCGGGCGCGAACATCGCCGGGTTCATCCAGGTCGCCGACGCGATGCTGGCGATGGGAGTGGTCTGAAGGCGTGGGCTGAGCCCGGTCGGGTACCAGCTGGGTGAGGTGTAGACCACATCCGACCGAGAGGAGCAGTCCTCATGGCAACGCTCACCCACCACGGAAGACCGCGCGTCGGCACCTGGGAGCGCACCCACGTGGCCCGCAGCAAGGGCGCCGCGACCGGCACGATCCTGGTGCTGCTCGGGCTGTGGGGCGGGCTGGTCCCGTTCGTCGGTCCCTACTTCGGCTTCGCGTTCACCCCGGACAGCCCGTGGGTCTGGACCGGCGGCCGGTTCTGGCTGGAGGTCCTCCCGGCGGTCGCGACGGTCGTCGGCGGGCTGATGCTGCTCGGCAGCGGCAACCGGCTGGTCGGCATGCTGGGCGGCTGGCTGGCCGCGGCGGCCGGGCTATGGTTCGTCGTCGGCCGCCCGCTGAGCATGCTGTGGAGCCCCTCCGGCGTACCCGGCGGCGGCGCCCCGGTCGGCAGCAACCAGGCCTGGGTCGTGGCCGAGCAGCTCGGCTTCTTCTACGGCCTCGGCGCGCTGATCGTGCTCGCCTCGGGCTTCGCCCTGGGCCGGATGAGCGTGATCGGCGTGCGTGACCTGCGCCCGCTCGAGGAGCCGGAGGACCGGGCCGAGGAGCCCGTCGAGTCCTCGCACCACGCCCCCGAGGACTGACCACCACCCTCTCGACGGTCAGGGAACGAGGGTGGTCAGCCACGGGAGGGCCACGAACGCGGTCGGGAGCACCAGGACCGCGGCGGCGGCAGCCAGGGTGGCCGCCGCCAGGACCGGGTGCCGGCCATCGTCCCCGAGCAGCGTGACCCGCTCCGCGAGTGCGGGGCCCCCCGCGGCCAGCGCCGCCTCGGGCGCACGGCTGTCCACCAACGTGACCAGCGCCCGGGCGAGCGGCCGGGCGCCGGACCGCCGCCGCGCGGCGCGGTCGGCGAGCACCTCGACCAGGAACCGCACCTCACCGAGCGCCACGGCGCTGCGCACCGGGGCCGGGTAGGCCTGGTGCAGCACGGTGAACGCCTCGAGCACCAGGTCGTGGCGGGCCCGCAGGTGGGCGCGCTCGTGCGCCAGCACCGCCTCGAGCTCGTCGGGCGCGAGCAGCCGCTTGGTGGCCACCGAGACCACGACCCGTGACCGCGGTGCGGCGGCGCGGTGCACGTGCACCCCGGGCACGCAGTAGGCCATCGGCGCGTCGTGCTCGAGCACCCGCACCCCGGCGTCCTCGGTGGCGAGCAGGTCCAGCAGCTCGAGGTGGCGGCGGCGCAGGTTGCGGACGCGCGTGCCGACGCGGTGCCCGCTGAGCAGCAGCCGGCCCAGCACCGTCGCGGTCAGGACGAGCGCCGCCAGCGCGACGACGTATCGCCCGCCGTCCGGACCGGCCCGCAGGGCGGAGCCGGTCACCAGCGACAGGCCGGCGCCGAGCGCCGCGAGCACCGCCGCGAGCGCGACCGCCTGCCAGAGCACCATTGCCGAGCGGGGCACACGACGCAGCCGGTCGGCGTGCGCGAGCAGGGACGGCACCGGGCCGGCCAGGAGGACGGCCAGCACGGAGAGCACCAGCGTGGTGGGCACCGGCTCAGTCCCGCTCGAGCCGGGCCAGCGCCTCCCGCAGCGCCGCCCGGTCCTCCGCGCTCGACTCCCCGACGAAGGCGACCAGCGCGGTGCGGCGGTCGACGGAGCCGAACTCCTCGAGGGCCTCGCGCATCAGGTCGGCCGTCATCGAGCCGCGCGAGGCCGCCGCCCGATAGCGGTAGGCCCGCCCGTCGCGCTCCTGCGCCACGAGCCCCTTCTTCGCCAGCCGGTCCAGCACGGTCATCACCGTGGTGTAGGCGATCTCCCGCCGCGCCACCAGCGCGTCGTGCACCTCGCGGACGGTGAACGCCGGCCCGGGGTCTGCTTCCTCCGCCGCCCACAGGTGGTCCATCACGGTGCGCTCGAGGTCGCCAAGTCGGGACGTTCGTGCCATGAGGCCCGAGTCTAAGGGCCCTTACCCATTTCTACTACTCGTCGTAGTATCTACTACGCTGTGTAGTAGTCAGACCGGGAGCAAGCCGGCGATTCTGCACGGCTTTCGGCACGTTACGGGGCATCGAGCCCGAAGGAGCACCCATGGACGTCCTCGACATCGCGCGGTGGCAGTTCGGCATCATCACCGTCTACCACTTCCTCTTCGTGCCGATCACCATCGGCATGTCCGCGATCATCGCCGGTTTCGAGACTGCGTGGGTGCGCACCCACAACGAGCACTGGCTGCGACTGACGAAGTTCTTCGGCAAGCTGTTCCTGATCAACTTCGCCATCGGCGTGGTCACCGGCATCGTGCAGGAGTTCCAGTTCGGCATGAACTGGAGCGACTACTCGCGCTTCGTCGGCGACATCTTCGGCGCCCCCCTGGCGATCGAGGGGCTGCTCGCGTTCTTCCTCGAGTCCACGTTCCTGGGCCTGTGGATCTTCGGCTGGGACAAGCTGCCGCGGCCGCTGCACGCGGCCTGCATCTGGATGGTCCACCTCGGCACGCTGCTCTCGGCGTTCTTCATCCTCGCCGCGAACTCGTGGATGCAGCACCCGGTCGGCTACCGGTTCAACCCCGCGACCGGGCGCGCGGAGCTGACCGACTTCCTGGCCGTGATGTTCAACAAGGTCCAGCTGGCCACCTTCCCCCACACCCTCACCGCCTGCTACATGACCGGCGGCGCGTTCATCGTCGGTGTCGCGTTCTGGCTGATGATGCGCAAGAGCACCCCGGACGCCGACCGGCCGATGTACCGCAAGGCGGTGCGCGTCGGCGCGGCGGTGGCACTGGTCGCCGGTCTCGGCGTCGCGGTCACCGGCGACTACCAGGGCAAGGTGATGACCGACGTACAGCCGATGAAGATGGCCGCCGCCGAGGCGCTCTACAACACCGAGCAGCCGGCCTCGTTCTCGCTGCTCACCATCGGCTCGCTGGACGGCTCCCAGGAGAAGTTCGCGATCAAGCTCCCGCACCTGCTCTCGTTCCTGGCCACCGGCTCCTTCGACGGCAAGGTCGAGGGGATCAACCAGCTGCGGGAGAGGTATCAGGCCAGCTATGGCCAAGACCCCGGCGAGAAGTACTACTCCCCCGGCGACTACACCCCGGTCATCCCGATCACCTACTGGACGTTCCGGCTGATGATCGGGCTCGGCGTGGCCGCCGCCGCCGGCGCCGCCCTGGTCCTCTGGGCCACGCGCAAGAACCGGTTGCCGCGCGGCCGCAGCTGGGTCTGGCTCGCGGCCGCGCTGCCGCTGCTGCCGGTGGTGGCCAACTCGTTCGGCTGGATCTTCACCGAGATGGGCCGCCAGCCGTGGGCGGTGTTCGGCCTGATGACCACCGCCAGCGCGGTCTCGCCCGGCATCAGCGTCGGCGAGGCGCTCACCTCGGTGATCACCTTGACCCTCGTGTACGCCGTGCTCGCCGTCATCGAGATCGGCCTGATGCTGAAGTACGTCCGGGCCGGCGCGGAGCCGTTCGTCGAGCCGCCCTCCCCCACGCTCGGGCAGCCGTCCGACGAACCCCTCACCTTCGCCTACTGAGCGCCGCCCGGACCGCTCACCCCTGCTCACCGACCGGAGAGAGAGACCATGGAGCTCACCACCGTCTGGTTCGCGCTGATCGCCGTCCTGTGGATCGGCTACTTCTGCCTCGAGGGCTTCGACTTCGGCGTCGGCATGCTGCTGCCGGTGCTGGCCCGCGACGAGGCCGAGCGGCGCGTCGTCATCAACACCATCGGCCCGGTCTGGGACGGCAACGAGGTCTGGGTGCTGGTCGCCGGCGGCGCCACGTTCGCCGCCTTCCCCGAGTGGTACGCCACGTTGTTCAGCGGCTTCTACCTGCCGCTGCTGCTGATCCTCGTCGCCCTCATCGTGCGCGGCCTGGCCTTCGAGTACCGCGCCAAGCGCGACGAGCCGGAGTGGCGCTCCCGCTGGGACAAGGCGATCGTGGTCGGGTCGCTGCTGCCGGCGGTGCTGTGGGGCGTCGCGTTCGCCAACATCGTCAGCGGCGTGCCGATCGACTCCCACAAGGAGTACGTCGGGAGCACGCTGACGCTGCTGAACCCGTTCGGTCTGCTCGGCGGCCTGACCACGCTGCTGCTCTTCCTCACGCACGGCGCGATGTTCCTCGCACTCAAGACCGACGGCGAGATCCGGCACCGTGCGCGCCGGCTCGCGGTGGGGCTCGGCCTGGCCACGGCGGCGGTGGCCGTGGTGTTCCTGCTCCTCGCCCAGCTGCGCACCGGGTCGGCGCTCTCCGCGGCCCTGTTCGTGGCCGCGGCGCTCGCGCTGGTCGCCGGCGTGCTTGCCGCCTCCCGGGCCCGCGAGGGCTGGGCGTTCGTCGGCACCTTCACCGCGATCGCGTTCGCGGTGGCCGGCCTGTTCGCCGCGCTGTTCCCCGACGTGATGCCCTCGACGCTGCGGGCGGCGTGGTCGCTGACCACCACGAACGCCTCGGCGACGTCGTACACCCTGACGATCATGACCTGGGTGGCGGTGCTGTTCACCCCGCTGGTGCTGCTCTACCAGGGCTGGACCTACTGGGTGTTCCGCAAGCGGATCAGCACCCGGCACATCCCGGCCGCGCCCACCCCCGCTGCGTGAGGCCGGCATGAAGCCCGTCGACCCCCGGATGCTGCCGCACCTGCGGCCGGCCCGAGCTGCGCTGGCCGCGGTGGTGGCCGGGAGCGTCGCCGGTGGGCTGCTGGTGATCGCGCAGGCGTTCGCGGTCGCCGGCCTGCTCACCGCCGTGCTGCAGCACCGGCCGGCCGCCCCCTGGGCCCTGGCCCTCGGCGGGGTGGCCGCGGGACGCGCGCTGGCCTCCTGGCTGACCGACGCCGCCGCCGCGCACGCCGCCGGCCGCGTCGGCACCGGGCTGCGGCGCCGGGTGGTCGACGCAGCCCTGGCCCTGGGACCGGCCGCGCTCTCGCGCCGCCGCACCGGGGAGCTCACCCTGCTGACGACGCGGGGGGTGGCCGCGGTCGAGCCGTACCTGACCCGCTACCTCCCGGCACTGCTGGTGGCGGCGGTCCTGCCCGCCGCCACCGTGGCGGCGATCGCCACCCAGGACCTCACCGCGGCGGTCGTGGTGGTGGGCACGCTGCCGCTGGTCCCGGTCTTCGCGATCCTCGTCGGGCTGGCCACCCGCGACCGCGCCGACCGGCAGTGGCGGGTGCTCTCCGCGCTGTCGGGCCACTTCGTGGACGTGGTGCGCGGCCTGCCCACGCTGGTCGCCTACAACCGGGCGACGGCGCAGGGCGGCCGGATCCGGGCCGTCACGGACCGCTACCGCCGCGCCACCCAGGAGACGCTGCGGCTGGCGTTCGCCTCCTCCGCGGTGCTGGAGCTGGTGGCGACCATCTCGGTGGCACTGGTGGCGGTGGTCGTGGGCCTGCGGCTGGCGGCCGGCTCCCTGGACCTGGGTACGGCGCTGGTGGTGCTGCTGCTCGCCCCGGAGGCGTACTGGCCGCTGCGCCGGGTCGGCGCGGAGTTCCACGCCGCCGCCGAGGGCACGGCGACGTTCGCGGCCGTTGACGCGCTGCTGGACGAGGCCGCGGCAGCGGAGCCGGTCACGCTGTCCAGCCGGCCGGGCCCGGGCATCGACGTGGTGGACGTGACGGTCCGCTACCCCGACCGCACGGAGCCGGCGCTGGCCGGCTTCTCCGCGCGGCTCGAGCCGGTCGGGCTGACCGCCGTGGTGGGGCCCTCCGGCGCCGGCAAGTCCACGCTGCTGGCCGCGCTCACGGGACAGCTCCCGGTCGCCTCCGGCGAGATCCGGCTGGGTCACGCCTACGGCGCGGACCTGGCGAGCTGGCAGGAGCACGTGGCGTGGCTCCCCCAGCGGCCGTTGCTGCTGGCGGCCTCGGTCCGCGACAACGTCCGCCTCGGCCGCCCCGACGCCACCGACGCCGACGTCTGGCGGGCCCTGGAGCGGGTCCGGCTCGCGCACCACGTCGCCACCCTCCCCGACGGGCTCGACGCGGTCCTCGGCGAGGACGGCGCAGGCTTCTCGGCCGGCGAGAAGGCCCGGCTCTCTCTCGCGCGCGTCGTGGTCGCCGACCGGCCCTGGGTGCTGCTCGACGAGCCCACCGCCCACCTCGACGCCGAGACCGAGTCGGTGATCGCCGACACCCTGCTCGAGCTCGCCGCCTCGCGTGCGGTCGTGGTCGTCGCCCACCGGCCGGCGCTGGCCGAGCTGGCCGACCACGTCGTCGAGGTGCCCGCACCCCGGCCCGCGACGAGCGAGCCGGCCGACGCCGGATGGTCGAGGAGCGCGCGCAGCGAGCGTCTCGAGACCACGCGGCCGGCTGGGGGGTACCGGGACGCCTCACCTGCGGAACCGGCTGCTGGGCGACCGCCGCGCACGGGGCTTCGGCTGGCGCTGGGGACCGCGCTGGGCGCGCTCGCAGCCGCGTCGGGGATCGCGCTGACCGCGACCGCCGGATGGCTGATCGTCCGCGCGTCCGCGCACCCCCCGGTGCTGCTGCTGATGGTCGCGATCGTCGGCGTGCGCACGTTCGGGCTCGCCCGCCCGGCCCTGCGCTACGCGGAACGGCTGGTCTCCCACGATGCTGCGCTGCGGCTGCTGGCAGAGCGCCGGGCCCGGGTGTACGACGCGCTCGTGCCGCTGGTCCCGGGACGGCTCGGGCGACTCGGGCCGCGCCGCGGCGACGTGCTGGCCAGCGTGGTCGACGACGTGGACTCCGTGGTGGATCGCCTGCTGCGCGTGCGAGGCCCCGTGTGGACCGCGGTCACGGTCGGCGCGATGTCGGTCGTCCTGGCCGGCTGGGTGGCCCCGACCGCGGGGTTGGTGGTCGCCGTCGTGGCGCTGGCCGGCGGTGTGCCGGCCTACCTCGCAGGGCGCGCCGGCGCGCGAGCCGCGGAGCGACGCTTCGTGGCTGCCCGGGCGCGGCTGTCGGACCGGGTGACCGGGTTGCTGCAGGCCGCGCCGGACCTCGTGATGTGGCAGGCGGCGAGCCGGGCCGTCGAGGAGGTCGAGGAGACCTCGGCCGACCTGGCGAGCGCCGCGCGTCGCTCGGCCCGCGGCGCGGCCGCCGGCCGGGCCGCGGCCCTGCTGGCCGCGGGGCTCGGCGTGGTGGCGGTCACCGCGGTCACCTCCGGCCCCTGGTCCAGCGGCGCCGTCTCGGGCCCGATGCTGGCACTGCTGGCGCTCCTGCCGCTGGCCCTGGCCGACGTCCTCGTGCCGCTCGCCGACGCCGGCGCGCTGTCGGTGCGCACGCGTGCCGCCGCCGACCGGCTCGCCGCCCTGGAGGCGCTCACTCCGGCGGTTGCCGACCCGGGGGTGCCGACCCCGCTGCACGGCGGGCTGGTCAGCCTGGACGGCGTGGACGCCGGCTGGGAGGGCGCGAACGTGCTCCGCGGCGTGAGCCTCGACCTGCCCGCGGGCGCACGGCTCGGCGTGGTGGGCCCGTCCGGTTGCGGCAAGTCCACGCTCGCCGCGCTGCTGCTGCGGTTCCTCGACCCCTCCCGCGGGGCGGTGCGCATGGACGGCACCGACCTGCGCGCCGCTGCCCTGTCCGACGTACGCGGCCAGGTCGGGCTCGTCGACGACGACCCGCACGTCTTCTCCTCCACGCTGCTGGAGAACGTGCGGCTCGCCCAGCCGAGGGCCACCACGGCCGAGGTCGAGCGGGCGCTGCGCCGCGCGCACCTGGGCGGCTGGCTGGACGGGCTGCCCGACGGGCTGGACACCGTGCTCGGCGACGGACACGCGGCGGTCTCCGGCGGGGAGCGCGCCCGACTGGCCCTGGCCCGGGCACTGCTCGCCGACCGGCCGGTGCTCGTGCTCGACGAACCCACCGCCCACCTCGACACCGGCACCGCCGCCGCCGTCGCGGACGCGCTGCTGGGACTGCGCGACCGCACCCTCGTGTGGATCACCCACGGCCGCGCCGGTCTGAACCGGATGGACGACGTGCTGCGACTGGAGCCGAATTCCGGCCTTTCGCCCGAAATCGCCCCGCACGCCTGACGCGTGCCGGAAGATCGGAGCGTGAGCCTCGACCGTACCGCCGCGGAGGTCATGGGCCTCGCCCAGGCCGAGGACGTGGACGCGGCGCTGAGCCTCGGGCACCGGACCCTCGCCGCAGCCGACGAGGCGGCCGCCGCCGACCGCGCGGCGCTGTGGTACGCCCTCGCGGTCACCGAGCACATCCGCGGCGACCTCGACGGGCAGGTCGCCGCGGCGAACCAGTGCCTGGAGGCCAGCCGCGAGGCCGAGGAACCGGGCTGGGTCTCCAACGCGCTGTCGATCCGGGCGATGGCCGACATCCGGCGTGGCGCGGTCGAGCCGGCGCTGGTCGACCTGGCCCGTTCGGAGGTGGCGCTCGCCGACTGCTCCGACGACGGACTGGTCAACTGGGGGCACACCGGCCTGGGGTACTGCTACCTCGAGCTGCGGCTGTACGAGCTCGCGCTGCCGCACTTCGAGGCCGCGCGTGACCTGGTCGCCTGCCCGCTGCCGTTGCGGGAGTCGCGCACGATCGACCTGATGAACCTCGCCGAGCTGCACCTGCACTGGGCCGACGAGCTCGAGCGCGCCCGTCCCTACGACGACAGCGATGACGACGTCGACCGGCACCGGGCCGAGGGCCACCAGTACGCCAAGGAGGCGGCCGCCGAGGTCGAGGGGCTCGGCCCGGTCGCGATGCTGCCGGCCTGCCGGGCCGCCGAGCTCTGCTCCCGCCCGCGCGACGAGGCGGGGGCCGCGGTGCCCGAGCTGCGGGCGGCGTACGAGAGCCCCGACCACCTCGCGCACACGGGCACCCGGGCCACCCTGGGCGGCGCACTCGCCCGCGCGCTGTGGCGACTCGAGCGGCGCGAGGAGGCGCTCGGCATCGCCCGGGAGGCCGCCCGGCTCAGCGGGGCGGCCACCGACTGGCAGGTCGGCGCCAGCGTGCACTGGCTGCTGGTCGAGATGGAGGCCGAGGCCGGCACCCCCGGCGCGAGCGCCGGCCGCGACTACGGCCGGCTGCTCTCGCGCGCCCTGTGGAAGCAGCGGCTCAGCACGCTTCAGGGCGCCAAGGCGGCGCTGGAGGTGGAGCGGCTGCACCACGACCGCGACGTCGCGCGGCGGGCGGCCGCGGAGGACCCGCTGACCGGTGTGGGCAACCGGCGCGCGCTCGACGACGCGCTTCGCGCCGCCTCCGCCCGCGAGCGCGCCGACGATGTGGACGCCGGCCTGTCGACGAGCCTGCTGCTGGTCGACCTCGACGAGTTCAAGGCGGTCAACGACACCTACGGGCATGCGGCCGGGGACGAGGCGCTGCGCGCGGTCGCCGGAGCGGTCCGCGGCGTCGCCCGCGCCGGCGACGTGGTGGCGCGACTCGGCGGCGACGAGTTCGTGGTGCTGGCCCGCGACACCGACGCCTCGGCCGGCGCGCTGCTCGCCGAGCGGGTCACCGCGGCGATCGAGGCGCTCGCGCTGGCGGTGCCCGGCGGCTCGGTCCGGGTGCGCGCCAGCGTCGGCGTGGCCACCACCGGCCCGGACCTGCAGGTCGGTGACCTGCTCGGCGCCGCCGACGCGTCGATGTACGGCGCGAAGGGCCGGCCCCGCTAGGCCGGCCCCGCGCCACGGAGGCTCAGGCCTCGACGACCACCGGGATGATCATCGGGCGGCGGCGGTGGGTGTTGGACACCCAGCGGCCGACGACCCGGCGGATCGACTGCTGCAGCTGGTAGGTGTCGTCCACGCCTTCGCGCAGCGCCGCGTCGAGGGCGTCGACGATCGGCTGCTTGATCGCCTCGAACACGGTGTCGTCCTCGGCGAAGCCGCGCGCGTGGATCTCCGGGCCGGCCGAGACCTTGCCGCTGACGGAGTCGACCACGACCACCACGGAGATGAAGCCCTCCTCGCCGAGGATCCGGCGGTCCTTCAGCGAGGACTCGGTGATGTCGCCCACCGACGAGCCGTCGACGAACACGTAGCCGCAGTCGACCTTGCCCGCGACCCGGGCCACCCCGTCGACGAGGTCCACGACCACGCCGTCCTCGGCGATGACCACCCGGTCCGCGGGGATGCCGGTGGCCTTGGCCAGGTCGGCGTTGGCGAGCATGTGCCGCATCTCGCCGTGCACCGGCAGCACGTTGCGCGGGCGCACGATGTTGTAGCAGTAGAGCAGCTCGCCGGCCGACGCGTGCCCGGAGACGTGGACCAGCGCGTTGCCCTTGTGCACGACGTTCGCGCCCCAGCGGGCCAGGCCGTTGATCACCCGGTAGACGGCGTTCTCGTTGCCCGGGATCAGGGACGAGGCGAGCACCACGGTGTCGCCCTGCTCGATGTGCACGAAGTTGTGGTTGCGCTGGGCGATCCGCGAGAGCGCCGAGAGCGGCTCTCCCTGGGAGCCGGTGGAGATCAGCACCGTGCGCTCCGGCGCGTAGTTCGGCCAGCTCCTTGGCGTCCACCAGCGTGTTGGGGGGTACGTCGAGGTAGCCGAGGTCCCGGGCGACGCCCATGTTGCGCACCATCGACCGGCCGACGTAGGCGACCTTGCGACCGTGCGCCACCGCGGCGTCCATCACCTGCTGCACGCGGTGCACGTGCGAGGCGAAGCAGGCCACGATGATCCGCTGGTCCTTGGCCTGGTGGAAGACCTGGTCGAGGACCGGGGTGATCTTGCGCTCGGAGGTGGTGAAGCCGGGCATCTCCGCGTTGGTGGAGTCGACCAGCAACAGGTCGACGCCGTCCTCGCCGAGCCGGCTGAAGGCGCGCAGGTCGGTGATCCGACGGTCGAGCGGCAGCTGGTCCATCTTGAAGTCGCCGGTGTGCAGGACCAGGCCGGCGCCGGTGCGGATCGCGACCGCGAGCGCGTCGGGGATGGAGTGGTTGACCGCGACGAACTCGAGCTCGAACGGCCCGAAGCTGATCCGGTCGCCCTCCTTCACCTCGTGGTGCACGGTCTCCTTGAGCCGGTGCTCGCGCAGCTTGGAGGTGAGCAGCGCCAGCGTCAGCTTCGACCCGACCAGCGGGATGTCGCCGCGCTCGCGCAGCAGGTAGGGCACCGCGCCGATGTGGTCCTCGTGCCCGTGGGTGAGCACCAGCGCCTCGACGTTGTCCAGGCGGTCCCGGATGGGCTCGAAGTCGGGCAGGATCAGGTCGACGCCGGGGTGGCTGTCCTCGGGGAACAGCACGCCGCAGTCCACGACGAGCAGCCGCCCGTCGTACTCGAAGACCGTCATGTTGCGCCCGATCTCACCGAGCCCGCCCAGCGGGATCACCCGCAGACCGTGCGGGGCCAGCGGCCCCGGGGCGGAGAGCTCGGGGTGCGGGTGGCTCATGCAGTGCCTTTCGTCATGGGAGTCTCCTCCAGTAGTCCGGCGTCTGCGAGCGCGGTGCGCAGGGCGGCGACGAGGTCGTCCCCGGCCGGCACCAGCGGCAGGCGCATGTTGCGGTTGGGCAGCACACCGAGCAGCTGCATCGCGGCCTTGGCCATCATCGCCCCCGGCGCCCGGTGCATCACGGTGTCGACGACCGGGAGCAGCCGACGGTAGATCGCCAGCGCCTCGGTCAGGTCCCCCTTGTCCACGGCGGCCACCATGGCGGCGTAGTCGTTGCCGGCCACGTGGCCGACGACCGACACCACCCCCGCCGCGCCGTGGGTCAGCCAGCCGAGGTTGAGCAGGTCGTCGCCGGAGTAGTACGCCAGCCCGGTGTCGGCCATGATCCGCACCCCGCGGAACAGGTCACCCACGGCGTCCTTGACCGCCACGACGCACTCGTGCTCGGCGACCCGGCGGTAGGTGTCCTCGGCGATCGTGATCCCGGCCCGGCCCGGGATGTCGTAGAGCATCACCGGCAGCCCGCTGGCGTCGGCGACCGCGGCGAAGTGCGCGGCCACGCCTTCCTGCGTGGGCTTGTTGTAGTACGGCGTCACCAGCAGCACGCCGTGCGCGCCGAGCTGCTCGGCCTGCCGGGCCAGCTCCACCGAGTGAGCGGTGTTGTTGGTGCCGACGCCGGCCACCACCGTGACCCGGTCGCCGACCGCCTCGAGCACGGCCCGCAGGAGCGCGCCGTCCTCCTCGGTGCTGGTCGTGGGCGCCTCGCCCGTCGTGCCGGACACCACGAGCCCGTCGTGGCCGTGGTCGGCGAGGTACGCCGCGACGCGAGCGGTCCCGTCCAGGTCCACCGAGCCGTCGTCGTGGAACGCGGTGACCATCGCGGTGAGGACCCGCCCGAAGGGCGCGGACGGGAGCGTGCCGGCAGTCATGCGCACAGGCTATCGCGGTGCCGCCCGGGTCTGCTCCCGCCGGTCAGCCGCCCGCGAGTCGTCGCCCGGGAGGTCGCGGTCGGCGGGGCCGCGCAGCCTCAGGAAGCCGCGCAGCCTCAGGAAGCGGACGCGTACTCGACGACGACATCGCTTCGGTAGACCTCGACGCACGGAGCCGAGGCTTTGCGAGCCTCTGTGCCGCCTACGCCGTGCGCGCGCAGGTCGGGATGCCGGCCGAGCGCGTGCGTGCCCCCGGGGTCGACACGGAACCAGTAGCCGTGGCGGGTGCGCCAGAGGTACACCCCAGGTAGTGGGTTCAGATGCCGCCAGCCGCGGCCGTGCGTCTTCAGCCGGTGCGGCCGTCGGCTCAGCGGGGCAAGCCGGTAGGGATCGGTCTGGCCCGGCGGGCCACCCCTGCTCAGCGGGACGTAGGGAAGCGGGTGGTCGAGGTCGTTGCTGCGCGAGGTGCTCGCCGAGTAGGGGAAGGTGCAGCGCGGCCGGAGCAGGTGCACCACCTCACGCATCCAGCCGGGCGTCTCGTAGCAGTCGACCGCGTGCTGGTCGGCGAGGTCGATGACAGGTTTCACATCGACGTCGCGATGCCCGAGGAACTCCGCGGCCTGCTGCACGGTCACCGGACCGATACCGTTCTCCACCCGGGCGACGCCGCGCCCGGACAGGAAGGCCTCGTGGGAGACGTGCACGTAGAGCACGCCCTTGGGACGCAGCTTGCGGGGGTCGAGCCGGTGCGGTCGGACGAATGCGGACGGGTCGCCCGACGGTGGGTCGTCGGCGTCGTTCTGGGAGGGGTGCACGTCGGACTCCCGGACCGGGCCCTCGTCCGTGCTCGGCGGGTCGTCCTCCGCCCCCACGGGACGGGCCGGCTCAGCGGGACCGGCGGGCTGCTCGGGCTGATCGACCGCGGCGTGCCTCTCCAGCAGCGCGAGGGCGTCCGCGGGCCGCGCCAGGATGCCGAGGGCCTTGGCGCGCCGAACCCCGACCGGGGAGCCGTCGCCGTCAACGGCGAGGAGCTGGGCGATCCGGTCACACATCGCGACCAGCACGATCACGTCGCCGGCGTTGGCGCGGGCGACGAGTGTCTTCAACCCGAACTCGTTGCACTGACCGGTGCCGACGAACTGGGTCATCGCCTCTGCCTGCCGGCGCGCCTCCGCGGCCTCCGGGTCGGCCTCGATGACCTTGGCCTCCACCAGGGCGAGGAAGGTGGCCCACGGCAGGCTGTTCACGTAGGGCGCGACCTGGTTGTCGACCCAGGCCGCCTGGTCGAGGCTGAGTCCGGCCCGACGGGTGCGTCGTGCGACCTCGCTGGCCTGCCAGGGGCGCACGGTCCGCTCGCGGATGCCCCGCCACAACGCCGGGTGCCGGTGCTGCACGTCGAGGGCGTTGGCCAGCAGGGTGTGCGCCGACATCCAGCCGCGGCCGAGCAGGCAGGCGAGCTCTCCGACCGCGAACTCGGCCACCAGCGGGCTCCCGTCGGCACCGACCGGCACCGCGCGCTCGGTGCCGGGAAGCACGCGGCCACTGCCCTCGCCGTCGTTCAACGTGTCCTCGTTGTGCAGCATCCCCCAGTGCGCCGCCAGCTCGAACTCGGCGGCCTCCGCCTCGACGAGCGTGGCGCGGTTGGACACCAGCGCGTCGGCGGCGGCGTTGCCGTCGAGCTGCTCGATCGTCGCGGTGTCCATGCACGTCAACCTAGGCCCGAGCACCGACACTTTCTCGCGCCCGGCACCCGGCTCTTCCCCGCGGGGCTCGGCGACCTGCCAGCCGCGCTCAGCGCAGCCGCTCGAGCCAGACGAACTCGTAGCCCTCGTGCGGCTCGCGCTTGACCTCGGCCCACTCCTCCCGGTCGAAGGGCGGGTAGAGCGTGTCGCCGTCGGGCGAGCGGTGCACCTCGGTCAGCACCTGGGCGTCCGCGCACGGCATCGCCTCGGCGTAGACCTGCCCGCCGCCCATCACCATCACGTCCCCGTCGAACCCCGCGGCCAGGTCGAGCGCCTCGGCGACGGAGTGCGCGACCAGCACGCCCTCGGCCGACCAGTCGCGTTGCCGGGTCACCACGACGTTGGTGCGGTTCGGCAGCGGGCGCCCGATCCCGTCGTACGTCGTACGCCCCATCACCACGGCGTGCCCGGTGGTGGTCTCGCGGAAGTGCCGCAGGTCCTCGGGAAGGTGCCAGGGGATCTCGCCGGCCGCGCCGATGACGCCGTTGTCGGCGACGGCCGCGACGAGCACGACGCGCTTGCCGGCCCTCATACGGCGATCGGCGCCTTGATCCCCGGGTGCGGGTCGTAGCCCTCGACCCGGATGTGCTCGAGGTCGAACGCGTCGAGCTCGCTCACCGAGGGGTCGAGCCACAGCGTCGGGAGCGGCCGCGGGTCGCGGGTGAGCTGCAGCCGGGCCTGGTCGAGGTGGTTGAGGTAGAGGTGCGCGTCGCCGAGCGTGTGCACGAACTCCCCCACCTGCAGCCCGGTCACCTGCGCGACCATGTGGGTGAGCAGCGCGTAGGAGGCGATGTTGAACGGCACGCCGAGGAACACGTCGCCCGAGCGCTGGTAGAGCTGGCACGACAGCCTGCCCGGTCCCGAGTCGGACGGGGCGACATAGAACTGGAACAGCGCGTGGCACGGCGCGAGCGCCATCTGCGGGATGTCCGCGACGTTCCACGCCGAGACCAGGTGCCGGCGCGAGTCCGGGTCGCGGCGTAGCCCCTCCACCACCTGGGCGATCTGGTCGACGTGCCGACCGTCCGGGGCGGGCCACGACCGCCACTGGTAGCCGTAGACGGGTCCGAGGTCGCCGCGCTCGTCGGCCCACTCGTCCCAGATCGTCACGCCCCGGTCCTGCAGCCACTTCACGTTGGTGTCGCCGCGCAGGAACCACAGCAGCTCGGCGAAGACCGAACGCGTGTGGACCTTCTTCGTGGTGACCAGCGGGAACCCCGCGGCGAGGTCGAACCGCATCTGGTGGCCGAACACGCTCAGCGTGCCGGTGCCGGTGCGGTCGCTCTTCTCCACACCGTGGTCGAGGATGCGCGAGACGAGGTCGAGGTACTGCTGCACGCGCTCAGCCTATCGTCGGCCACCCGCCCTTTCCGGTCAGCGGCTCGCCCGCAGGCCGACAGGTCGGTCGCCGGCGTCCTGTCGGGTGACGATCGGCCCTACCCGCTCGGCCGGCACGCGTGCAGCATCGTGATCGACACCGCGACGTGGGGAGAGCCGATGACCGCCGTGGCAGGGCGCACGGCCCTCGTGACGGGCGCGGCGCACGGCATGGGCCGGCTGCTCGCGCTCGAGCTCGCCGGCCGGGGCGCCGCTGTGGTGCTGTGGGACCTCGACGGGGACTCGGCGGGCGCGGTTGCGCAGGAGATCCGGGCCGCCGGGGGGCTGGCCCACCCCTACGTCTGCGACGTCGGCGACCGCCACGACGTACGTCGTACCGCCGACGCGGTCCGCGGTCACGTCGGCGACGTCGACATCCTGGTCAACAACGCCGGGGTGATCAGCGGCCGGCGGCTGCTGGAGCTGACCGACGAGGAGATCGAGCGCACCTTCGCGGTGAACACGCTCGCGCACTTCTGGACCACGCGCGCGTTCCTGCCGGCGATGATCGCCCGCGACCACGGCCACGTGGTCACGATCGCGTCGGCCAGCGGGCTGGCCGGCGTGCCGAGGATGACCGACTACGCCGCGAGCAAGCACGCCGCTCTGGGGTTCGCCGACTCGCTGCGCGCCGAGCTCGCCCAGGTGGCGCCGGGGGTCCGCACCACGGTGGTGTGCCCGTACTACGTCGACACCGGCATGTTCGCCGGCGCCCGGACCCGCTTCCCGCGGCTGCTGCCGATCCTGCGGGCCGAAGACGTGGTGGACCGGGTGGTGCGCGCCGTCGAACGCGACGAGCCGCGGGTGCTGCTGCCACCGCTGGTGCACCTGCTGCCCATGGTCACCGCGCTGCCGGTCCGCTGGGGCGACCGGGTGCTGGAGCTGTTCGGCGTGTCCGCGTCGATGGAGCGCTTCGTCGGGAGAGGGGCAGCCTGATGCTGGGGACGGCCATCGACATCTTCCGGATGCGGCAGTACTTCAACGCGGTCACCGTCGCCCGGAGCCTGGCGGCCGGCGTCTTCGAGGACGCCGGCTTCCTGTGGGACGCCCGGCGGGCGCTGCTCCCGCTGCCCTGGGAAGGGCGTGAGGACCGGGCCGCGGTCGCGTCCCCGTTCCCCGGGCGTGTCGTGCGGCCCTCGCGCGCGCTGTCGGACCGGCGGGTCGCCATCGCCTGCACCGGCGGCAGCGGCGCGATGGCCTCGGTCGTCGGCGTGGCCCGCGCGTTCGAGGAGCGCGGGCTGACCCCGGCGGCGTACTCCGCCTGCTCGGGGTCGGCACTGTTCTGCTTCCCGCTGGGCACCGGCATGCCGGCCGACGAGGTCGCCTCGTTCGTGCTGGGCCTGCGCTCTCGCGACTACGTCGACCTCGACGTGCGCGGGCTGGCGACGCTGCCGTTGCGGGCGGCCCGGGGATTCTCCGGGCTGCTGCGCGGCGAGGCCGTCGAGGGCGCCTACCGCGACCTGCTGGGCGACCTGCGGCTCGCCGAGCTTCCGATCCCGGTCTACGCGCCGGTGTGGGAGGTCGAGCACAACCGACTGGCCTACCTGGGTCCGGAGACGCACCCGGACCTGCCGGTCGCGCGGGCGGTGCGGATGTCGGTCGCGCTGCCACTGTTCGTGCAGGCGGTGCCGGGCAACGGCTCGTGGTGGTCCGACGGCGGCATCGTCGACATCTTCCCGGTCCGCCCGCTGCTGGAGCGGGTGCACCCGGACGCCGTGGTCGGCGTGAACGGCTTCTACCCACCGGAGTTCGCCGGCGAGGACCAGACCGGGTGGCAGGACCGCTCGCTGTCGATCCTGTACGCCGCCTCGCAGGTCCGCACCGCCCAGCAGGTGGAGCTGGCCCGGCAGAACCTCGCCCGGCTGCGGGCGGCCTGCGCGGTGCAGATGATCGACCCGGTCCCCTACGAGAAGGTCCGCGGCTCCGGGTTCTACCGCCAGTTCATCGACAACCAGGAGTGGGCGGGATTCATGCGCGCCGGCCGGGCGGCCGGACAGCAGGCCCTCGACTCCCTGGTCCGCGACCTCGCGCCCACGGTCAGGCGTCGTAGTCGAGGATGAGACGGTCCGAGGTCGGGTGCGACTGGCAGGTGAGCACGTAGCCGGCCTCCACCTCGTCCGGCTCCAGCGCCCAGTTGGTGTCCATCTCCACGGTGCCCTCGACGAGCTTGGCGCGACAGGTCCCACACACGCCGCCCTTGCAGGCGAACGGCGCGTCGGCGCGCACCAGCAGCGCGGCCTCGAGCACCGAGGGCCCGTCCCCGCGCAGATGGAAGGTGGCCCGGCGGCCGTCCAGGGTGATGGTGACCTCGGCGCCCGCGGGGTCGGCGGTCTCGACCCGGGCGCGCGGCGCCGCGGTGCCGGAGTCCACGTGGAACACCTCGGCGTGCACGTTGCGCTTGGCCACGCCCTCGCTGACCAGCAGCTTGCGCAGGTCGCTGACCATCGCGTAGGGCCCGCAGAGGAACCACTCGTCCACGGTGTCCGGCGGGACCACCGACTCCAGCAGCCGGCTCATCCGGTCCACGTCGAGGCGCCCGGAGAACAGCTCCACGTCCTGCGGCTCGCGCGAGAGCACGTGCACGAGCTGGAACCGGTCCCGGTAGCGGTCCTTGAGGTCCTCGACCTCCTCGAGGAACATCACCGTCCGGTGGGTGCGGTTGGCGTAGAGCAGCGTCACTTGCGAGTGCGGCTCGGTCTCCAGCGTGGTCGCCACGATCGAGAGGATCGGGGTGATGCCCGAGCCGGCCGCGACCGCCACGTAGTGCTTGCGGTTCGCCGGGTCCAGCGGGGTGAAGAACCGGCCGCTCGGTGTCATCACCTCGAGCTGGTCGCCCACCCTGAGGCTCTCCAGCGCGTGCTCGGAGAACGCCCCGCCGGGCAGCCGCTTGACCGCGATGCGCAGCACGCCGGAGGACACCGGCGAGCAGATGGAGTAGCTGCGGCGCACGTCGTCGCCGGCCAGCGTGGTGCGGATGTTGAGGTGCTGGCCGTGGGTGAAGGCATAGTCCCCGCGCAGCTGCTCGGGCACGTCGAACGTGATCGCGACCGCGTCCTCCGTCAGCGGCTCGATCGCCGCCACGGTCAGCGGGTGGAAGACGGAGTGGGTGGCAGGCACGCGGCAGCTCTCTCAGATGGCCTTGAAGTGGTCGAACGGCTCCTTGCAGGCGTGGCACACCCACAGCGACTTGCACGCGGTCGAGGCGAACCGGCTCAGCTCGTGAGTGTCCGGCGAGCCGCACTGCGGGCAGCGCACGCTCAGCGCCAGCGCCACCGGCCCGCCCTCCGCGCGCTCCCGCGGGCCGGGCGGCGCGATGCCGTACTCCTCGAGCTTGCGGCGTCCGTCCTCGCTCATCCAGTCGGTGGTCCAGGCCGGGGCCAGCACGGTGCGCACCTGCACGTCGCGGTGGCCGGCCTCGGCGAACGCCGCCCCCAGGTCCGCGCGGATGGTGTCCATGGCCGGGCACCCGGAGTAGGTGGGGGTGATCGTCACCGTCACCCGGCCGCCCTCGTCCTCGGTGACGTCGCGGAGCACCCCGAGGTCGGCGATCGTGAGCACCGGGATCTCCGGGTCGCACACCGTGGCGGCGACCTCCCACAGCATGCGGGTCGCCGCGCTCACCACGACGCCTCCGGGTGCGAGCGGGCCAGGTGCTGCATCTCGGCGAGCAGGTAGCCCATCCGCGTGGAGTGCACGCCGCGGCGGCCCCCGGTGACGGCGGGGCGTACGTCGGGCTCGCTCAGCGTGGCCTGCGCCAGCACCGCGCCGACCCGGGCGTCGAACTCCTCGCGCAACGAGGCGGGGTCCACCGCGACGCCGTCCGCGACGAGCTGCGGGTCGACGTACTCGCCCTCGAAGAGCTCCTCGACGTAGGGCCACTCGGCCTCCAGCGCCGCCTGCATGCGCGCGTGCGACTCCTCCGTGCCGTCGCCCAGGCGCAGCGTCCACATCCGGGCGTGGTCCTCGTGGTAGGCGACCTCCTTGACCGCCTTCGCGGCGACCGCGGCCAGGGTCTCGTCGGTGCTGGCTGCGAGCCGGGCGAAGAGCAGGTGGAGGTACGTCGCGAGCACCAGCAGCCGGGCGATGGTGACGCCGAAGTCGCCGTTGTCGCGCTCGACGAGCTGGACGTTGCGGAAGTCGCGCTCGTCGCGGAAGTAGGCGAGCTCGTCCTCGGAGCGGGCCGGCTCCCCCAGCGAGCCGGCGTAGGTCAGCAGCATCCGTGCCTGGCCGAGCAGGTCGAGGGCGATGTTGCCCAGCGCGATGTCCTCCTCGATCTCCGGGGCGGCCGCGATCCACTCCCCCAGCCGCTGCGCCGCGACCAGCGCATCGTCGCCGAGCGCGAGGACGTAGCGACGCAGCGCCGGCTTGTCGTCGGGACTGTCGACGGGACTGTCGACGGGACCGGGGATGCTCACAGGTGCTCCACACCCTCGGGGATGTCGTAGAACGTGGGGTGGCGGTAGATCTTGTCGCCGGCAGGGTCGAAGAAGGCGTCCTTCTCGTCGGGGCTGGAGGCGGTGATCTGCGCCGCGGGCACCACCCAGATCGACACACCCTCCTGGCGGCGCGTGTAGAGGTCGCGCGCGTTGCGCAACGCCATCTCCGCGTCCGGGGCGTGCAGCGACCCGACGTGGGTGTGCGACAGGCCGCGCCGCGAGCGCACGAAGACCTCCCACAGCGGCCACTCCCGCCGGTCGCTCATGCCACCGCTCCCGTCGTGCGGCGCGCCTGCTTCTCGGCGTAGGCCACCGCGGCCTCGCGCACCCAGGCGCCCTCCTCGTGGGCGCGGCGCCGGTTGGCCATCCGCTCCTTGTTGCAGGGCCCGTTGCCCTTGATCACCTCGTACAGCTCGGTGAAGTCGATCTCGCCGAAGTCGTAGTGGCCGCGCTCGGCGTTCCAGCGCAGGTCGGGGTCCGGGAGCGTGAGCCCGAGCGCCGCGGCCTGCGGGACGGTCATGTCCACGAACCGCTGGCGCAGGTCGTCGTTGGAGAACCGCTTGATCCCCCACGTCATCGACTGCTCGGAGTGGGTGGACTCCGCGTCGTGCGGCCCGAACATCATGAGGCTCGGCCACCACCAGCGGTCCACCGCGTCCTGTGCCATCGCCTGCTGCGCCTCGGTGCCGTGCGCGAGGGTGTGCAGGATCTCGAACCCCTGGCGCTGGTGGAACGACTCCTCCTTGCAGACCCGGATCATGGCGCGGGCGTAGGGCCCGTAGGAGCAGCGGCACAGCGGCACCTGGTTGGTGATCGCGGCGCCGTCCACCAACCACCCGATCGCGCCGATGTCCGCCCAGGTGAGGGTCGGGTAGTTGAAGATCGAGGAGTACTTCTGCTTCCCGCTGTGCAGCGCGTCGAGCAGCTCCGAGCGGTCCACGCCGAGCGTCTCCGCGGCCGCGTAGAGGTAGAGCCCGTGCCCGGCCTCGTCCTGCACCTTCGCCATCAGGATCGCCTTGCGGCGCAGGCTCGGGGCCCGGGTGATCCAGTTGCCCTCCGGCTGCATGCCGACGATCTCGGAGTGCGCGTGCTGGGCGATCTGCCGGACCAGCGTCTTGCGGTAGGCCTCCGGCATCGCGTCGCGCGGCTCGATGCGGCCGTCGGCGTCGATGACCTCCTGGAAGCCGGGCACGTCCTCGCCCGCGGGGGCGGCGCGGCGGGCGGGCTCGGGCGCGGTGAAGTCGTTGCCGTACATGCAACCCAGCCTACCAACATCCGTGTTACACCTCACCGCCACGGCGTCGCGAATCTGTAACACCGCTCGGCCCCGGGTGGGCCGACTGGCCGCGCCTGCCACAATCGGCCCATGAGCAGCTCCGACCCGCGCCCGACCGCCGACGTCTCCGTCCGGGTGGGCTGGGCCGACGACGCCCGCGGCATCGCCGAGGTGCAGGTGCGCGCCTGGCGCCAGGAGTACGACGCGCTGCTGCCCGCCGAGGTGCTCGAGGCGCTGGACCCCGAGCAGTTCGCGGCCCAGTGGCAGGCCTCGCTGAGCCGGCCGAAGGACGCCCGCAACCGCGTGCTGGTCGCCCTCGAGCGCAACACCGTGCGCGGCTTCGCCGTGACCGGCCCGGCGACCGATCCCGACGCCGACCCCATCGCCGACGGCGAGATCGTCGAGCTGACCGTCGACCCGGAGCAGACTCGGCACGGTCATGGTTCCCGCCTCGTCCAAGCTTGCGCGGACACGCTTCGCGCGGACAAGTTCACCCGCGCCCTGGTCTGGCTCAACAGCACCGACGACGCACGCCGGGCGTTCCTCACCGAGGCCGGCTTCGGCCCCGACGGAGGGCACCGCGAGCTCGACCTGCACGGCGACGGGTCGGTGCGGGTCAAGCAGGTGCGGCTGCACAGCGCTCTCGACCAGGTGGTTTGAACCAGCCGCCGGCTGGGCAACCAATCGACGCCGTCGTTCGTCCTACGAGACGACGGAGTCGGCAGCTCAAGACGGGGGCAGCCGGTCATTCGTCCGGTGAGGAGCTTTGACGTGCTGGGTCCACTTCCTCGTTTGTACCGCGCGGTCGTCGCGCTCTCTGCGCTCGTGGTCTTCGTCGCCGCGGGCGTCTGGGTGGCGCTCACGTTGCCGGCCCAGTCCCTGGCCGGCGCGGGTGCCGGTGCGGGAGCGGGCATCGGCGTGGTGGTCGCCCTGCTGCTGCTGCACGACTTCTCGCGCCGCTCGCGGCTGCGCCCGCGCCACGTGCACGTGCGGGAGCACCGGCGGGGCTGACCCGGCCGTCGGTCGGCCACGTCCCGTGACCTAACTTTCTGGGGTGTCCACCCCCTCCCTCGCACCGGGCGAGCGCTCGGCCATCGTCCGCGACGGCCTCGCCGTGGGGCTCGCCACCGGGGCGTACGGCGTCTCCTTCGGGGCGATCGCGGTGGCCGCCGGGCTCGATGTCTGGCAGACCTGCGCGCTGTCCCTGGTGATGTTCACCGGCGCCTCCCAGTTCGCGCTGGTCGGGGTCCTCGCCTCCGGAGGGGCTCCGTTCTCGGGTGCCGTCACGGCGCTGCTGCTCGGCACCCGCAACACCCTCTACGGGCTGCGGCTGGCGCCGCTGCTGGGCTGGCGCGGCTGGCGTCGCACCGTCGCGGCCCACGTCACCATCGACGAGTCGACCGCGATGTCGGTCAACCGCGACAGCCGGCCGGCTGCCCGGGTCGGGTTCGTCTCGACCGGCCTGGCGGTGTTCGTGCTGTGGAACCTGGCCACGCTTGCGGGGGCGCTGGCCGGTCGTTCGCTCGGCGACCCGCGGACCTACGGGCTCGACGCCGCCGTCGGCGCCGCCTTCCTGGCGCTGCTGTGGCCCCGCCTGCGCGATCGCCGCAACCAGGTCGTGGCCGTGCTCGCCGCCGCCCTCGCCCTCGGTCTGGTGCCCGCCGCACCCGCGGGGGTGCCGGTGCTGGCGGCCGGGCTGGTGGCGCTGGTGGCCGGTGTGGTGACCCGCTCCCCCGACCCGACCGAGCTCCCGCAACGCGACGACCTGCCGTCGGGCGGTGACCGCTCATGACCTGGGCCGCGATCGTGGTGGCCTCGGTGGGCTGCTACCTGCTGAAGCTCGCCGGCCTCTCGGTGCCCGCGGCGGTCCTCGAGCACCCGGTCGTGGAGCGTGTCGCCGACCTCCTCCCGGTGGCGCTGCTGGCCGCGCTGATCGGGGTGCAGGTCTTCGCCTCCGGGAGCACGCTGGTCGTGGACGCCCGGCTCGTCGGGCTCGGGGTCGCGGTGCTCGCGCTGGTGCTCCGCGCGCCCTTCATCGTGGTCGTGGTGGCGGCCGCGGGCGCCGCCGCGTTGGTGCGGCTCCTCACCGGCTGAGCGCTGCCCGCGCCACTCCCCGCCCTGCCACTTCCCGCCCCGCCACCCGCTGTCCCCCGGTGTCCCCGGCTGTCCCCCCTGCTCTCCCGGCGCCCGGCCGCCGGTATCCCCCCGGCTGACCGGATTGCCCCGGTCAGGACCTTGGTCGGTGGTGCGGAAGGTCCAAGGAACCTTTATTTGACCGTTACACGAGGGTAGACAGGACGAAGCCCCCACATCATGCGAAGGAGCCGGTGCCATGAGCCTCAGCCAAGACCCAGGCCCTGTACTGGTACGTCGTTCCACGGATGGTCGGGTCACGCTCGACATCGACCCCACGGCCGACCCGCGCGAGGTGCTTGCCGCTCTCTCGCGGGTGGTCGCCCAGCCCGAGCCCGACCCGGTGAGCCCGGTCGTCTCGGTGCCGGAGCAGTCGGTGCGGCACTACGCCGGGGAGTTCCTGGGCTGACCCGCCACTTCTGAACCGTGCCTCTTCCGAACGGCGCGCTCAGCGCGCACGCCGTTCGGCCTGGAGCCGGTCCTTGCTGCGCACCAGGCGCAGCAGCGTGACCAGGCCGAGGCCGCCGACCACGTTGCCGACGATCGTGGCGCCGAACCAGCGCAGCCAGTCGAGGTAGCCGAACGGCGCGTCGCCGCTGTGCAGGGCGCCGAAGATCAGCAGCGAGTCCAGGATCGAGTGGAACAGGCCCAGGCCGGCCAGCAGGAAGCCACCGGCCACCGCGGCGGCCAGCTTCCCGGAGATCTCGTCGGTGCCGTGCTGCATCCGGGTCATCAGCGTGATCACCCCGCCTGCCAGCACGGCGAGCGCGGCGCTGCGGGCGCTGAGCGGCGCCGTCGCGAACGGGGTCGCCGCCTCCACCAGCTGCCCGTGCAGCGAGGGGAACCCCAGCACCACCAGCCACATGATCAGCCAGCCGCCGAGCAGGTTCGCCGCGAGCGTGCCGCTCCAGAGCTTGGCCAGGTGCCGCCACGTGGCCCGCTTCGCCGCCACCGTGACCACCGGCACCAGGAAGCCCTCGGTGAACAGCTCGCTGCGACCGAGCAGGAGGGCCAGGAACCCGACCGAGAACGCCAGCCCGGCCAGCAGCTGGCTGCCGGTCTGGTGCTCGACCGCGACAAACGCCATCACCCCGACCGCGACCTCGGTCCCGGCCAGGAAACCGGTGGCCAGCACCTCCCGCCACGGCCGGCTCAACCGCTGGGTGCCCTCGATCACCAGCCGGTCGAAGGCCTCCTCGAGCTCGTCCTCCATCGGCCCCTCGGTCTGGCCGAGCTCACGTCGGTCCTGGGAGGCGTGCTCGCGGGTCTCCGGTTCCACGTGTCCTGGATACCCTGCGGGGCAACCGGTCAACCCAGTGACCGGCCGGGAGGTCAGCTCCCCGCGGGCAGGTGCTCCCTCAGGAAGGCCACGGTCCGCTCCCAGGCCCGGGCGGAAGCCTCGGGGTGGTGCAGCGCGAAGTCGGCGTTGTCGAAGGCGTGGTCGGCCCCGTCGTACGTCTCGAAGGCGACCGTGTGGCCGGTGCCGGTCACCGCGGCGCGGATCCGCGCGACGGTCTCGGCGTCGAGGAAGGAGTCGGCGGTGCCGAAGTGGTGCAGGCTCGGCGCGCTCACCTGCGGGGCCAGGTGCAGCAGGTCCGGCAGCGCGGAGCCGTAGTAGCTGACCAGCACGTCCGGATCGTCGACCGCGGCCACGTTGAACGCCAGCCCGCCGCCGAAGCAGAAGCCGAGCACGCCGGTCCCGTCGTGGACCCGGTCGTCGGTGCGCAGCGTCTCCAGCGTCGCCGCGGCGTCGGCCACGGTCTGCTCCCAGTCCAGCCGGCCGACCAGGCCCATCGCCGTCTCGAGCGCGCCGGGCTCGGTCTCGTCCACCTCGGTGCGCTCCAGGCGCCAGAAGAGCTCGGGCGCCGCCACGACGTAGCCGAGCCGGGCCAGGTCCTCGGCCCGGCGGACGATGTTGCGGGTGACCCCGAAGATCTCCTGCAGCAGGACGAGGCCGGGGCCGGTGCCCGCCTCCGGCAGCCAGAGCCGGGCCGGCATGACCCCGTCGCCGACGGGTACGTCGAGTCGCTCCACCATCCGGGCAGTATGTCCTACTCGCCCGGGCGGCGTCAGCCGTGGAGCGCCAGCGCGTGCCGGGCGGCCGCGCGGGCGCGGGTGCGGTCCCCGGCGGCGTCGTAGGCCAGCGCGAGGCGGTACCAGCTGCGCCAGTCGTCGGGAGCGGCCTCGGCCTCGGCCCGCATCCGGTCGAACAGCGCCCCCGCGGCGGCGCGGTCCACGCGACCTGACGGCCGGCGCGGCAGGTCGTCGACGGGCAGCCCTCCCTCCTGCTCCAGCGTCATCGCCAGCGCCGCGGTGCGGCGGCCGAAGTCGACCTCGCGCCAGATCACGTAGATCCCCAGCACGGGAAGCACCAGCAGCGCCACCCCGAAGAGAACGCCGACCACCGAGCCGCTGGTCAGCAGCGCGACGCCCTTGACGCCGATGAGCACGGCGTAGAACGCCACCACCAGCACGGCCGCGGCGACGAGGAGCTTGGTGCGCATCCGCCTAGCCCAGGCCGAGCATCTCGTCGAGACCGACGGTCAGCCCGGGCGTCGCCGCGATCTGCCGCAGCGCGGTCAGCACGCCGGGTGTGAACGACGCGCGGTCCAGGGAGTCGTGGCGGATGGCCAGCGTCTCCCCCAGGCCACCGAGGATCACCTCCTGGTGGGCGACCAGCCCCCGGATCCGCAGGCCGTGCACGTGGATGCCCTCGACGTCGGCGCCGCGGGCCCCTTCCAGCGAGGTGGAGGTGGCGTCGGGCACCGGGCCGAGGCCCGCCGCGCGGCGCGCGGCCGCCACCAGGGACGCCGTACGGCGCGCGGTGCCCGACGGCGCGTCCGCCTTGTCCGGGTGGTGCAGCTCGACGATCTCGACGGACTCGAAGAAACGGGCCGCCTCCGCCGCGAAGCGCATCATCAGCACCGCGCCGATGGAGAAGTTGGGCGCGACCAGCACCCCGGTGCGGGGCGAGGCGGCCAGCCAGGAGCGCAGCTGGTCCAGCCGCGCGTCGTCGAAGCCGGTGGTGCCCACGACGGCGTGGATGCCGTGGTCGACGCAGAACTCCAGGTTGTCCATCACCACGTCGGGGTGGGTGAAGTCCACGACCGCCTCCGCGCCGGCGGTCACCAGGTCGTCCAGCGAGTCCTCGACGTCGACCTCGGCGACCAGCTCCAGGTCGTCGGCGGCGGCGACCGCCTTGCAGACCTCGGTCCCGACCTTGCCACGGGCGCCGAGCACGCCCACCTTCGTCTTCGCGCTCACGGCACCAACCTAGTGCCCTACCCGGAGACGTCGTCGAGGTGCTCGAAGGGACCGACCACCGCGAGGGTCTCCGGCTGGGAGAACAGGTTGCGCGCCAGCGTGTGCACGTCGTCGAGGGTCACCTCGTCGACCCGGCGGATCACCTCGTCGATGCTGGGCAGCTCGTCGTAGACCAGCTCCGCCTTGGCGATGCGCGCCATCCGTGAGCCGGAGTCCTCCAGGCTGAGCACCAGGCCGCCGCGCAGCTGCCCCTTGCCGCGCTCGAGCTCCTCGTCGGTCAGCCCGTGCTCGGCCATCCGGGCCAGCTCGCCGCGCACCACCGAGAGCACCTCGCTGACCTTCGAGGGCAGGCAGCCGACCGCGATCGCGAACGCGCCCGCGTCGGCGTAGTGAGCGGCGTAGGAGTAGACGGAGTAGGCCAGCCCCCGCAACTCGCGCACCTCCTGGAACAGCCGTGAGGAGGTGCCGCCGCCCAGTGCCGCGTTGAGCACGCCGAGGGCGTAGCGGCGCTCGTCGGTGCGCACGAGCCCGTTGACGCCGAGCACGAGGTTGACCTGCTCGAAGCCGCGGGTGAGCACCACCTCGCCGCTGCTGCTGCGGCGCGCGCGGTGGCCCCGGCGGACCGGCCGCGGTCGCAGGCTCGGGTCGGCGAGGAAGTTGTTGCGGGCGAACGCCTTGCGCACCTGGCGCACCACCGTGGCGTGGTCGACGTTGCCGGCGACCGCGACCACCATGTTCTCCGGCGTGTAGTGCGAGCGGTAGTAGCGCGCGATCTGCGCCCGGGTCAGCACCCGGATCGACTCCGCGGTGCCGGCGATCGGCCGGCCCAGCGGCGAGGACCCCCACGCCTTCTCCGCGAACAGGTTGGTCACCACGTCGTCGGGGTCGTCGTCGTGCATGGCGATCTCGTCGAGGATCACCTCGCGCTCGGCCTCCACGTCGGCTGCCGCGATCGTCGAGGAGGTGACCATGTCGCCGAGCACGTCGACCGCGAGCGCGAGGTCCTGGTCGAGCACCCGCGCGTGGAAGCAAGTGTACTCCTTGGCGGTGAACGCGTTGAACTCCCCGCCCACGGTGTCGAGCGCCACGGACAGGTCGAGCGCCGAGCGCGTCGGGGTGCCCTTGAAGAGCAGGTGCTCCAGGAAGTGCGAGGCCCCCGACAGGGTCGGGGACTCGTCACGGGACCCGACGCCGACCCACACGCCGATCGAGGCGCTGCGGACGCCGGGCATTGCCTCGGTCACGACCCGCAGCCCTCCCGGGAGGACGGTACGACGTACCAGTCCCCCCGACTCCTCGGAGAGGAGGGTGCGGGTCGTGCCGGGCTTCTGCTGGGAAGCCGGCACGGCCACCTACTCGGCTGCTGCCTCGTCGTTCCCGGCGGACTCGGTCGACTCGCCGGACTCCTCGACGACCGGGATGAGCGACAGCTTGCCGCGGTCGTCGATCTCGGCGATCTCGACCTGGACCTTCTGCCCGACCGAGACCACGTCCTCGACGTTCTCGACGCGCCGGCCACCGGCCAGCGCCCGCAGCTTGCTGATGTGCAGCAGGCCGTCCTTGCCCGGCAGCAGCGAGACGAACGCACCGAAGTTGGTGGTCTTCACGACCGTGCCGAGGTAGCGCTCGCCGACCTCGGGCATCGTCGGGTTGGCGATGCCGTTGATGATCGAGCGGGCGGCCTCGGCGGCCTCGCCGTTGGTCGCACCGACGTAGATCGTGCCGTCGTCCTCGATGGTGATCTGCGCGCCGGTGTCGTCCTGGATCTGGTTGATGACCTTGCCCTTGGGGCCGATCACCTCGCCGATCTTGTCGACGGGGACCTTCATCGTGATGATCCGCGGCGCGTGCACCGACATCTCGCCGACCTCGGGCATCGCCTCGGCCATCACCTCGAGGATGACCAGCCGGGCGTCCCGGGCCTGGGTGAGCGCCTGGGCGAGCACGTCGGCGGGGATACCGTCCAGCTTGGTGTCGAGCTGCAGCGCGGTGACGAACTCACGGGTGCCGGCGACCTTGAAGTCCATGTCGCCGAAGGCGTCCTCGGCGCCGAGGATGTCGGTGAGCGCGACGTACTTGCTCTCCCCGTCGACCTCACCGGAGATCAGACCCATCGCGATACCGGCGACGGGCGCACGCAGCGGCACGCCGGCCTGCAGTAGCGAGAGTGTCGAGGCGCAGACCGAGCCCATCGAGGTGGAGCCGTTGGAGCCCATCGCCTCCGACACCTGGCGGATGGCGTAGGGGAACTCCTCGCGGGTCGGCAGCACCGGCACCAGCGCCCGGCCGGCCAGCGCGCCATGGCCGATCTCGCGGCGCTTCGGGGAGCCGACGCGGCCGGTCTCACCGGTGGAGTACGGCGGGAAGTTGTAGTTGTGCAGGTAGCGCCGGCTCGTCTCCGGGGAGAGCGTGTCGAGCTTCTGCTCCATGGTGAGCATGTTCAGCGTGGTGACGCCCAGGATCTGGGTCTCGCCGCGCTCGAACAGCGCCGAGCCGTGCACCCGCGGGATCACGCCGACCTCGGCCGACAGCGGCCGGATGTCGGCCAGCCCGCGGCCGTCCATGCGGATCTTGTCGCGCAGCACCCGCTCGCGCACCAGCTTCTTGGTCAGCGCGCGGAACGCGGCGCCGATCTCCTTCTCGCGGCCCTCGAAGTCGGTGCCGAGACGCTCGAGCACGAAGTCCTTGATCTCGTCCATCTTGGACTCGCGGTCCTGCTTGCCGGCGATCGTCAGCGCCTCGGCGAGCTCCTTGCTTGCGGCGCCCTCGACGGCGGCGAACGCGTCGTCCTCGTAGTCGAGGAAGATCGGGAAGTCCTGGACCGGCTTGGCGGCCTGCTTGGCAAGCTCGACCTGGGCCTCGCACAGCTGCTTGATGAACGGCTTGGCCGCCTCGAGACCGCCGGCGACGACCTCCTCGGTCGGCGCCTGCTTGCCGGAGCGGACCAGGTTCCAGGTCGCCTCGGTGGACTCGGCCTCGACCATCATGATCGCGACGTCGCCGGTCTCGGTGACGCGGCCCGCGACGACCATGTCGAACACGGCGTCCTCGAGCTGGCTGTGGGTCGGGAAGGCCACCCACTGGTCCTCGATGAGCGCCACCCGGGTGCCGCCGACCGGGCCGGAGAACGGCAGGCCGGAGAGCTGGGTGGACATGGAGGCGGCGTTGATCGCGAGCACGTCGTACGGCGCGTCCGGGTGCAGTGCGAGCACGGTGATGACGACCTGGACCTCGTTGCGCAGGCCCTTCTTGAAGGTCGGGCGCAGCGGGCGGTCGATCAGCCGGCAGGTGAGGATGGCGTCCTCGGACGGCCGGCCCTCACGGCGGAAGAACGAGCCGGGGATCCGGCCCGCGGCGTACATCCGCTCCTCCACGTCGATGGTGAGCGGGAAGAAGTCGAACTGCTCCTTGGGGTGCTTGCCGGCGGTGGTGGCCGACAGCAGCATGGTGTCGTCGTCGAGGTAGGCGGTCACCGAACCGGCGGCCTGGCGGGCGAGCAGCCCGGTCTCGAACTTGACCTTGCGGGTGCCGAACTTCCCGTTGTCGATGACGGTCTCTACGGCGGAGATGACGGGTCCCTCGTTCACGAGTACCCCTTTCTTTCTCGCGGAGCGATCACGCGAGCGCGCCCTGCGTGTGTGGGGCCGGTCTTCGATCGAGGCCTGCGGGCTCGTGCGTCCCGAGGGCCACTACCGAGGACCGGGCCGGACGCCACGGTCGCTCCTGTGGGTGGTTCTTCAGTTGTGCCCACCACCGGGTGGTGGCGGCTCGGGTCCGACCCTAGCGGCAGACCCGGGAAAAGCGGCGTAAGGGCGGCTCCCGGTGCGGGAGCCGCCCCTCAGCTCAGCGGCGCAGGCCGAGCCGCTCGATGATCGAGCGGTAGCGGTTGATGTCCTGCTTCTGCATGTAGTTCAGCAGCCGACGGCGCTGACCGACGAGCAGCAGCAGACCACGACGGCTGTGGTGGTCGTGCTTGTGCTCCTTGAGGTGCTCGGTCAGGTGGGCGATCCGGTGCGTCAGCAGCGCGACCTGGACCTCGGGTGAGCCGGTGTCGCCCTCGCCGGTCGCGTACTCCGCGATGATCTTCTTCTTGGTCTCCGCGTCCGTGCCAGTGGCCACAGCGCAGCTCCTCTCGGTTCATGTCGTTGCGCGGCGCGCCGGGGCCTGTTCACCCGGGCACTCTGGATCCGCGGCCGTTGTACGGCAACAACTCGCTGCCCGGGCAGCACGCACGGACAACTGCGCCAGACTACCAGCGGCCCGCGCGCATCTCCCAATCCGCGCGTCGGGCCGATCAGGCGCCGAGCGCCGTGCGCACGGCGTCGCGGGCGGCCATCGGGTCGGCCGCGGCCAGCGCCGCCTCGGCGGCGTGCTCGCAGACGTCCATGGTCGCGCTCGCCAGCCGCGCGCCCACCCCGCGGACCGCGGCCAGCGCCATCGACAGCGACGTCACCCCCATCCCGACCATCGCCGCCGCCAGCATCGGGTCGGCCGCGGCCTCGCCGCAGATGCCCACCGGCTTGCCGGCGCGGCGGCCGGCCTCGGCGGTGATCGCGACCAGCTGGAGCACGGCCGGCTGCCACGCGTCGGTGAGGTGAGCCAGGTCGGTGGCCATCCGGTCGGCGGCCATCGTGTACTGGGTCAGGTCGTTGGTGCCGATCGAGAGGAAGTCGACGACCTCCAGCATCTGGTGGGCGAGCAGCGCGGCGCTCGGGATCTCCACCATCACCCCGGCATTGAGGCCATGCGCGCGCACCTTGCCGGCGAAGTCGGCGGCCTCTGCGACGGTGGCCACCATCGGGGCCATCACCCACGGGCTGGTGCCGGTGCGCCGCGCGGCCACCGCGATCGCCTCCAGCTGCCGTTCGAGCAGCCCGGGGTTGCCCACCGACAGGCGCAGCCCGCGCACGCCGAGAGCGGGGTTCTCCTCCCCCTCGAGGGTGGCGAACGCGATCGGCTTGTCCGAGCCGGCGTCGAGGGTACGGATCACCACGTAGCGCTCGGTGCCGAACGGCTCGAGCACCGCCGCGTAGACGTCGGCCTGCTCCTCCACGCTCGGTTCGTCCTTGCGGTTGAGGAAGCACAGCTCGGTGCGGAACAGCCCCACGCCCTCGACCGGGCCCTCGGCAGAGGTCCGGGCCGACGCCGCGTCCGCGACGTTGGCGAGCAGCCGGATCCGGGTGCCGTCACGGGTGGCCCCGGGCCCGGCCCAGGACGCGAGCGCGGCCTGGGCGGCGCGGGCCGCCTCCACCCGCGAGGCCGCCTCGTGCTCGTCGGGCTCGAGCGCCACCTCGCCCGTCGTACCGTCCACCAGGACCGGGGTGCCCGCGGCGACCGCGGACAGGCCGGTCACCCCGACCACGCAGGGGATCCCGAGCTGGCGGGCGATGATCGCGGTGTGGCTGGTCGGACCGCCCTTCTCGGTGACCAGCGCGACGATGTGCGCCGCGTCCAGACCGGCGGTGTCGGCGGGCGCGAGGTCCTCGGCGAGCAGCACGGAGGCGACGTCGGGGTCGGGCACGCCCGACTCGGGCTCGCCGACCAGACGGGCGGTGACCCGCCGCTCGATGTCGTGCAGGTCGGTGACGCGCTCGGCCATCAGCCCGCCCATCTGGGTGAAGATGCCCGCGAACTGCTCCACGGCCTCGCGCAGGCCGGCGAGCAGGTCGTCACCCGCGGCGAGGCGCTTGGCGACCGCGGCCCGCAGGCCCTTGTCCCGGGCCAGTCCCGCGGTCGCGGACAGCACCTCGGCGGCGGCCCCGCTCACCGCGGCGGCCCGGGTGGCGAGTGCATCGGCGACCGCGGCGACCGCCTCGTCGTACGCGGCGAGCGCGGACTCGTCGTCGGGGAAGCCGGCGCTCTCGAAACGGCGCACGGCGGCCGGGTCGGTCTCGGTGGAGACGACGACGGCGGGAGCGAAGGCGACGCCGGGCACCACGGGGGTGCCCCTCAAGGCGGAGCCGAGGGCAGGCCTGTCGGTGGGCGGGAGGGCGCCGGTGTCGGCGGGCAGCTGGTCTGGCATGTCTCGACAGTAGAACGCCGCGCGCTTGACAGTCAACAGATTCGGGCGTAGAACAACACAAACAAAGATCCGACCGCCAGGAGGGCACGTGTACGCCGAGGAACGCCAGCAGGCGATCGCCGACCTGATCTCGGTCCGCGGGCGGCTGTCCGTGGCCGAGCTCGCCGACGAGTTCGCCGTCACCACCGAGACGGTGCGCCGGGACCTCTCGCAGCTCGAGCGCGCCGGCGTGGTCCGCCGCGTGCACGGCGGCGCGGTGCCGGCCAAGGCCCTCACGGTCCTCGAGCCGCGCGTCTCCGAGCGCGACCTCGACCGTGCCGAGGAGAAGGACCGGATCGCCAAGGCCGCCCTGGACCTGCTCCCCCGGCACGGCGGCAGCGTGCTGCTCGACGCCGGCACCACCACCGCCCGGGTGGCCGCGCGGCTCCCGCGCGATCTCGAGCTGACCGTGGTGACCAACTCCGTCCCGATCGCCGCCCTGCTCGCCGACCGCGCCAACATCGAGCTGCACCTGCTGCCCGGCCGGGTCCGGGCCACCACCCACGCGGCGGTCGGTGAGGACACTGTCGAGGCGCTGCGGCGGCTGCGCACCGACGTGGCCTTCCTCGGCACCAACGGGTTCTCCCCCGACTCCGGCTTCAGCACCCCCGACCACAGCGAGGCCGCGGCCAAGCGGGCGATGGTCCGGGTCGGGCAGCGGGTGGTCGTGCTGGCCGACTCCTCCAAGGCCGGGCGCGAGAACCTGGTGACCTTCGCGGATGTCGACGACGTCGACGTGGTCGTCACCGACCCCGGCATCTCCGAGCACGACGTGGACGCGCTCGGGCGCCACGAGGTCGAGGTGGTGGTGGCATGACCGGTCTGATCGTCACGCTGACGCCCAACCCGAGCGTGGACCGCACCGTGGTGCTCACCTCCGCGCTCGAGCGTGGTGCCGTCCTGCGGGCCGCGGGCGCCACTGCCCAGGCCGGCGGCAAGGGTGTGAACATCTCCCGCGCGGCGACCACCGCCGGCGTGCCCAGCATCGCGGTGCTGCCCGCGACCAGCGACGACCCGTTCGTCCTCGAGCTGCTGCGCGACGGCATCGACTGCCGTCCGGAGGAGCCGGCCGGTCCGATCCGGGTCAACCTGACCCTCACCGAGCCCGACGGGACCACCACGAAGATCAACAGCCCCGGGACGACCGTCGGGCGAGCCGACCTCGACCGGCTCGCCGACGCGGTGGCCCGGCGCGCCCGCCAGGCGGCCTGGGTGGTGCTCGCCGGCTCGCTGCCGCCGGGCGCCCCGGACGAGTGGTACGCCGAGCTGGTCGCGGCGCTCGCCGACTCCCCGGCCAGACTGGCCGTCGACACCTCCGGCGCGCCGCTGCGCGCCCTCGCCGGCCGGCTGGAGCAGGCCGCCCCCGACCTGATGAAGCCCAACGGCGAGGAGCTCGCCTCGCTGACCGGCGGCGATGCCGACGCGATCGAGGCCGACCCCGAGGCGGCAGCCACCGCCGGCTGGGCGCTCGTCGAGCGCGGCGTCGGCGCCGTGCTCGTCACTCTCGGTGCGGCCGGCGCGGTGCTCGTCACCAAGAACGAGTGCTGGCACGCCGGCGCTCCCCCCACGACCGTCGTCAGCACCGTCGGTGCCGGCGACTCCAGCCTGTTCGGCTACCTGCTCGGCGACCTGCGCAGCGCCGAGCCCGCCGAACGCCTCCGGCTGGCGGTGGCCTACGGCAGTGCTGCCGCAGGTTTGCCCGGCACCACCATCCCGACCCCCGACCACGTGCAGCCCGAGCTGGTGAAGGTGCGCCGGCTCACCCCGCCCCTGTCGAACAGAAGGACCCTGCCATGACCGAACCCATGATCAGCGCCCCGCTGGTGCGCCTGGACGCCGCCCTCGGCGAGCAGAAGGACGAGGTGATCCGCGCCCTCGCCGGCATCGTGGCCGAGGCCGGCCGCACCGAGGACGCCGCCGGCCTGGCCGCCGACGCCCTGGACCGCGAGGCCACCTCGGCCACCGGCCTCCCCGGCGGCATCGCGATCCCGCACTGCCGCACCGAGCACGTCTCGGTGCCCACCCTCGCGTTCGCGCGGCTCTCTCCGCCGACCGACTTCGGCGCCAAGGACGGACCGGCCGACCTCGCCTTCCTGATCGCGGCCCCGGCCGGCGGCGACGCCACCCACCTACAGCTGCTCACCAAGCTGGCGCGGGCGCTGGTCAAGTCGGAGTTCACCGACAGCCTGCGCGCGGCCGAGACGCCCGACGACGTCGTGGCACTCGTCGCCGGCGTGGTCGACCCCGACCACGTCCCGGCGCCGACGCGCACGACCGCCGCACCCGAACCCGCCCCCTTCCTCACGGAGCCCGACTCCGCCCCGCAGGAGGACCGTCGGCGCATCCTGGTCGCGGTGACCGCCTGCCCCACCGGCATCGCCCACACCTACATGGCGGCCGAGGCGCTCGAGGCCGCCGGGCAGCGCGCCGGTGTCGAGATCCACCTCGAGACCCAGGGCTCGGCCGGCTCCACCCCGCTCGACGTGGGCACCATCCGCACGGCGGACGCGGCAATCTTCGCCACCGACGTCGGCGTGCGCGACCGGGCCCGGTTCGCCGGCAAGCCGGTCCTGGCCTCGGGCGTCAAGCGGGCCATCGACGACGCCGACGCGATGATCGCCGAGGCCCTCCGGCTGGCCGACGAGCCGAACCCCCCGCGCGTCGAGGGCTCGGCGGACGCATCGGCCACCTCCTCTCCGCACGGCGCGGACGAGGCGTGGGGACTGCGCGTGCGCCGGGTGCTGATGACCGGCGTGTCCTACATGATCCCGTTCGTGGCCGCCGGCGGCCTGCTGATCGCGCTCTCGTTCCTGGTCGGCGGCTACGAGATCGCCCTCGGCGACAACGCGAGCAAGATCATGGACAGCAACACGATCCTCAACCTCCCCGACGCCGGGGCTCTGGGCCTGCACCACGCGTGGGGCAACCTCGGTGCCTACCTGGCCGCGGTGTTCCTGACCCTCGGCGGGGCGGCGTTCTCGTTCCTGGTCCCGGCGCTGTCGGGCTACATCGCCTTCGCCATCGCCGACCGTCCCGGGATCGCCCCCGGGTTCGTGATGGGCTTCATCGCCAACAGCGCGACCGTCAAGGCCGGCTTCCTCGGCGGCATCATCGGCGGCGTCCTCGCCGGCCTGGTCGCCCACTGGATCGCGAGCCGGAAGGTGCCGTCCTGGCTGCGCGGCCTGATGCCCGTGGTGGTGATCCCACTGCTGGCCACCCTGGTCTCCGGCTCGATCATGCTGCTGGTGCTGGCCAAGCCGCTCGGCGCGCTGATGAGCGGGCTGAACAGCGGACTGACCCACATGAGCGGCGGCGGCGCCGGCATCGCGCTCGGCGTCCTGCTCGGCCTGATGATGGCCTTCGACATGGGCGGCCCGCTGAACAAGACCGCCTACCTGTTCGCCACCACCGGCCTCGGCGCGGCGGCCGCGGCGACCGGCAACGCCCCTCAGCTCGAGATCATGGCCGCGGTGATGCTGGCCGGCATGGTGCCGCCGCTCGCCCTGGCGCTGGCCACCCTCGCGCGACCGCGGCTGTTCACCGACGCCGAGCGCGAGAACGGCAAGGCGGCCTGGCTGCTGGGTGCCTCGTTCATCACCGAGGGCGCGATCCCGTTTGCCGCGGCGGACCCGCTGCGGGTGATCCCTTCGATCATGCTCGGCAGCGCGGTCACCGGCGGCCTCTCGATGGCCTTCCACGTGACGCTGCGGGCGCCGCACGGCGGCATCTTCGTGCTCTTCGCCGTCGGCCACGTGATCTGGTTCCTGCTCGCGCTGCTCGCCGGCGTCCTCGTCGCCGCAGCCTGCGTGGTCGCCCTGAAGTCTCTCACCGAGAGCAGTGAGGAGATCGAGGAGCTCGGCGAGCTCGCCGAGCTCGCCGAGTCCGCAGCCTGACCCCCCACCCCGAGAAGGAGAACCCCATGCCCAGCAAGACCGTCAAGGTCGGCTCAGCCGTCGGCCTGCACGCCCGTCCCGCCGCGCTGATCGCGGAGGCGGCCGAGTCCCTCGGCTCCGACGTCACGCTCGCCGTGCCCGGAGGAGACCCGGTGGACGCCAGCTCCTCGCTGCTGATCATGACCCTCGGCGCGAACTGCGGGGAGCCCGTCGAGGTGGCCGGCGGCGACCAGGCCGCGGTCGACGAGATCGCCGCGCTCGTTGAGAAGGACCTCGACGCCTGAACCCGCCGCCCCCAGAACAACAGGGTATGTCGCGAAACTGCCGCTTCCCGCGTGGTGCTTCACGGGGGATGCGACAGTTTCGCGCGGGAAGCCCGTATGACGCAGGTCGTCACTACGCAGCGGGTCAGGAGACCGGGTCGCGGTCCAGCAGCAACCGGGCCCGCTCGCAGTCCTCCTCCATCGTCGCGACGAGCTCCTCGACGCCGTCGAAGCGCTTCATGCCGCGGATGCGCGCGACGAAGCAGACCTCCACCTCGACGCCGTACAGCTCGAGGTCGTCGCGGCCGAGGACGTAGGACTCGACCCGGCGCTCACGGCGGCCCGCGAACGTCGGGTTGGTCCCGACGCTGATCGCGGCCGACAGCGGGTCCCCCCCGTCGACCACGGTCAGGTAGCCGGCGTAGACGCCGTCGGCCGGCGCGTGGAGGCCGTGCGCGGGCACGTTGGCGGTCGGGTAGCCGAGCTCACGGCCGCGCTGGTCCCCCTTCACGACGACACCGCGGACCGCGAACGGTCGGCCGAGCGCCTCCGCGGCGCCCTCCACGTCGCCGGCGTCCAGGCAGTTGCGGACGTACGTCGAGGACCACACCTGCGGGCCGCCGTCGAGCGCGACGCCCTCGGCGACGAAGTCGTGCCGCTCCCCCAGCTCGCGCAGCAGCGCGACGTCGCCGGCCGCCTTGCTGCCGAAGCGGAAGTTCACCCCGACCACCACGGCCCGCGCGTGCAACGCGTCGACCAGGATCTCCTCGACGAACCGTTCCGGGCTCCACGCCGCGATCTCGCGGCTGAACGGCAGCACCAGGACGTCGTCCACGCCGGTCCGGCGCAGCAGCCGGGCGCGGGTCTCGACGGTGGTCAGCGTGGGCGGCGCGTGCTCGGGGCGCAGCACCGCCATCGGGTGCGGGTCGAAGGTCACCGCGACGACGTGGTCCACGCCGAGCCCGGCCGCCACCTCCCGGGCGCGGGCGACCACGTGCTGGTGGCCGAGATGGACGCCGTCGAAGTTGCCCACGGTGACGACCGTGCGACCGAGGTCCGCGGGCACCTCCGCCAGCGAGCGCCAGATGTCAGTCACGGGGACAGCCTTTCACAGCCGGTCACACGAAGACGGCCACCGGGGCCGCCCCCGAGCCGTTGCGGCGGTACAGCGCCAGGAAGTCTCCGTCGGGGCCGAACACCGCCACCGGTGCCTCCCCGTCGACGGCCAGGTCCAGCCGGCGTCCGTAGCCCACGTCGCGGGCCTGCTCGGCGTCGAGGTCGTACGACGCGAAGCAGCGCCGGGCGGCAACCGCGATGTCGACCGGCGCAAACGTCTCGTCCAGCGCGTCGAGCGTGTGCGCCTCCGCGAGGGCGAACGGCCCTACCGACGTGCGCCGCAGCATCGTCAGGTGGCCGCCGACGCCGAGCGCGGCGCCGAGGTCGCGGGCGATCGCGCGCACGTAGGTGCCGCTGCTGCACCGCACCGACACGTCGAGGTCCCAGGTCTCCTCGCCCGGGCGGACCGCGCTCACCACCAGCTCGTGCACGGTGACCGGCCGGGCGGGCAGGTCGACCGCCTCGCCGGCACGGACCCGCTGGTAGGCACGCCGGCCGTCGACCTTGACCGCCGAGACCGATGAGGGCACCTGCTGCAGGTCACCGATGAAGGCGCCGGCGGCCGCACGCACGTCGTCCTCGGTCAAGAGCCGGGTCGAGCCGGTGTCGACGACCTCGCCCTCCGCGTCGTCGGTGGTGGTGGCCGCCCCGAGGCGGATGGTCGCGTCGTAGGCCTTCTCGGTGAGCGTCAGGTGACCCAGCAGCCGGGTCGCCCGACCCACGCCGAGCACCAGCACTCCGGTCGCCATCGGGTCGAGGGTGCCGGCGTGCCCGACCTTGCGCGTGCCGGCCAGCCGGCGCACCCGCGCCACCACGTCGTGCGAGGTCATCCCGGCCGGCTTGTCGACGACGACGAGCCCGGCCGGCGCCGGCTCGCTCACGCCTCGTCGAGGTCGTCGTCGAGGTCGTCGTCGGGGTGCGGCTTGCGGTAGGGGTCCGCCTCGCCGGCGTACGTCGCCCCGGCGGACGCCGCCGCGACCGCCGCGTCGGACGCGCGTGCCTTGGACAGCAGCTCGTCGATGTGGCGGGCGGTGTCGGGGAGCGCGTCGTGGATGAACTCCAGGGTGGGCACGTGCCGCATCCCGAGCTGCTTGCCGACCTCGGAGCGGATCAGCCCCTTGGCCGACTCGAGCGCGACGGCGGTCGCGGCCAGCTGCTCGTCCTCGCCGAGGACCGTGTAGAAGATCGAGGCGTGCTGGGTGTCCCCGGTGACCCGTACGTCGGTGATGGTGGCGAAGCCCAGCCGCGGGTCCTTGATCCGACGCTCGAGCATCTCGGCGACGATCACCTGGATCCGGTCGGCCACCTTGCGCACCCGCGGGCTGGTCATCGGCTTCTCTCCTGGAAGTGTGGGCTCGTGGTTGCGTGAGGTCGGGGAGCGGCCCTCGCTCACGTCTTGCTGTGGTGGGCAGGACCGTGCCGTGCCGGCGGTCGCTGCCTGGTGGTCGCCGGGTCGGCGCTTGTGCCGCCTTGCGCTGGGCGCTCGGCGGCGCAAGCGCCGACTCGACTGGTCCCCCTACGCGCGGGGGATCTCCCGCATCTCGAAGCACTCGACGACGTCGCCCTGCTTGATGTCGTTGAAGCCCCGCAGGACCAGACCGCACTCGAAGCCCTCGCGGACCTCGGTGACGTCGTCCTTCTCGCGGCGCAGCGACGCCAGGTCGAGGTTGTCGGCGACCACGGCGCTGTCCCGCAGCAGCCGCGCCTTGGCGTTGCGGCGGATAACGCCCGTGGTGACCATGCAACCGGCGATGTTGCCGATCTTGGAGGACCGGAAGATCTCGCGGATCTCGGCCTGCCCGAGGGAGACCTCTTCGTACTCCGGCTTCAGCATGCCCTTCAGGGCCGCCTCGATCTCCTCGATCGCCTGGTAGATCACGGTGTAGTACCGGATCTCCACGCCCTCGCGCTCGGCCAGCTCCGTCGCCTTGCCCTGCGGGCGGACGTTGAAGCCGATGATGATCGCGTCGGACGCGGCCGCCAGGTCGACGTTGGTCTCGGTGATGGCACCGACCCCGCGGTCGATGACCCGGATGCTGACCTCGTCGCCGACGTCGATCTTCGACAGCGAGTCCTCGAGCGCCTCGACCGAACCGGACACGTCGCCCTTCAGGATCAGGTTGAGCTCCTGTTTCTGGCCCTTCTCCATCGAGGCCATGAAGTCCTCGAGGGTACGGCGCACCCGGCGCTTGGCCTGCATGGCCGCCCGCTCACGTGCCTCGCGCTTCTCGGCGATCTGGCGCGCCACCCGGTCGTCCTCGACCACGATGAAGTTCTGGCCGGCGCCGGGCACCGCGGTCAGACCGAGGACCATCGCCGGGCGGGACGGGTCCGCCTCCTCGATGTTCGCGCCGAACTCGTCGAGCATCGCCCGCACGCGACCGTAGGCCGGACCGGCGACGAGTGAGTCGCCGACCCGCAGCGTGCCGCGCTGCACGAGGACGGTGGCCACCGGACCGCGGCCGCGGTCGAGGTGCGCCTCGATGACCAGACCCTGAGCGTCCTGGTCGGGGTTGGCGCGCAGGTCCAGCGACGCGTCCGCGGTGAGGACGATCGCCTCGAGCAGGCCTTCGAGGTTCAGCTCGCTCTTCGCGGAGACGTCGACGAACATCGTGTCGCCGCCGTACTCCTCGGGGACCACGCCGTACTCGCTGAGCTGGCCCCGGACCTTCTGCGGGTCCGCCGCCGGCACGTCGATCTTGTTGACCGCGACCACGATCGGCACCCCGGCCGCCTTGGCGTGGTTGAGCGCCTCGACCGTCTGCGGCATCACACCGTCGTCGGCCGCGACCACCAGCACCGCGATGTCGGTGGCCTGCGCACCACGGGCACGCATGGCGGTGAACGCCTCGTGACCCGGGGTGTCGATGAAGGTGATCCGCCGCTCGTTGCCGTCGACGTCGGTCGCCACCTGGTAGGCACCGATGTGCTGCGTGATGCCACCGGCCTCCTTGGCGACCGTGTTGGCGCTGCGCAGCGCGTCGAGCAGCTTGGTCTTTCCGTGGTCGACGTGACCCATGACGGTGACGACCGGCGGCCGGGCCGCGAGGTCCTCCTCGGACCCCTCGTCCTCGCCGAACTCGAGGTCGAAGGACTCGAGCAGCTCACGGTCCTCGTCCTCGGGGGAGACGACCTGGACGTTGTAGTTGAGCTCCTCACCGAGCAGCTCCAGCGTCGCGTCGTTGACCGACTCGGTCGCGGTGACCATCTCACCGAGGTGGAACAGCATCTGCACCAGCGAGGCCGGGTCGACGTTGATCTTCTCGGCGAAGTCGGTCAGCGAGGCGCCCCGGGCCAGCCGGATGATCTCGCCGTCGCCCTTGCGGACGCGCACGCCCCCGATCGTCGGCGCCTGCATGTTGTCGAACTCTTGACGGCGCTGCCGCTTCGACTTTCGACCACGTCGCGAAGGCCCGCCGGGACGGCCGAACGCACCCTGGGTGGAGCCACGGCCACCCGGACGGCCACCGCCACCCGGACGTCCTCCGAAGCCCGGACGGCCGCCACCGGCGGGGGCGCCACGGCCGGGAGCGCCGGGACGACCCGGCGCGCCCCCACCGCGGCCGCCGCCGGGGCCACCACGACCCGGGCCCGGACGGCCGCCGGGGCCGCCGCCGAACGCGGCCGGCGACTTCGGCATCATCGCCGGGTTCGGCCGCGGCATGCCGGGACGGCCGGGCGCACCGGCGGGACGCGGGCCGCCCTCACGGCCGGCCGGCGGACGCGGCGGGCGGTCGCCGCCGCTCTCGCCGGGACGCGGCGCGGGCCGACGGCCCATGCCCTGCGTGGACGAGAACGGGTTGTTGCCCGGACGAGGGGCGCCCGGACGGGGGCCACCACCACCGGGACGGCCACCCGGACGCGGACCGGGGGCGGGTGCCGCCGGGCGCTTCGTCTCCGGAGTGCCCGCGGAGGCAGCGGGTGCCTCGGGCTGGGCCGGCTCCTGGGCCGGCTGCTCGGCAGGCTGCGGTGCCGCCTTCTGCGGGCCCGGCTTCGGGCCCGGACGCGGCGCCGGCTTGGCGGCCGGCTGCTCGGGCGCGGCCGGCTGCTCGGGGGCGGCCGGGGCGGGCGCCTCCGGCGTCGCCGCCTCCGCCTGGGCGGCCTGGGGCGCGGCCGCGGACGGCGCGGCGGCGGCCTTCTTGGCGGGCGCGCTCGGCTTGGCGGCAGCCTTCTTGGCCGTGCCGTTGCCGCCGGCGGCCTTCAGCTCTGCGCCGTACTGGTCGGTGAACCGCTTCACCACCGGGGGCTCGACCGTCGACGACGCCGACTTGACGAACTCGCCCATCTCCTTGAGCTTGGCCAGAACGACCTTGCTCTCGACTCCGAGCTCCTTGGCGAGCTCGTGGACTCGGACCTTAGCCACGCTTCTCCTTCTGGTCCGAGCCCTCCGTGGTCGGTGGGCGACGCGGACCGTTAGCTGGTGTGCATGCTCATCGCGAAGTACTCATCGAGTGCTCATGAGCTGCTGCTCCATCTTCGTTGTTCGGTCAGGGACGGTCATCGCTGCTGCCACGCTCGCGGAGGAACTCCTCGAGCGCCGCGCTGTCGAGAGCGCCTTGGACCCGGAGGGCCCGCGGGAACGCCCGGCGACGCAGAGCCAGCTCCAGACACTCCGGGGCCGGGTGCAGATGCGCCCCGCGACCGGATGCCCGGGCCGCGGGATCGGGGACCAACCGGAGGCCGGCTCCCTGCTCACCCACGACGACTCGCAGCAACTCTTTCCTGGTGGCCCGCTGCCTGCAGCCGACGCAGGTGCGAACGCTGTCCCGGTGTTGCCTGGACATGGTTCAGCACAGCCTTCGGTTGTATTCGCGGACCGCCGCACCCCAGTCTAGCGGCTGGACGGCCGCGAGCCGAACCGGCTCACCCGTCGGCGCCGTCCGGCGGAGCCTCGACGGCCACCGGTGCGGCCTGGGGCGCCTCGTCGGAGCGGATGTCGATGCGCCAGCCGGTGAGGCGGGCGGCGAGCCGGGCGTTCTGGCCCTCCTTGCCGATCGCCAGCGACAGCTGGTAGTCGGGCACGATCACCCGGGCGGACCGGGCCGCGAGGTCGACGATCTCGACGCTGGAGACCCGCGCCGGCGACAGCGCGTGCCCGACCATCTCGGCCGGGTCGTCGGAGTAGTCGACGATGTCGATCTTCTCCCCGTGCAGCTCGTTCATCACGTTGCGGACCCGCTGCCCCATCGGCCCGATGCACGAGCCCTTGGCGTTCACCCCGGGCACCGTGGAGCGCACCGCGATCTTGGTGCGGTGGCCGGCCTCGCGGGCCAGCGCACAGATCTCGACGGTGCCGTCGGCGATCTCGGGGACCTCGAGCGCGAAGAGCTTCTTGACCAGGTTCGGGTGCGAGCGCGAGAGCACCACCTGCGGCCCGCGCAGGCCCTTGCGCACGCTGACCACCAGGCACTTGATCCGGGTGCCGTGCTCGTAGCGCTCGCCGGGCACCCGCTCGGCGGCGGGCAGGATCGCCTCGAGGCGGCCGAGGTCGACCAGCACGTCCTGGGGGTCGCGACCCTGCTGGATCACCCCGGAGATGATGTCGCCCTCCTTGCCGGAGAACTCGCCGAACTTGATGTCGTCCTCGGCGTCGCGCAGCCGCTGCAGGATGATCTGCTTGGCGGTCGTCGCGGCGATCCGGCCGAAGCCCTCGGGCGTGTCGTCGTACTCCGCGACCACGTTGCCCTCGTCGTCGGTCTCCGCGGCCAGCACCGTGACGTGGCCGCTCTTGCGGTCCAGCACCACGCGGGCGTTGGTCTGGGCCCCTTGGGTCTTGTGGTACGCCGTGAGCAGCGCCTGCTCGATGGCCTCGACGAGGATGTCGAAGGAGATCTCCTTCTCGCGCTCCAGGGAACGCAAGATCGCCATGTCGATGTCCATGCGGCTCAGCTCTCCTTCCGGTTGAACTCGATCTGGACCCGGGCCTTGGCCACCTCGTCGAACGCGACCTCGCGGGTGGCGCCGTCCACGTCGAGCACCGCGCGGGTCTCGTCGCTGCCGGCGACGCGCCCGGTCACGCTCTGCCCGTCGCGGTCGGTGACCTTGACCAGCCGGCCGACGTTGCGCCGCCAGTGGCGGGGCAGCGTCAGCGGCCGGTCGGTCCCCGGAGAGGTCACCTCGAGCGTGTAGGCCTGCTCGCCCATCGCGTCGGAGGCGTCGAGGAGGCGAGAGACCTGCTTGGTCGCCTCGGCGATGTCGTCCATCGTCACGCCGCCGTCCTTGTCGACGGCCACGCGCAGCAGGCGGCGCTTGCCGGCGGCCGTGAGCTCGATCGCCTCGACGTCGAGGCCCACCGCGGCAAGGGGCTCGGTCAACACCCCGGCAAGTCGGTCCCGGGTCTGGTCAACGCTCACGGGTGTCCTTCCTGCTGTGCTGTTGTGGTGGGGCCACAGTAGCGGACCGCGGGGTCCCTCACCGACTGGCGAGGCCTGGGTAGAGTCGTCCGGTGCCCACCCGCGCCGCGTCCGCCGAGCCGTCCCGAAGCCCCGTCCCGGGTCCGGCGCTGCGCCGTCGTACGGCGCTCGGGGGGCTCGTCGCGCTCGGCACGGCGGTCACCGGCTGCTCGGGAGGCACCGACCGGCCCGCCGCCCCGGGCGGCACCAGGTCCGGCAGCTCGTCCCCGGCGGCCACCGCGACCGACCCCGACGTCGCGCTGGCCGCGGCCGCGCTCGCCTCCGAGCGGCACGTGCTGGCGATGGTCCGCGCGGCCCTGCACCGGCACCGCGACCAGCGCGAGCTGCTGCGCGCGACCCGGGACGTCCACCTCGCGCACGTCCGGCTGCTCGCCGACGCGGTCCCCGGCGGTGCGCCGTCGACCGCCGGCGGCCCCGTCCCCGTCCCCGCCGCCCGGCCCGAGGAGGCGCTGCGCGCCGTGGCGCGGGCGGAGGACCGGCTCGCCGAGAGCAACCGGCGCAGCGCCTTCCACGCGCGCAGCGGGGCGTTCGCCCGGGTGCTGGCAAGCATGGCCGCCGCCGCGGGGCAGCAGTCCGCGGTGCTGCGCGCGCACACCGGCGGGCGGCCGGGCCGGTGACGCCGCTGGAGGCCATGCAGGCGACCCTGGGCGCCGAGCACGCCGCGGTCTACCTCTACGGCGTGGTGGGCGGCCGGGTCTCGCGGTCGAGCGACCCTGAGCTCGCCACCCGCGTCGAGCACGCCTACATCACCCATCGCGGCCGCCGCGACCAGCTGACCACGATGGTGCGTGCCGCCGGCGGCAGGCCGGTCGCCGGCCAGGTCAGCTACCGGCTGCCCAACGCCTGCCGCACGACCCCGGAGCTGCGCCGAGCGTCGCTGGTGACCGAGCGCCGGTGTGCGGCGGTCTACGCCGAGATGGTCGGTTCGACCGCACACGCCCAGCGCCAGTGGGCGATCGACGCGCTGGCGGACGCGGCGGTGCGCGAGCTCGGCTTCGGAGGACAGGCCGAGGCGTTCCCCGGCGCGCGGGAGCTGTGAGCGCCGGTCCGGCGCAGCGACCGCTGTTGCAGAAACGAGATCTGCCCCATCGCCGTGCCCGGCTGGGTGGACGATAGATTCCAGACACGCTGTCCCCCGAGCGCACCGCGTTCGCAAGTGCAAGGAGCACCCACCGATGCGTACATCCGGAAAGTTCATCGCCGTCACGAGCGCACTCCTCCTCGGCAGCGCCGCCCTGGCCGGCTGCGGCGGCGGAGGCGGGGGCGGCAACGCGGGTGGCCCGAGCGGCGGCACGAGCTCGAGCGTGAAGGCCGACAGCACACTGGCCGCCAAGGTCCCCGACGCGGTCAAGAAGGACGGCGTCATCTCCGTGGGCTCCGACGCCAGCTACGCGCCGTCGGAGTTCCTGGCCTCCGACAACAAGACCGTGCAGGGCTTCGACGTCGACCTGTTCGACGCCGTGGCGGCCAAGCTCGGCCTCAAGGCCAACTTCCAGAACGCGAAGTTCGACTCGATCATCCCCGGTGTCGCCTCCGGCAAGTACGAGGTGGGCGTCTCGTCGTTCACGGTGAACGCCGACCGCGAGCAGCAGGTGAACATGGTCAGCTACTACTCGGCCGGCACCCAGTGGTTCACCCAGAAGGGCAACCCGAACAACGTCGACCCGAACAACGCCTGCGGCAAGGCAATCGCCGTGCAGACCAACACCGTGCAGGCCGAAGACATCTCGACCCGCTCCAAGAAGTGCACGCAGGCCGGCAAGCCCGCGATCAAGATCGACTCCTACCAGGGCCAGGACCAGGCCACGGCCGCGATCGTGTCCGGCAAGGACGCAGCAGGCCTGGCCGACTCCCCCGTCGGCGCCTACGCGGTCAAGCAGACCAACGGCAAGCTTCAGCTGCTCGGCGACATCTACGACTCCGCGCCCTACGGCTACGCCGTCCCGAAGGACCAGAACGACCTCGCCCAGGCGATCGCCGGGGCGGTTGACGCGCTGATCCAGGACGGCACCTACAACGACATCCTGAAGAAGTGGGGCGTCGACCAGGGCGGCATCTCCAAGGCCGAAGTGAACCCCAAGGCGTCATGACCGTCGCCGAGCTCGAGTCCGCGGGAGGCGGACCTCCGCGGAGCCGGCAGAGCATGCAGGCGGTGCCGGTTCGGCACCCGTGGCGGTGGGTGTCGGCCGCCGTGATCGCCGTGCTGGTGGCGATGTTCCTGCACATGCTGGCTACCAACGAGGCCTTCCAGTGGGGCTTCGTGTGGGCGAACCTGTTCACCCCGCCGGTGCTGGCCGGGGCGCGCACGACGATCGTCCTCACCGTGCTCTCGATGCTGATCGGCATCGCCCTCGGCGTCGTGCTCGCGGTGATGCGGCTCTCGCCGAACCCGATCCTCTCCGGGGTCTCCTTCATCTACACGTGGTTCTTCCGCGCGGTGCCCCGGCTGGTGCTCTGCGTGGTCTTCGGCGTCGCCGCGATCCTCTACCAGCAGATCCGCCTCGGCCTGCCGTTCGACCGGCAGATCGGCAACCTGTTCGGGATCAACCTCGACACCAGCTTCTACTCGATCGACATGCAGACGCTGCTCTCGGCGTTCATGGCCGGCCTGCTCGCGCTCGCCCTCTCCGAGGGCGCCTACATGGCCGAGATCGTGCGCGCCGGCATCAGCTCGGTCGACGAGGGGCAGACCGAGGCCGCGACCGCCCTCGGCATGAGCCGCGGCCTCGCGATGCGCCGGATCGTGCTTCCCCAGGCGATGCGGGTGATCGTGCCGCCGACCGGCAACGAGGTCATCGCGATGCTCAAGGACACCTCGCTGGTGGCCTACGTGCCGCTCGCGGACCTGTTCTTCAACTACGAGGCGATCGGGGCCCGGACCTTCCAGGTCTTCCCCGCCCTCGTCGCCGCCGTCGTGTGGTATCTCGCGCTGACCAGCGTGCTGCTCGTCGCGCAGTACTTCGTGGAGAAGCGGTTCGCGCGCGGCACGTCCCGCTCGACCGGGGACGCCGGCATCCGCGGTCGCCTGATCGCCTCGGGAGGCACCCATGGCCACTGAGCCTTCCCCACCCGTCCCGGGACCGGGCACCGACGACGTGATGGTCCGCGCCGAGGAGGTGCACAAGTCGTTCGGCCGGGTGGAGGTGCTCCAGGGCATCAACCTGGAGGTACGGCGCGGCGACGTGTTCTGCATCCTCGGGCCCTCGGGCTCGGGCAAGTCCACGTTCCTGCGGTGCATCAACCACCTGGAGAAGATCAACGCCGGTCGACTGTCCGTGGACGGGCAGCTGGTGGGCTACGCCGAGCGGGGCGGCAAGCTCCACGAGCTCAAGGACAAGGAGGTCGCCGCCCAGCGCCGTCACATCGGCATGGTGTTCCAGCAGTTCAACCTGTTCCCGCACATGACTGCACTGCAGAACATCACCGAGGCGCCGATCCGGGTGCAGGGCGTGAAGCGCTCCCACGCGCGCGAGCGGGGCATGGAGCTGCTCACCCGGGTGGGGCTGGCCGACCACGCGCACAACTACCCCAGCCAGCTCTCGGGCGGCCAGCAGCAGCGGGTGGCGATCGCCCGCGCGCTGGCCATGGACCCCAAGCTGATGCTCTTCGACGAGCCCACGTCGGCGCTGGACCCGGAGCTGGTCGGTGAGGTGCTCGACGTCATGAAGGACCTCGCGAAGGAAGGCATGACGATGATCGTGGTGACCCACGAGATCGGCTTCGCCCGCGAGGTCGGCGACCAGCTGGTATTCATGGACGGCGGCGTGGTGGTCGAGCAGGGCGACCCGCCCGAGGTCATCAACAACCCGCAGCACAAACGCACCCAGGAGTTCCTCTCCAAGGTGCTGTGAGCCCCGGCGGCCCGGGCGCGCTCAACCCTGGCGCCAGGCCGAGACGATGTCGTAGACGTGGGCCAGCCGCTCGGCGACCGCGTCCGGCTGCCCCTCGGTGTGGCCCACCTGGGCGCGCGGGATGTCGCTGTGCGGCACGTGGATCGTGCGCATGCCGGCGTTGGCGGCGCCCCAGATGTCGTCGAAGAGCCGGTCCCCCACGAACACGCAGCTCTCGGGCCGCTCGACGCCCACCGCGTCCATGGCGGCCCGGAACGCCTCCGGTGCCGGCTTCGTCCACGGGACCTCGCTGGTGTAGACGGCTCCGTCGAGCATCTCCAGCACCCCGTCGCGGCGGAAGAACTCCTCGTGCCAGGCGCGCGGCCAGACCGTGTTGGACAGCACGCCGACCCGGATGCCGTCGACCTTCAGCCGGCTGAACAGCGGCAGCACGTCGGGATCGGTGAGGGTGTGCGGCTCCCAGAAGTCCCGGTAGGCGCGCAGCAGGGACTCGTCGTGGCGCAGGCCCGCCTCCACGAAGATGTCGGCGATCGTGGCGCTGGTGTGGTGGTCGCGCGCACGGGCCCAGACCATGTCCGCGGCCGTGCGCAGGGCGTCCGCAGCCGAGTCGTCTCCGTCCACGACCGCGGCTGCGAGCGCGAGGCTCTCCTCCTCGAAGTCGACGGCGTGCCAGGGCGTCAGCGTGCCGCCCCAGTCGAAGACCACCGCCTCGACCGCGCCCCCGGGCTCAGCCACGCACGACCCCCAGCAGGTGCGCGACCGCGCCGTCGAGCGGGACGTTCCCCCGCTCCCCGGTGGCGCGGTCCTTCACCTCGACGACACCGTCGGCCAGGCCCTTGCCGACCACGACGATCGTCGGCACGCCGAGCAACTCGGCGTCCTTGAACTTCACGCCGGGCGAGACCTTCGGACGGTCGTCGTACAGCACCGTGAGACCGGCCCGGCCGAGGTCCTCGGCGAGCCGGTCGGCGGCCTCGTGCACCGCCTCGTCCTTGCCGGTGGCGACCAGGTGCACGTCGGCCGGGGCGACCTCGCGCGGCCACACCAGGCCCAGCTCGTCATGGGTGTTCTCGGCGATGGCCGCGACCGCGCGCGACACCCCGATGCCGTACGAGCCCATCGTGACCGTGACCAGCTTGCCGTTCTCGTCGAGGACCCGCAGGTCGAGCGCCTCGGCGTACTTGCGGCCGAGCTGGAAGATGTGGCCCATCTCGATTCCGCGCGCGGACTCCAGCGTGCCGTCACAGGCGGGGCAGGGATCGCCGTCGCGCACCTCGGCGGCCTCGATGGTGCCGTCGGCGGTGAAGTCGCGCCCGGCCACCAGGTCGACCACGTGGGAGCCCTCGACGTCGGCCCCGGTCACCCAGCGGGTGCCCTCCACGACGCGGGGGTCGACCAGGTAGCGGATCTGCGAGGCGTTCTTCTCCCCGAGCACGCCGGGCCCGATGTAGCCCTTGACCAGCGCGGGGTGCTTCTTGAACTCGACCTCGTCGAAGGGCTCCACCTCGATCGGCTCGAGCTGGCCCTCCAGCCGCTTCTGGTCGACCTCGCGGTCGCCGGGCAGGCCGATCGCCAGCGGCTCGCGGGTGCCGTCGGGGTGCTTGAGCACGACGAGCACGTTCTTGAGGGTGTCGCCGGCGTGCCAGCGCCGGTCCTGGCGCGGGAAGCTCGCGTTGAGGTGGTCCACGAGGGACTCGATGGTGGGCGTGTCCGGCGTCTGCTCGGCGTGGGCAGCCGGCACCGCGGCGTACGGCTGGGGGCTGGGCGGGCGCACCTGGACCGCCTCGACGTTGGCCGCGTAGTCGCACCAGGTGCAGCGCACGTAGGTGTCCTCGCCCACCTCCGCCTTGGCCAGGAACTCCTCGGACTTCGAGCCGCCCATGGCGCCGGAGGTGGCCTTGACGATGACGTACTCGAACCCGAGCCGGTCGAAGGTCTTGACGTAGGCGCCCCGGTGCGCGGCGTAGGACCGGTCCAGGCCCTCGTCGGAGGTGTCGAAGGAGTAGGAGTCCTTCATCACGAACTCGCGCCCGCGCAGCAGGCCGGCACGCGGACGGGCCTCGTCGCGGTACTTGGTCTGGATCTGGTACAGCCAGACCGGGAGGTCCTTGTAGGAGGAGTACAGGTCCTTCACGACGAGCGTGAACAGCTCCTCGTGCGTGGGCCCGAGCAGGTAGTCGGCGTCCTTGCGGTCCTTGAGCCGGAAGATGCCGTCGCCGTACTCCGTCCAGCGGCCGGTCGCCTCGTACGGCTCGCGCGGCAGCAGTGCCGGGAACTGCAGCTCCTGCGCGCCGATCGCGTCCATCTCCTCGCGCACCACCCGCTCGATGTTGCGCAGCACGCGCAGCCCCAGCGGCAACCAGGAGTAGATCCCGGGCGCCGCGCGGCGGATGTAGCCGGCGCGCACCAGCAACCGGTGGCTCGGCACCTCGGCGTCGGCCGGGTCCTCCCGCAAGGTGCGCACGAACAGGGTGGACATCCGCAGAATCCGGGCTGAGATCATGCGCGCAAGGCTAACCGGCGGTGTTTTCGGCCCGCACACCAGTTTGCTCAGCCGGCCGGTCGCCACGCCGCCGCCAGGCCACCCAGCCCTGCCAGAGGGCCAGGGCGAGCAGCGCGGCCAGGCCGCCGAGCAGCAGGCCGGCGACGATGTCCTGCGTGTGGTGCACGTGCGCGGCCACGCGGGCGGCGCCGATCCCGACGGAGACCGCGAGCAGCAACGCGCCGAGGCCGCCGCGGTAGCGGGCCACGAGCACGGCGATGCCGGCCGTGAGCGCGGTGTGGTCCGAGGGGAAGCCGTTGTCGGCGGGGTGCGGGAAAAGCGGCCGCAACGACGGGTCGACCACGAACGGCCTCGGGTCGGTGTGCACCATCCCGGCCACCTTCACCAGCACCGCCACGAGCGCCACGGTGAGCACGGCCTGCACGGCCAGCTTCACCTTCTCGTCGCGGTCGACCAGCCACCATGCGAGCAGACCGCCGAGGGCGACGAGGTACAGCGCGTACTGCGCGACGACGACGATGAGGGTGTCCATGCCCGGATGGTCGCAGGACAGCCTGAGAGCACGGTTAGCGCGCCTGCTGCCGCGCGGTCAGAACATGATGGTGGCGAAGGTCGCGCTCTGTTCGAAGCCCACCGAGGCGTAGGCGCGGCGGGCGCGGACGTTGAAGGCGTTGACGTAGAGCGAGACCACCGGCGCGATGTCGCGCCGGGCCAGGTCCACGACCGCAGCCATCCCGGTCGTGGCCAGCCCCTCGCCGCGACGAGCGGGGTCGACGTAGACGCCCTGGACCTGACAGGCGTACGGCGAGGCGGCGGCCACCTCGGCCTTGAACACCACGCGACCGTCCTCGATGCGCGCGAACGACCAGCCCTTGCCGATCAGCTGCGCGACCCGGGCCCGGTAGAGGTCCGCTCCGCCGCCGATCTCCGGGGAGACGCCCACCTCCTCGGTGTACATCGCCACGCAGGCCGGGTAGAGCACGTCGAGGTCCGCGGCCTCGGTCCGTCGTACCAGCGGGTCGGGGGCCACCGCCGGCGCGGTGTCGATCTGGAGGTGCGGCTGCTCCCAACGCACCTCCCGGGCCGGGCCCCAGCGCGGCTCGAGGTGCTGCCAGAGCGCCCGCACGTCGTCTTCCGGCCCGACGATGGTCGCGCAGCGGCGACGCTGCGCGAGCGCGCGGTCGGCGAACGCCGCGATGCTGTGCGGCGTGGCCTGCACGGGAACGAGGTTGGCCGCGGAGTGGCAGGCCGAGACCAGCCGGCCCTCCTCGCAGTAGCCCCACATCTCCCCGCCGAGCCAGCGCGGCTCCAGGCGGGTCAGCCGGGCACGGTAGTCGGCGAAGACGTTCACCACCGGGTCGAGCGCGGCGAGCTCCAGCATCGCCGGGAGGTCGGCGGGCCCGAGCCGTCGCAGGCCGTCCTGAGTCTGGAGCACGCCTGGAGCCTACGCGAGAGCGGTGACCTTCGACCCTTCGCTCCCGGGCGCGCCCGGCGCCACGATGGCGGCATGACGACCTACACCGTGGAGCTGGTGGACCTGCAGGAGCAGCAGTGCGCGGTCGTGCGCGGGCACGTGACGCCCGACCGGATCGGCGCGTTCATGGGCGAGGCGTTCCCCGAGGTGATGCGGGTCCTCGCGAAGCAGGAGGTGCCGGTCGCGGGCGCGCCGTTCGGCCGCTACCACCACACCGCGGACGGCGGCTGGGACGTCGAGGCCGGCTTCCCGGTGCACGGGACCGTCACGACCGAGGGCGACGTGCAACCCTCGACCCTGCCCGCCGGCAGCGCCGCGCGCACCCTGCACGTCGGCGACTACGGCGCCTTGGGCGCGGCGTACGACGCGACCCAGCGCTGGATCATCGACAACGGCCACCTGCTCGACGGCGACCCGTGGGAGTGCTACCTCGACGGCCCCGAGGTGGCGAGCCCGCGCACGGAGATCTTCATGCCCTGCCACGAGTCGCGCCGTCCCTGACGCGCGGAGCCGGCGCCGGGTCAGCCGACGGAGACGGTGGGGGCGCCGCCGTCACCAGTCGGGTCGCCGGCCTCGCCCATCTCCTCGGCGATGCGCATGGCCTCCTCGATCAGGGTCTCGACGATCTGCGACTCGGGCACGGTCTTGATGACCTCGCCCTTGACGAAGATCTGGCCCTTGCCGTTGCCGGAGGCGACGCCGAGGTCGGCCTCGCGGGCCTCCCCCGGGCCGTTGACGACGCAGCCCATCACCGCGACGCGGAGCGGCACCTCGAGGCCCTCGAGCCCGGCGGTCACCGCGTCGGCGAGCTTGTAGACGTCGACCTGCGCGCGCCCGCACGAGGGGCACGAGACGATCTCGAGCTTGCGGGGGCGCAGGTTGAGCGACTGCAGGATCTGCTGGCCGACCTTGACCTCCTCCACCGGAGGCGCCGACAGCGAGACCCGGATGGTGTCGCCGATGCCGCGCGAGAGCAGCGCGCCGAAGGCGACCGCGGACTTGATCGTGCCCTGGAAGGCCGGGCCCGCCTCCGTGACGCCGAGGTGCAGCGGCCAGTCGCCGCGCTCGGCGAGCATCTCGTAGGCCTGCACCATCACGACCGGGTCGTTGTGCTTGACCGAGATCTTGAAGTCGTGGAAGTCGTGCTCCTCGAACAGGCTCGCCTCCCACACGGCGGACTCGACGAGCGCCTCGGGGGTGGCCTTGCCGTGCTTCTCCAGCAGCCGCTTGTCGAGCGAGCCGGCGTTGACGCCGATGCGCAGCGAGGTGCCGTGGTCCTTGGCCGCCTGCGCGATCTCCTTGACCTGGTCGTCGAACTTGCGGATGTTGCCCGGGTTCACCCGCACCGCCGCGCAGCCGGCCTCGATCGCGGCGAAGACGTACTTCGGCTGGAAGTGGATGTCGGCGATCACCGGGATCTGCGAGTGCCTGGCGATCTCCGGCAGGGCGTCGGCGTCGTCCTGGGAGGGGCATGCCACGCGGACGATGTCGCAGCCGGCGGCGGTCAGCTCGGCGATCTGCTGCAGGGTGCTGTTGACGTCCGCGGTCAGCGTGGTGGTCATGGTCTGCACCGAGACCGGCGCGTCACCGCCGACGAGCACCTTGCCGACCTTGATCTGGCGGCTCTTGCGTCGCGGCGCGAGGACGGGCGCGGGCGCGGCTGGCATACCGAGGTCGACCGAGGTCATGACGTGAGTTCCTTCTCTCTCCGGAGTCGCTTTCGACCTTATCCGGGGCTTGGTCAGATCTGCACAGGGGCGACCAGGTCGGCGTAGATGAGCACCAGGCTCGCCACCAGGATCACCCCGGCCATCACGTAGGTGACCGGCAGCAGCTTGGCGCTGTCCACGAACCCGGGGTCGGGCCGCTTGCGCAGCCTGGCTATACCCCGTCTGGCCGCTTCGTACAACGTGGTGGCGATCGGACCCCCGTCCAGGGGCGGCAGCGGGACCAGGTTGAACATCGCCAGGAAGAGGTTCAGCCCGGCGATCAGCAGCACCACCGAGAAGAACCGCTCCGAGGCCGGCGTCTGCTGCGCCGACGCGAGCTGACCGGCGACCCGGCCCGCGCCGACCACGCTCATCGGGCTGTCCTGGCCGCGCTGCTCCAGCCCGACCGCGGCCCGGCCCACGTGGTAGAGCTTGACCGGGAGCGCGCCGAGCGCCTTGAGGGTCTGCCAGGTCCCGCTGGCCATCGTGCTGACCACGAAACCGGGGCCCTGCCGGACGTACTCCACGCCCGGCGTCACCCCGAGGAAGCCGACCTTGGAGATCCGCTGCGGGTGGCTCGGGTCCGGCCGGGGCGAGACCGTGGTGCTGGTGTGCAGGGTCAGCCGCTGGCCGTCGCGCACGACCACGATCGCGGCCTGGCCGCCCTCGTTGCCGCGGATCGCCCGCTGCAGCTGGGCCCAGCGCTGGATCGGCTGTCCGTTGAAGGCCACGATGCGGTCACCGGGGAGCAGCCCGGCCTTCTTGGCCGGCGCCTCGGGGTCGGCGGGCGTGCAGCCGCGTTGCGGCTGGTCCGCGTTCGCCTTGGTGACCGCGATGACGCAGGCCGAGACGTCCTGGACCGTGGTGGTGGCCTTGGCCACGCCGTGGCCCATGAACACCACCGCGAACAGCAGGAAGGCGATGACGAGGTTGGTCATCACCCCCGACGCCATCACGACGATCTTCTTCCACCAGGCCAGCTTGTAGAACAGCCGGTCCTCGTCGCCCTCCTCGACCAGCTCGTACTCCGCCGAGCGCGCGTCGCTGACCAGCTGGGAGAACATGCCGGTCTGGGACACCCGGGCCTCGTGCGGGTCCCGGTCGGGCGCCGGCGGGAGCATGCCGACGAGCTTCACGTAGCCGCCGAGCGGGATCGCCTTGATGCCGTACTCGGTCTCGCCCCTGCGCCGCGACCACACCGTGCGGCCGAAGCCGACGAAGTACTGCGTGACCTTGACGCCGAACAGCTTGCCGGGGATCAGGTGACCGAGCTCGTGGGCACCGATCGAGAACGCGACACCGAACACGAAGAGCACGACGCCGAGGAGGTACATCAGCACGGTCATGCGGCGCGGTCCTTCATCGGTCGGCGGGAAGGGAGCGGAGCGCGGCCGCCTCGCGGCGGGCCCAGGCGTCGGCGGCGAGGACGTCGTCCACGCTCAGCTCGGTCTCCTTCGAGGGTACGTCGTGCGCGGCGAGGACACGCTCGATCGTCGGCACGATGTCGGTGAAGCGGATCTCACCGTCGAGGAACGCCTGGACGCACACCTCGTTGGCGGCGTTGTATACGGCGGGCGCGGTCTGCCCCCGAGAGCCGGCCTCGCGGGCCAGGCGCACGGCGGGGAACGCCTCGTCGTCGAGGGGGAGGAACTCCCACGTCTCCGGCCGGGTCCAGTCGACCGCGGGCGCGGCGTCGGGGACCCGCTCGGGCCACCCCATCCCGAGAGCGATCGGGATCAGCATCGACGGCGGCGAGGCCTGCGCGAGCGTGGACCCGTCGTAGAACTCCACCATCGAGTGCACCACCGAGGTCGGGTGCACGACGACGGCGATCCGGTCGAACGGGAGGTCGAAGAGCAGGTGCGCCTCGATCACCTCCAGGCCCTTGTTGACCAGGGTCGCGGAGTTGATGGTCACGACCGGGCCCATCGACCACGTGGGGTGCTTGAGCGCCTGCTCCGGCGTCACGTCGTGCAGCTCGTCGCGCGAGCGGCCGCGGAACGGCCCGCCGCTGGCGGTGAGCACCAGGCGCCGCACCTCGTCGGCCCGGCCACCGCGCAGGCACTGGGCGAGCGCGCTGTGCTCGGAGTCCACCGGGACGATCTGTCCGGGCTCGGCGCGGGCGGTGACCACCGGCCCGCCGATGATCAGCGACTCCTTGTTGGCCAGCGCGAGCGTGTTGCCGGCGTCGAGCGCGGCCAGCGTGGGGCGCAGGCCGACCGCACCGGTGATGCCGTTGAGCACCACGTCGCAGCCGAGCGCCGCGGCCTCGCAGGAGGCCTCCTCCCCGGTGCCGCTGAAGGCCGGCTCGAACTCCGCGACCTGCTGCTCGAGGAGCGCGCGCTGCGACCCTCCGGCGGTCAGCGCGACCACCCGGAACCGGTCCGGGTTGGCCCGGACCACCTCGAGCGCCTGGGTGCCGATCGAGCCGGTGGAACCGAGAATGACGACGTCACGACGAGAGCTCACCGCTCCATCCTGCCCGATCCCGCCCCCCGGGCTGCAAATCCGTAGCGACCAAGCGACATGACAACCGTTTCCGTCTCGCCAGACAATTCTTACGGCGCTTTTCCGTAGCGATGAGCGGGGTGCGCGCCGTACGCTGGGGGCCATGAGCGATGCCCGTCCCCCTCTCCCCACCGGCGGCCCGTCCCTCGCGCAGGAGCGCCGGCTGGTGACGGAGATCCCCGGTCCCCGGTCCCGGGAGAGCCAGGCCCGCCGGCAGACCCTGGTCGCCCAGGGGGTGTCCACCACGCTGCCGGTCTTCGTGGTCGCGGCCGGCGGCGGGGTGCTCGTGGACGCCGACGGCAACTCGCTGATCGACCTGGCGAGCGGCATCGCGGTCACCTCGGTGGGCAACGCCGCACCGGAGGTCAGCGAGCGGGTGGCCGAGCAGGTCCGGTCGTTCACCCACACCTGCTTCATGGTCACGCCGTACGACGGCTACGTGGACGTGGCCGCGAAGCTCGCCGAGCTCACCCCGGGCTCGTTCGAGAAGAAGTCGGTGCTGCTGAACTCGGGCGCGGAGGCGGTGGAGAACGCCGTGAAGATCGCCCGTGCCCACACCGGGCGCAGCGCGGTGGCCGTGTTCGACCACGCGTACCACGGGCGCACCAACCTGACCATGGCGATGACCGCGAAGAGCATGCCCTACAAGCACTCCTTCGGGCCGTTCGCCAACGAGATCTACCGGGCCCCGGTCTCCTACCCGTTCCGCGAACCGGCGCCGATCACCGGCGCGCAGGCCGCCGACCGTGCGATCGAGGTGCTCGACAAGCAGGTCGGCGCCGGCAACCTGGCCTGCGTGGTGGTCGAGCCGATCCTCGGCGAGGGCGGTTTCGTGGTGCCGGCCGACGGGTTCCTGCCCCGGCTGCGGGAGTGGACCGCCGAGCACGGCATCGTCTTCGTCGCCGACGAGATCCAGAGCGGGTTCTGCCGGACCGGCGACTGGTTCGCCTGCGACCACGAGGGCGTGGTCCCGGACCTGGTCACCACGGCCAAGGGCATCGCCGGCGGCCTGCCGCTGGCGGCGGTCACCGGGCGAGCCGACATCATGGACTCGGTGCACGTCGGCGGCCTCGGCGGCACCTACGGCGGCAACCCGGTGGCCTGCGCGGCCGCGCTGGGCGCCATCGAGGCGATGGAGACCCACGACCTGCGCACCCGCGCCCGCGAGCTCGGCGCGCTGATGCAGCGCCGGCTGGTGGCGATCGCCGACAAGCACCCGGCCGCGGGGGACGTCCGCGGCCGCGGCGCGATGATGGCGGTGGAGATCGTCGGCGCGGACGGGCACACCCCTGAGCCCGTCCGCGCCGGTGCCATCTCCGCCTACTGCCACCAGCGGGGCGTGGTCACGCTGACCTGCGGGACCTTCGGCAACGTCCTGCGCTTCCTGCCCCCGCTGGCGATGCCCGACCACCTGCTCACCGAGGCCTTCGACGTGGTCGCCGAGGCCTTCGACGCCACCGCGTAGAACGGCCGTAGCGCACGAAGGGAAAGAAAGTCCCGAACCGCCACCCACCGGACGTCGAGCCCCTTACAGTGAGCGGCACACCACGCGACGAGGGGTCGCGTGCAGCACGGGAGCAACGGGCATGGGCGTGTCACTCACCGCCTCGGGCACGGTCAGCAGCGACGCCATCAAGCGCACCCTGGTGGCCGCGCTGGCGGTGGTCGCCACCCTGCTCTACCTCTACGGCCCCGCGGCGACCCCGGCCATCCACGACGCCGCCGTCGCCAGGTGCAACGACCACGCGAGCGGGAACTTCCGCAGCTTCCGGCTCTCCTGGGTCGTCGGCTGGCACCCGCACTGGACGTGCTGGGACGCCCGCAAGCCGCAGGAGCCCGAGGTGAGCTTCGGCTGGTGGGTCAACCCCTTCTAGGGCTCAGCCCTCGCGCATCGCCCACGGCGCGCCGTACGCCCCGAGCAGTTCGAGGAACGGCCCCGCGTCGAAGGCCTCCGGCCCCAGCACACCGGCGCCCTTCCAGGTGCCCCGCGCGAGCAGCTCGAGCGCGACCACGGGGTTGACCGCGGTCTGCCACACCACGCACTGGTGGCCGTACTCCCGCATCGACCAGGCGTTGTCGACGACGTGGTAGAGGTACGTCGATCGCGGTCGGCCGTCCTTGCCGGTGCCGGTGACCTGCACGCCGGCACAGGTCTTGCCGTGCATCCGGTCGCCGAGCGTCGCGGGGTCGGGCAGGCAGGCGGCCACCACGTCACGGGGGCTCACCTCGGCGCCGCCGACCCGGACCTTCTCGGTCCGGTCCAGGCCGAGCTTGTGCAGCGTCTTGAGGACGTCGATGAACTCCTCGCCGAGGCCGTACTTGAAGGTGACCCGACGTGCGTCGAGCCAGCGCGGCATCAAGAGCACCTCCTCGTGCTCCACGTTGACGCACTCCACCGGACCGATGCCCTCGGGGAAGTCGAACACCTCGGGCTCGCTGAACGGCTCGGTGGTGAACCAGTGCCGGTCGTGCTCCCACACCACCGGCGGGTTGAGGCACTCCTCGATCGTGGTCCAGATGGAAAAGGTGGGTGCGAAGACTGCGTTGCCGTCAGGGCCCTCCACGGTGAGGTTGGCGCCGTCGCGGACCCCGATCTCGTCGATCTCGGCGAACAGGTGGTCGGCGGCGTAGCGCGCGAAGACGTCGGACAGCCCGGGCTCGACGCCGATCCCGCACAGGGCCAGCCGGCCGGCGGCCTCCCACTCCCCCGCCTTCGCGAACTGCTCGTCGCCGAGCTTGACTCCGACCTGCGAGTACGGCGACTCCGGGTGCGGTCGCGACAGGCTCATCGCCATGTCCAGGTAGTCGGCCCCGGCCGCGAACGCGCCGTCGAAGATCGGCATCACGAACCGGGGGTCGACCGCGTTCACCACGTGCGTGGCCCCGTGCTCGCGCGCCAGCGCGGCCACGGCGTCGGCATCGGAGGCGTCGACCTGCGCGGCGACGAAGCGGTCGTCGGCCGTCGCGGCGCGCTCGGCCCGCGCGAGGTCGTAGTCGGCCACCACCAGGGCGTCGAAGAAGTCGCGCCGCTTGGCGATCGCGGTGAACGCTGCACCGACGCCACCGGCGCCGACGAGGAGGATGCGCATGCAGGAATGCTCCGATCAGTGAGAGGGGGAATCAGGCGGTCGCCGGCACGCCCTGCCGACGGCGCGTGCGGCGCATCGCCAGGACGTTGCCGACGACGAGCAGCACGCCGAAGGCGAAGATCAGCGTGCCCATGACGTTGACCTGTGGCGGCGTGCCCACACGCGACGCGCTGTAGACCCACAGCGGGAACGTCTGCATGGCACCGGCGTTGAAGTCGGTGATGATGAAGTCGTCGATCGACAGCGCGAAAGCGAGCAGCGCACCGGCCATGACCCCGGGCATCAGCACGGGCAGCGTGACGAGCCGGAAGGTGGTGAACGCGCTCGCGCCGAGGTCCTGCGAGGCCTCCTCCAGCGACCGGTCGAAGGCCGCCATGCGGGCGCGGACCGTGATCGCGACGTACACGATGTCGAACATGATGTGGGCGATCACCACCGTCCAGTAGCCACGCGGGATGCCCAGCGTGAGGAACAGCGACAGCAGGCCGGTGCCCAGTGCGATCTCGGGGGCGGCCACGTTGGCGAACAGCACCAGGTCCAGCGCCGCACGGCCCCGGAACTTGTACTTGCCCATCGCGTAGCCGATCATCGTCCCGAGGATCGTCGCGGCGATGGTGACGATGATCGCGATGGTGACCGAGTTCCACAGCGCCTTGGTCAGGTCCGGGATCTGGAACAGGTCGCGGTACCAGTGCAGCGTGAAGCCCTGCCACACGAAGTTGAACCGGCTGGTGGTGTCGTTGAAGCCGAACGCGATCATCACCAGGATCGGCAGCGAGAGCCACGCGATCACGACCCAGGTGTAGGCCCCCAGCAGCAGGCCACGGCTCTGTGCGCGGCGGCGTCTCAGCGAGAACATGCTCATGCGGCGCTCACATCCAGGACGTCACGGGTGCCGAGCGCCTTGGCGTAGGCGAAGATGCCCAGGAGCAGCAGTGCCAGCAGGATCGAGCTCAGCGCCGAGGCCTCCGGATAGTCGGAGTTCGTGAGGTAGAGCGTCTCGATGACGTTTCCGATCATCACCTGGCCGGTGCCGCCGAGGATCGTGGCGTTGACGTAGTCCGCGGCCGCCGGCACGAAGGTGAGGATCACCCCGGCGAACACCCCTGGCAGCGACAGTGGCAGCACCACCTGGGTGAACGCCTCGCGCCGGCTGGCGAAGAGGTCCGCGGCCGCCTCCAGGAGCGACCGGTCGATCCGCTCCAGCGCCACATAGATCGGCAGCACCATGAACGGCAGGAAGTTGTAGACCAGCCCGCCGACCACAGCGTACGACGTCGCGAGGACGTGGAAGTCCTGGGGCAGCAGGCCCACCGACTTGAGGTTGCCGAGCACGATCCCGTTGTCGGCGAGCAGGAACTGCCACGAGATGGTCCGGATCACGAACGTCACGAAGAACGGCAGCAGGATCAGGAACAGGTAGGTCGACTTGTGCCGACCACCCCGGAAGGCGATCCAGAAGGCCATCGGGTAGGCCAGGGCGATGGCGATCACCGTGGCCGCCAGGCCGTAAATCAGCGACCGCACCAGCTGGGTGTGGTACTGGCTCACCATGTCGACGTAGTTGTGGACGGCGAACGCCTGCTGGAAGCCGGTCTCGAGACTGCCGGTCTGCAACGACACGGACACCATGGCCAGCATCGGCACCACGAAGAAGACCGCCAACCAGAGCCCGCCGGGCAGGATGATGAGGTAGGGGGCGAGGCGCTTGCGCATCGACTTCCTCTCAGGACTGGTAGATCGGCTCGAAGATGCTGTTCCAGGTGTCGAGCTGGTCGCCCGCCTTCGGGGTGAAGCCGACCGAGGTCTTGGCGTAGGTGTCCTGGCCCGGGAAGACCGCGTAGCTGTTCGCGACCTGCTGCAGGTAGGTCTTGTCCTCGCCCTTCGCCGCAGCGGCGTCGGCCTGGACCACCTGCTTGGCGTCGGGGACCGGGGAGATGTAGTTCACCCACTCGGCCACCTCGGCGGCGACCTTCGGCTGGTAGTAGTAGTCCATCAGCTGCATGGCGCTGACCGGGTTCTTCGCGCCTTTGAGGATCACGAAGTTGTCGGTCCAGAGCAGGCCGCCCTCGCTGGGGATGACGAACTTCAGGGCCTGGCCGGACTTCTTGCCTGACAGGTTCTGCTGGAAGACGTCGCCGGACCAGGCCATTGTGGCCCAGAGGTCGCCGGTGGCCAGTGCGTTGATGTAGTTCTGGGAGTAGAAGTTGCGCACCAGCGGCTTCATGTCCTTCAGCCACTTGGCCGCCTCGCGCCAGTCGGACTCGGTGGACTTCAAGGGGTCCTTGCCGATCGCCATCAGGGCACAGTTCGGGAGGTCCTCGTTGTTGGCGAACAGACCGATATGCCCCTTGAGCTTGGGATCGTTGAGGTCCTGCCAGGAGGTGATCTCCTTGCCGGTCTTGTCCGGGTTGTAGCCGATGCCGGTGAAGCCGGCCTGGTAGGGGATGGACAGCTTGTTGCCCGGGTCGAAGGGGACGTTCTGGTACTTCTCGCCGGCGTACTTGCGGAAGTTCGTGAGCTTCGACTGGTCCAACGGCACCAGGAAGCCGAGGTCGCGGAACTTGTTGAAGTAGATGCCGCTGCTGATCACCGCGAGGTCGAAACCGCAGTACTGCCCTGAGGACAGCGTCGGCTGGACCTTGGCAAAGAAGGGGCCGTTGTCCTGCACCGCCTCGACGTACTTGACGTTGATCCCGGTCTTCTTCTCGAACTGCTGGAGGGACGGGTGCTTGTTCTTGCCGGCGGTGTCGAGGTAGAGCGGCCAGTTGGCCCACACGAGGGAGCCGGTGGGCTTCTGCTGGGACCAGAACTGGTCCACGGCGGACTTGCTGGTGTTCGACTTGCCCCCTTGAGCGTTGATGCCACAGCCGGCCAGCATGGCGGCACCGCCCATCGCGCCGAACGCCTTGAGCATGTCGCGCCGGCCCAGGCGCCGCCCGGTCAGGCCGCGCAACAGCGCCGGGTCCACCGAGGAGTTGACGGGATCGTGGGACGGCGAGGTCATGACGCACTCCTGGGGTCGGTGTGGGTGGGTCGGTCTTCGATGAGGTAGGAGTGGCTCTTGCTCCACGAGAGCCACACCCGGTCGCCGACGACGGCCACGTCGCCGGAGTCGTCGGTGTTCTGGTGGTGGACGAGCACCTGCTCACCGGTGGTGATCGTCACCGTGTAGCCGGTGAACGTGCCTTGGTAGACCACGTCGTCCACGCGCCCCGCGACGCGACAGTCGGCGTCGTCGTGCGCGGCGGAGAGCCGGATCTTCTCCGGCCGCACGGTCACCGAGGCGAAGTCGACGGACAACCCGCGCAGGGGTACGACGATCCGTTCGTCGGTACCGATCTCGATGACCCCGTTGCCGTCCACCCGCCGGGAGAGCTCACCGCTGATGATGTTGGAGGTGCCGATGAAGCCGGCCACGAAGCGGGAGGCGGGCTGCTCGTAGACCTCGCGCGGCGTGCCCAGCTGCTCGACGCGACCGAGGTTCATCACCGCGATGCGGTCCGACATCGTCAGCGCCTCGCCCTGGTCGTGGGTGACGTAGACGAAGGTGATGCCGACCTCGCGCTGGATGCGCTTGAGCTCGGACTGCATCGACTGGCGCAGCTTGAGGTCGAGTGCGCCGAGCGGCTCGTCGAGCAGAAGCGCACGCGGGTGGTTGACCAGTGCCCGGGCGAGGGCGACCCGCTGCTGCTGACCGCCGGACAGCTCCCGGGGACGCCGCTTGTCGCGCCCGCCCAGCTCGACGAGCTCGAGCATCTCGTGGACGCGCTTGGTCACCTCCTGCTTGTCGACCCGCTTGCGGCGCAGACCGAAGGCGATGTTGTCGAAGACGGTCATGTGCGGGAAGAGCGCATAGCTCTGGAACACCATGTTGACGTCGCGGTGGTTCGGCGGCACCGCCACGACGTCCTCGCCGTCGAGCAGGATCTGGCCGGCCGTGGGCACCTCGAAGCCGGCGATCATTCGCAGGGTGGTGGTCTTGCCGCAGCCGGAGGGCCCGAGCATCGAGAAGAACTCCCCGCGCCGGATCGAGAGGTCGACGCGCTCGACCGCCTGCACGTTCTCGTCCGCGGAGGTGAACTGCTTCGCGACGCCGACCAGCTCGATCGCGGGCGAGGCCTGGCCGGCGCCGGAACCGGGCGAGGGGCCGCTCTGGGGAGGTCGGGTCAGCACGGCGTCGCCGCTCACGCGTCGTCCCCGACGTAGCTCATGACGTGCTTGACGCGCGTGTAGTCCTCGAGACCGTACATCGACAGGTCCTTGCCGTAACCGGAGTGCTTGAAGCCGCCGTGCGGCATCTCGGCGACGAACGGGATGTGGGTGTTGACCCACACGACCCCGAAGTCGAGACGCTTGGCCATCCGCATGGCGCGGCCGTGGTCCTTGGTCCACACCGAGGACGCCAGGCCGTACTTGACGCCGTTGGCCCAGCGCAGCGCCTCGGCCTCGTCACTGAACCGTTGCACGGTGATGACGGGACCGAAGATCTCCTCCTGGATGGCCTCGTCGTCCTGGCGCAAACCGGTCACCACCGTCGGGCTGTAGAAGAAGCCTCGGTCGCCCTGGCGGCTGCCCCCGATCTCCACCCTGGCGTGGTCGGGCAGCCGCTCCACCATCCCGGTGACCCGGGCGAGCTGGTTCTCGTTGTTGAGCGGCCCGTAGGCGACGTCCTCGTGCGGAGCGCCGGTGCGCGTGCTGCGGGCCTGCTCGGTGAGCGCGGCGACGAAGTCGTCGTGGACGCCGGGTGCGACGAGCACCCGCGTGGCCGCGGTGCAGTCCTGCCCGGCGTTGAAGTAGCCGGCCATCGCGATCCCCTCGGCGGCGGCCGCCACGTCGGCGTCGTCGAAGACGATGACCGGCGCCTTGCCGCCGAGCTCGAGGTGTGCGCGCTTGAGACCGGCGGCCGCGGAGCCGGCCACCTCCATGCCCGCCCGCACCGACCCGGTGATCGCGACCAGCTGCGGGGTGGGGTGCTCGACGAGCGCGCGGCCGGTCCCGCGGTCACCGCAGATCACATTGAACACACCCGGCGGCAGGAACTCCTGCGCGACCTCGGCGAGCAGCGTCGTGCTGGCCGGGGTGGTGTCGCTGGGCTTGAGCACGACGGCGTTGCCGGCCGCGAGCGCGGGCCCGATCTTCCAGATCCCCATCATCAGCGGGTAGTTCCAGGGCGTCACCTGGGCGACCACCCCGATGGGTTCGCGGCGGATCATCGAGGTGTGGTCCTTCAGGTACTCCCCGGCGGCCCGGCCCTCGAGCACCCGCGCCGCGCCGGCGAAGAACCGCAGCTGGTCCACGCACGGGGGCAGCTCCTCGGCGGCGGTGAGGGCGATCGGCTTGCCGGTGTTGCGACACTCGGCGGCGACGAACTCCTCGGCGCGCTCCTCGAGGGCGTCGGCCATCTTCAGCAGCGCGACCTGCCGCTCGGCGGGAGTGGTCTCCCCCCAGATCTCGAAGGCGTCGGCGGCCGCCCTCATCGCCCGGTCCACGTCCTCGGCCCCGGAGGCGGGGGCCGTGGCGTACGGCACCCCGGTCACCGGGTCCACGATGTCGTAGGTCTCGCCGCTCGCCGCCTCGACGGGCTTGCCGTTGATGATGTTGCGGAACTGCTCAGCCATCCCAGTGCGTCCCTGTCCGTCTCGCTGGTTGTGTCGCTGTCACCGCCCGTGCGGTGTGATCCGGGTCATGCCCGGCGGACCTGAGCGTAGCGACAACGCAACGAAATCGGTAGACCAACGGCCGGTGCGCCGACTGATTCGTCGGTTTCGACCGGCCTAGACGACTGCTTCCCTAAGGCCTCGCCCCACGACGGAGCCACAACCAGCCCGCACGGACGCCTTGGACTGCGGAATCCGCGCCGTACGACGCTCTCAGCCACGCTTTGCCTGCTGCCCGTGCGATTCAGCAACGGAATCACTTGCCATAGGCCGGGATCACGGGGAAGATGGCTGGCACAGCCCGCTGGAAGGAAGCCCCCTGATGCCCGTAGAACCGATGGAAGCGGAGACCTACCGCCAGCTCCAGGCCTCCGCGCGCGACCACCTGTGGATGCATTTCACGCGGATGTCGAGCTACGACCAGGCGGACGTGCCCATCATCGTGCGCGGCGAGGGCCCCTACGTCTACGACGCCCAGGGCCGCAAGTACCTCGACGCGCTGGCGGGCCTCTTCGTCAACCAGCTCGGACACGGGCGCCCCGAGCTGGCCGAGGCCGCGATGAAGCAGTCCTCGGAGCTGGCGTACTTCCCGCTGTGGTCCTACGCCCACCCCACCGCCATCGAGCTGGCCGAGCGGGTCGCCGGCTACGCCCCCGGCGACCTGAACCGGGTGTTCTTCACCACCGGCGGCGGCGAGGCCGTCGAGTCGGCGTGGAAGCTGGCCAAGAACTACTTCAAGCTGGTCGGCAAGCCGCTCAAGCACAAGGTGATCAGCCGCGCGATCGCCTACCACGGCACCACCCAGGGCGCGCTGTCCATCACCGGCCTGCCCGGGCTCAAGGCGGTCTTCGAGCCGCTGGTGCCCTCCACGTTCCGGGTGCCGAACACCAACTTCTACCGGGCCCCCGAGCCGTTCACCGCCCCCGAGGACCTCGGGGCGTTCGGCCGGTGGGCGGCCGACCAGATCGCGGTCGCGATCGAGAACGAGGGCCCCGAGACGGTGGCCGCGGTCTTCCTCGAGCCGGTGCAGAACGCGGGCGGGTGCTTCCCGCCGCCGCCGGGCTACTTCGACCGGGTCCGCGAGATCTGCGACGAGTACGACGTGCTGCTGGTCAGCGACGAGGTGATCTGCGCGTTCGGCCGACTCGGTCACATGTTCGGCGCCGAGCGCTACGGCTACCAGCCCGACATCATCACCGTCGCGAAGGGCCTGACCTCCGGCTACTCCCCGCTCGGCGCCATGATCGCCAGCGACCGGCTGATGGAGCCGTTCTTGCAGGGCACCACCACGTTCAACCACGGCTACACCTTCGGCGGCCACCCGGTCTCCACGGCGGTCGCGCTCGCCAACCTCGACATCTTCGAGAACGAGGGGATCAACAAGCACGTGCTCGCCAGCCAGGACGCGTTCCGCGCGACGCTGGAGAAGCTGACCGACCTGCCCATCGTCGGCGACGTGCGCGGCGACGGGTTCTTCTACGGGATCGAGCTGGTCAAGGACAAGGCCACCAAGGCGACCTTCGACGACGACGAGGCCGAGCGGCTGCTGCGCGGGTTCTTGTCGAAGGCGCTGTTCGAGGCCGGGCTCTACTGCCGGGCCGACGACCGCGGCGACCCGGTCATCCAGCTCGCGCCGCCGCTGATCTGCGAGCAGGAGCAGTTCGACGAGATGGAGAGCAAGCTGCGCAGCGTGCTCGAACGGGCCGCCGAGCTGCTCTAGCTAGGCGTTCGCAGTCTGCTCCACCCCTCCGTAGGTCGCCTCGTCGGCGATGTCCGCACGGCTGTAGTCCTTGAGGGCCGCGCAGGCGCCGAGCGTGATCACCGCCGAGAGCAGGATGTAGACGGAAACGGCGTAGCCGGTCCCGAACTGGTGGATCAGCCAGGTGGCCACCAGGGCGGCCGGCCCACCGGCGACCACCGAGGACAGCTGGTAGCCGAGCCCCGCTCCGCCGTATCTCAACGAGGTGGGGAAGCTCTCCGCGATCAACGACGCCTGGGGCCCGTACTGCATCGCGTGCGGGACCAGCCCCACGCACAGCGTCACGAACACCAGCCAGCCCAGACCGCTGTTGAGAAGCGCGAAGTAGGCGAAGCCCCACACGCCCATCAGGGCGGCACCTGCCATGTAGACGCGCTTGCGGCCCACCGAGTCCGACAGGTGGCCGAAGTAGGGCACCAGGAACAGCTCGAGGCCGGCGGCCACCAGCGTGCCGAGCAGCACGAAGTTCTTGCTGTAGCCGTGCGTGCTGTCGGTGAGGTAGGAGAGCACGAAGGCGGTGACCACGTAGAACGGCATCTGCTCCGACATCCGCACGAGCGCGGAGAGCAGGATCTCCTTGGGGTGGCGCTTGATCACCTCCATCACGGGGGCGCGCCGTACCTGCCGGGACTCGACGAGGCGGGCGAACATCGGCGTCTCGAGGATCTGCAGCCGGATGTAGAGGCCGACGGCGACCAGCACCAGGCTGAGCAGGAACGGCACCCGCCAGCCCCAGCTGTCGAAGCCGGCGCCGGAGACGTTGTTGAACAGCGTCAGCAGGCCCGTGGACAGGATGAGGCCGATGGCGACCCCCAGCTGGGGCCAGCTGCCCATCAGGCCGCGGCGGCGCTGGTTGCCCCACTCCATCGAGAGCAGCACCGAGCCGCTCCACTCGCCACCGACCGCCACCCCTTGAAAGACCCGCAGCACGATCAGGACGACCGGTGCGGCGCTTCCCCAGGTCGCGGCCCCGGGCAGCACCCCGATCAGCGCCGTGGAGAGCCCCATCATCAGCAGCGTCACGATCAGAGTCGCCTTGCGACCGATGCGGTCACCCCAGTGGCCGAAGATCGCGGCCCCCACGGGGCGCGCCGCGAAGCCGACGAAGTACGTCCCGAACGACGCCAGCAGCCCGACGTAGGCGGAGGCGTGCGGGAAGAAGAGCTTGGGGAAGACCAGCGCGGCGGCCGTCCCGTAGAGGAAGTAGTCGTACCACTCGATGGTGGTCCCGACAGTGGAGGCGAGCGCCGCCTTGCGGACCTGGACGTCCTGGTCGGCGACCTGCTGCCGGGTGCCCCCGGCCGAGCTCGATGTCATGGCATATCCTCCCGAAAGACTATGAGCCAGGTCACTCATACCCCGCCGGGGAAAACGACACCAGCCGTCGCGTCGGGTGCCGGAAACGCCCGAGATCAGGAGTCGAAGCCGAGGCCCAGCCGGTCCAGGGTGCGCAGCCAGGCGTTGCGGCGACCGCGGTCGAGGTCCGCCCGCTCCGAGCTCCAGCGCGTCAGCTGGACGGCGCCGTAGCGCAACGGCTCGGGCGGGAAGGGCAGGGGCCGCTCGCGCACCATGCGCAGACGGGTGCGCTCGGTCTCCTCCCCCGCCAGCAGGTCGAGCACCACGTCGGCGGCGAACCGCGTCGCCGCCACGCCCAGCCCGGTGAAGCCGAGCGCGTAGCCGACGCGCCCCTGGTGGGCGGTGCCGAAGAACGCGGCGAACCGGCTGCAGGTGTCGATGACACCCGCCCAGCGGTGGCTGAACCGAAGGCCTTCCAGCTGGGGGAACGTGGCGAAGAAGTGCTCGGCCAGCAGGTCGTGGGTGGGCCCAGACTGCTCAAACCACGGACGGATCCGGCTGCCGAAGTGGTAGACCGCGTCGTAGCCGCCCCACAGGATCCGGTCGTCGCGGGTCAGCCGGTAGTAGTGGAAGAGGTATGACGCGTCGCCGACCCCCTGCCGGTGCGCCCAGCCGACCGCCGCGCGCTGGTCGGCCGACAGCGGCTCGGTCATCAGCACGTAGTCGTAGACCGGGACGGTCATCAGCCGCAGGCGTCGCAGCAGGGGCGGAAAGGCGTTGGTGGCCAGCGCGACCCGCGCGGAGTCCACGTGGCCCCCGCGGGTGCGGGCGCGCATGCCACCACCGGTGGGCGCCAGCGCCTCCACCGGGGTGCCCTCGTAGATGCGCACCCCGAGGTCCAGGCACGCCTGTCGCAGTCCCCAGGCCAGCCGGGCCGGCTCCACCATCACCGTGGCCGCGGGCTCCCACAGGCCGGCGAGGTAGGTCGGGGAGTCCACCTCCACGCGCACCTGCTCCCGGTCGAGGAGGTGCGTCTCGTGCCCGGCCTCGCGCAGGTCGCCGGCCAGCTCGGCGAGCTCGGCGACCTGGTGGGCCGCGGTGGCGACGGTCAGCTCACCGGTGGCCTCCAGGTTGCAGTCGATCCCGTGGCGCGCAACGGTGTCCGCCAGACCGGTGAGGTTCTCCGCGCCCAGCCGGTCGAGCAGCGCCATCTCCCCGGGCCAGCGCGCCGTACCGTTGCCGAAGCCGTGGGTCAGGCTTGCCGACGCGAAGCCGCCGTTGCGGCCGCTGGCCTGGTCACCGCACTGCCCGGCCTCCAGCAGCACCACGTCGCGCTCCGGGTTGCGTTCCTTGGCGCGGAGCGCGGTCCACAGGCCGCAGTAGCCACCGCCGACCACGGTGAGGTCCGCGCGCTCGGGCCCCTCGAGCGCGGACAGCATCGGCGGCCGGGCCGGGTCGTCGAGCCAGAACACCCGGGGCTCGGCGTCCGCGAGCGCCCGGCTCGACCAGCTGTCTGCCATGTGTCCGACCCTGGCAGAGGCGCCGCTGCGGCACAAGGGATTCGGTGGCCAAACCGGTCCACCACAACGGAATCGCTCGCGAATTGGCACGAATTCTTTGACGCTCGGCAGCAGGGCTGCGAGTATCGACGCCGTGACCAGACACAACGGCAGGTCCGGGGGCAACGGGGCGGCGATCCTCGACGAGGTCTCCAAGGCCATCATCGAGGAGCTCCAGCAGGACGGCCGCCGCTCCTACGCCGCGATCGGCAAGGTTGTCGGCCTCTCCGAGGCGGCCGTCCGGCAGCGCGTCCAGCGGCTCGTCGACAGCGGGGTGATGCAGGTGGTGGCGGTCACCGACCCGCTCCAGCTCGGCTTCGCCCGCCAGGCCATGATCGGCATCAAGTGCACCGGCCGGCTCGAACGCGTGGCCGACGAGCTCGCCGCCCTCGACGAGGTCGACTACGTGGTGATCACCGCCGGCTCCTTCGACCTGCTGGTCGAGGTGGTCAGCGAGAGCGACGAGGCGCTGCTGGAGGTGCTGTCCTCGAAGATCCGGACGATCGAGGATGTGGTGGCCACGGAGACCTTCATGTACCTCCGGCTGCGCAAGCAGACCTACTCCTGGGGTGTGCGCTGAACCGGCCGCCCGGGTACCGGGGCCTGTCGCTGTGGCACGCGACCACGCCCGACGCCTGGGTGCCCCGGGAGCCGCTGCGCGGCACCGTCACCGCCGACGTCGCGGTCGTCGGTGGCGGCTTCACCGGCCTGTGGACTGCCTACTACCTGCTGCGCAGCGACCCCACCCTGCGGGTGGTGGTGCTCGAGGCGGAGACCGCGGGCTTCGGGGCCTCGGGCCGCAACGGCGGCTGGTGCTCGGCCCTGTTCCCCACCTCCGCCGACCGGCTCGCGCGGCTGCCCGGAGCCGACCTCGCCAGGGTGCAGGCGATGCACGACGCGATGCGCGCGTCGGTCGACGAGGTGGGCCGGGTCGCGGCCGAGGAGGGCCTCGACATCGGCTTCGCCAAGGGCGGCACGATCACGCTGGCCCGCAGCCCGGCCCAGCTGCGCTCGGCGCAACACGAGGTGGAGGAGGCTCGCCGGTGGGGGCGCGACGAGTCCGACGTGCGCCTGCTCGACGCCGCGGAGGCGCGCGGCCACCTGAACGCGACGGGCGTGCTGGGTGCGACGTACACCCCCGACTGCGCCGCGCTGCATCCCGCCCGGCTGGTGCGCGGGCTGGCCACCCTGGTCGACGGGGCGAAGGGCGGGGCCGTGCACGAGCAGAGCCCGGTCCTCGCGATCCGGCCCGGCCGGGTGGAGACCGCGCACGGGCAGGTCCACGCCGGCGTCGTGGTGCGGGCCACCGAGGGCTACACCCACACGTTGCGCGACCACGCGCGCGTGCTGGCGCCGGTGTACTCGCTGGTGATCGCCACCGAGCCGCTGCCGGACGCGATGTGGGAGCGGATCGGCCTGGCGCGCCGGGAGACGTTCGCCGATCACCGCAACCTGATCGTCTACGGCCAGCGCACCGCCGACGGGCGGCTGGTGTTCGGCGGGCGTGGCGCGCCGTACCACTTCGGCTCCCGGACCCGTCCCGGTTTCGACCGGGAGCCGCGCGTGTTCGCCGGCCTCTGGGCCACCCTGCGCGAGATGCTGCCGCCGGTTGCCGGTGCCCGGGTGACCCACGCCTGGGGCGGCGCGCTCGGGGTGCCGCGGGACTGGTGCGCGTCGGTCGGTCTGGACGGCGACACCGGGCTGGCTTGGGCCGGCGGCTACGTCGGCGACGGGGTGAGCACCACCAACCTCGCCGGACGGACCCTGCGCGACCTCGTCCTCGGCCGGGACACCGACCTCACGCGACTCCCGTGGGTCGGACACCGCTCCCCCAGCTGGGAGCCGGAGCCGCTGCGCTGGCTGGGCATCAACGCCGGGCTGCGCACCATGGCCGCCGCAGACGTCGAGGAGCGGCTCACCGGGCGGCCGAGCCGGCTGGCCCGGGCGATGGCGCCGCTGCTCGGCGGCCACTGAGCCCGGGCCCCGGGCGGCACAAGCGCCGACTCGGCGGGTCAGGACTCGCGGCGCAGCGCGGGACGGAGGCTGTCGAGCACCGCGGTGTCCTCGATGGTCGAGGGCACCGCGGCGTCCCGGCCGTCGGCGATCTCGCGCATGGTCTTGCGCAGGATCTTGCCCGAACGGGTCTTCGGCAGGCCGCCGACCACGGTGACGTCCTTGAACGCCGCCACGGCCCCGATCTCGTCACGCACCATCGCCACCAGCTCCCGGCCGACGTCGTCAGGGTCGGCCTCGACGCCGGCCTTGAGCACCACGAAGCCGCGCGGCAGCTGGCCCTTCATCGGGTCGGCCACACCGATCACGGCGCACTCGGCGACGGCCGGGTGCGCGGCGATCACCGCCTCCATCGAACCGGTGGACAGCCGGTGCCCGGCCACGTTGATGACGTCGTCGGTGCGCCCCATCACGAAGAGGTAGCCGTCCTCGTCCACGTAGCCGCCGTCGCCGGTGAGGTAGTAGCCCTCGAAGGCCGAGAGGTACGACGAGACGTAGCGCTCGTCGTCGCCCCACAGGGTGGTCAGCGTGCCCGGCGGCAGCGGGAGGCGGATGCAGATCGCACCCTCCTGCCCCGCCGGCACCGGCGTCGCCCCCTCGCCGAGGACCTCGACCTGGTAGCCGGGCACGGGCACCGTGGGCGACCCGGGCTTGACCGGCATCGGGGTCAGCCCGCGCAGGTTCGCCGCGATCGGCCAGCCGGTCTCGGTCTGCCACCAGTTGTCGATCACCGGCACCCCGAGGGTCTGCACCGCCCACTCGTAGGTGCCGGGGTCGAGCCGCTCGCCGGCCAGGAACAGGGTGCGCAGCGAGGACACGTCGTGGTCGCGTAGCAGCGCGGCGTCGGGGTCCTCCTTCTTGATCGCGCGCATCGCGGTCGGCGCGGTGAACAGCGCCTCGACGCCGTGCTCGGCGATCACTCGCCAGAACGCCCCGGCGTCCGGCGTCCCCACCGGCTTGCCCTCGTAGAGCACCGTGGTGGCGCCGTTGATCAGCGGGGAGTACACGATGTAGGAGTGGCCGACCACCCATCCCACGTCGGAGGCCGTCCACCAGACCTGACCCTCGTGCACGTCGAAGATGTTCGGCAGCGACCACGCCATCGCGACCGCGTGGCCGCCGTTGTCGCGCACGATCCCCTTGGGCTTGCCGGTGGTGCCGGAGGTGTAGAGCACGTAGAGCGGGTCGGTGGCGGCCACCTCGACGCACTCGGCCGGATCGGTCCGGCCCGCCTTCATGGCCAGGTCCCAGTCGACGTCGCGCGGCTCGGTGAGCTCCGCGCGCAGCTGCGGCCGCTGCTTGACCACGCACGCGCCCGGCTTGTGCGTGGCCAGCTCCAGCGCCCGGTCGAGCATCGGCTTGTACTCCACCGTGCGGGTCGGCTCGATGCCGCAGGAGGCCGAGACCACGACCTTCGGCCGCGCGTCGTCGATGCGCACCGCGAGCTCGTGCGGGGCGAACCCGCCGAAGACCACCGAGTGCACCGCGCCGAGCCGGGCGCAGGCCAGCATCGCGATCACGGCCTCGGGGATCATCGGCATGTAGATCACCACCCGGTCGCCCTTCTCGACCCCGAAGCCGCGCAGCGCGCCGGCGAACGCGGCCACCGCCTCCAGCAGCTGGGCGTAGGTGTAGGAGGCCTGGGTGCCGGTCACCGGGCTGTCGTAGACCAGTGCGGCCCGCTCGCCGTTGCCGCGCGCGACGTGCCGGTCCAGCGCGTTGTAGCAGGTGTTCAGCGACGCGTCGGGGAACCACCGGTAGAACGGCGGGCTGCCGGCGTCGAGGACTCGCCGTGGCTTCTTGATCCAGTCCACCAGCTGCGCCTGCTCGGCCCAGTAGGTCTCGGGGCTCTCGATGCTGCGTCCGTGCTCGCTGCGGTAGTCGGCCATGGCCCCATCATGCCGGGTGGCCGGTGCGGGCTCGGCGAGGGCGCAGGAAAACCGGTTGCGCACCCGGACCGGCCGACGCGACAGTGGTGGCCGCCGCGACGACCCGGTCGTGCCCGAGGAGAGGAGATGCAGATGCGTACCACGGTCCTTGGCCTGCCCGCTGCCATCCCGCCCTCTCACCCCCGGAGCACCACCACCGATGTCGTTCCCTCTCGAGCCCGCCCGTCCCGCCCCTCCCGTCGCGGGGCTTGATCCCCGCTTCGTCTGCGACTTCTTCCCCGCCGACGACCCCGACGACGGCCAGCGCTGGTCGACCTGGCTGAGCGTCGAGCCGCTCTGCCGCGGCCCCGAGCCGCGCCCGGGCTGGGTGGTCACCAGCCAGGCCGCGCTCGACACCGAGCTCGGCGTCCTCAAGACCGGCAAGGAGGCCGACGTCTTCCTGCTCGAGCGGGCGGTGCCGGGCGACCCCGACCAGGCGGTCGTGCTCGCCGCCAAGCGCTACCGCGGCGAGGACCACCGCAGCTTCCACCGCAGCAGTGCCTACACCGAGGGCCGGCGCACCCGCAGCTCGCGCGACAGCAGGGCGATGGCCAAGCGCACCGCGCACGGCCGGGCCGTCGCCGCAGGGCAGTGGGCGTGGGCCGAGTGGGACATGCTGACCCGGCTGTGGTCGGCCGGCGTGCCGGTCCCCTACCCGGTCCAGATCGACGGCACCGAGATCCTCATGGAGCTGGTCAGCGTCGACGGGGAGGCGGCGCCGCGGCTCGCGCAGACCCGGCCGGGCCCGGCCCTGCTCACGTCGTACTTCGAGCAGCTGCGGGAGGCGATGGGGCGGCTGGCCGAGCACGGGCTGGCGCACGGCGACCTCTCCGCCTACAACGTCCTGGCCGCGGGTGAGCGGCTGGTGGTGATCGACCTGCCGCAGGCGGTGGACGTCGTCGCCAACCCGCAGGGCATGGAGTTCTTGATGCGCGACTGCCGCAACGTGTGCGCCTGGTTCACCGCCCGCGGGCTCGAGGTCGACGAGCACGCGCTGTTCGCGGACCTGGTGGCCCGCGCCTTCTGAGCCCCTCCCGCTACGGTGTGCCCGTGCGCACCCAACCCGGACGGGCCGTGGAGATCGAGTCGCTGGCACAGTTCGACGCGCGGGCGGCGACCGCGACCTCGATGTCCAGCTGGCGGGTGCAGTCGGTGGACCTGCGCGAGCGCGGAGCGGTGCTGCGCCGGCTCGACGCGCAGGGTGCGGTGTTCCTCGGCTGCACCCTCACCCAAGAGGTCGAGAACGACCTGCGGGCCCGCGGCGCCCTGCTGTTCCCGGTGCTGCCCGCGCTGCCGTTCGACCCCTACCGGAGCCGGCTGTACTCCCCCGGCGAGCTGTACCACGGCCTCGGTGCCGGCTACGCCGACACCCCCGACGCGCAGGTCTACGGCTGGTCGCGGCAGGCCCGGCCGGACCTCGCCGCGAACCTCGCGCAGTCGCTGCACGACCTCTCGATCGACGACGCGCTGGAGGAGTGGACCCGTGGCAGGCACCTGGTCGGGGTGATGGGCGGGCACGCCCTGCGGCGCGACAGCGACGGCTACCGGGACGCGGCGCGGCTGGGACGTGCGCTCGCCCGCGCCGGGCTCACCGTTGCCACCGGCGGCGGGCCCGGCGCGATGGAGGCGGCGAACCTCGGGGCCTACCTCGCCGGGCACGACGCCGACGTCCTCGAGCAGGCCCTCGACCTGCTCGCCGCTGTCCCCGGGTTCCCGCCGTCGGTGACCGCGTGGGCGCGTGCCGCGTTCGACGTACGCCGGCGGTGGCCGGGCGGCGGCGACTCGCTGGGCATCCCGACCTGGTTCTACGGCCACGAGCCGCCCAACGTGTTCGCCTCCGTGGTCGCGAAGTACTTCAAGAACGCGATCCGCGAGGACATCCTGCTGCACCTGTGCCGGGCCGGCATCGTGTTCCTGCCCGGGGCCGCCGGCACCGTCCAGGAGGTCTTCCAGGACGCCTGCGAGAACTACTACGCCGACGACACCCTGGTGGCGCCGATGGTGCTGGTCGGCACGCGGCACTGGACCGAGGAGCTGCCGGCCTGGCCGCTGCTCGAGGCGCTCGCCGGCGGCCGGGAGATGGCCGAGGGCGTGCACCTCGTCGACGACCTCGCCTCGGTGCTGCCGCTGCTCCACCCGCCCGGCGGCTGAGCCGGGTCAGGCCTTGAGGAACGCCGCGAGCGGGAAGACCGGGTCACCGTCGGTGGCCGAGCCCCAGGCGCTGCGACCGCTGAACGACGTGGCCGCGGTGAAGGCGAGGCCGGCGCGCCGGGCCGCCAGCTCGAGGCGCTCGCGGTTGTCCGAGGGCCGCTTCGGCAGCCGACCGTGCGCCAGCGCCTTGTCGACGGTGGTCACCAGGTGGCCGCCGGGACGCAGCACCCGGGCCGCCTCCGCCACCACGCGGTCGGCGGTGGGTACGTCGAGCAGGTGCAGCAGCCACACCGCGGTGACCACGTCGACCGACCCGTCGCGCACCGGCAGCCGCTCCGCACGGCTCACTGCGACCCGGCCGGGCAGCCGGCCGGACGCCACGGCGAGCATCCCGGGCGAGCCGTCGAGGACCAGCACCGACCAGCCGAGCCGGGCCAGCTCCACGGACACCACGCCGGTCCCGCCGGCGACGTCGACCAAGGTGCCCCCGGCCGGCACCAGCGCGGCGACCGCCTCCGCGGCCGCACGTCCGCGCGCGGCGCCGCCGCGGGTCTCGTCGTACGCCGTCGCCTCGGCGTCGTAGTAGGCACGGCTGCCCGGCGGCTGGCTCACCCGGTCACTCGTGGGCGGCGAGCTGCCCGCAGGCTCCGTCGATGTCGGAGCCCCGGGTGTCCCGCACGGTGGTCGGCACGCCCTTGGCCTCCAGCCGGCGCACGAACTCGCGCTCGTCCTCGCGTCGCGAGGCGGTCCACCTCGAGCCGGGCGTGGGGTTGAGGGGAATGAGGTTCACGTGCACCCACCCCCAGTCGCCGTACGACGTGAGCACGTCGCCGAGCAGGTCCGCGCGCCACGCCTGGTCGTTGACGTCGCGCATCATGGCGTACTCGATCGACACCCGGCGCTTGGTGACCCGGGCGTAGTTCCAGGCCGCCTCGACCGCCTCGTGCACCGACCAGCGGGTGTTGACCGGCACCAGCTCGTTGCGCAGCTCGTCGTCGGGAGCGTGCAGGGACAGCGCCAGCGTGACCGGGACGCCCTCCTCGGCGAGCTGGTTGATCCGCGGCACCAGGCCGACGGTGGACACGGTGATGCCGCGCGCGGACATCCCGAGCCCGTCGGGGGCCTTGTCGGTGAGCCGGCGCACCGCGCCGACCACGGCCTTGTAGTTGGCCAGCGGCTCGCCCATCCCCATGAAGACCACGTTGGACACGCGACCGGGCCCGCCGGGCACCTCGTCGCGGGCCAGCGACCGCGCACCCGCGACCACCTGCTCCACGATCTCGGCGGTGGACATGTTGCGCTGCAGCCCGCCCTGGCCGGTCGCGCAGAACGGGCAGGCCATCCCGCAGCCCGCCTGCGAGGACACGCACATCGTGACCCGGTCCGGGTAGCGCATCAGCACCGACTCGACCAGCGCGCCGTCGAACAGCCGCCACAGCGTCTTGCGGGTGGTGCCCCGGTCGGCCTCCAGGGTGCGCAGCGGGGTCATCAACCGCGGCAGCAGCGTGTCGACCAGCTGCTCACGCTCGGCAGCGGGCAGGTCGGTCATCTGCGCGGGGTCGTCCACCAGCCGCGAGAAGTAGTGCGTGGACAGCTGCTTGGCGCGGAAGCCCGGCAGGCCCGCCTCGCTGAGCAGAGCCTTGCGCTCGGCGGCGGTGAGGTCGGCGAGGTGGCGCGGCGGCTTGCGGCGGCCACGCGGCTCGTCGAAGACGAGGGGAAGGGTCTTGGTCTGCTCGGACATGTCGCCGTCCAGTCTCCCACTCGCCCGCCCCAGCCACGAATCCTGCGGCCGTGACGCCGATCTCGGGCTCAGAAGACCAGGTAGTGCAGGATCAGCCACACCGGGGCGGCGGTGGCCAGCAGCGAGTCGAGCCGGTCCATCAGCCCGCCGTGGCCGGGGACGATCTGCGACATGTCCTTGATGCCGAGGTCGCGCTTGATCACCGACTCGCAGAGGTCGCCGAGGGTCGCCGCGACGACCGCGACCGCGCCGAGCAGCACGCCCACCCACCACTCGCCGTGCAGCAGGTAGACCACGGTGAGCCAGCCGGCCACCACGCACGAGACCGTCGAGCCGGCGAAGCCCTCCCAGGACTTCTTCGGCGAGATCACCGGGGCCATCGGGTGCTTGCCGGCCAGCACGCCGACCGCGTAGCCGCCGATGTCCGAGGCGATGGTGACCACGATGAACGTCACGATGGCCTGGGCGCCGGACCCCTCGGCCAGCAGCAGGGCCACGAAGCTGCCGAGGAAGGGTACGTAGAACGTCGTGAAGACCGCGGCGGTCGTGTCCATCACGTAGCCGGCGACGCCGCCGCGCAGCCGCCACAGCATGCTGCCGAGCGCGGTGAGCGCGGTGGCGGTCACCAGCGCGGGTGTGCCGAACAGGTAGGCGACCAGCACCATCACGGTGCCGCCCAGCCACACCGGCCCGCGCGTCAGCCTGATGCCGCCGGTGCCGAAGGCCTGGCCGAGCTCCCACACCGCGACCAGCACGGCGGCCACCACGATGATCATGAACGCCGGCTTCCAGAACAGCAGCGACAGGATGATCGCTGCGCCGAGGACCACGCCGGAGCCGACCGCGGCGGGAAGGTTGCGGCCCGCCCGGCTGCGCTTGTGCGGCGGTGCCGGAGCCACCGGCCCGGGCGCCGGCGGAGTGTCGGAGGAGCTCATCGGGGGCCTCGAGGCTCAGACCTCGAGCAGCTCGCCTTCCTTGTGCTTGAGGATCTCGTCGATCGTGTCGGTGTGCTTCTTGGTCATCGCGTCGAGTCGCTTCTCGGCGCCGGTGACGTCGTCCTTGCCGACCTCGCCGTCCTTCTCCAGCCGGTCGAGGGCCTGCTTGGCGTGGCGGCGGATGTTGCGGATCGCGACCCGCCCCTCCTCGGCCTTGGCCTTGGCCATCTTGATGTAGTCCTTGCGCCGCTCCTCGGTGAGCTCGGGGAGCACCACGCGGATGGTCTTGCCGTCGTCGGTGGGGTTCACCCCGAGGTCGGAGTCGCGGATGGACTTCTCGATCGCCGGCAGCGCGCTCATGTCGAACGGCGCGATGATGATCGTGCGCGCCTCCGGCGAGGTGAACGACGCGAGCTGCTGCAGCGGGGTCGGCGTGCCGTAGTACTCCGCGGTCAGCTTGTGGAACATCGACGGGTTCGCGCGTCCGGTGCGGATCGAGGCCAGGTCCTCGCGCGCCACTTCGACGGCCTTGTCCATCTTGGCGTCGGCCTCGTTGAGGGTGTCGTTGATCACGGCTGCTCCTGGTCGTCGTTCGTTCGTCGTGTGGGGCGGTGGCGTACGGCGGGTCGCTGCTCAGGCGTCGCGCGCCACCGTCGTACCGATCTTCTCACCTGCGACGACCCGGGCGATGTTGCCCTCGGTCGAGAGGTTGAACACGATCATGTTCATGTCGTTGTCGCGGCACAGGCTCACCGAGGTCGCGTCGGCCACCCTCAGGCCCCGGGTGAGGAACTCGTCGTAGGTGAGGTGGTCGAACTTCACCGCGTCGGGGTGCTGGTTGGGGTCGGAGTCGTAGACCCCGTCTACGCCCTGCTTGCCCATCAAGATGACCTGGGCGCCGACCTCGAGCGCCCGCTGCGCGGCGACGGTGTCGGTGGAGAAGAACGGCATGCCGGCACCGGCCCCGAAGATCACCACGCGCCCCTTCTCGAGGTGGCGGATGGCCCGGCGCGGGATGTAGGGCTCGGCGACCTGACCCATCGCGATGGCGGTCTGCACCCGGGTCTCGACGCCCTGCTTCTCCAGGAAGTCCTGCAGCGCCAGGCAGTTCATCACGGTGCCCAGCATGCCCATGTAGTCGGCACGGGAGCGGTCCATGCCGCGCTGCTGCAGCTCGGCGCCGCGGAAGAAGTTGCCGCCGCCCACGACGATGGCCACCTGGACGCCGCTGCGGACCACGCCGGCGATCTCGCCGGCGATCTGGTTGACCACGTCCGGGTCGACGCCGATGCCACCGCCTCCGAACGCCTCACCGGACAGCTTGAGCAGGACTCGCTTGTAGGCGGTCACGACGGATCCCTTCTGTGGGGCCTCGGGTGGGGCCGGAGATGCAGAGGAGGCCGGCCCGGTGATGTCTGGGTGTGCATCATGCGGACCGGCCTCCCTGCGTAGTCGTCTAGGGCGAACCCTAGTCGGATCAGGCACCCACCTCGAACCGGGCGAAGCGCTTGACGGTGACGCCGGCCTCGTCGAGCACGGCCTTCACCGACTTCTTGCTCTCCTGGACCGACGGCTGGTCGAGCAGCGCCACGTCCTTGAAGAAGCCGTTGAGCCGGCCCTCGATGATCTTGGGCAGCGCCTGCTCGGGCTTGCCCTCCTCGCGGGCGGTCGCCTCGGCGATCTCGCGCTCCTTGGCCACGACGTCCTCGGGGACCTCGTCGCGGCTGACGTACTGCGGGCGCATGGCCGCGACCTGCATGGCCACCCCGCGGGCAGCCTCCTCGTTGGCGCCGTCGTACTCCACCAGCACGCCGACGGCCGGCGGCAGGTCCGCGGCACGGCGGTGCATGTAGGTGGCGACCGGGCCGTCGAACACGGCGACGCGGCCGAGCTCGATCTTCTCGCCGATCCTCACCGCCAGGCCATCCACCAGCTCGCCGACGGTGGTGGCGCCCGCCTGGACCGCGCGCAGCGCCTCGACGTCGGCCGGCTTGGCCTCGGCGGCGGCGTCGGCGATCTGCTGGGCGGCGGCGACGAAGTCGTCGCTCTTCGCGACGAAGTCGGTCTCGCAGTTGAGCTCGACCAGCGCGGTGCCCGCGGTGGCGACCAGGCCGGCGGAGGCGGTGCGCTCGGCGCCCCGCTTGGCGGCCTTCGCCGAGCCCTTGACGCGCAGGATCTCGACGGCCTTGTCGAAGTCGCCGTCGGCCTCCTCCAGCGCCTTCTTGCTGTCCATCATGCCCGCGCTGGTGAGGTCGCGGAGCTTCTTGACGTCTGCGGCGGAGATGTTCGCCATGACTGTGTGCCTACCTCGTGGTTGGTGGGTGGATGGGCTCCCGGCGGTACGTCGGGCCCCGATGACTGCTGCGACCGGTGGCGGCGACTGCTGCGCGGCCGGCGCGGAGCGGGCGCTCCCGTTCCCGGGAGCGCCCGCACGCGTCGCTCAGGCCTGCGCGTCGCCCTCGGCGGGGGCGGGCTGCTCGGGAGCCTCGGTGGGCTCCGCGGACGCGGCGGTGGCCTCTGCGGCCGGGGTCTCGCCCTCGGCCGCGGCCGGCTGCTCGGGGGCCTCGGTGGACTCCGCGGACGCGCCGGTGGCCTCGCCGGCCGGGGTCTCGGTGCTCGCGGCGTCCCCGCCGGTCGCCTCGACCGCGGCCTTGTCGGCCTCGCCGGCGAGGAGCTCGCGCTCCCACTCGGCCAGCGGCTCGGCGGCGGCAGGAGCCTCGCCCTCGCCGGTCTTGGCGCCGGAGCGGGCGATCAGACCCTCGGCCACGCCGTCGGCGACGACCCGGGTCAGCAGGCTGACCGCGCGGATCGCGTCGTCGTTGCCCGGGATCGGGTAGTCGACCTCGTCGGGGTCGCAGTTGGTGTCCAGGATGCCGATGATCGGGATCCGGAGCTTGCGAGCCTCCTCGACGGCCAGGTGCTCCTTCTTGGTGTCCACGATCCACACCGCCGAGGGGGTGCGGGTCATCTCGCGGATGCCGCCGAGGGTCTTCTCCAGCTTGTCGCGCTCGCGCTTCATCTGGAGCAGCTCCTTCTTCGTGCGGCCGCTGCCGGCCACGTTGTCGAAGTCGAGCTCGTCGAGCTCCTTGAGCCGGTTGATCCGCTGGTGAACGGTCTGGAAGTTGGTGAGCATGCCGCCCAGCCACCGCTGGTTGACGTAGGGCATGCCGACGCGGGTCGCCTGCTCGGCGATCGCCTCCTGAGCCTGCTTCTTCGTGCCCACGAACATGATCGTGCCGCCCTTGGCGACGGTGTCCTTGATGAAGGCGAAGCTGCGGTCGATGTAGGCCAGCGACTGCTGCAGGTCGATGATGTAGATGCCGTTGCGCTCCGTCATGATGAAGCGCTTCATCTTGGGGTTCCAGCGGCGGGTCTGGTGCCCGAAGTGGACGCCGCTCTCGAGGAGCTGGCGCATGGTGACGACGGCCATGGCGGTCGAACCTCTTCATGTCTCGTGACCCCGCGCGTGTGCGCGTGGCGGCCGCCGGCCGTCACGCCCACCCGTAGGGGGTCGCCTCAGTTGTCGCAGTCAGCGGGTGCTGCCTGCCCTGACGCCCGGCGCGTCCGGACTCCCCTGCGGTGACCCGTGGAGGAGACTGAAGGACGTCGCCCGCCGGTTGGCGGTATCGAGCGTGCGAAGTCGACCCGCTCACACGGGTCGCTGCAGCAATCCTAGCCCAGGCGGCGGGGATCGCCCTAATCTCTCCGGGGCCGGTTCCCGTCCCCACCTGACCGGGCGGCGGCGTTCTCCCCAGGGGCCGGCGTCCCCGCCTGCCGCGGCCGCGGGAACCGGCGACGCTGGGCGCATGAACGTCCTGGCCGCGCTGCTCGTCGCCGCGCTCCTCCCGGCCCTGCCCACCGCCTTCCCGATCGGCCTCCCGGGCAGCTCCCCGGGTGCCTCCCCGGGTGCCTCCCCGCCGGTCGGGCACGCGCCGGCCGGCACTGCCCCGGGGCCGTCCGAGCCGGCCTCCGGCGTCTGGCCGCTCGAGCCGCGACCGCAGGTCGACCGGGGCTTCGATCCACCGGCCGACCCGTGGGGCGCCGGGCACCGCGGCGTGGACCTGCACGGGCACGTCGGCCAGGCCGTCCGGGTCGCACGGGCGGGCGTGGTCCGCTTCGTGGGCCGCATCGCCGGGCGCGGCATCGTGGTGGTCGACCACGGTGGCACCCGCACCACCTACCAGCCGGTGCACGCCTCGGTAGCAGTCGGCGACCGCGTGGCCGCCGGCGCCGTGCTCGGCAGCCTGGAGCTGGCCGGCTCCCACTGCTTCCCGGCCGCGTGCCTGCACTGGGGCCTGATCGAGGGACGGGCGACCTACCTCGACCCGCTGACAATGGTCGGGGCCGGGCCGGTGCGGCTGCTGCCGCTCGCGGGCCCGCTCGGGCGGGGGCCGAGCACCTAGGCCCGCGGGTGCGCCTGTCGGTAGGCCTGGCGCAGCCGGTCGGTGGTCACGTGGGTGTAGATCTGCGTGGTCGCCAGCGAGGCGTGCCCGAGCAGCTCCTGCACCGTGCGCAGGTCGGCGCCACCCTCGAGCAGGTGGGTGGCGGCGGTGTGCCGCAGTCCGTGCGGGCCGAGGTCCGGCGCGCCGGGGACGTCGGCGAGGCGCGCGTGCACCAGGCTGCGCACCGCACGCTGGTCGACGCGGCGGCCACGGGCGCCCAGGAAGAGTGCCGCGCCGGCACCGGCGACCACCAGCCGCCCCCGGCCGCGGGCCAGCCACGCGTCCAGCGCGCGCTCGGCGGGCAGTCCGTAGGGAACGGTGCGCTCCTTGCGGCCCTTGCCGAAGACCCGGACCACCCTGCGCTCCCGGTCGAGGTCGTCCACGTCGAGGCCGCATAGCTCGCCCACCCGGATCCCGGTGGCGTAGAGCAGCTCCAGGATCGCCACGTCCCGCAGCCCCAGCGCGCTGCCGTCGTCGGCGCGGGCCGCGGCCGCCTCCAGCAGCCGCCGCGCCTCGTCGACCCGCAGCGCCGGGGGCAGCGTGCGGTGCGCCTTCGGGGAGCCGAGCAGCGCGCCGGCGTCGGCCGGCGCCCGCCCGGTCCGGGAGGCCCAGGCGGTGAAGACCCGCACGGCCGTCGCCCGGCGCGCCATCGTGGTGCGGGCCCGCCCGAGGGTCTGCTGCTTCGCCAGCCAGCTGCGCAGGGTGCGCAGGTCGAGCGAGCTCAGGTCGGTGTGCCCGAGGCGCGCGGCGTGCTCCAGCATCCCGGAGATGTCGCCGAGGTAGGCGCGCACGGTGTGCGGCGTGAGGTCCCGTTCCGAGACCAGGTGGCGCTCGTAGTCGGCGAGCGCCGCAGCCATGGGCTCGGGGAGCGCCTCCCGCTCGGGCTCGTCCTCCGCGCGCTTCGTGGCCACGGGTCGAGGCTACGCAGGCCGCGGCCCGGACGCCCGGTCCTGGCGGCCACACCTGCGGCGTGTCGGTCGCCGGGCCGGCACCGGGCCGGTCAGGCGCCGCGCAGGCGGTCGCGGACCAGCCGCCAACCACCGGCGCCCTCCTCCACGAGGCCGCGAGCCCGCAGCCGGCCGAGGGCCTCCCCGACCTGGCGCTCCGCGAGGCCGGCCGTGCGGGCCAGCATGGCCGCGGCCGTCGGCACCACCGCCGGGACGGCGTCGAGCACGCGCTGCTCGAGCGTGGTGAGCCGGTCCCACGGTCGTTCCTCGCCCCGGCGCGTCGGCGCGAGGAAAGATCCGGCCGGCGAGACCAGCTCCAGGACGTCCGCGGCGCGGCTGACCAGCACCGCGTCCCGCGCGCGGATGAGCTCGTGGACGCCCTCCGACGGCGCGCTGGTCACCGGTCCGGGGACGCCCATCAGCACCCGGCTGAGCCGGCCGGCCCAGTTGGCGGTGTTGAGCGCCCCGCTGCGCACGGCGGCCTCCACGACGACCGTGCCCTGCGTGAGCGCGGCGATCACCCGGTTGCGGGAGAGGAAGCGCACCTTGGTGGGGGCGCAGCCCGGCGGCAGCTCGGAGACCACGACACCGGTGTCGGCGATGTAGTCGAGCAGGTTGCGGTGCGCGGCGGGATAGGCGCGGTCGGCCCCGCAGGCCAGCACCGCGATGGTCGGCCCCCGGGCGGCCAGCGCGCCGCGGTGCGCGGCCTGGTCGATCCCGAACGCGGCCCCGGAGACCACGGCGACCCCTGCCTCGACCAGGCCGGCGGCCAGGTCCCCCGCCACGGAGGCGCCGTAGGTCGTCGCCGAGCGCGAGCCGACCACGGCCACCGACCGGGCGCAGGTCTCGCGCAGGTCGAGCGGGCCGCGCACCCACAGGCCCAGCGGGCATCCCCCGCGCCCCGCGACCTCGTCGGCGCGCGCCAGGTCCTCCACCTGGGTCGGCCACTCGGCGTCGCCCGGGCAGACGAACCGGATGCCGCGGGCCTCGGCGTCCCGCAGCTCCCGCTCGGGGTCGAGGTTGCGCAGCCGGGCCGCGACGTCGGTGTAGACCCCGGCCACGTCGCGCTCCTCGCGCAGCAGCCGGTAGACCTCGGCCGCCCCGAGCTCGGCGACCACCCGCGCCAGCCGGGTGTCGCCGGGCTCGGCGAGGCGGCTCAGCGCGGCCCGCGCGACCCGCTCGCTCATCCGGCCCTCCCCCGCACCAGCGACTCCAACGTCAACGGCTCACCGGTCCGCAGCCGCAGTGCCACGTCGAGCTCCTCCGGCCCCGGCCGGGCGACGCCGGACAGGTCGGCGACCGTCCAGGCGAGCCGGTGCACGCGGGTGGCGCCCCGCCGGGTGAGCGCGCCCGCGTAGAGCTGCTCGTCGAGCAGGGCGGTCGCCGGATCCGTGAGCGGCCACTGCTCCCGCAGGCGCGGTCCCGGCACGTCGCCGTTGAGCCGCCACCCGGTCCCGGCGTACCGCTCGGCCTGGCGCCCGCGGGCCGCGGTCACGCGGGACCGGATCGGCGCGGTGGGCTCCGGCCGGGCCAGCGGGTCGCCAATCTCGTGCGGACGCACCGGCTGCACGTGCCGGGTGATGTCGAGCCGGTCCACGAGGGGCCCGCTCAGCTTGCGGCGGTACTCCCGGCGGGCAACCTCGGTGCAGGTGCAGCGGTGGTCGCGGTCGGCCGGGTGGTAGTCGCCGCACGGGCACGGGTTGCAGGCGAGCACCACCATGGTGCGGGCCGGGAAGGTGGCCACCTCGTCCCCGCGGGCCAGGGTGATCTCGCCACTCTCCAGCGGCTGGCGCAGCGCCTCGATGATGTCGGCGGGGAACAGCGGGAACTCGTCGAGGAACAGGGCGCCGGTGTGCGCGCGGCTGACCTCTCCGGGCCGCACCCGTCCGGTGCCGCCACCGAGCACGCTCGCCCGGGTCGCGGAGTGGTGCGGCGCGCGGAACGGCGGCCGGACGATGCGGGCCTCCCCCGCCGGCAGTCCGCCGGCCAGCGAGTAGATCGCCGTCAGCTCCAGGCTCTCCTCCACGGTCAGGTCGGGCAGCAGGCCCGGCAACCGCTCCGCGAGCGTGGTCTTGCCCGCGCCCTTGGGGCCGCTGAGCATCAGGTGGTGCCCGCCTGCGGCGGCCACCTCCAGCGCGAAGCGGGCGTCGGCCATGCCGTGCAGATCGGCCATGTCGAGGTCCTCGAGCCGTGCGTCGCCGCGCCAGGACAGCAGCGGACCACTGGCCGTCGCTGCCACCTCCGGCGCCTCGGGCAGCGGCTCACCGCGCAGGTGGGCGACCACCTGGCGCAACGAGCGCAGCCCGAACACCGTCATGCCCGGCACCAGCGCGGCCTCGGCGGCCTGCGGCTCCGGGACCAGCACGGCGCCGATGCCGCGGGCCGCTGCGGCCATCACCATCGGCAGCACGCCGGGGACCGGCCGCAGCCGGCCGTCCAGGGTCAGCTCGCCGATGAACACGGCACCGTCGAGCGCCGGCGCCGGCACCTCGCGCGCGGCCGCGAGCACGCCGACGGCGATGGCGAGGTCGAAGTGCGGACCGCGCTTGGGCAGGTCCGCCGGCGAGAGCAGGATCGTCACCCGTCGGGTGGCCGGCCACTCGAACCCGCTGTTGCCGACGGCCGCCCGGCAGCGGTCGCGCGCCTCGTTGATCGAGGCGTCCGGGCGGCCGACCAGCGCGGTCTTCACCACACCCGGGGAGACGTCCACCTGGACGTCGACGAGGTGGCCGGTGGCGCCCTCCAGCGAGATGGTGCGGGCGGTTGCGAAGCTCATCCGACGCCTCGCACATGGTCGACCGCGGGCGTGCGGGCACCGGTGACCAGCACCCCGACCAGGTCGATGCGGACGTCCTCGGGCCGGACGGCGTGCTCGGCCAGCCAGCGGGCCGCGAGCCTGCGCAGCCGGGCCGCCTTCTGCTCGGTGACCGCCTCCAGCGGCGAACCGAAGCGGGTCGAGGAACGGGTCTTCACCTCGCACACCACCAGCGTGCGACCGTCGCGCAGCACGAGGTCGAGCTCGCCGAGCGGGCAGCGCCAGTTGCGGTCCAGCACGACCATGCCTTGCGCGACGAGGTGGGCGGCCGCCGTCGCCTCGCCGAAGGCGCCGAGCCGGTGGCGCGGGTCCCGCGCGGCCGAACCGCGACCGCCGTCGCCGGCGGGTCCTGCCGGTGTCTGTGTTGTCATGGGAGACCTCCTCCCCGGCAGGCTCCCGCGGACGGGCAGGCGGGTGGAGGGGACCGGCCGTGGCCTGTGGACGACCGGCATGCCGCGGGCCCTGGGGACGGAAACCGGCGTCAGCAGGCGAGCGGCACCGCCGGGATGTTCTCCACCCGCGCGCTGCCGTCCCCGCTGACCGTGCCGCCGTCCGGGACCGGGAGCAACGGCAGGTGCAGGTCGAGGCTCTCGAAGCTCACGGTCACCGTCACCAGTCCCCCCACCACCGGCGACGCCGACGCGGCGCCGTCCGGGTCGGTGTAGGCGACGGCGACCTGCGGGGGCGTGGCGCCGACCGCGGGCTGCGCCGCCTGACCGGCCGCCTGGTCCTTCACGCACTGCTGGTCGGTGCCGACGATCAGCTGCCGGGCTGCCTCACGTGCGGTCGCCGAGGCGGTCTCCAGCGACCAGAAGAGGTAGCCGTACTGGATGATGCCGAAGATGAACAGCAGGATGACCGGGGCCACCAGGGCGAACTCCAGGGCCGCGGCCCCGCCTTCGGTGCGGCGTCCGCGGACCATCACTTCACCAGCCTGACGATCTTGGGTCCGGTCCCGACGTACGCCGAGAGCGGACCGGCGTAATTCTTCGGGGCCGCGGGCAGCGCGGTGGGCTCGATGGTCATGAACCGCAGCGCCCGCAGGGTGTGGTCGGCGTCGTTCATCAAGATGCCGTGGTCGTCCGTCGCGTCGATCCCCAGCAGGCTGCGCACCCACGCGTCCACGAGGTCGAGCACCATGTCGACCGCGGCGACCCCCGACGGCTGGTTCTGGGTGACGAACACCGGCCGGAAGGTGAGGATCGGGTAGTCGCCGGCCTGGTTGCCGTTGCTCTGCACCGGGGTGCTCATCACCGGCACCCAGAAGAACCGCTGCGAGGAGTAGATCGCCGGGTCGAGTCGGCTGGTCGGGGTAACCACCGGCAGCCCCGGGGTGAGGTACGTCGTGAGGTTGAAGAACATCGCGGCGTCGAGCGGGGAGTCGCCCGTCACGAAGTCGGTGAAGTGGTCGTCGTTGATCTTGTAGCCGCCGGGCATGCCGAGCTGGCTCACGTCGAAGGGCGGGTGCTTGCTGCTGGGGCACGGCCGCGCGTCGGTGCACACCAGCCGGCCGGCGACGACGACGCCGGCAGCCGTGGTCTGCGGGGCACCGAGGAAGCCGTCGGTGAACTCCTTGTCGTCGGTCGCGCCCTGCTCGAGGTGCACGCAGTTCGGCGTCTGCCCGGTCGCGATGTTGCCGCCGATGTCCTTGTAGTCGCCCGAGCCGGACGAGTTGTTGCACTTGAACGGCACGCCGGCGTCGTTCAGGGCGCTCAGCATCCCGTCGACGGTGGCCGGGACCGACGCCGAGATCAGGCCGGTCTGCGCGGTGAGACCGTGGTCGAGGCCCTCTTGGAGGTTCGCCAGCAGGTTCCCCGGGTTGCCAGGGTTGGTGCAGCTGGTCTTGCTGATCACCGCGCGGCAGTCGCGCGGGCTCTTCAGGGTGCGTCCGCAGCCGAGCAGGTCCGCCGTGGCGTCAGGGATCGTCACGTCGAGCCCGGCGGCCTTCTGCGAGTACGTCCACTGGCCGTCGTACGTCGCGATCTTGACCTGCCAGCTGCCCGCGGAGCTGGTCACCTCGCTCGGGACCTCGAAGGTGGCGGTGCTGACCCCGTTGAGCAGGCTCAACCCGGTGGAGGTGCTGGAGTAGACCTTGTCACCGAGCCGGAAGTCGAGCTTCAGGGCAGTCAGCACGCTGATCAGGCTCGGGCCCCAGCCCGTGCCCGTCACGGTCACGGTGGTCGGGGCGCTGCCGCCGGCCGCCGCCACCATGGTGTCGGGCGTGAGGGAGTCGATCTTGATGCTCTGGTCGGTGGCCTCCGAGGCGGGCCAGGTGGTCTTCGCCTTCTCCGCACTGATCGGTCCCACCGACATGTAGTTCAGCGGCAGGACCCCGCTGAGGGTGTCGCCGACGCCGGGCAGGTTGTGGGCGGCACTCAGCATGCAGTCCATCGACAGGCCGATCGGGACGATGTCACCGGGCGAGTAGGCCGCCGCGACCGCGGTCTTTCGCTGGACGCTGTCGTCGACACCGACGACCTTGCCGAAGGAGAAGTCGACGCGCGCCGGCGGGGTGATGACCTTCACCGACGTGGCCGAGGGGAAGCTGACCTGGCCGGCCTGGAGCAGCGCGTCTGCGTAGTCGACCATCGCGGTGTCGCTCGGCGAGCTGCCCGCGGGGCAGTCCGGGATCGTGCTCAGCCCCGACTGCCCCTGCACCTGGTGGCAGGCGATGTAGTAGGCCACCTGAGCGGCCACCGTCTGCCGGTCCGCGTCGCTGGTGGCCGGCAGGAGCTCGGCGGCGAACAGGGCCGCGTGGTCGGCCTGCACCTGCAGCTGGCCTCGGCGGGCCCAGGTGCTGCCGAGGTCGACCACGAACGCGGAGACCACGAGCAGCACGACGGACACCACGGCCGCGATCAGCGCGACGGCACCCGTCTCGTCGCGTGCGGGCGCGCGGACGTGCGACGTACCAGCGGGCGCGCATCAGCAGGACTCGGTGCTCAGGGTCACGTCGTCGAGACGGACCAGCGTGTCGGTGACCACCGCGCCCCCGTTCGGGAGCATCGAGGCAGCCATCGTGGCGACGGGCACACGCACCGAGACCTTGACCACGGCCCCGACCGTGGGCAGCACCTCGACCACGGTCGCGGTCACGTCCGAGGCGTCGATCGGGGTGAGGTCCGACAGACCGTTCACGTTGTCGACCACGGTGGCCTTGACCCGGTCGACGAGCTCCTGGCAGGTGAGGCCCGAGCCCTGGACCGCCCCCGACGGGATCCGCACCGCGTAGGCGTCGACCTTCTGGGCGTGCCACAGGTAGCTGCCGAAGACCAGCACGCCCAGCAGCAGCGGCATCAGCACCGTGGTGACCAGGCCGGCCTCGACCGCGACCGCGCCGCGCTGGGGGCGCGCGCCCTCCCGGATACGTCTCAAAGTCGTTCCCTCCCAAGACCGACTGTGCAAAGGCGTCCTTCCGGTCCCCCACCGACGGACTACGAGGCTTCTAGTCCTTTCCGACCAGGCCTCTCCTACGTTTGACGCGCGCACCCGAGACGTATGACGCGGTTTGTGTGACTCCGCGCACAGAAATACCCCCCGGTCTGACCAGCAAACCGGGGGGCGGGTAAAGGTTTCCCCCGCTCAGACCTTCGGGGGCTCGATGTCGGAGGGGTTGAGCTCCTCGACGTTGACGTCCTTGAAGGTGAGCACCTTGACGTTCTTGGCAAAGCGCGCCGGGCGGTACATGTCCCACACCCACGCGTCGGTCATCGTCACCTCGAAGAACACGTCCCCGGCCTCCGTGCGCGCCTTCACGTCCACCTGGTTGCACAGGTAGAAGCGCCGGTCGGTCTCGACGACGTACTTGAAGATGCCCACCACGTCGCGGTACTCGCGGTAGAGGTGGAGCTCCATCTCGGTCTCGTACTTCTCGAGATCCTCGGCGCTCATCGGGCATCCTCCATGATCTGGCTCAGCTCTGGCACGGTCACCGGGTCGGCGTCCCCGGGTCCATTCTCCCCCGCCGCCCGCCGCACGTTGACGAAGCGGCGCCGATGCACCGGGCACGGACCGTGCCGCTCCAGCGCCTCGGTGTGCGCGGCGGTCACGTAGCCCTTGTGCGTGGCGAAGTCGTAGGCGGGGTAGTCCCCGTCCAGCTCGGTCATGATCCGGTCGCGGGTCACCTTCGCGATCACCGAGGCCGCGGCGATGCACGCCGCCACCCGGTCGCCCTTCCAGACCGCGAGCCCGGGGACCTCGAGACCGTCGACCGGGAACCCGTCGGTGAGGACGTACGACGGCCGGACATCGAGCATCGCGGTGCAGCGTCGCAGGGCCTCGACGTTGGCCACGTGCATGCCGAGCCGGTCGCACTCCTCGGGCTCGATGACCACCACCGACCACGCCACCGCCCGCCGCAGGATCTCGCCGTAGCAGCGCTCGCGGGCCTTGGCGGTCAGCAGCTTGGAGTCCGCGAGGCCCGGGACCTGGCCGCGCTTGCCCTCGGGCAGGATCGCCGCGGCCGCCACCAGGGGGCCGGCGCACGCGCCGCGCCCCGCCTCGTCGACGCCGGCGACGGGGGCCAGGCCGACGCGGCGCAGGGCTCGCTCGTAGCCGTACAGGCCGGCGTCGCGTCGTACGGTCAGGCCTCGGGGCAGCTCAGTCATGACACCCCCATTGTCCCCGCCCGCGCCCCGACGCGGCACCCGCCCCGCCGTCAGTGCATGGACGCGAAGGTCGCCGGCTGGTGCAGCAGCGTCGCATGGTCGAACGGCCACACCACCGCGAACACCTTGCCGACCACGTCGTCGACCGGCACCTGGCCGCCGCCCGGGTCGCCGAGGTGGACGCGGGAGTCCGCGGAGTCCGAGCGGTTGTCGCCCTGCACCCACAGGTAGCCCGGCTGCACCTTCACGTCGAAGTTGATCAGCGACGGCCTCTGCCCCGAGGCGAGGTAGGACTTCTCGTGCAGCGGCACCCCGTTGACGGTGATCCGGCCCTGCTTGTCGCAGCACTTGACCTCGTCACCGCCGACCGCGATGACGCGCTTCACCAGGTGACCGCCGCTGGGGTAGAGCCCGAACGTCTCCAGCGCCGAGGCCACCGCGTTGGAGGGCTGCGGCTGCTCGCCGGCACCGAGCCAGCCCCCGGGGTCGGCGAACACCACCACGTCGCCGCGCTGCGGGGTGCCGCCGCCCCAGTAGGACGGCTTCTCCACCAGGATCCGGTCGTTCTCGATCAGCGTGTCGTGCATCGACGCGGACGGGATGTAGAACGCCTGCAGGAAGAACGTCTTGATCACCACGGCCAGCACCGCCGCCACCGCGAGCAGCAGGACCAGCTCCTGCCAGAGCGGGACGTGCTTCCTCCCCCGAGCAGCAGCAGACCGCGGCCCCGTCGTACCGGTGTCGGGTTCCTCCACCGGTCGGACGGGGCCGCGGTCTGTCGGCTCTGGCTCGGCGCTCACCCCACGAGCCTAGCCAACGGGGGGCGCCGCCGCGGGCTCACGCCTCGCGACGCTCCTTGATCTTGGCGGCCTTGCCGCGCAGGTTGCGCAGGTAGTAGAGCTTGGCGCGGCGCACGTCACCGCGGGTGACGACCTCGATCTTGTCGATCACCGGCGTGTGCACCGGGAAGGTGCGCTCGACGCCGACGCCGAACGAGACCTTGCGGACGGTGAAGGTGCGGCCCACGCCCGAGCCCTGGACGCGGATGCAGACGCCTTGGAAGACCTGGACGCGGGAGCGGCTGCCCTCGACGACCTTCACGTGGACCTTGAGGGTGTCACCGGCGCGGAAGTCCGGGACGTCGTCGCGCAGGGTGCCGGCGGCGATGGTGTCGATGACGTTGGTCATGGCAGTCTCCTCGAAGGCGCCACAGGTCACCCTCGGAACGGGGATCGTCAGTTCGTGTGAACCGTTTCCGCGCCGCGCGGGACACCCCCTGTGGCAGGAGGCCCGCCGACTCCCCCTCCCTCGCGGGAGCGGGCCGTCGGGACGCAACGGGTCGACAGACCAGTCTGCCACAGCGTGACGGGTACGGCGAAATCGGCGAGTGTCGCTAGCCCCGGCGCTTGGTGAGGCGTACGACGCCCGGGGCGATCTCACCGCGGAGCCGGTAGCCGGCCCGCTTGTACCACCGCAGGTTGCCCGCGCTCCCGGAGCCGGTGACCAGGGCGTACCCCGTCGCCTCCTGCGGTGCCAGCGACTCGGCGAAGGCCAGCAGGCCCCGTCCCAGCCCACGGCCCTGCAGGTCCGGAGCCACCATCAGCCGGCCGATCTCCCAGATGCCTGGACCGGTGCTTCTCCCCCGGACCGAAGCGACGAGCCGGCCCTCGGCGCGCAGCACGTAGGTGCGCCAGGTGGACAGCGACGCCCGCACGTCCTCGAGGCCCTCGGTCAGCGGAGGGACGTCGAGCGTGCGGTTCTCCTCCGCCTCGCTGAGCCAGCAGGCGCGCTGGAGCGTCCAGATCTCCCCGGCGTCGGCGGGCGTGGCGAGCACCGGTCGTGAACGCCTCGTCGCTCGGCCCGAGAACGGCAGCGACCGGCAGCAGGTCGGGGCGCCGCTCCGCGGTGCGTCGTACCGCCTGCTCGTGGCGCCAGGTGGCGATGCGGGCGTGGTCGCCGGAGAGCAGCACGTCGGGGACCTCGAGGCCGCGCCAGGAGGCGGGATTGGTGTAGACGGGGTACTCCAGCAGCCCGCCCTCCCCGTGGGACTCCTCGGCGAGCGAGTCGGGGTTGCCCATGAAGCCCGGGAGCAGCCGCACCACGGCCTCGATGACCACCAGGGCGGCCACCTCACCACCGTTGAGCACGTAGTCGCCGAGGGAGACCTCACGGACCTCCATCCGGGTGCGGGCGTGGTCGATGACGCGCTGGTCGATGCCTTCGTAGCGCCCGCAGGCGAACAGCAGCTGCGCCCGGCCGGCGAGCTCGGCCGCCGCGGCCTGGGTGAACCGCTCGCCCGACGGCGTGGGGACCACGAGCACGGTGCCGTCGCCCGCGAGCGCGTCGAGGGCCTCGCCCCAGGGCTCGGGCTTCATCACCATGCCGGCGCCGCCGCCGTAGGGCGTGTCGTCGACGGTGCGGTGGCGGTCGCGGGTCCACTGCCGCAGGTCGTGGACGTGGACGTCGAGCAGCCCCGCCTCCTGGGCCTTGCCGGGCAGCGACAGCCGCAGCGGCGCCAGGTAGTCGGGGAAGATCGACACCACGTCGATGCGCATGTCAGGCGCCGCCCTCCTGGTCGGGGGCGGCCTCCTCCTGCAGGTCGGTGAGCAGGCCGGGCAGGTCGGTGACCTCGATCCGGCCGGCGGGTACGTCGACCACCGGCACCAGCGCGGACACGAACGGGACCAGCACCTCCCGGCCGCCCTCGCAGGAGACCACGAGCAGGTCCTGGGCCGAGCCGTGCACGACCTCGCTCACCTCGCCCACGGCACGTCCGTCGGTGGTGCGCACGTGCAGGCCGACCAGGTGGTGGTCGTAGTACTCCTCCGGGTCCCCCGGGGTCTCGTCGGCGTCCACCGTCGCGACGAGCAGCAGGCCGCGAACCGCCTCGGCGGCGGTGCGGTCCGCGACCTCCTCGAAGGTCACCAGCAGCCGGCCCTGGTGCCACCGGGTGCCGGCCACCGTGAGGGCGGTCGGGCGGCCGGGACCGTGCGGCGTGCCGCCGTCGGGCGCCTCGGTGGCCAGCGCCGCGCCGGGCGCGAACCGGCGTTCCGGCTCGTCGGTGCGCGGCTCGACGGACACCTCGCCCTTGATGCCGTGCGCCTTGCCGATCCGGCCGACCACGACCTCGGTGCTGCTCATCCGCGCTTTCCTTCCACTGTCGAGACGGTCCTCGTTCCGCCGCACCCCGCGAACACAGTGATGGGGAGGACCGCACGGTCCTCCCCATCAGCCGCGGGGTCTGAGCCTCGGGCGCGACTCGGCCCGCTCGACGGGAGCGGGTCAGCGGCGGCGGTCCACGTCGACGAAGTCGACGCGTGCTCCGCCCCTGCCGGCCAGCGCCCCGACCACGGTGCGCAGCGCCGTGGCCGTCCGCCCGTTGCGGCCGATCACCTTGCCGAGGTCGTCGGGGTGCACGCGCACCTCGAGGACAGACCCGCGGCGCAGCTCCTTGTCCCGCACCGACACGTCGTCGGGGTGCCGCACGATGCCCCGCACCAGGTGCTCGAGCGCTTCGGCCAGCATGCGGCTCAGGCGCCCTTCTCGTCGTTGCTGTCGCGGTTGGTCTGCTCGGCGTCGACGGCCTGCTTCTCGGCGCGCTCAGCGCTCTCCACGGCGGACTCCGGCGACTGGCCACCCACGACGTCGTGCTCGGAGGGCGCCTCCGGGGCGTCAGCGCCGTCAGCGGCCTCGGCCGGCGCCTTCTTCGACGTCTTCTTGGTCACGGCCTGGCCCTGCGGCTCCAGCGAGGAGTCCTTGAGCGCCTCGTTGAAGATCTCGGCCTTGTCCCGCTTGGGAGCCGCGGTCTTCAGCGTGCCCTCGGTGCCCGGCAGGCCCTTGAACCTCTGCCAGTCGCCGGTGACCTTGAGGATGGCCTCGACGGCCTCGGACGGCTGGGCGCCGACACCGAGCCAGTACTGCGCGCGCTCGGAGGTGACCTCGATCACCGAGGGCTCCTCCTTGGGGTGGTACTTCCCGATCTCCTCGATGACCCGACCGTCCCGCTTCTTGCGGGAGTCGACGACGACGACGCGGTAGTACGGCGCACGGACCTTGCCCATGCGCTTCAGGCGAATCTTGACGGCCACGAGTGTGGTGTCTCCTTGACGTTTTGTGGTGGGTGAGCCGCCGCGGACCACGTGGGGCATGGCCGCTGGGCTCGGCGGACACTGCACGACCGGGTGAGAGGGTCCGGACGCGCAGGACTCGACGAGCCATTGTGCCAGAAGGGCCCGCGGCGACTCCAATCGAGGCGACGCTCAGGCGCTCGCGGCCGGGAACCGCTCCCACACCCGGTGCCCGCCGAGCAGCTGCACCACCTGCGCCACCACGTCCGCGGGGTCGACACCGACCACCACACCAGCGGCGTCGGCGGGCACGGCCGCCGCGTCGAGCGCGTCCTTGCCGGTCCACGCGCCGATGGCCTTGGCGTGCCGGTAGGTCTCCTCCAGCAGCAGCCGCACCCGGGGGTCGACGCCGTCGGAGGTCGCCGCGCCGGCCTTGGCGTCGAGGCCCGGCACCGCGTCCGGCGCGGCAGCGGGCGCGCCGGCGAGGATCACCGCGTCGAACTCCACCGACCGGGCGGTCAGCAAGGTTCGCTGCACCGGCCGGCCGTTGGGCAGCGTGCCGCCGTGCGGGGCCAGCAGCAGCGGCAGCACGCCGGCGTCGAGCAGAGCGGTGCGCGCCTGCTCCACCGCGTCGAGGTCGCCGTCGGGGTCGACCACGACCGCGACCATCCGGCCGGCCACCGGCCAGCTGTCGCCGACCTGGGAGAGCGCCGGGCTGGGTTCGCGCCGGGGCACGTCCTCGCCGGCCTCGGGAGCGGGCAGGCCCAGGCCGGCGGCCACGGAGGCGCAAAGCCGGGGGTCGACGTTCGCCAGCACCCGGAGCGCCCGCTGCTTGACGGTCTGCTCGTAGCACTTGCCGAGTTCGAAGGTGAACGCCTGGATGAGGTGGTCCTGCTCCACGGGAGTCATGCTGTCCCAGAACAGCTGCGCCTGGCTGAAGTGGTCCTCGAACGACGCCGGGGCACCACGCTCCTTCACCGACGCGGCCAGCTCCTGCGGCACCTCCACGAGCGCGCCGGTGTCCTCCCCCGCCAGGAACGGGCAGCCGCCGTCCAGGGAGTTCGGGCGGTACGGCGCGACGCCGGTGTGCACGCCGTGCTGGTGGAACCCCTCGCGGAACATGTCGTTGACCGGCGCGTGCGGACGGTTGATCGGGATCTGCGCGAAGTTGGGCCCGCCCAGCCGGGTGATCTGGGTGTCGAGGTAGGAGAACAGCCGGGCCTGCAGCAGCGGGTCGTCGGTCACGTCGATCCCCGGCACCACGTGGCCCGGGTGGAAGGCCACCTGCTCGGTCTCGGCGAAGAAGTTCGTGGGGTTCGCGTGGAGCGTCATCGTCCCGACCACCTGCACCGGCGACAGCTCCTCGGGGACGATCTTCGTCGGGTCGAGCAGGTCGATGCCCTCGAAGGTCTGCTCCGGGTTGTCGGGGAAGACCTGGATGCCCAGGTCCCACTCCGGGTAGGCACCGGACTCGATGGCGTCCCACAGGTCGCGGCGGTGGAAGTCGGGGTCCACGCCGTTGAGCATCTGCGCCTCCTCCCAGGTCAGGGAGTGCACGCCCAGCCTCGGCTTCCAGTGCCACTTCACCAGCGAGGTCTCCCCCGCCTCGTCGACCAGCCGGAAGGTGTGGATGCCGAAGCCCTCCATCATCCGGTAGGAGCGCGGGATGCCGCGGTCGGAGATGTGCCACATCAGGTGGTGGGTGGCCTCCGTGTGCAGCGACACGAAGTCCCAGAAGGTGTCGTGCGCGCTCTGCGCCTGCGGGATCTCGCGATCCGGGCGCGGCTTCACCGAGTGGATCAGGTCGGGGAACTTGATGCCGTCCTGGATGAAGAACACCGGCATGTTGTTGCCGACGAGGTCGAAGGTGCCCTCGTCGGTATAGAACTTGGTGGCGAAGCCGCGGGTGTCGCGCACCGCGTCGGCCGAGCCGCGGGAGCCGGCGACCGGGGAGAACCGGGTGAACACCGGCGTCTCCTTGCCCTTGGCGAGGAAACCGGCCCGGGTGACGCTCGCCGCGGCCCCGTTGGCGACGAAGACACCGTGGGCGGCGGCACCGCGGGCGTGCACCACGCGCTCGGGGATCCGCTCGTGGTCGAAGTGGGTGATCTTCTCCCGCAGGTGGTGGTCCTGCAGCAGCGTCGGTCCCCGGCGGCCCGCCTTCAACGAGTGATCGGTGTCGTAGAGCCGCACGCCCTGCGCCGTGGTGAGGTACTCCCCCTGCTGGGCGCGGGCCGTGCGTGCCGCTCCGGTCTCCGCGCCGGTCGCGGTGACCGTCTCCGGGGCGGTCTGGTCCTCCCTCGGCGGCAACGGCTCCCGGGGCTGCGTCGGCTCCTCCAGCGAGGGCGGCTCCGGAGCCGGAACGCCCGGCGGCGGCGGGTCGGCGCTGGCGGAGACCTTGTCGGCGGCCTGCTTGGCGGCCCGGACGGGCTTGCTGGGATCCATGGGACCTCCTCGGGATGCGGGAGCGGTCCCGTGCCGTTACCCGGTGCGGCCACCGACACACGGGGCACCTCGGACTCGTCGGTGCCGAGGGTCAGCCCACGGTCACACCACGACGCGGCCCCGCAGCACCACCCGCGCCGGCTCCTTGAGGACGCCGAGGTCGTCGAGCGGGTTGCGGTCGAACACCACGAAGTCGGCGGTGGTGCCCTCCGCCAGGTTGTCGTCGAGCCCCAGCCAGGTGCGGGCCCGCCAGGACGCGGCACCGAGGGCGTCGAACGGCGTGAGCCCGAAGTCGGCCAGCTCCAGGACCTCGTCGCCGATCAGCCCGTGCGGCAGCACGCCACCGGCGTCGGTGCCGGCGTAGATCGGCACGCCGGCTTCGTACGCGGAACGGATCGTCTCCTTGCGCGAGGCGTAGAGCGCGTCCATGTGCGCGCCGTACTGCGGGAACTTGCCCCGGCCGGCGTCGGCGTAGCCGGGGAAGTTGTTGAGCTGCTTGGCGGTCGGGACCAGCGCCACCCCGCGCTCGACCATGGTGTCGATGAGGTCGGTGGACAGGCCGGTGCCGTGCTCGATGCAGTCGATGCCCGAGCCGATCAGGTCGGGCAGCGCGTGCTCGCCGAACACGTGGGCGGTGACCCGGGCCCCGCGCTCGTGCGCCGCCTTCATGGCCAGCTCGAGCGACTCCCGGGTCCACGACGGGGTCAGGTCCCCGGCGTCGCGGTCGATCCAGTCACCGACCAGCTTCACCCAGCCGTCGCCGCGCTCGGCCTCCTGCGCGACGTAGGCCGGCAGGTCCTCGGGCTCGATCTCGTGGGCGTAGTTGCGGATGTAGCGGCGGGTGCGGGCGATGTGCCGTCCGGCCCGGACCAGCCGCGGGAGGTCGTCGCGCTCGTGGATCCACGACGTGTCCGCGGCGGACCCGCAGTCGCGCAGCAGCAGCGCACCGGCGTCGCGGTCGGTCAGCGCCTGCTTCTCCTGGACGTCCTCGGGCACCGCGCCGTTCTCGTCGAGCCCGATGTGGCAGTGCGCGTCGACCAGGCCCGGGACGATCCAGCCCTCCGCGGCCAGCTCGGCACCCCCGACCTTCTCGTAGGTGACGTGGCCGTCCACGACGTACACGTCCCGCGGCTCGCCGTCGGGCAGGACCGGACCACGGAACAGCAGCGCAGCACTCATGCGCGCACGTTATCGCGGAGCGCTACTTGAGGTACTTCGAGAGGTCCTTGGGCAGCTGCACGGACGAGGGGTCGAAGTCCTCGGCCTCGCCGTCGGGCAGGCCGAAGGGGTTGCCGCCCCCGTTGCCGGCCGGCTTCGCCGCGGCGGCCCGCTCCTGCGCGGCGCGCTTCGCGGGGTTGCCCGAGACACGCTTGGCCTTGCCCTTCTTGGCCGTCTGCTTGGCCTTGGCGCGCTTCCCGCCGCCGATGCCGCCCATCCCCGGCATCCCGGGCATGCCCGGGATGCCGCCGCCCTTGGCCAGCGACATCATCATCTTGCGGGCCTCGAAGAACCGGTCCACGAGCTGGTTCACGTCCGACACCTGGGTGCCCGAACCGCGGGAGATGCGAGCGCGTCGCGAGCCGTCGATGATCTTCGGGTTCTCGCGCTCGGCCGGCGTCATCGACTGGATGATCGCCTGGATCCGGTCGATCTCGCGCTCGTCGAAGTTCTCCAGCTGGTCGCGGAACTGCCCCATCCCGGGGAGCATCCCCATGATCTTCGACAGCGAGCCCATCTTGCGGATCTGCTGCATCTGCTGCAGGAAGTCGTCGAGCGTGAACTCCCCGCCCTGGCCGCTGAGCTTGGCGGCGGCCTTCGCGGCCTGCTCGGCGTCGAAGGTCTTCTCCGCCTGCTCGATCAGGGTGAGCACGTCGCCCATGTCGAGGATGCGCGAGGCCATCCGGTCGGGGTGGAACAGGTCGAAGTCGGTGAGCTTCTCGCCGTTGGAGGCGAACATCACCGGCCGGCCGGTGACCGAGCGGACCGAGAGCGCGGCACCGCCCCGGGCGTCGCCGTCGAGCTTGGTCAGCACCACGCCGTCGTAGCCGACGCCCTCGAGGAAGGCGAGCGCGGTGTTGACCGCGTCCTGGCCGATCATCGCGTCGACGACGTAGAGGATCTCGTCGGGATGCACGGCGTCGCGGATGTCCGCGGCCTGCTGCATCATCTCCGCGTCCACACCGAGCCGTCCGGCGGTGTCGACGATCACCACGTCGTGCAGCGTGCGCCGGGCCTCCTCGACGCCGCCGCGGGCCACCGCGACCGGGTCGCCGACCCCGTTGCCCGGCTCGGGCGCGTAGACCTTGACACCGGCCCGCTCGCCGTTGACCTGCAGCTGGTTGACGGCGTTGGGCCGCTGGAGGTCGGCGGCGACCAGCAACGGGCTGTTGCCCTGGTCCTTCAGCCACAGCGCGAGCTTGGCCGCCAACGTGGTCTTCCCGGCGCCCTGGAGGCCGGCCAGCATGATCACCGTCGGCGGGTTCTTCGCGAAGCGGATGCGGCGGGTCTCGCCGCCCAGGATCTGGACGAGCTCGTCGTCGACGATCTTGACGATCTGCTGGGCGGGGTTCAGCGCCTGGCTGACCTCGGCGCCGCGGGCACGCTCCTTGACGGCGGCCACGAACTCCTTGACCACGGGCAGCGCGACGTCGGCCTCGAGCAGCGCGATCCGGATCTCCCGGGCCGTGCGGTCGATGTCGGCCTCCGACAGCCGTCCCTTGCCGCGCAGGTTCTTGAAGGTGTCGGCGAGACGGTCAGAAAGGGTCGCAAACAATGGTGGTCAGTCCTCGGGGTTCAGTGCACCGGTCAGGGACCAAGGGTAGCCGCGGGGGCCAGCGCGCGCCGTACCGCGTGCGCCGCCGCCCGTGCCCGGCCCTCCCCGAGCGCCGCCCCGTCGGCGTCCTGGACGTAGAAGACGTCGACCGCCTGCGGTCCCAGGGTGGCCACGTGGGCGGACCGCACGCCGAGCCCGAGCGCGGCCAGCGCCCGGCACGCGAGGAACACCAGGCCGGGCCGGTCGTCGACGCGGACCTCCAGCACCGTGGACGTCGGCGAGGCGTCCTCCCGGACCCGGACCTGCGGCTCGGGCGTGCCGGGCCGCGGCCCGGGGAGCCGCGCGGCCGGGTCCAGGACGCCGGCCAGCACCGCCTCGAGCCGCTGGCGCACGATCGCCGCGTCCAGACCGTTCTCCGCCAGCTCCCACACCGAGACCGCGAGGGGGCCCTGCGACCAGGCCCGGGCGGCGCGTACCGGCACGCGCAGCGCCGCGAAGGCACCGGCCGCGGCGGCCATCAGCCCCGGCCGGTCGGCGGCCACCACGGTCACGGTGGCGCCCTGCTCGCGCCCCTCGAGGCGTACGTCGACCCGGCGCGGGTCGGCGCGCACCGCGGGCGGCACCGGCACCTGCACCGGGACGTGCTCGTCCGGCGGCGGCGCCACCCCGAGCAGCCGCGCCCGCACCCGGGCCGCGAGGTCGGCCACGAGACCGGCCCGCCAGGAGGTCCACGCTTGGGGAGCGGTGGCGCGGGCATCGGCCTCGGTCAGGGCCTCGAGCAGGTCGAGGGTGTCGACGTCGCGGACCCGCTCGGCCACGTGGTCGACGGTGGCCGGGTCGGTCAGGTCGCGGGTGGTCGCGGTCTCGGCGAGCAGCAGGTGCCGGCGCACCAGCCGGGCCAGCACCTCCCGGTCCGCCTCGACGAACCCCATCCGCGCGGCGACGGCGGCGGCGACCGGCTCACCGGCCACCGAGTGGTCCTCGGTGCCGCCCTTGCCGATGTCGTGCAGCAGGGCCGCGACCACCAGCAGGTCGGGCCGGCGCACCCGGCCCAGCAGCCGCGACGCCTCCACGCAGGTCTCCACCACGTGCCGGTCCACGGTGAAGCGGTGCACGGGCGAGGCGTGCGGGAGGAGCCGGATCCGCTCCCACTCGGGCAGCACCCGGCCGAGGGCCCCGGTCTCGTCGAGGGTCTCCCACACCGGCAGCAGGCCGGGCCCGGCCCCGAGCAGCCGGGCGAGCAGGTGACGCGCCTCTCCGTCCCACGGCTCGGGCAACGCGGCCCCGTCCCGCGCCAGGCGCGCCGCGGTCGCCGGTGCGAGCACCAGGTCGCGCTCGGCGGCCTCCGCGGCCGCGCGCAGCAGCAGGAGCGGGTCGCGGCCCACCGCGGCCCGGCGGTTCAGCACCACCTCCCCCGCCGACACCGCCACCCCCGGGGCGACCGACACCAGGTCGGGCACCCGGGCCCGCCCGGGCACCGGCGGGGCGAGGACGGCGTCCACCCGCCGCCAGGTGAGCCGGGACAGGTGCGTGACCCGGCGGCCCAGGCCGCGGACGTGGCGCTGCAGCGCGTCGGCGTCGCGGTGCCCGAGGTGGGCGGCCAGCTCGGGCCACAGCTCCGGGGCCACCCGGTCGGTGGCCCGGCCGGCGACCTCGTGCAGGCCGTCACGGACGTCGAGGAGCGCCTGCCGGCAGCGCTCGAGGTCCGCGTGCGGCACGTCGACGAGCCACGTGGCCACCAGCGCCTTGAGCACGGTGGCGTCGCGCAGGCCGCCGGTGGACTCCTTGAGGTCGGGCACCGCGGCGTGGGCGAGCTCCCCGACGCGCGCGGCCCGTCCCGCGACCAGGGACCGGAGCGCGGGCAGCTGCCGGCGCGCGTCCCGGCGCCACCGGGCCAGCAGCCGCGAGCGCAGCACCAGCGTCAGGTCGGGGTCGCCGGCCAGGTGCCGCACGTCGAGCAGGCCCAGCGCGACCCGCGGGTCCCCGGCGGCGCTGTCGTGCACCTCCGAGAGCGCGCGGACCGCGTGGTCGAGGTCCACCCCCGCGTCCCACAGCGGGTACCACACCTGCTCGGCCACCGCCCGGACGTCGACCTCGTCGGCGTGCACGAGGACCACGTCGAGGTCGCTGTGCGGGGCCAGCTCGCTGCGGCCGTAGCCCCCCACGGCCACCAGCGCCAGGCCGGCGTGGTCACGCCCGCCGAGCGCCCCGCGCAGCGCGGCGGCGCACAGCGAGTCGGCCGCGGCGGTCCGTGCCCGTCGCTCCGCCGCGGTCACGACGCCCTCACCCCGGGACCGGCCCTCAGAGCGCGGCCACGTCCTGGTCGCCGGTGCGCACCCGCACCACCGACTCGACGGGCAGCACCCACACCTTGCCGTCGCCGATGCGGCCGGTGCGCGCCGAGGACACGATGCCGGCGACCACGTCGTCGGCATCCTCGTCCTCGACGACGATCTCGACGCGGACCTTCGGCACCAGCGCGATGTCGTACTCCGCACCCCGGTAGACCTCGGTGTGGCCCTTCTGCCGGCCGTAGCCGCTGACCTCGCTGACGGTCATCCCGGTGACCCCCAGCATCTCCAGCGCCGACCGGACCTCCTCCCACTTGTGCGGCTTGATCACCGCGGTCACCAGCTTCATGCCCGTTCCCCTCTCTCCTCGTGGGTGCGTCCGTCGTCGTGGGGCCGGCCGCCGTGGTGGGTCAGCGCCGCCAGCACACCGGCTCCCTGCGGGAGGTGGGCACGCGCGCCGGCACTCGTGTGCAGGTCGTACGCCGTCTCCGCGTGCAGCACCAGGTCGATGCCGGTCATCTCGTGCTCCTCCTCCAGCCGGAACCCCATCGTCCTCTCCAGCGCCACGACCAGCACGGAGGTCACGACGAAGGAGAACACCAGCACCACCGCGCAGGCCACCGCCTGGCGCCAGAGCTGGTCGAGCCCGCCGCCGTAGAGCAGGCCGTCCACGCCGCTGGGGGCCAGGTGGGTGCCAAGCACGCCCACCCCCAGGGTCCCGACCAGGCCGCCCACGAGGTGCACCCCCACGACGTCCAGCGAGTCGTCGTACCGGAACCGGTACTTCAGGCCGACGGCCAGGGCGCACACCGCGCCGGCGACGGCGCCCAGCGCGATCGCGCCGAGCGGCGACACCGCGCCGCACGCGGGTGTGATCGCGACCAGGCCGGCGACCAGGCCGGAGGCCGCGCCGAGCGACGTGGCGTGCCCGTCTCGCAACCGCTCGACCAGCAGCCAGGCCAGGCTGCCCGCCGACCCGGCCAGCAAGGTGGTGGTGAACACCAGCGCCGCGGCGTTGTCCGCGCGCAGGGCCGAGCCGGCGTTGAAACCGAACCAGCCGAACCACAGCAGCCCCGCGCCGATCATCACCAGGGTCAGGTTGTGCGGCCGCATGGGTTCACGGCCGAAGCCGATCCGGCGGCCGAGCAGCAGAGCCGCGGCCAGCCCGGCCGCCCCGGAGTTGACCTCCACCGCCGTACCCCCGGCGAAGTCCACCAGGTGCAACCGGTCGGCGAGCCAGCCGCCGGGATGGCCGGGGCTCCCGTAGTCGAAGACCCAGTGCGCCACGGGTGCGTAGACCAACAGCACCCACAGCCCCGCGAACACCAGCCAGGTGCCGAACCGGGTGCGGTCGGCGATCGCGCCGCTGATCAGGGCGACGGTGATGACCGCGAAAAGGCCCTGGAAGACCGCGAAGGCCGTGGCCGGCAGCCCGGGCCCGGTGGTGGTGTCGAGCAGGCCGCGGAAGGCGAGGAACTGCGACGGGTTGCCGAGCAGCCCGGCGCCGAGGTCGTCGCCGAACGCGAGCGAGTAGCCCACGACGACCCACAGGATGCTGACCAGCGCCAGCGCGCCGAAGGTCATCATCATCATGTTGAGCACGCTCTTGGCGCGCACCATCCCGCCGTAGAAGAAGGCCAGCCCCGGCGCCATCAGCAGCACCAGAGCAGCAGAGGTGAGCAACCAGGCGGTGTCGCCGGAGTCGACGGAGTGGGTCATGCGGGAGGCACCTCGCGCGCGGCGTCCCGGCGGGTCCGGGAGTCGGGCTCCCTACTGTCGACGGCGCAGGTTTCGGTGCGGAATGCACGTTGTTTCGCGCAGGTGACGAGCCGGCCCCTCGTGTTACGGGCGTGTGACGGCCGGCCGGGTAGCGAGGTGCCCACCACCCGGCCGGCGGCTTCGGCACGGCGTACGTGCCTTCCTACAGGGCGGCCCCGTCGCGGTCGCCGGTGCGCACCCGGACGACCGACTCCACCGGCAACACCCAGACCTTGCCGTCCCCGATCCGGCCGGTCTGCGCGGTCTTCACGACGATCCCGACCACGTCGTCGGCGTCGGCGTCGTCGACCACGATCTCCACGCGGACCTTGGGCACCAGCGCGATGTCGTACTCCGCACCGCGGTAGACCTCGGTGTGGCCCTTCTGGCGCCCGTAGCCGCTGACCTCGCTGACGGTCATGCCGCTCACCCCGAAGGTCTCCAGCGCCTCACGGACGTCGTCCCACTTGTGCGGCTTGATGACCGCGGTCACGAGCTTCATGCGAGGGCTCCTTCGTTCTCCCGGGGAGCCGCGGCGGGCGTGGTGGGGCCACCGTTGAGCCGGCCACCGCCCGTGCGCGCGGCGAGGTCGTAGGCGGTCTCGCCGTGCTCGGCGAGGTCGATGCCGTCGACCTCGTCCTCCTCGGCGATCCGCCAGCCCATCGTGTGCTTCAGCGCCAGCCCGATGACGAGGGTGAAGAAGCCGGACCAGAGCACCGCGGCAAGGGCGACCAGCGCCTGGACGACGAGCTGACCGAACCCGTGGCCGTAGAGCAGCCCCGAGCTGGTCGACAGCAGGCCGATGAGCACGGTGCCCACCAGTCCGCCGACCAGGTGCACGCCCACGACGTCGAGGGAGTCGTCGTACCCGAGCCTGTACTTCAGGCCGACCGCCCCGGCGCAGGCAGCACCCGCGACGGCGCCGAGTGCGATCGAGCCGACCGGGCTGAGCGACCCGCAGGCCGGGGTGATCGCGACCAGACCGGCGACGACGCCGGATGCGGCGCCCAGCGAGGTGGCGCGCCCGTCGCGGAGCCTCTCGACCAGCAGCCAGCCGAGCATCGCGGCGCCGGTGGCGACGCAGGTGTTGACCCAGACCAGCCCGGTCTCGCCCACGAAGTTGGTCGCGAACTGCACGGAGTTGTCGAAGAAGTCACCCGATTTGCCGGCGACGCCCTGCGTCGCGGTCGGGACGATCGAGCCCACGTTGAAGCCGAACCAGCCGAACCACAGCAGGCCGGCGCCCAGCATCGTGAACGGGATGTTGTGCGGACGCATGACCTCCTTGCCGAAGCCGCGGCGCACGCCCACCAGCAGTGCGAGCACCAGGCCGGCCATGCCCGCGTTGATGTGCACCACCGTGCCGCCGGCGTAGTCCTGCGGGATCACCTTGGCGGCACCGTCCACGTAGCCGAAAAGCTTCGCGGCCAGGCCGGCGGCGTCGGCGCCGCTGAGGAACCCGCCGCCCCACACCATGTGGGCCAGCGGGAAGTAGGAGAGGGTGACCCAGATGGGCATGAAGACCATCCAGGTCGAGAACTTCACGCGGTCGGCGACGGCGCCGCTGATCAGCGCCGCGGTGATGACCGCGAAGGTGAGCTGGAACGCGACGAACACGTAGCTCATCGGGTCGATGCCGCTCAGGCCGAACAGCGAGAACGGGTTGGCGAAGACGCCACCCACGTCGCTGGGCCCGAACGACATCGACCAGCCCCACAGCACGTAGACGACGGTGATGACCCCCATGGCGCCGAAGGACATCATCATCATGTTGAGCACGGACTTGGACCGGTTCATGCCGCCGTAGAAGAAGGCAAGGCCGGGGGTCATCAGCAGGACGAGGGACGCGGCGGTGAGCATCCAGGCCGCATAGCCGGTGTCCATGGCACCTCCTGGGTAGGAATCGAGTAGGAACAGGGGACGACGCGGACCTACCTTCGGCTGCGGGTGTTTCGCCGGGGCGCGGCACAGGTTGCGCGCAGGTGACGGTTCCGGCAGGCGTGTTACGGCAACGTGATCGGATACGCCACGCGCCACGCTGGTTCGGTTCCGGAACTCTCAGTATCGTTTGTGCCATGACCGCCGATCCTGCTCAGCGACCCCCGGTACGACGCGGCCGCGGCCGCCCTCGCGACCCCGAGACCGACGGCCGGATCACCGCCGCCGCCGCGCGGCTGATCCTGCAGCGCGGCTTCGACAAGACCACCGTCGACGACGTGGCGGCCGCCGCAGGCGTCGGCAAGGCCACCGTCTACCGCCGCTGGCCGTCCAAGGAGGACCTGGCCGTCGCGGCCATGGAGACGCTGTACGCCGCGGAGTTCCCCGAGCCGGACACCGGCTCGATCGAGGGCGACCTGGCGGCCAGCTACCGCGGCGTGCTGGAGTTCGTGAACACGCGCGAGGGCGCGGCCTACCTGCGGATGTCGATCGCGGAGTCCGTGCGCGACCCGCGGATCGCCGCGCTGTACAAGGACGCCACCGAGCGGCGCGAGCTGACCTCGCGGCACACCTTCGAGCGGGCGATCGCCCGTGGCGAGGTGCGCCGCGACATCGACATCGACGCGGCGGTGCAGTGGCTCGGCGGGCTGCTCGCCACCCGGGCGATCACCGACCGCCCGATGCCGACCGTCGACGAGGTGGACAGCCTGGTGGAGTTCACCATGACCGGGATCCGCACCCGCGAGACGCGCTCCTAGCTGGTCGCCTGCTCGCCGAGCAGCGCGTCCACGAACGCCTCCGGCTCGAACGGCGCGAGGTCGTCGACCCCCTCGCCGAGGCCGACCAGCTTCACGGGGACGCCGAGCTCGCGCTGCACCGCCACGACGATGCCGCCCTTGGCCGAGCCGTCCAGCTTGGTCAGCACGATGCCGCTGATGTCCACGACCTCGCGGAACACCCGGGCCTGGGTCATGCCGTTCTGGCCGGTGGTCGCGTCGAGCACGAGCAGCACCTCGCTCACCGGCGCCTGCTTCTCGATCACCCGCTTGACCTTGCCGAGCTCGTCCATCAGGCCGGCCTTGTTCTGCAGCCGGCCGGCGGTGTCGACGACCACCACGTCGGCCTCCTGCTCGACGCCGGTCTTGACCGCCTCGAACGCCACGCTGGCCGGGTCGCTGCCCTCGGGACCGCGCACCGCCGGCACCCCGACCCGCTCCCCCCAGGTGGCCAGCTGCTCGGCGGCCGCGGCACGGAACGTGTCGGCCGCACCGAGCACGACCTGCTTGCCGTCCGCGACCAGCACCCGGGCGAGCTTGCCGACCGTGGTGGTCTTGCCGGTGCCGTTGACGCCCACCATCAGCACCACAGCGGGCCGACCCTCGTGGCGGTCGACGGCCAGCGAGCGGTCCAGGGTCGGGTCGACGAGCGTGACCAGCTCCTCGCGCAGGATCTCCCGCATCGAGGACGAGGTCTTGCCCTCGACCTTGACGCGGGTGCGCAGCCGGTCCACGAGCTCCTGGGTGGGCTGCACGCCGACGTCGGCGGTCAGCAGGGTGTCCTCGATCTCCTCCCAGGTGTCCTCGTCGATGACGTCGCGGGATAGCAGGGCGAGCAGACCGCGGCCCAGCGGGCTCTGGGACCGGGCGAGCCGCTGGCGCAGCCGGACCAGGCGGCTGGCGGTCGACTCGGGACGCTCGAGCGTCGGCGTCGGCGCGACGTCGGGCAGCTCCCGGTCCTCGACCGTCCTGGTCGCGGTGTCGCGCGGGGTCTCCGCGTCCTCACCGACCCGGGGCTCGGCGGTGATCGTGCCCTCGACGCGCTCCCCCGGGGTGGTGCCGCGTCCGCCGCGCAGCCGACTGGTGACCAGTCCGACCACGGCCGCGAAGGCCAGGACGGCGATGGCGATGATCAGGTAGACGTACTCAGCCACGGGCGGTATCCAACCACGAGGAGTTCAGCAGGTTCAGGGACGGGTTCCGGGGCGGGGTCACGGGGCGTGCTGGCGCGCGCGGCCCTCGGCGTGCCGGCCCACGCGATGGTTGTCCAGCGTCGGCAGCGACCTGACCGCCTTGCGCATCGCCTCGCCCACCCAGGGGTAGCGGGGCACGTCCAGCCCGCGGTGCGGGAACGCGGCATAGACGACGACCGCGGCGGCCAGCACCAGGATCAGCAGCATGGTGAACATGATGAAGACCAACTCTCGAACCCTCTTCCCGAGCATGAAGCGCCTGGACCGGTCGGATGCGCCGGCCACTCCATCCTGCCTGGCGTACCCAATTCCAGGCGGCTCAGCGCTCAGGCGGGCAGCAGCGCCTGTACGACGGACCTGATCTCGTCCGGCACCGGGCGCACCGGTCGGTCGCCGGACCGGCCCGTGTTCTCGACGTACACGTGCACGAAGCGGCCCTCGGCCGCCGCCTCCTCGGCGTCGCCCTGGAACAGCCCGATCCGGTAGATGACCGAGGAGGTCCCGACCCGCTCCGCGACCAGCCCGATGTCGACCGGGTGCGGAAAGCCGATCTCGCGGAAGTAGCGGCACGAGGTCTCGGCGACCACCCCGATCGCCGGCAGCTCGCGGATGTTGAGCCCGGTGGCCTCGAACAGGTGCGCGTTGACCGCGGTGTCGAACAACTCGTAGTAGGTGGCGTTGTTCATGTGGCCGTAGGCGTCGTCGTCGGCCCAGCGGGTGGTCGCCCGCCGCCACACGAGGTAGTCCCGGCGTGTGGGCCGGGGCGGCCGCTCGGTCATGCCGGGACGCCCTCGCGGAGCCGCTGGGAGATCACCGCGGAGACGCCGTCTCCGCGCATGGTGACGCCGTAGAGCGCGTCGCCGACCTCCATGGTGCGCTTCTGGTGGGTGATCACGAGCAGCTGGCTGTTCTCACGCAGCTCCTCGTAGATCTCCAGCAGCCGGCCGAGGTTGGTGTCGTCCAGCGCCGCCTCCACCTCGTCGAGGATGTAGAACGGCGAGGGCCGGGCCTTGAACAGCGCGACCAGGAAGGCGACGGCGACCAGCGAGCGCTCGCCGCCGGAGAGCAGCGAGAGCCGCTTGACCTTCTTGCCGGGCGGACGGGCCTCGACCTCGATACCGGTGTTGAGCATGTCGGAGGGGTCGGTCAGCACCAGCCGGCCCTCACCACCGGGGAACAGCCGGGCGAAGACGTGGTCGAAGGCCTCGTGCACGTCGTTCCAGGCCTCGGTGAAGACCTGCTCGACCCGCTCGTCGACCTCGCGGACGATGTCGAGGAGGTCGCGGCGGGTCTTCTTGAGGTCCTCGAGCTGCTCGGTGAGGAACCTGTGCCGCTCTTCCAAGGCCGAGAACTCCTCGAGCGCGAGCGGGTTCACCTTGCCGAGCATGGACAGCGCGCGCTCGGCCGCCCGCAGTCGCTTCTGCTGCTCCTCGCGCACGAAGGGCACCGGTTCGGCGGCGGCGTCGTCGGCGGCATCGTCGGCGTTGTCAGTTGCGTTGTCGGCAGCGTTGTCGGTGTTGTCGGGGGTCTCGCCCGCCGCCTGGACCGGGGGCACCGGGTTGTGCGGGCCGTAGTCCGCGACCAGCGCCTCGGCGTCGAGGCCGAGCTCCTGCAGCGCCCGCTCCTCGAGCTGCTCGATGCGCATCCGCTGCTGGGCCCGGGCCATCTCGTCGCGGTGCACGGTGTTGACCAGCTCGTCGTACTCCTTGCCGAGGTCGCGCAGCCGGGTGCGCACCGCCATCAGCTCTTCCTCGCGGCCGCGCCGCGCCTCCTCGACCGCGGCCCGCTGCTCGGCCGCCGCGCCGATGGAGGCCTCGAGCCGGTCCAGCACCAGGGCCACCCCACGGGCGACGGCCTCCGCGGCGCGCCCCTCCCGGGCCAGCCGCTCCCGCCGGGCGGCCGCCTTCGCCCGGGCGTCGCGCTCCCCCTGCGCGGCGCGCAGCAGCGAGTCGGCGCGGCCGGCCAGGGCCCGTGCCCGCTCCTCGGCGGTGCGCAGCGCCAGGCGGGCGTCCATCTCGTGCTGCCGGGCTGCACGCGCCTCCTCGGCGAGCCGCTCGCGCTCGGCGGTGTCCGGCTCCTCCTCCGGGGCCTCCTCCGCAGCGGCCAGCCGCTGCTCGAGGTCGGCCAGCCCGGCCAGGTGCTTGTCGCGAGCCTCCTCGGCGGCCCGGGTCGAGGCCTCGAGGCGCTCGACCTCGCCCTTGGCGGACCGTGCCAGCGAGCCGAGCTGGCCCAGCTCCTCGGCCACCGCGGCCAGCGTGGCGTCGGACTCGTGCAGCTTGGCCAGCGCGACGTCGACCCGCTGCTGGGCCTGCGCACGCTCCTCCTCGAGCCGCGTGAGCTCGAAGGCGAGCCGCTCCCCGGCGTGCACCGCCTCCTCGAGGCGGGCGGTCGCCTCGTCGACGGCGGCCTGCACCTCGATCAGCGAGGGCTGCGAGGAGGAGCCACCGGCGGCGAAGTGGGCGCCGAGCACGTCGCCCTCCCGGGTCACCGCGGTGACGTCGGGCAGCCGGGCCACCAGCGTGCGGGCGGCCTCCAGGTCGGCGACCACCGCGGTCTTGAACAGCAGCCGGCGCAGCGCGGGACGGAGCGCCTCGGGCGCGTCGGCCACGTCAGCGGCGTAGACCACGTCACCGAGGTCGGCGGGCAGCGCGGGCCACGGCTGCTCGTCGCCGGCCGCGCCACCGAGCAGCAGCCCGGCCCGCCCGAGGTCCTCGACCTTGAGGTGGCCGATGGCCGCGACGGCGGCGTCGACGTCCTCGACAGCCACCGCGTCGGCGGCGCCACCGAGCGCGGCGGCCACCGCGGTCTCGTAGCCGGGGCGTACGTCGAGCACCGCGGCGACGCTGCCGAGCAGGCCGGAGAGCGGCTCGGTCGCCGCGAGCAGGGCACCGGCACCGTCCTTGCGGTTGAGCCCGAGCTCGAGGGCCTCCTTGCGGGCGGCGAGCGCGCCCCGCTCGCGGTCGGCGGCCTGTGCCTCCTCGCGCGTCTTGGCCAGCCGCGCCTCGAGGTCGGCGAGGGCGGAGGCCGCGCCCTCGTGCTCGGCGTCGAGGCCTTCCTCGCCGGCGTCGAGGCCGGCGACCCTGGTCTCCAGGGAGGTGAACTCGCGTTGCGCCCGCTCGCCGCGCGCCAGCGCCTCCGCCCGGGCCGCGGTGAGCCGGCCGAGCTCCTCCTCCGCGGCCGAGGCGCGGCTCTTGAGGGCGTTGACCTGGCCGTGCAGCCGGGCCAGGCCCTCGCGCCGGTCGGCCGCCGCCCGCAGCAGCCCGGCGACCCGCCGGTCCTCCTCGGTGTGCGCGTGCTCGGCACGTTGCTTGGCGGCCAGCGCCTCGTCCAGCGCGGCGCGGTTGCGCTCGACCTCCGCGCCGATCTCCTGCTCCTGGGCGCGCACCCGCTCGGCCTCTGCAGTCAGCTGCTCGGGGTCGCGTCCGGACCGTTCGGCGGGCTCGGCGGCGGCCTCCGAGGCGTTGCGGATCCGCTCGGCGGCCAGGCCGGCGGTGCCCTTGAGCCGCTCGCGCAGCCCCGACAGGCCGAACCAGGTGTCCTGCGCCGCGGACAGGGCCGGCAGGTCCTCCCGCAGCGCCGCCTCGAGCTCGGACTCGACCTGCCGCGCCCGCTCGATCCCAGACTCGACAGCGGTGCGGCGCTCGACCAGCACCGACTCGTCGGCGAGCTCCTTCTCCAGCGACGTGCGCGCGGTGACCAGGTCGTCGGCCAGCAGCCGGGCGCGGGCGTCGCGCACGTCGGCCTGCACCACCGCCGCCTTGCGGGCGACCTCGGCCTGGCGCCCCAGCGGCTTGAGCTGGCGGCGCAGCTCGGTGAGCAGGTCGGTGAGCCGGGTGAGGTTGCCCTCGGTCGAGTCCAGCTTGCGCAGCGCCTTCTCCTTGCGCTTGCGGTGCTTGAGGACCCCGGCGGCCTCCTCGATGAACCCGCGCCGCTCCTCGGGGGTGGCGTGCAGGATCGAGTCGAGCTGCCCCTGCCCGACGATCACGTGCATCTCCCGGCCGATGCCGGAGTCGGAGAGCAGCTCCTGGACGTCGAGCAGGCGGCAGGACTGGCCGTTGATGGCGTACTCCGAGCCGCCGTTGCGGAACATCGTCCGGCTGATGGTGACCTCGGAGTACTCGATCGGCAGCGCCCCGTCGGCGTTGTCGATGGTCAGCGCGACCTCGGCCCGGCCCAGCGGCGGCCGGCCGGAGGTGCCGGCGAAGATCACGTCCTCCATCTTCCCGCCGCGCAGCGACTTGGCACCCTGCTCGCCCATCACCCAGGCGAGCGCGTCGACGACGTTGGACTTGCCGGAGCCGTTGGGACCGACGATGCAGGTGATCCCGGGCTCGAGCTGGAGGGTCGTCGCGGAGGCGAACGACTTGAACCCGCGCAGCGTCAGGGTCTTCAAGTACACGTGGAGGCTCCCCTCGGGTCCTGCTGATCCCATGCTGGGCCGGTCGTCGGTCGGTGCGCTGAACGACGTCGCTCGCGGCGTGCCGTGGGGAAGTCAGCGCATCGCAGCCTACCTGCCGGAGGTCCCGGAACCCGGCACCCGCTCCGGACCTGCCGGGCCGGGGTGAGACCGAGCCCGGTCCGCGCGCCGCGGGCCAGCGACGTGGAACGGCTCCACGTCGGCGCGCCGGCGGGCGGGTCAGGAAGGTCCGAACCCGTGGGGGCTGCCCCGACTGAACGGCCACCCGTTTCCGGGCGAGTCGGACATCAGGCGACGAGACGACCCGGCTAGTGGGACGAGAGAGGCTTCTCGCGGAGCTCGGCCGTGAGCTCGTAGCCCGCGTCCCGGCAGGCGTCCGCCCACCCGGCGCCGGGCTCCTCCACCTCGACGGCGACCGCCACCGCACCACGTCGGGAGCCGAGCACGGCGAGCGCCTCCAGCAGCCGGGACCGCTCGGCGGACCCCGCACGTAGGTCGTGGCCCTCGACCCGGAGCCCGTCTTCCCGCCGCGACCAGTGCAGGCAGGCGGAGGCGACCCGATCGCCGGCGCGGTGGGCGGTCCACACCTCGTGGCCGGGGTTCACCTGGCCGGGCCGGGCGAGCACCCAGTCGTCCCCCGTGCGGTCGCCGGGCCGGTGCGCGACGGCGGGACCCGGTCGCCGGGTGAACACCGCGCGCCGTACGTCGTACCCGAGCCGCTCGTAGAGCGCCCGGGCCACGGTGTTGTGGCCGAACACGTTGAGCCGCAAGCTTCTCGCGTCCAGGTCCCGGGCCGCGTCCTCCGCCGCCGCCATGGCCGCCCGGCCCAGCCCGCGGCCGCGAGCGTCGGCCAGCAGCTCGATGTCGAACAGGTAGCCGACACGGGCCCCCTCGCGGTCGTGGACCGCGAGCCAGAGGTGGCCGACGAGGGTGTCGTGGGCGCCGTGGAGCTCCCACAGGTGCTGCCCCGGCGTCGCGACCCCCTGGGGCAGGAGCCCGGCGAGCTGCTCGGCGGCGTAGGCGTCGGCTTCCGCGCGAGGGCGCGCACCTGAGCGCACCTGCTGGTCGGCGAAGCCGCGCCAGGAGTGCTCCGCCCAGGCAGGGAACCGGTCGGCGGGGAGCGGGACCAGCCGGATCAGGCCGGCTGCATGCTCTCGTCGAGGCTGAGCAGCTCGGCGTCGTGGACCGTGGCCGCGAGGGCGTCGGTCTCGGCCTGGAGTCGCAGGACGTGCGCCTCGAGGTCGGCGACCCGCTCGCGCAACCGTCGGTTCTCCACGGTGAGCTGGGCGACGACGCGGGGGTCGGGGCTACCCATGTAACCGAGGAGTGCCTTGGCCATAGTCATGTCCTCCGGTGCATCAAGATCGGGCACACCAGGAGTCGGCCCGCGGCCGAGAATTTCGATGGGTGTGCGTCTTCAAGAGTGCCACCGCGCGCCGCACCGGGTCAACACGGGGTCACCCGGTGCGAGGGGCCCGGACGACACGGGCCCGGGGCCGCGGCTGGCAAGTCGGGCAGAAGTACGACGAACGGTTCATGAAGGCCACCCGGGCGATCGCCGTGCCGCACCGGGCGCACGGCCGCCCGTCCCTCCCGTAGACCTGCAGGGACCGGTCGAAGTAGCCGCTCTCGCCGTTGACGTTGACGTACAACGCGTCGAACGACGTGCCGCCCTGCGCGAGCGCCGCCGCCATCACCGTGCGCACCGCGCCGAGCAGGTCGAGCACGTCCCGGCGGCGCAGCCGGTCCCCCGGCCGGTCGCCGTGCAGCCGGGCCAGCCAGAGCGCCTCGTCGGCGTAGATGTTGCCCACCCCCGACACCACCGTCTGGTCGAGCAGGATGCGTTTGACGCCGGAGGCCCGCTTGCGCACCTTCGCGACGACGAGGTCCTCGTCGAAGAGCGGGTCGACCGGGTCCCGGGCGATGTGCGCGACCTCGGGCGGCAGCTCCGCGCCGCCGCGGGACAGCGACAGCCCGCCGAACATCCGCTGGTCGACGAAGCGCAGCTCGCGAGGCTGGTCACCGGCGTCGTCGAGCGTGAAGCGCACCCGCAGGTGCCGCTCGTCGGGGGCGCCGGACGGCTGGACGAGCAGCTGGCCGCTCATCCCGAGGTGGGCCAGCAGCGCGTCGCCGTCGTCGAGCGGCAGCCAGAGGTACTTGCCACGCCGGCACGCGGCGAGCAGCCGGCGTCCGGTGAGCGCCGCGGCGAAGTCGGCCGCGCCGGCGAGGTGACGGCGCACGGGCCGCGGGTGCAGCACCTCGACGGCGGCGACGGTGCGGCCGACGACGTGTGCCTCGAGGCCGCGCCGCACCACCTCGACCTCGGGCAGCTCCGGCACGAGGAGCCCTAGGCGCCGGTGCCGGCGTGGCCGTGCGGATCACCGGGCGCGTCGCCGTGCACCTCGAAGATGGCGCGGTAGGCGGTCTCGGCGGCCTGCTGCTCGGCCTCCTTCTTCGACCGGCCGGTGCCGTGGCCGTAGAGCCGGTCGCCGACCCGGACCCGGGCGGTGAAGGTCTTCTCGTGGTCGGGGCCCTCGTCCTCGATCACGTAGTCGGGCACACCGAGCGAGTGCTCCGCGCAGAGCTCCTGCAGGCTGGTCTTCCAGTCCAGGCCGGCACCGAGCCCGGCCGCGGACTCCATCAGCGGGTCGAACAGCAGGTGCACCATCGCGCCGGCGGCCTCGATGCCACCGCTGAGGTAGACGGCCCCGATCACCGCCTCGACGGTGTCGGACAGGATCGAGGCCTTGTCGCGACCGCCCGTGGACTCCTCGCCGCGACCCAGCTTGATGTGCTGGCCGAGCCCGATCGTGCGCGCCACCTCCGCCAGTGCGCGCGCGTTGACCACCGCAGCGCGCAGCTTCGCCAGCCGCCCCTCGGACAGGGTCGGGTGGGCCCGGAACAGCGTGTCGGTGACGACCACGCCGAGCACCGAGTCGCCGAGGAACTCCAGCCGCTCGTTGGTGGGCAGGCCGCCGTTCTCGTAGGCGTAGGAACGGTGGGTCAGGGCGCGCTCGAGGAGCTCGGCATCCAACGCCGGGGTGCCGAGCGCCTCACGCAGCTCGTCGTACGACGACTCGCCCACCGGCGCCCTGCTCAGAGAACCTGGCGCCGGTCCGAACGCGCGCCGTACTGGCCGCACTCGGGGCAGGCGCGGTGCGGCAGGTGCTTGGCGCCGCAGGCGGGGTTGGCGCAGGTCACCAGCGAGGGCGCAACGGCCTTCCACTGCGAGCGACGGTGACGCGTGTTGCTCCGCGACATCTTCCGCTTCGGGACTGCCATCTATCTCACTCCTCTGTTCCGCCGGTGGTCCGGCCGGATCCATGGTCTCGGTCTTCGACTGCGGGTGCCTCCGCCAGCTGTTGGAGCCCGGCCCAGCGGGGGTCGATCGGCTCGTCGTGCTGGTGTCCCGGGTCGTCGGCCAGGCGTGCCCCGCACTCGGTGCACAGTCCCGGACAGTCCTCCCGGCACAGCGGCTGGAACGGCAGCGACAGCACCACCGAGTCCCGCAGCAGTGGCTCGAGGTCGAGCAGGTCGCCCTCGAGCCGGCTGACATCCTCGTCCTCCGCGGCGGCGGTGTCGCTCTCCTCGTAGGCGAAGAGCTCCTGGAAGTCGGCCACGAGCTCGTCGTGGATCTCCTCCAGGCACCGGACACACTCCCCCTCCAGGTCAGCCGTGGCCGAGCCGGTCACGAGGACGCCCTCCATGACCGCTTCGAGCCGGAGCTCGAACTCGACCGGGGACCCTTCGGGGACGCGCAGTACTTCGATGCCCAGGTCTGCCGGCGCCGGTGCCGTGAAGGCCAGCTGTCGCTGCGACCCCGGGCGGCGGCCGAGCTCGCGGGTGTCGAGCACGAGCGGCGCTCTCGGGTCGAGGCTCACAGGTGAGTCACTTCCGTCATCGGGCACAACAGATCTGCGGATCCGCGTGCGCTGTCCGGGTCGGACTTGGGCAGGCATGCTGATCCGGGGTCAAGAGTACCGAACCGGTCGGCCAGCGACCAAAACGAGGCTCGGGCGGGAGGAGCGCTCACCCTTCGAGGTGCTCGGGCAGCTTGATCTTGTCGGCCTCCTCGGCGGTGAGCGAGTCCAGCGCCGTGCGCCCGGCCAGCCGCTCACGGCCGCGCTTGACCGCCTCCATGGTGCGTTCGAGGGTGATCTCGAAGTTCGCCAGCTTCGCGTCCACGTAGTCGTCGGTCTCCTTGCGCAGGCCGTCGGCCTCGGAGCCCGCGTGGGCGAGCAGCTCGTCGGCCTCCCGCTTGGCCAGCCGGTAGACCTCGGTGTCGGAGACGAGGTGGTCACGCTCGTTGCGGGCGTCGGCCACGATCTGCTCGGCCGTCCGGCGGCCCTCCTCGAGGACCTCGTCCCGGTCGCGGAGCACCCGTTGGGCGTCGCCGAAGGCGGAGCCCAGCCCCTCGTCGAGCTCGTCGATCAGCCCGAGCAGCTGCGCCCGGTTGACCACCGCCGACGCCGACATCGGCATCGACCGGGCCTGCTCGACCACCTGCCGGATCTCGGCAAGCTTCGCGTGCACGTCCACGTTGTCCCTTTCTCGGCTGCGGGGGCGCTCAGCCCCCTTCTTCGTACCCACCGATGAGCACCGGTGCACACGAAGATCTCCCTCCCCTGCGTCACGACGATACGACGCGGACGGTGGAGGTCACACGTCCGGCGCGCCGCCGAGGGCGCCGGCTACCGTGCGCGGACCTCCGCGAGCCGGGCCGTCAAGCGCTCCAGCACCGACGGCGGGACCAGCGAGGAGACGTCACCGCCGAACGTGGCGACCTCCTTGACCAGGCTCGAGGCGAGGAAGGAGTACTCCGGGCTGGTCGGCACGAAGACCGTCTCGATGGCGGCGAGGCTGGAGTTCATCTGAGCCATCTGGAGCTCGTAGTCGAAGTCGCTGACCGCGCGCAGGCCCTTCACGATGGCGTGCACGTCGTGCACCTTGCAGAAGTCGGTGAGCAGCCCCTCGAACCCGTCGACCCGCACGTTGGCGAACGGCGCGCAGACCTCGGTGAGCATCTCCATCCGCTCCTCGGCCGTGAACAGCCGGTTCTTCGACTTGTTCACGCCCACCGCGACGACCACCTCGTCGAACAGCCCGGCCGCCCGGGCAATGATGTCGAGGTGGCCATTGGTGACCGGGTCGAAGGATCCGGGGCACGCGGCTCTGCGCACTGCTGCTCCTGAGTGCTCATTCGGGGGTGGGTGTGGCGTGACCGTACCAAAGCGTGGTCTCGCCGTAGCGCCGCTCGCGGACCGCGACGAAGCCGTACGGCCAGTCCAGCCCGGGGGTGCGGCTCGAGCGCTCCACCACCACGAGCGCCTCCTCGGCCAGCCACCCGTGGTCGCGCAGCGCCTCGAGGCCGGCCACCACCTGGCCCGTATCCAGGGCGTAGGGCGGGTCGAGGAAGACCACGTCGTACGGCGCTGCCGGGGCCTGCCCGAGGGTGCGGGCCACCGCCCCGACCCGCACCTCGACGCCCCGCAAGCCGAGGGTGCGCGCGTTGTCGCGGATGACGCCCGCCGTGCGCCGGTCCTGCTCGACGAGGGTCACCGCCGCGGCGCCGCGCGAGCCGGCCTCGAGCCCGACCGCGCCGGAGCCGGCGTAGAGGTCGAGGAAGCGCAGCCCCGCCAACGTGCCGAGCGTCGCGTCGACGGCCGAGAAGAGCGCCTCGCGGACCCGGTCCGACGTGGGCCGGGTCGAGGCTCCGCTGGGCGTCTTGAGGCGGCGGCCGCCGGCGGTGCCGCCGATGATGCGCGTCATGCCTCAGGCCTTGGCGAGGTAGTCGGCGCGCTGCGACTCGGCCAGCTGGCGCACGGCGACGCCGAGGGCGGGGTGGCCGGCCAGCGTCGGATCCTCGCGCACGGTCGTCTCCGCCGCCTCGCGCGCCTCCGCGATGACGTCGCCGTGGCGCAGCACCGACAGCAGCCGCAGGCTGGAGCGGCGACCGGACTGCATGGTGCCGAGCACGTCGCCCTCGCGGCGCTGCTCGAGGTCGAGCTGGCTGAGCTGGAAGCCGTCGGTCGTCGAGGCCACCGCCTCCAGGCGGGCGCGCGCGGAGCTGCCCGGCTCGGCACGGGTGAGCAGCAGGCACAGCCCGGGCAGCCCGCCGCGGCCGACCCGGCCGCGCAGCTGGTGCAGCTGGGAGACGCCGAAGCGGTCGGCGTCGAGGATCACCATCGCGGTGGCGTTGGCGACGTCGACGCCGACCTCGATCACCGTGGTGGAGACCAGCACGTCGACCTCGCCGTCGGCGAACGCCCGCATCACCGCGTCCTTGCGGTCCGGCGCGAGCCTGCCGTGCAGCGTCTCCACGCGCAACCCGCGCAGGGCGTCCGCCGCGAGGGCCGGGGCGACCTCCTCGACCGCCGCCGGCGGCACCGCGTCGCCACCGCTCCCCTTCGTCTCGTCTGTCTCGCCGTCCTCGTCCGGGGGCTGCTCCTCGTCGGAGACCGCCTTCGCGTCGCCGTCGCCGATGCGCGGGCAGACCACGTAGGTCTGGTGGCCGCGCCCCGCCTCCTCCCGGACGCGGGCCCACACCCGCTCGACCCAGGCCGGCTGCTCGGCCACCGGCACCACCGTGGTCTGGATCGGGGCCCGGCCGGCCGGCAGCTCGGCCAGGGTGGCGGTCTCGAGGTCGCCGAAGATCGTCATCGCGACGGTGCGCGGGATCGGCGTCGCGGTCATCACCAGCACGTGCGGCGGGGCCTGTCCCGCCTTCGCCGCCAGCGCGGCCCGCTGCTCCACGCCGAAGCGGTGCTGCTCGTCGACGACCACCAGGCCTAGGTCGGCGAACTGCACGTGCTCCTCGAGCAGCGCGTGGGTGCCGACCACGATGCCGGCGGCACCGGAGGCCGCGTCGAGCAGCGCCTCCTTGCGCGCCGCGGCGCCCATCGAGCCGGTGAGCAGCGCGACCCGCGTGCCGTCGTCGGCACCGCCGAGCATGCCGCCGGCGGCGAGGTCGCCGAGCAGGGCGGTGATCGAGCGGTGGTGCTGCTGGGCGAGGACCTCCGTGGGCGCGAGCAGCGCGGCCTGCCCGCCGGAGTCGATGACGCGCAGCATCGCCCGCAGCGCGACGACCGTCTTGCCCGAGCCCACCTCGCCCTGCAGCAGGGTGTGCATCGGGTGCCCGGCCGCCAGGTCGGCCATGATCCGGTCGCCGACCTCGCGCTGGCCGGCGGTGAGCGCGAACGGGAGCCGCTCGTCGAAGCGGTCGAGCAGACCACCGGCGCGGCCCGCGCGGGGCTGCGCGTCGAGCGCGCGCAGCGCCGCCCGCCGCTGCGCGAGGACGGTCTGGGTCACGTAGGCCTCCTCGAACCGCAGCCGCTTCTCGGCGGCGGCCTTCTCCTCCCGGCTCTCGGGCTGGTGGATCCAGGTCAGCGCCTGCTTGCCCGAGACCAGCCCGTGCCGGAGCCGGATCTGCGCGGGAAGCAGGTCCGGCACGTCTTCGACCTGCTCGAGCGCGACACGCACCGCGGTCTCGATCTTGAACGACGACATCTTCTTCGTCGCGGGGTAGATCGGCTGCAGCGCGGTGAGCCGCTGCCGCTGGCGGGCGATCGCCTCGGTGCCGCCCTCGAGCTGCTCGAGCTCGGGGTGCACCAGCTGCCACCGGTCGTGGAAGCGGTCCCACTCTGCCTTGCCCTCGAACGTGGCCACCAGGCCGGGCTGGAGCTGCCGGAGCCGCCAGTCGGCGGTCCGCGGGTTGCGGTCAAAGAAGGTGAGCGTCAGCCGGCCGTCGGCGAGCTCGACGACGACCTCGAGCCGATAGGCGGTGCGGCGGGTGCGCCGATCCTGGTAGGGGTGCTGCCGGGCGGCGACGACCCGGGCGATGACGGTGGTGTGGTCGCCGGCCACCAGGCCCTTGACGCTGCTGGTGTCCCCGCGGGCGACGTACGTGCGCGGGTAGTGCAGCAGCAGGTCACCGGCCGTCTCGAAGCCGAACGCCGCGTGCAGCGCCTTCGCGGTCTTGTCGCCGACCGCGGCGCTGAGCCGGGAGTCCCAGGTCACGGGCATGGGTCAGCGACTCCTACTCCACGCCCAGCAACAGCGGGTAGCGCGGCTGACCGCCCTCGTGGACCACCACGTCGACCATCGGGTGCGCGGCGGCGAGGTGCGCCGCGCACCGCTCGGCGAGGTCGGACGAGTCGGCGCCCGCCACGATCGTGACCAGCTCACCGCCACCTCCGAGAAGCCGCTCGACCACGCCCATGGCCACATCGAACAGGTCGGCACCGACAAGCACGAAGTCACCCTCGATGACGCCGAGCACGTCGCCGGGCTCGCAGGGTCCGGCGGTGGTCATCGCCCGCTTCGCCGCCAGCGTGACCGCCCCCGAGCGCGCGTGCCGGGCAGCGGCGGTCATCTCGAGGATGTCCTGCTCGAAGGCCCGTCCGGGCTCGTGCACGGCGAGCGCTGCCAGGCCCTGGACCTGGGTGTCGGTGGGGATCACCGCGACGCGGGCGACCTCCTCCTCCCGCGCGGTGCGTGCCGCCGCCTCGGCGGCCGCAAGGGAGTCGCGGTCGTTGGGCAGCACCACGACCTCGGGCGTGCCGGCGGCCTTGATCGCCTCGAGGATCTGCCCGGTCGAGGGCCGGTGCCCCGAGCCGGTGGCCACCACGGTTGCGCCCGCCTCTGCGAAGAGGTCCGAGAGCCCCGGGCCGGCGGCGGTGACCACGACCTTGCGGCCGGTGCGTCGCGCGGCACCCGCCGAGCGGCGCGCCACCTGCTCGGCGAAGTGGGTGACCCGCACCCGGTAGGGCCGCCCGGCCTCGATCCCGGCCTCGACGGCGGCGCCGACGTCGTCCACGTGCACGTGGACGTTCCACAACCCCTCGCCCCCGACCACCACCAGCGAGTCGCCGAGCGGCCCGAGCGCGCGGCGCAGGGCCGGCACCCGGTCGTCGTCGGCCTCAAGCAGGAACATCACCTCGTAGGCCGGGCCGTCGGCGGTCAGGTCCCCGGTCGGCACCGGCACCGGGATCGCCCGGGTGCCGAGTACCGGCGGGACCGCCAGCTCGCGGTGACCGGTCACCACCGTCTCGGCGGTGTCGAGGACCACGCACAGCCCCCGGCCGCCGGCGTCGACGACGCCCGCGTCCTTCAGGACCGGGAGCAGGTCGGGGGTGCGGCCCAGCGCGGCGCGCGCGGCCGAGGCCGCGGCACGTACGGCGTGCCCGAGACCGTGGGACTCCGCGAGCGCGGCCCGTCCCGCGGCGTCGGCGGCGGCCCGGGCCACGGTGAGGATGGTGCCCTCGACCGGACGCCCCACCGCCGCGTAGCTGGCCCAGGTCGCCTCCGAGAGCCCCTCGGCGAACACCACCGCGGCCCGCTCGGCCGGTCCGGAGGCGGCCACCCGCTTGCAGAAGGCCCCGACGAGCTGGCTGAAGATCACCCCCGAGTTGCCGCGCGCGCCGAGCAGCGCCCCGCGCGAGAAGGCGGCGACCGCGGCCGCCAGGTCCTCGGGGTGCTCGGTCAACGCGTCGCGCATCGCGTCACGGGCTGACTCGAAGGTGAGGTACAGGTTGGTGCCGGTGTCGCCGTCGGGGACCGGGTAGACGTTGAGTGCGTCGATCTCCTCCCGCGCCTGCCCCAGCGCGCCGAGGGCCTCGTCGGCGAAGCGGACGATCGAGGGCAGGTCGAGGGTGGCCACCGCGTTGCCGCGCACGCTGCTTCGCCCTCCTCCCGTGGAACGACGCCCGAGAAGGCTCCGGGAAACGTTGGAACCTCGGGTGCGGTCAGGTTAGTGCAGACTGCCCGCAGACCCCGGCCCTGGAGCGCGCGCGGCCCGATTCGCCTCGGCCTGGGGGCATCGGATACCCTGGTGCGGCTGCCCGAGCACGTCCGGGCACCCCTGTCTCGAGAAACCTAGCAATCCCAGGAGTTCACGGTGGCTGCCGTCTGTGACATCTGCGCCAAGGGCCCGGGCTTCGGTCACAACCGGCCGTGGTCGCGCAAGATTACGAAGCGTCGCTTCAACCCCAACATCCAGCGCGTCCGCGCGACGGTGAACGGTGCGCCGAAGCGCCTCAACGTCTGCACCGGCTGCCTGAAGGCGGGCAAGGTCACCCGCTGACCCCCACGTCGACACGAAGGCCGCCCCTCGGGGCGGCCTTCGTCGTTCTCGGGGGCGCCGGGCCGGCGGAGCGCGACCTCAGAAGTGCGTCCAGCCGCCCGGGCCCTCGTAGGCCGACCCGTCGACGGTGACCCCCTCCCCCTCGCTCACCGCCCCGATCGCCGTCCACCCGTCGGGCAGCGCGGTGCCGGCCGGGAACGTCGCCACCAGCGCGTGGTCGTCGCCGCCGGCGAGGATGAACCGCATCGGGTCCGCCCCGAGCGCAGCGCCCACCGCCTGCAGCGGCTCGGCCACCTCGAACGCCGTGGTGGACACGTCCACCGCGACGCCGCTCTGCGCGGCGATGTGCCCGACGTCGGCGAGCAGCCCGTCGGACACATCGATCATCGCGGTGGCACCCGCGGCCGCGGCCCGAGCGCCCGCGCCGTACGGCGGTTCCGGGCGCCGGTAGGCCTCCACGAGCTTGCGCGGCGACCGGAAGCCGCGTCCCAGCACTGCCAGCCCGCCGGCGGCCCAGCCCTGCCGGCCGGCGAGGGCGACCACGTCGCCGGGACGCGCGCCGCTGCGGCGGACCGGCTCGCCGTCGACGACGCCGAGGACGGTCACGGCCACCATGACCTGCTCGGCGTTGGTGACGTCGCCGCCGACCACCGAGGCGCCGACCAGCGCCGCCTCGTCGGCGATGCCCTGGGCGAGGTCGAGCGCCCACGAGACCGGCAGGTCCGGCGGGGCCGCCAGGCCGACGGTCAACGCGGTGGCGCGCCCGCCCATGGCGTTCACGTCGGACAGGTTCGCCGCGGCGACCCGGTGCCCCACGTCGACGGCCTCCACCCAGTCCCGGCGGAAGTGACGCGACTCCACCAGCAGGTCGGTGGAGACCACCACCCGGCCGTCGGGTACGGCGACCACGGCGGCGTCGTCGCCGGGGCCGAGCAGCACCTGCGCGCCCTGCGGGAACCGCTCGGCGAGCAGGGAGATCAGCCCGAACTCGCCGACGTCGGCGAGCGTGGCTCCGGAGGCGGGGCCGGGCGGGGTGCCGGGAAGGCTGCCGGGGGAAGTCATGGGGCCATTCAAACCGATGCCGAGGGCGCGGTACCGGGAGGGCACGCCACGCGATAGGTTGACCGCACCGGTGTCCCCAACGAGACCACAGGAGCCCCCATGGTGGTTCAGGCCTACATCTTGATCCAGACCGACGTCGGCAGGGCCGCCGAGGTCGCCGCCGAGATCGCGCAGGTGAAGGGTGTGACCCTGGCCGAGGACGTCACCGGGCCCTACGACGTGATCGTGCGCGCCGAGGCGCGCAACGTCGACGAGCTGGGCAAGCTCGTCGTGGCCAAGGTGCAGAACATCACCGGCATCACCCGGACCCTGACCTGCCCGGTCGTCCACATCTGAGGCTCCCGGCCTCCTCCATGCGCCGGCAGCGCCCCGTTCGTGCGAACGCGGGCGCTGTCGTCTGCCTGGGCCTGCTGCTGACCGGCTGCGGCTCAGGCGCGGTGTCGGTGGACACCCCTGCCCTGCACGGCGCCGACGCGGCCGCCTGCCGGGCACTCGTGGCCCGCCTGCCCGCGCGGGTGGCCGACCAGGACCGTCGTACGGTCCGGCCGCAGGGCGCGCCTGCAGCCGCGTGGGGGGACCCGCCGATCGTGCTCAGCTGCGGGGTGGCCAGGCCACCGGGCCTCGACCGGTTCGCCACCTGCCAGGTGACCAACGGGGTGGGCTGGTACATCCCCGAGAAGCAGATCACCGGCAACGCCACCGACATCACCATGACCACGGTGGGCCGGGCGCAGTTCGTGCAGGTGCACCTGCCCGCCGACTACTTCCCGCCGGCCACGGCGATGGTCGACCTCGCGCCCGCGATCAAGGCGGCCATCCGCGAGGTCCGGCCCTGCGTGTGAGCTACCGCAGGCCGGTGTCGCGGTGCAGCGCCAGCTGCAGGAGGCGGTCCACCAGCGCCGGGTAGTCCAGGCCGCTGGCCGCCCAGACGCGGGGGAACAACGAGCTGGGCGTGAAGCCGGGCATCGTGTTGATCTCGTTGATCACCACGTGGTCGTCGGGCAGCACGAAGAAGTCCACGCGCGCCAGGCCCTCGCACGAGAGCGCCTCGAAGGCCCGCACCGCCAGCTCACGCACCCGCCGGGCCAGCGGTTCGGTGAGGTCCGCGGGCACGTCGAGGTCCGTGTGCTCCTCGGGGAGGTACTTCGCGGCGAAGTCGTAGAACTCGTGGCCGGCGTCGATGCGGATCTCCGCGGCCACGCTGACGTCCGGTGCGTTGTCGCCGTAGCCCTGGAGCACCCCGCACTCGATCTCGCGCCCGCCCTCGGCGGCCGCCTCGACGAGGACCTTGGGGTCGTGCCGTCGCGCCTCGGCCACCGCGGCCTCGAGCTCCTCGGGACCGTGCACCTTGCTGATGCCCATGCTCGAGCCGGCACGGCAGGGCTTGACGAAGACCGGGTAGCCCAGCGAGTCCACGGACTCCCGGCAGGCGCCGCGGTCGCGCTCCCACGCGGGGGGAGTGAGCACCGTGTAGGGCAGCACCGGCAGCCCGGCGGCCTGGAACACCACCTTCATGTAGTGCTTGTCCATCCCGATCGCCGAGGCCAGTACACCGGCGCCGACGTAGCGCACGCCGGCCATCTCCAGCAGGCCCTGCAGCGTGCCGTCCTCGCCCCAGGGGCCGTGCAGGAGCGGGAAGACGACGTCCACCTCGCCGAGCGTGCGCGGCACCGAGCTCGGCTCGTGGACGACCAGCTCGCTGGCCGAGGCGTCGTTGAGCAGCGCCACCGGCGCCCGGGACCCATCGACCTCCGGCAGCTTGTCGGCCGAGGTGAGCGCGAGCCGTTCGGTGTCCTCGGACTCCAGCACCCAGCGCCCGTCGTGGGTGATGCCGATCGGCACCACGTCGTACCGCTCGCGGTCGATCGCGGCGAGCACGCTGCCGGCGGTGACGCAGGAGATCGCGTGCTCGCTGGAACGACCGCCGAACACGACAGCGACCCGAGGCTTGCGTGTCTGGGCGTCCATGGTCGCCGACCCTACCCGGCCGCGGCGTCGGCGGCGTGCAAGCACCTACGCTGGGCGCCATGTCCTCGCAGCCGTCGCCGTTCCGCCCTGCCACCCTCGCCGTGACCCTGGGCCGGCCCCCGCACACCCCCGACCAGCCGCTCAACGAGCCGATCACCATGGCCTCGACGTACGTCGCCGGCGGGGACGTGGAGTACGGCCGCTACGGCAACCCGAGCTGGACGGCCTTCGAGGAGGCGCTCGGCGCGCTCGAGGGCGGCCGCTGCCTGGCCTTCGCCTCCGGCCTGGCCGCGGTCTCGACCGTGCTCGATCTGGTCGGCCACGGCCAGACCGTGGTGGCACCGCGGCACGCCTACAGCGGCAGCATCATGCAGCTGGCCGACCTGGAGGCGCGGGGCCGGATCACCGCCCGACTGGTCGACGTCACCGACACCGAGGCGGTCGTGGCGGCCTGCGAGGACGCGGCCCTGGTGTGGCTGGAGTCCCCGACGAACCCGGCGCTGGAGCTGGCCGACATCCCCGCGATCGTGGCGGCGGCGCACGAGGCCGGCGCCTACGTGGTGGTCGACAACACCTTCGCCACTCCCCTGCTCCAGCAACCGCTGTCGCTGGAGGCGGACCTGGTGGTGCACTCGGCGACGAAGTTCATCGCCGGGCACAGCGACGTCGTGCTCGGCGCGGTGGCCACCAAGGACGACCAGCTGTACGACGTGCTCAAGAAGCGTCGCGACCTGACCGGCGGCGTGCCGGGGCCGTTCGAGACGTGGCTGGCCCTGCGGGGACTGCGGACCCTGCACGTGCGGCTCGAGCGCGCGCAGGCCAACGCCGCCGAGCTGGTCCGCCGGCTCGAGGGTCACGACGCCGTGGCCGAGGTCCGTTACCCCGGCTTCGGCGCGATCGTCTCGGTCGTGCTGGCCGAGGGCGCGCTGGCCGCGGACCTGCTCACCCACAAGACCCGGCTGTGGGTGCACGCGACCAGCCTCGGCGGGGTGGAGTCCACGTTCGAGCGGCGCCGCCGTTGGGCCAGCGAGGCACCGACCATCCCCGAGGGGCTGGTGCGCATGTCGGTGGGCATCGAGGACGTCGACGACCTGTGGGACGACCTGGCCGCCGCCCTCGACGACCTCACCCGCGAGGCGCCGGCGCGCTGATCAGTCGCGCTCGTCCTTGGCGTCGCGCGAGATCAGGCTGGTGAGCATGTCGGCCGCGGTCATCTCGCCCTCGACGACCGCGTGCACGTGCTCGGCGATCGGGGCGTAGACCCCTTCGCGCCGGGCGAGGTCGAGCAACGACGAGCAGGACTTCACGCCCTCGGCGACCTGCCTCGTGGACGCGAGGATCTGCTCGGTGCTCATGCCCCGGCCCAGCTTCTCGCCCGTGGTGCGGTTGCGCGAGAGCGGCGAGGAGCAGGTGGCGACCAGGTCGCCGAGCCCGGCCAGGCCCATCAGCGTCATCGGGTCGGCGCCGAGGGCGGCAGCCAGTCGTGCGGTCTCGGCCAGGCCGCGGGTGATCACCGACGCGGTGGTGTTGTCGCCGAACCCGAGACCGTGGGCCATCCCGACGCTGATCGCGATCACGTTCTTGTAGGCCCCACCGACCTCGCACCCGACCACGTCGGTCGAGGAGTAGGGACGGAACGTCGCGGAGTGGCAGACCGTGCGCAGCCGACGCGAGACGTCCTCGTCGGCGCAGGCGACGACGCTGGCGGCCGGCTCGCGCTGCGCGATCTCCTTGGCCAGGTTCGGACCGGTCACCACGCCGATCCGGTCCGCCCCGGCTCCGGTCACCTCGGCGATCACCTCACTCATCCGCTTGAGGCTGCCGAGCTCGACGCCCTTCATCAGCGAGACCAGCACCGCGTCCCCGGGCAGCACCGGGGCCCACGCGGTGAGGTTCTCCCGAAGGGTCTGCGAGGGCACCGCGAGCACCACGAACTCGGCGTCGCGGGCGGCCAGCTCCGGGTCGTGGGTCGCGCTCACTGTGTCGGGGATGGCGATGCCGGGCAGGTAGTCGGTGTTCTCGCGCTTGTCGTTGATCGTCGCGCACAGGTCCTCGCGACGCGCCCACAGCGTCACCTCGTTGCCCGCGTCGGCCAGCACCAGCGAGAACGCGGTGCCCCAGTTGCCGGCGCCGAAGACCGCGACCCTGCTCATCGGCCACCGCCCGAGTGCCGGCGGGGGCGCCGCTGCCCGTCCGGGTTGCCGATCTGGCGCACGCCCGCGGTCCTCGGGTCGAAGCGGACCGCCGGCGCGGTCTCGCCGCGCACGTCCTCGAGCAGGAGCGTGATCGCGTCCGTGATCCGGTCGGACGCCTCGCGGAGCACGGCAGGCGTCAGCTCCTCGCCCCTGAGGTCGTCGAGGTCGACCGGCTCCCCCGCCTTCATCCGGATCGTCTTGCGGGGGAACAGGCGCGGTCTCTTGCTGTAGGGCCACAGGATCTCCTGCGCCCCCCACTGCGCGATCGGGATCACCGGCACGCCCGAGGCCAGCGCGATCCGCGCGGCGCCGGTCTTGCCGGTCATCGGCCACAGGTCCGCGTCCCGCGTGATCGTGCCCTCGGGGTAGACCGCCACGCACTCCCCTTTCTCCACCGCGGCCACCGCGGCCCGGAACGCCACCGACGCGTCGGTGGTCAACCGGTAGACGGGGATCTGCTCGGCGCTGCGGATGATCGCGCCCACGACGGGGACCTTGAACATCTCCGCCTTGGCCAGGAAGCGCACGAGGCGGCCGTGCGCGTAGGCGAAGTGGGCGAACGTGAGCGGGTCCAGGTGGGAGATGTGGTTGGCGGCCAGCACGCACCCGCCGGTGGCCGGGATCCGCTCGCCGCCCACCCAGCGACGCTTGGTCAGCAGGAGCAGCACAGGCTCCAGGATCGCAATGCACAACCCGTAGGCCCAGCCGGGGCGCTGCTGCAGCTTCCGCGGGTTCCTCACCGCGCCACTCCTGTCCGATGTGCGGGCTCTGCGAGCCACGGTCCTGAGGGACCGTACCGAGCGAGGCTACCCGGCCGCGAGCCCGCGACCGCGCACCTGGCAGGATCGAGGCGATGTCGACCTCCGAGTCCTCGCCCCGGTACGGCGTCCTGGTGCCGGTCAAGCCGACCGCCGTCGCGAAGTCGCGCCTGGCGCCCCTCGGCGACCCGGTCCGCAGGGAGCTGGCCGCGGCGTTCGCGCTGGACTCGGTGGCCGCGGCTCTGGACTCTTCCGCGGTCGCGCGCGTGCTCGCCGTCACCGACGACTTCCGGCTCGCCGCCGCCCTGCGCGAGGCGGGCGCGGACGTCGTCCCCGACGGGGTCTCCGACGACCTCAACGGCGCGCTGGTCCAGGCGGCCGCCGAGCTCGTGCGTCGCGACCCGGCGCTGCGGCTGGCCGCCCTCTGCGCCGACGTGCCGGCGCTGCGGATCGACGAGCTCGACCGGGCGCTCTGCGCCGCACCGGACGACGTCATGGCGTTCGTCGCCGACGCCGAGGGAACCGGCACCACGTTGGTGACCGCGCCGGACCTGGCGTCGTTCGACCCGCACTTCGGCCCCGGGTCCGCGGACGCGCACCGGTCCTCCGGCGCGCGCGAGATCGACCTGGTCGACGTACCCTCACTGCGCCGCGACGTCGACACGCCCGCCGACCTCGAGGCCGCGCTCGAGCTGGGTGTCGGACCGAGGACGTCGTGGACGAGCACCGCACTGCGCCGGCCGCCCGGCCACTAGTGCGGCGTGGCATAAATAGTTTGGCTATGTGTCGCGAGACAATGGGGCATGCGAGTTGCTGCTCTGGAGTTGCGTGAGGGAGACCACGCCCGGCTGTCGGCGTGGACGCGGTCCTCGACGGTGAAGGCGGGCCTGGCCGCTCGGGCGCGGATCGTCCTGCTGGCCGCCGATGGGGTGTCTCATACCGAGATCGCGCACCGGGTGGGGGTCTCGACGTCCGACGGTGACCTCGAGGCGCCGCCGGTACGAGGAGTCCGGGATCGAGGGGCTCCATGACGAGCAGCGTCCGGGCCGCCCGCGTCACATCGACCACGCCAAGATCGTCGCGGAGACGCTCAAGCCGCCACCGAAGAAGCTTGGTGTCACGCACTGGTCGACCCGACTGTTGGCGGCCAGGCTCGGGATCGACAACACCACGGTGGCACGGGCGTGGCGCGATTACGGGGTGCAGCCGTGGCGAGCCGAGACGTTCAAGTTCTCCACCGACCCCGAACTGGTCGCCAAGGTCACCGACGTGGTCGGTCTGTACTTGGAGCCACCGGAGAACGCGATCGTGCTGTGTGTCGACGAAAAATCCCAGATCCAGGCATTGGATCGGACACAGCCGACGTTGCCGATGAAACCCGGCGTGACCGAGCGGCGCACCCATGACTACGTCCGGCACGGCACCACCACGTTGTTCGCCGCACTCGAGATCGCCACCGGCAAGGTCACCGGGCTGACCCAGCCGCGGCACCGGCACCAGGAGTTCCTGCGGGTTCCTCAAGCACGTGGCCAGGGCCTACCCGGACTCCGAGCTGCACCTGGTGATGGACAACTACGCCACCCACAAACGCGTCGAGGTACGCGACTGGCTGGCCGCGAACCCGCGGATCCACGTGCACTTCACCCCGACCTCGGCGTCGTGGATGAACCTGGTCGAGGTCTGGTTCGGCATCATCGAGAAACAGGCCATCCACCGCGGAACCTTCGCCTCCGTACGCGACCTGACCACGAAGATCCGGGCCTTCATCAACGGCTGGAACGGCCGTGCCCACCCGTTCGTCTGGACCAAGACCGCCGACCAGATCCTCGCCAAAGCCAACCGCAAAAAGACTTCAACTACGGGGCACTAGGATCGTGGCCATGCAGGCCACCGTCTCCGCCTTCGACACCGAGACCCGCAGCGGGCGGGTGCTGCTCGACGACGGCGTCGAGCTGCCGTTCGCCGGCGAGGCCCTCGCGGGCACGGGGCTGAGGCTGCTGCGCCCCGGCCAGCGGGTCCGGCTCACCACGGGCGGCGACGCGGCCCGGCCGGTCGTGCAGTCCCTGCAGATCCTCACGCTGTCCTAGTGTCCTGCGCCGGTAGTTCGTTGTAGAAGTCGTCCGAGTGAGGCGAGGATCTCCTCGGCGGTCTTGGTCCAGATGAATGGCTTGGGGTTGTCGTTCCAGGCCTTGATCCATTTGCGGATGTCGGCCTCGAGGGCTTGGACGCTGCGGTGGTCACTTCGCTGGAGCAGGTCGGCGGTGACGTAGGCGAAGAAGCGTTCGACCTGGTTGATCCAGGAGGAGTACGTCGGGGTGAAGTGCATGTGGAACCGCGGATGCGCGGCAAGCCACTTGTTGACGCTCGGGTGCTTGTGGGTGCCGTAGTTGTCGCAGATCAGGTGTATCTCAAGGTCGTCGGGGACCTGCGCGTCGATCTTGGCCAGGAACTTCTTGAACTCAGTGGCGCGGTGGCGTCGGTGCAGGCTGGAGATCACCGTGCCGTCGACGGTGTTGAATGCCGCGAACAAGCTGGTGGTCCCGTGCCGGACGTAGTCGTGGGTGCGCTTCTCCGGCATCCCCGGCATCATCGGGAACGCCGGCTGGGAACGGGCCAGGGCCTGCACCTGGCTTTTCTCGTCGACGCTGAGCACCACGGCGGCCTCGGGCGGGTTCAGGTAGAGACCCACCACGTCGTAGACCTTCTCCACCAACAGCGGGTCGTTGGAGAGCTTGAACCCGTCGGTGCGGTGCGGCTTGAGCCCGAAGTCCCGCCAGATCCGGCCGATTGTGGACTTGCTCAACCCGGTCCGCTCGGCCATCTTCGCCCGCGACCAGTGGGTCGCGTTCTTCGGCGTCGACTCCAGCGTCGCGACCACCACCTCCTCGACCCGATCAGCGGTGATCGACGGCGGCCGGCCCGGACGCGGCTCGTCGCTCAGCCCGTCCAGACGCTGAGCGAGGAACCGGCCACGCCACTTGCCCACCGTCGCCGCCGAACACCCCAACTGCTCGGCGACCGTCTTGTTGTCCACGCCGTCCGCACACGCCAGCACGATGCGCGACCGCAACGCCAACGCCTGCGACGACTTCGCCCGGCGCGACCAGCGGGTCAGCTGCTCACGCTCCTCGGCGGTCAGGTCCAGCTCGGCCTTGGGACGTCCAGTTCGAGGCATACCCCAAGTGTACGACTTACTCAGCGAATTTCAGGCGCACGACACTAGGTCTCGACGAGGCCGGTAAAGCGACGGGGCCGGCGCCGGCTCATGCCGGTCGCCGGCCCCGTGACGGGCCCGGTCGCGTCAGGACTTCTTGGCGGTCTTCTTCGCCGGGGACTTCTTGGCAGTCGAGGTCGTGGTCGCCTTCTTCGCCGGTGCCGACTTGGCGGTCGTCTTCTTGGCCGGCGCCGTCTTCTTGGCGGTCGACTTCTTGGCAGCGGTGGACTTGCTGGCCGTGGTCTTGCCGGCAGCGGCCTTGGTGGCCGTCGACTTCTTGGCGGCCGTCGACTTGGTCGCGGTCTTCTTGGCCGGCGTGGACTTCGCGGCCGTCTTCTTCGCCGGGGCCTTCTTCGCGGCCGTCGACGTGCTCTTCGCCGCCGGAGCCTTCTTGGCCGTGGTCGACGTGCTCTTCTTCGCCGCGGTCGACTTGCCGGTCGTGGACCTGGCCGCGGAACCGGCGGCCTTCGCGCCGGTGGCCGCTGCGGTCAGCGTGAGCTTCGGCAGCTTCTTGGCCCCCGAGACCACCGCCTTCAGATCGGCGCCGGCGTTGAACTTGGGAACGGCCGTCTTCTTGGCCTTGATCCGCTCGCCGGTGCGCGGGTTGCGGACCCAGCGCGCGTCACGCACCCGCTTCTCGAACGAGCCGAAGCCGGTGATGGCGACCTTCTCGCCCTTGGCGACTTCGCGGGTGATGGTGTCGAGCACGGACTCGAGCGCGTGGGACGCGGCCTTGCGGTTGCCGTCGAAGCGGGCTGCGAGGGTGTCGATCAGCTGACTCTTGTTCACTGGCTTCCCTTTCGTGAACGGTCGAGGGGTCGAGCCGATGCTCGACTTCTCCTTAGAACGCTAGGGAAAAGTACTACCTGTCACAATGATCACACGCAGTTTTCCCTTGGCTATTTGGCAAAACCGCACTGTGCCACTAATGCGCGAATCCGCGTCGAAAGCGTTGTCCGCGGCGTTCGCTATCGTCGGCGAACAAGAGAAAAGGTCGAGAATCCCTTGTGCTGCTTGGGATTCCCGACCTTCAGCGGAATTCAGAGGGTCGCCGGTTTCCAGGAAGGACGGCTGGACTCGAACGCCGCGACGTCGTCCTCGTGAGAGAGCGTGATCCCGATGTCGTCGAGCCCTTCGAGCAGGCGCCAGCGCGTGTAGTCGTCGATCTGGAAGGCAGCGACGACGTCACCGGCCCGCACTTCGCGCTTCTCGAGGTCGACGGTCACCTGCGCTGTCGGGTCTTCCTCCGTCAGCTTCCAGAGCCTCTCCACGACGTCCTGGTCGACCTGCGCGGCAAGCAGGCCGGCCTTTCCGGCGTTGCCGCGGAAGATGTCGGCGAAGCGGCTGGAGAGCACGACCTTGAACCCGTAGTCCATCAAGGCCCACACGGCGTGCTCGCGCGAGGAGCCGGTGCCGAAGTCCGGACCGGCGAGGAGGACCGTGACGCCTTGCCGCTCCGGTTTGTTCAAGATGAACTCAGGGTCGTTGCGCCAGGCGCCGAAGAGGCCGTCCTCGAAGCCGGTCCGGGTGACCCGCTTGAGGTAGACGGCCGGGATGATCTGGTCGGTGTCGACGTTGTTGCGGCGCAACGGCAGCGCCGTGCCGGTGTGGCTGGTGAACTTCTCCATGGCGTGGTCCTAACGTGTCGGCCGGCTCAGGCCAGCGGGGCGAGGTCGGCGGGCGAGGACAGGCGACCGGTGACCGCGGTGGCGGCAGCGACCAGGGGGGAGACCAGGTGCGTGCGACCGCCCTTGCCCTGCCTGCCCTCGAAGTTGCGGTTCGACGTCGAGGCGCTGCGCTCGCCCGGCTGCAGCTGGTCGGGGTTCATGCCCAGGCACATCGAGCAGCCCGCGCCGCGCCACTCGCCGCCGGCTTCCTTGAAGACGACGTCGAGGCCCTCCTCCTCGGCCTGCAGACGCACCCGCACGGACCCGGGCACGACCAGCAGCCGGGTGCCGTCGGCGACCGTGCGGCCCTTCACCACCTCGGCGGCGGCGCGGAGGTCCTCGATCCGACCGTTGGTGCACGAGCCGACGAACACGGTGTCCACGTCGATCTCGCGCATCGGCGTGCCGGCCTCGAGACCCATGTACTCCAACGCCTTCTGGGCCGCGACCTTGTCGCCCTCGTCGGCGAAGTCCTCGGGCGAGGGGACCTGCGCGCCGAGCGCCACGCCCTGACCGGGGTTGGTGCCCCAGGTCACGAACGGCGTCATCTCGCTCGCGTCGAGCACGATCTCCTTGTCGAAGGAGGCGTCGGGGTCGGTGACCAGCGTCTTCCAGTGCGCGACCGCGGCGTCCCAGTCGCTGCCCTTCGGCGCCTCGGGACGTCCCTCGATGTAGTCGAACGTCGTCTGGTCGGGCGCGATCAGACCGGCCTTGGCACCCCACTCGATCGACATGTTGCAGATCGTCATCCGCGCCTCCATCGAGAGCTCCTCGATGGCCTGGCCGCGGTACTCCACGACGTAGCCCTGACCGCCTCCGGTGCCGGTGTGCGCGATGAGCGTGAGCACCAGGTCCTTGGCGGTGACGCCCTCGGGCAGCGACCCGTTCACCGTGACCGCCATCGTCTTGGGCTTCGCCTGCATCAGGGTCTGCGTGGCCAGCACGTGCTCGACCTCGCTGGTGCCGATGCCGAAGGCGATGGCCCCGAACGCGCCGTGGGTCGAGGTGTGCGAGTCCCCGCACACGATCGTCATGCCCGGCTGGGTCAGCCCGAGCTGCGGCCCCACGACGTGGACGATGCCCTGCTCGACGTCACCGAGCGGGTGCAGCCGGACGCCGAACTCCTCGGCGTTGCGGCGCAGCGTCTCGACCTGCGTGCGCGACACCGGGTCGGCGATCGGCTTGTCCAGGTCGAGGGTGGGCACGTTGTGGTCCTCGGTGGCCAGGGTCAGGTCGGGACGCCGTACCTTCCGGCCGGCCAGCCGCAGCCCCTCGAACGCCTGCGGGGAGGTGACCTCGTGGATCAGGTGGAGGTCGATGTAGAGCAGGTCGGGCTCCCCCGGGGCCGTCCGGACGACGTGCTCGTCCCACACCTTCTCGGCCAGGGTCTTGCCCATAGCGCTTCTCCTTCGCATGTGCGTTCTCGTGGTCTGCGGCTCTGACGTGCCAGTCTGCGCCCGATCCGCGCTTGCATACCAGCATTCGAGACGGCATTATCAGAGTATGGACAACTCTAGCGGAGTCGGTGTTCTCGACAAAGCCGCCCTGGTGCTCTCGGCGCTCGAGTCGGGACCGGCCACCCTGGCCGGCCTGGTGGCCGGCACCGGGCTCGCCCGCCCCACGGCGCACCGGCTCGCGGTCGCGCTGGAGCACCACCGTCTGGTCGCCCGCGACATGCAGGGGCGGTTCGTGCTCGGCCCGCGGCTGGCCGAGCTCTCGGCAGCGGCCGGCGAGGACCGGCTGCTCGCGGCCGCGGGGCCGGTGCTCGCGCGACTGCGCGACATCACCGGCGAGTCGGCACAGCTGTGGCGACGCCAGGGTGACTACCGCGTCTGTGTCGCGGCCGCGGAACGGCCTTCGGGGCTGCGCGACACGATCCCGGTCGGCTCGCAGCTGACCATGCGGGCCGGCTCCGCCGCTCAGGTGCTGCTCGCCTGGGAGGATCCCGAGCGCATCCACCGCGGCCTGCAGAACGCCGCGTACTCGGCCACCGCGCTGTCCGGCATCCGCCGCCGGGGCTGGGCGCAGTCGGTCGGCGAGCGCGAGCAGGGCGTGGCCTCGGTGTCCGCGCCGGTGCGCTCGCCCTCGGGCAAGATCATCGCCGCCGTCTCGGTGTCCGGGCCGCTGGAGCGGCTCTCCCGCCAGCCCGGCCGCATGCACGCGCCTGCGGTGCTCGCCGCGGCCGAGCGGCTCTCGGAGTCGCTGCGCCGCGCCGCCGAGTGACCTGCCCGGTCAGCTCGCCCTCAGATCAGACCCTGATCTTTCAGCCGGGTTGATCGCCGGTGCTGTGTCGTGACGCGAAAGTGCCCTTGCTGCAGGGAAAGATCGTGATTGTCGAAGTCCCGATCGTCCGTACAGAAGGGCACCCGCACGGTGAACGCTACTGGCCTGTTGTTCGATGTCGAGGATGAGTTGCTGGCGCGTCCGGCGCGGAGTGTCCCGACGCCGGTGGTGGCCGCCTCGGAGACCGACCTGACCCCGGTCGCGGGGGTGGCGCTGTGGGGTCCGCTGCTGGACCGGCTCAACGTGGTCGCCGAGGCCGACCGACGCGGGTTGCGGCCGATCGGACCCGGTGGCTACACCGGCGGGGAGTGTTACCGGGCGTTGACCGAGGTGCTGCTGGCCGGGGGTGACTTCCTCACCGACCGGTCGCTGCTGGCCGACCCGGCCACGACCGCGTTGCGCGGAGCGAACCGGTTGCCCAGTGTGCCGACGCTGTGGCGGTTCCTGGCCGGTGCGGACCTGGGGCGGGTGGCCAAGGCGGCCGCGACCAACCGGGTGATGCTGCGCCGGGCCTGGGCGGCCGGCGCCGCACCGGCCGGTGAGCGGCTCACCATCGACCCGGACGCCACGAGGGTCGCGGTCTACGGGCCCGGCAAGGAGGGCTCGGCGTTCTCCCGGACCGGGCAGACCGCGCTGTCCCCGCTGGTCGGCGTGGTCGGGGAGACCGGGGACGTGCTCGCGCTGCGCGCCCGCGGGGGTGCGGCCAACGACGGCCGCGCGATGGGCCGCTTCATCGACGAGTGCGTGTCCGCGATCCCCACCGGCGCCCGGGAGAAGTACCGGCTGTGGATCCGGGTGGACTCGGCCGGCTACCAGGAGCAGGTCGTCGAGGCCGCCGAACGCCACGGCGCGGACTTCACCGTGACCACCAAGCAGTACCGGCCGGTGGCGGACCGGATCCACGCCCTGGCCGCGGATCCGGCCACGATGTGGGCCCCGGCATTGGGTCGGGAGACCGAGGCCGGCAGCGAGGTCGCCGAGACCACCACCCGGCTGCTCGGGAGGCGGCTGCGGCTGATCGTGCGTCGTCAACCCCGCGCCGCCGGGGAGCAGCTCGCCCTCGACGACCTCGACGGGTGGCGGCTGCACGCGATCCTCACCAACATCGAACCCGAACGCATGTCCGCAGCCGAGGTGGAGGCGCACCACCGGCTCCGCGGTGGTGTCCCCGAGGACACCATCCGGGCGTTGAAGAACGACTACGGGATGAACCACGCGCCGGTGCAGTCATTCTTCGGCAACTGGCTGTACTGGCAGGCAGCCGCGCTGGCCCACAACGTCAGCCTGTGGCTGCGCACCCTGGCCCTACCCGGCGAGTTCCGACGGACCCGCGGCAAGCGGCTGCGGCTCGCGTTCCTCAACGCCGCTGCACGGCTGGTCCGGCACGGCCGGCGGCTGCACCTACGCTTCGGCGCCGCCTACCGGCACCTGCAGGCCTTCACCGCGGCATTGGACCGACTACGAGGCTTGCCAGCCTTCGGCTGACGGCCCCGCCTCACCGCGCCACTCGCCTCCACGACGATGCGGCATGCCCGTAGGCACCCTCGCATCGCCCATCAACCCGGCCAGCACTGCCCCGCGCCGCCAGAAACCACCCCGAGGCGGGCACCGAGCACGCGGTCGACGCCCGCTACCGCCTCGGCAGGCTCACCATGCCCGGACAATCACACCCGACGCGACCAGTCTGAAAGATCAGGGTCAGAACAGCGCGTCCTGCTCCAGGTCCAGCAGCGCCTGCTTGCGCTCGATCCCGCCGGCGTAGCCGGTCAGCGTGCCCTTCGCCCCGACGACGCGGTGGCACGGGACCACGATGGGGATCGGGTTGCGGCCGTTGGCCAGGCCCACCGCGCGCGCGGCCGCGCCGGTCATCCCGAGGCGGCGGGCGACCTCGCCGTAGGAGGCGGTCTGGCCATAGCCGATCAGCCGCAGCTGCTCCCACACCCGCACCTGGAAGGGCGTGCCGATCGGCGCCAAAGGCAGGTCGAACTCCTTGAGGTCGCGGTCGAAGTACGCCCGCAGCTGCCGGGCGACCTCGCGCAGCAACGGGTCAGCGTCCTGGCGCTCCCCCACCGGCCGCTCCTCGGACCTGGTGGCGGCGACGCTCACCGAGGAGCGTCGCGACGGGCTCGCCACGCTCGGGCCGGTGTACTCGATGGCAGTCAGCGCGCCGTGCTCGGCGACCAGCCGCAGCGGGCCGAGGGGTGAGTCGATCGAGGTCCACATGGTTCAGCTCTCCTTCAACGACGTCCACAGGTGCAGCAGCGCGTACGAGCGCCAGGGCCGCCAGGCGGTGGCGGACGGCACCGCCTCCAGGCGGGCCACCGCGTGAAGGACGCCCACGTCCGTGGGCAGGAACACGTCCGGGTCACCCAGCGCGCGCAGCGCGACGTAGTCGGCGGTCCACGGCCCGATCCCCGGCAGCGCCAGCAGCCGGCGCCGGACCTCCGCCCGGTCGGCGCTTCGGTCCAGCGCGATCTGCCCGGACGCCAGCCCGGCGCACAGCGCGACCAGCGCGCGCCCGCGGGCCCGCGGCATCGGGAGGTCCGCGGGGTCGGCTTCCGCGAGCACCTCCGGACGCGGGAACAGCCGCGTGAGTCCGTCGTACGACGCGAGGTGGGGCAGCGGCTCGCCGTACCTCTCCACCAGCCGACCGAGCAGGGCCGTGGCCCCGACGACGGACACCTGCTGGCCGACCACGGCCCGCACGGCCACCTCGGCGCCGTCGACGTGCCCGGGGACGCGCAGGCCGGGGCGCGCCGCCACGAGCGGTCGCAGGAGCGGGTCCTCCGCCAGTGCCGCGTCGACGGCGAGCGGGTCGCAGTCGGCGTCGACGAGCCGGCGGCAGCGCTCCATCGCGGCGCCGACGTCGCGCAGGTCGCTCACGTCCAGACGGCACAGCACGTGCGAGACAGTGAGGTCGCCGACCGGCAGCGACAACCTGACCCGGCCATGGCCGTGCGGAAGGCGGAGCGTGCGGGCGTACCAGTCCTCCCCCACGGCCTCGATCCCGGGAACCGCCCGGGCGCGCAGGAAGTCGAGCAGCGCGTCGGCGGCGAACGGGGCGCGGACCGCGAGCCGCAGCTCGAGCCGGCCCGCCTTGTCGCCGCGAGCGGTCGAACCGCGCAGCTGGGTCGGGGTGGCCGCGTAGACCTCGCGCAGCGTGTCGTTGAACTGCCGCACGCTGGCGAAGCCGGCGGCGAACGCGATGTCGGCGAAGGACAGCCGCGTGGTCTCGATGAGCGTGCGCGCCGTCTGCGCGCGGCGGGCCCGGGCCAGGGCGAGCGGGCCGGCGCCGAGCTGGGTGGCGAGCACCCGGTGCAGGTGCCGCTCGGTGTAGCCGAGGCGGACGGCCAGCCCGGCCACACCCTCCCGGTCCACGACGCCGTCGCCGATCAGTCGCATCGCGCGGCCGGCGACGTCCGCGGCCACGTCCCAGTCCGGAGAGCCCGGAGTGGCGTCGGGAAGGCACCGCTTGCAGGCCCGGAACCCGGCCGCCTGCGCGGCCGCGGCGGTGCGGTGGAAGGTCACGTTGCCGCGCCGCGGGGTGATCGCCGGGCAGGACGGGCGGCAGTAGATGCCGGTCGAGGTGACGCCGGTGTAGAAGACGCCGTCGAAGCGCCGGTCCCGGCTCTTCACCGCCCGGTAGCAGGCCTCGGTGTCCTCGATGTTCATGGCGACCATCCTGCCGCGCCTCGGCCGCCGAATCTCGCGGTTTTCGGACATCGCCGCGGAGGCCGCGACGCCTCGCCGCCGGCGCCTCGTGGGACGCGAGAACGACGAAGGCCGGTCGCTCGCGCGGCCGGCCTTCGATCGTCTGCTGTGGTACCCCCGACCGGATTCGAACCGGCGCTACCGCCTTGAGAGCCCGTTCGACGAGTAAGCGGTGACCGATGGAAATTCACGAACCTGCAGGTCAGCGGGGGTTTCGAGGCTTGAACAGTGGTGGCCGTCACCGACCGTTTCTGGCTCGGCTGTTGCCCCAGTGTTGCCCCAGACGCCTTATAGTACTTTTTGCTATACTGGGTTCGTGACCGATCGGAGTGACATTCTGCGCGAGGTGATGCTGGAGACGCGCACCACCCAAAGCCTGCTGTCGCGCCGATCCGGGGTCCGCCAGCCGAGCATCAGCGGCTTCCTGTCGGGCCGGGTCGACATGAGCGACGAGATGCTCGACCGGCTCCTGTCCTGCATGGGCTACCGGCTCGAGGTTGTACGCCGTCCCGTCCGACCCGACCTGAACCGATCCGTCGAGCGGTCATGGCGTCTCCACTGCCAACTCTCCACGCACCTCTCCCCCGAGACGTTGAAGAGGTGGAAGCCGACTATCAACAGCAACCTCAAGCGACTGCAAGGCAGCGTCCAGGGCCAGCCCCACCTCCGTAACCTCGACCGCTGGCGCAAGCTTGTGCGCGACGGTGATGTACCTGGACTGCGGCGCGTGATGACCGGTCTCGACATCGACTCGATCGAGATGCGCGAGGTCTCTCCCATGGGCGGTCTGCTCCCCCAGAACGAGCGCTCCGAGGTCCTCAGGGAAGCCGGCTGATGCGCCGCGACCAGCTTGAGCATGCGATCCGGGCTGCGTGCCAGATCATCGAGCACCCGGCAGTCATCCTCGTGGGCTCGCAGGCGATCCTCGGCACCTTTACAGAGGACCAACTGCCCGAAGCCGCGACCATGTCCGTCGAAATCGACGTCCTCCCCATCGCTGACAGCAACGAGGAAACCTCGCGGCTGGCCGACCTGATCGAGGGCGTTGCCGGCGAGTGGTCACCCTTCGAGCAGCAGCACGGTTTCAGCATTGATGGGGTCGACCTCAGCACCGTGGTCCTCGTTGACGGCTGGCGCGACCGCCTCGTGAAGGTCCAGAACGCCAACACCGCCGCGCCAGCGGGTGTGCCGCGGTTCACGGGCTGGTGCCTGGACAAGGAAGACCTTTGCGTCGCCAAGCTCTGCGCCTTCCGCGAGAAGGACCGCAACTTCGTTGCCGCCCTCCTCGATGCTCGACTCGTCGACGGCGACGTCATTACGACGCGGCTCCGGACCCTACCCGGTACACACCGGGTCGCGACTGGACGGGCGCTGGCGTGGCTGGCTTCCAGACGGCGCGAGTAGATGTTTCGACCCTCCCGCCACCGAGCTCACCATCGGTTTTGGGGCGTGTTCTTGTCTACCGGATCGTGCCGAGAGCAGGACGTTGGGGAGGGGGTGAGCCGGACCACCGGTAGGACAAGCTGGCGCGGGCTCGAGCACCTGCGGGACCGTCGGGCGCGCTGACCTCAGGACTGGAAAGCACCATTCAGTTGCCTGTCGAGGCCCGCTCGGGCTATTGGCGCCGTGGTCAAGCGGCGACCACACGGCGCTTACTCGCAGTGGGCGGCCGGAGGGTCCCGACATGGCGCGATGCCTGCCCGGCCCTGGGTGGGGCGATTTCTGCCCTTCCGGCACATCGAGATCGATACGGTCTAGGGGTGTCGGTGCTGGCCTGGATCGTGGTGTCGGGACTGGCCATGAGCGCACTGGCCCTGGTCGGCAGCTTCTCGGTACTGATGCGCGAGAGCCTCTTCCGCCGTCTGGTGATGCCGCTGGTCGCGTTGGCCGCAGGTGCGTTGCTGGGCGGCGCGATGTTCCACATGCTGCCGCAGTCCTTGGCGGCACTCGATGGGGACTTGACTGTGTTCGTCTGGGCCGTGGCGGGGCTGTACTCGTTCCACGTTCTCGAGCAGTTCCTGCACTGGCACCACTGCCACCGCCCCGTGAGCGAGCACGGTCCACTGGGCTACATGATCCTGGCGGCAGACGGGCTCCACAACCTGATCGGCGGCCTGGCCGTGGGAAGCGCGTTCATGCTCGACGTACAGCTGGGCGTCGTGACCTGGCTGGTCGCGGCCGCTCACGAGGTCCCTCAGGAGCTCGGTGACTTCGGAATCCTGGTGCACAGTGGCTGGAGCAGGCGCCATGCGCTGATGTACAACTTCGCCTCCGCGCTGACCTTCCCGCTCGGTGGCCTGATCGCCTACGGGCTGGCCGGCAGGGTCGACATCGCGGTGCTCGTGCCGTTCGCGGCCGGCAACTTCATCTACATCGCGGTAGCAGATCTGCTGCCCGAGATCACCACTTCGCCGGTCCCACGGGAGAAGATTCTGCACACCGTGACGTTCGGTGCCGGCCTGGTCATCCTTCTGGCAGTCACTCTCATCACCTGAGCAACTCCGATGCTTCAGCGGAAACCGTGCGCGCGGAGAATGTCGCGAATCTCCTCATCGGTGGGCATCTGGTCCAGCGGCTCGTGGTCTGCAGCGAGGACCCCGTCGACGAGGAGCAGGTAGCCGATGCCCTCGTCCATCAGCTCCTCGATGATCGCGACCTGGTGTGTGCCGACCTGACGCTCTTCGATGATGCGGCCCACCGGCTCACCAAGCCCCTCTGGGTCATTCGGCCCTTCAACCGTGCCCCTGGTTCGGACTGTACTGGAGGAGAACACCGCAGGAGGTGCAAGCCATGAGTTGCTGGTGTGGCCACGGACCGTGGCACCACTACGGATATGCCTACCCACCGCAGTACCCACCGCAGTATCCCCCGCCGGCGTACTACCCGCCGGAGGAGTTCTATGACCGCCCCGCCCGTCGCAGGCGTCGGCGCCGCCGTGACCCCGAGGAGCTCGAGGACTACCTGCAAGAGCTGCAGGAAGAGATCGACCGGGTGAGAGGCGAGCTCGCAGCGATGCACGAGTCCGGCGAGACCGAGTCGTGAGGAGGACGTGATGACCGACCCTGTGGTCGTCGGGGTCGACGGTACTGGCCGCAGCCTCAAGGCGCTGATGTGGGCTGCCCACCGTGCCTCACTGCACCAGGTCCCCCTCCGCATCGTCCACGCGCTACCCCGGTACGAGGGGGACTTCCCGCTGTTCCCACCGGGTCGGTTCGAAGAGGCGCAGGACGACGGCCGCGACATCATCGCGGAGGCCAGCTCCCTGGTCCATGAGGCCTACCCCGACCTGGATGTCGCCACCGAGATGCCGATGGACACCCCGGCACACGTCCTGCTTGCCGAGTCGGAGAACGCCCACGTGGTGGTCATCGGCGCCAAGGGCGAGGACATCGGCAACCTTCTCCTGGGCTCCACCGCCCTGCAGCTGGTCGGTCACGCCGCCTGCCCGGTCGTGGTCGTCAACCACGTCACCACCGGACACCACCTCGTGGTCGCCGGCACCGACGGGTCTCCCGACTCCACCGAGGCGCTGGCGTTCGCCTTCGGTGCGGCAGCCCTTCGCAACGCGCGGCTTCAGGTGATCAGCGCCCTGGGTCTGCCACAAGGCTGGCCGACGCACCTCCTGCGCCCCTTGCCCGTGGACAACGAGGAGGTCGCCAAGCGTCGCCAGGAGGTGGAGAACCAGATCGCTCCCTTCACTGAGCAGTACCCCGACGTCGAAGTCGAGCTCAACGTCCACCGGATCGGGCCGCTGCATGCCCTCGCGACCGCCTCACACCGGGCAGACCTGCTGGTTCTCGGCTCCCGCGGACGTGGCGGCTTCCACGGCCTCGCGGTCGGTTCGACCACCCACAAGCTCCTCCACCTGGCCGGCTGTCCCCTGGCAGTCGTCCACGTCCGGGAGTAGTCAACTGGGGCTCACCTCACGCGTAGACGTACCAGACTTGCTGCCGCCGGCGCCCTTTCTGGTCAACCGCCTGTGATCGGCCACGAAGACGCGGGTATCAATCCCGGCCCTACACTCTCCGGGACGCTCCATGGCCGTCTCCCTCGTCCGGACCGTCCGACCATCCGGAGCCACCGCGCTGACGGTTCCTGACGAAGCTTCACGGCTCATCGATTTCCTTTCCCGGTCGGCCCCTTCACCTCTCCAAAACAGCGGCACGCATGCTACGCATTTCAGTGACGTAGGTCCGCGCAAAACAGCGGTTGACCTGCGGGTTTGCGGTTGTCGCTGGTTCTGGAGGGGCGGTGGTTCGTGCCGTGCACGGTGGGATGAAGGTCTACCGCGGCAACGCGGCAGCCGCGCGCAGCTACGTCGAGGCCGACCGGCCCCGCGTCGACGACTACTACCTCGCCGAGGGCAGCGGGCTGGCCAATCGTTACATCGCCACCAACGACGGCGTCCGGGCGCAAGCGCCGATGGACGGGCCGGCCTACGAGCGGTGGGTCGCCGGCTACGACGTCGAGACCGGCGCCGCGAAGGGCCGGCTACGCACCGACGAGCAGGCGGTCCGGTTCGTGGAGGTCAGCGTCAACGGGCCGAAGACCTGGTCGCTCGCCGCGGCGTTGCACCCGCAGATCGCCGCGGCCTACGACGCCGCACAGGACCGGGCGGCCGAGCAGATCATCGGCTGGCTCGCCGAGCACGCGACCACCCGGATCGGGCAACGCGGCCGGCAGGTGCAGGTCGCGGTCGAGGAGATCGAGACCGCCGTCGTTTGTCACTACACCTCCCGCGCCGGCGACCCGCACCGCCATCTCCACCTCCAAGTCAACGCCCGCGTCCGCGCCGCCGGCGGGTGGCGTGGGCTGCACACCGTCGGGGTGCGCGACAGCCTCGAGGCGATCAACGGCATCGGACACGCCGCGGTGATGACCGACCCGGTGTTCCGCGCCGCGCTCGCCGTGCACGGCTACACCCTCGACCCCGAGACCGGCGAGATCGCCGAGCTGGCCGAGTTCGCCGGCGCGTTCAGCGCCCGGGCACGGCAGATCGAGCAGAACATCGGCCGCTACGAGGCCGACTGGCGCACCGACCACCCCGACGAGGAGCCCGGACCGGTGTTACGCCGGTCCTGGGACCGCAGGGCATGGGCCGACGCACGCCCCGACAAGGTCGTGCCCTCCTCGGGCACCGAGCTCTCGCAGCACTGGGTGCAGGAGCTGCACGAGCTCGGCTTCACCCCACCGACCACACCCGCGCCCGTCACGACGGTGCGCACCGGCGCCCTCGACCGCGACGCCCTGGTCGCGACCGCGCTCACCCGGCTTGGCTCGCGGCGGTCGGCGTGGAACCCGGCCGATGCCCGCGGCGAGGCCGAACGGCTCATCGCCTCCGCTGGGGTGATCGTGGACGCCGCCGTCCGGCAGGAACTGGCCGAGGACCTTACCGCCCGCATCGTTGCCGCGTCGGTGCCGCTGTTGGACCACACCGATGTGCCCGAACACGTCCGGGCGCTCACCTCACCACAGGTCCTCGCCGTCGAGCGGGAGCTCATCACGCGGATGACGGCGCCGGGTCGGCCGTCGATCACCCCGCCACGGCATCTGGCCCGGGCCGTGGACGGGCTCGACCACGAACAACGCGCAGCCGTCGCGCTGCTGGCAGGGTTCGGACCGCTGACGGTCGTCGAGGGCGCCGCCGGCGCCGGCAAGACCGCCACCCTCGCAGCGACCCGGCGCGTACTGGCCCGCACGGGACGACGGATGCTGGTAGTGACTCCCACCCGCAAGGCCGCCCAGGTCGCCGGACACCAGGTCGGGGCAGGGGCGTACTCGGTGGCGTGGCTGCTGCACCAGCACGGCTACCGCTGGGACCCGGACGGCCGCTGGACACGGGTCGCGGCTGAGCCCGTCGACGCCGCGTGTCTGGGTCACGGTGACACCCTGGTGGTCGACGAGGCCGGGATGCTGGACCAGGACACCGCCCGGGCGCTGTTCGAGCTCGCCGACGAGGCCGGCGCCCGAATCGCGGTCGTGGGTGACCGGCACCAGCTGCCGGCCGTGGGAAGGGGCGGGGTGCTCGACCTCGCCGCCCGGTACGCGCCCGACTCCTGCGTCTCACTGCAAGGGGTCCGCCGCTTCACCGATCCCAGCTACGCCACCCTGTCCCTGCGGATCCGGCGCGGTGAGAATCCCGGTGAGGTGTTCGATGGGCTCCTCGCCCGCGGCCAGGTCGTCGTACACGCCTCCGAGGTCGAACGGACCCACGCCCTCGCCGCGAAGGCGTCGCTGCCCGACCCGCCACTGGTCGTCGCCGATACCCGCGAACAGGTGGCGGCCATCAACGGACTCGTCCACCAAGTCCGCGTCGTCACCGCAGAGGCCGCCGACGGCGTGGTCACCGCAGCCGGTGAACGGATCGGGGTCGGTGACAAGATCGCCACTCGCCGCAACGACCCCGGCCTCGACGTCGCCAACCGGGAGACCTGGACCGTCAGGGACTGCACACCGGGCGGCGACCTCACGGTCGACGGACCGACCGGCGCCCGGCGGCTCCCCGCCGCCTACGTGCGGCAGTCGGTCGAGCTCGCCTACGCCACCACCGCCTACGGCGCCCAGGGCGAAACAGTCGCGAACTGCCACGTGCTCGTCGGCGAGCACACCGGCGCCTCCTCGGCCTACGTCGGCATGACCCGCGGCCGCGACCGCAACATCGCCCACCTCGTCGCCGAGTCCATCGAGGACGCGCGACGCCAGTGGATCGACCTCTTCGGCCGCGACCGCGCCGACCTCGGCCCCACCCACGCAGCCCTTCGAGCCGCAGACGACATCGACCGCTACGGTCCCAAAGCTCCGGCTCGTCGCCCCTGCGTTGAGCCCTCTCGAGTTCGCCGCCCAGAACGCGACCTCATCGACCGCCCCTCTGCCCCGGCCGAGAGTCGCGGCATCGGCTTCTGAAGCGCGTGACGCTCGGACCGGTCAGTCGGAGGCGCTCTCGGTGGGCCCGTACGCGCCGGCTCGGACGACCGGCTGCCACGCCCGCCGCACCGGCCGCGGGATCTCCAGCTCTCTCCAGATGTCGACGAGCAGGGCGCCGTCGACCCACCTCAAGATCTGCTCCGGTGTACCCAGGACGAGCAGCATCTCGTAGAGCCGGCGACGATCGGTGCGATCCCGAAGATCCCACAGGCCCTGCGGGGTCTGCCTGATCAGGTCAGGCATGGCGACCTTCGCGAAGCACAGCGGCACCTCCACGCGCCAGAGCCGGTCCGGGACGTAGAAGGTGCCCACGTTCCCCGCGAAGTGGTCCTGAAAACGAACTCGGGTCACGAGCCCGAGGTCGCACCCCGCCGCCCACATCAACCGCTCGGCCACCGCGAGTGACGGCGCCTTCCTGCGCCGCTCGTACGCCGACAGGGTCGACTGCGACGTGCCGGCCCTCCGGGCGAGCTCGGCCTGCGTCAGGCCGCTCGACCGCCGCGCCAGCTCAATGATCGTGGGGAGGTCTATACCGGGATTATCTCCGATCGGACGTCAAACGCCACTCCTTCCGGGAGGCGCTGCACACCTACCTGGTGTCCGGCCGCCACTGACGGCTGTCCACGTAAGTCCACTCGCAGCGCCTACTGCACTTGACGAGCAGTAAGCGCACAACCAGGCACCAGGAGGCCGACCCATGACCACACCGCACATCCCCTTCCCCGAACGCGACGCCGAAGACCTGCTGACCCTGTCCGAGGTCGCTGAGATCCTGAAGGTCCCCGTCAACACCCTGCGCTGGTGGCGCCAGCTCGGCACCGGTCCGGAGTTCTTCAAGATCGGACGGCACCTCGTCACCACCGTCGGAGACGTGCGCCGCTTCATCCGCGAGCAGCGTCGCGCCGCTCAACCCGCGATCCGCTAAGGCTCGGCGATGAGCACCACCCACCGGGCGCAGCGGAGTACAGGGCTGGCTCGAACAGCAGAGCAAACATCCACACGCCAACCGCTGGCTGTCGCCTGAACTCCGACCAAAGGGGAAGATCAACCATGGCGAGCATCGAGAAGCGCAGCCGGGACGGGCGCACGGCCTGGCGCGCGCACTACCGCACCCCGGCAGGTGCACAGCGCAACAAGACCTTCAAGCGCAAGATCGACGCCGAGCGCTTCCTCGCCGGCGTCGAGCACTCGAAGGCGACCGGAGCATATGTCGACCCCACCCTCGCGAAGGTGACAGTAGGCGACTGGGCCGACCGCTGGCTCGCCGGCCAGGCACATCTCAAGCCCACCACCTTCGCTCGATACGAAGGCATCGTGCGCATGCACATCCATCCCAGATGGGGGGCGGTCAAGCTCGCCAACGTGTCCCACGCCGACGTTCAGGCATGGGTGACCTCCTTGTCGAGGCAGTACTCCCCCGCGACGGTGCAGAAGGTCCACAACGTGCTGAGCCTTGTCCTCGGGATGGCCGTCAAGGACGGGCGACTCTCGCGCAACGTCGTCCAAGGCGTGAACCTGCCGCGTGTCGCCAAGCACGAACACCTCTACCTCTCCCATGAACAGGTCGAGGCTCTCGCCAACGAGTGCGGCTTCCCGGCCGATCCGAGCAGGCATGCAACGTTCGACACCCGCACCAACCCGATGTACCGGCTCGTGATCCTGTTCCTCGCCTACACCGGCGTCCGGTTCGGCGAGATGGCTGCCCTTCGCGTCGCCCGCCTCGACCTGCGCCGCAACCGCGCCGTCATCATCGAGTCCGTCACCCCGGTCCAGGGCCAGGGGCTGGTCTGGGGCACCACCAAGACGCACCAGCGCCGCGAGGTGCCGATCCCGCGTTTCCTCGCCGAGGAGCTCGCCGAACACATCAAGGACAAGCAACCGGACGACCTGGTCTTCGCCGGCATCCGGAACGGCCAACCACTACGGGTCAGCACCTTCCGCACGGCGTTCAGCGCGGCAGCCAAAGCCATCGGCGTACCCGACCTGCACCCGCACCAGCTCCGGCACACCGCGGCCAGCCTCGCCATCGCATCCGGCGCCGACGTGAAGGTGGTCCAGCAGATGCTCGGCCACAGCTCGGCGACCATGACGCTCGACACCTACGGCCATCTCTTCGAGGACCGGCTCGACGAGGTCGGCGATGCCCTCGACGCCGCACGCGCCGCGGCCCAACAGCGCCGGAACACCCCGCGAGCGTTGCCCAGTGTTGCCCCAGTGTTGCCCGAGCCCGATTCCACGGGGAATGCCGAAGGGGCCCTTCCCAGCGTTTCTGCTGGTCAGGACCCCTCTTCGGATCTGTACCCCCGACCGGATTCGAACCGGCGCTACCGCCTTGAGAGGGCGGCGTGCTAGGCCACTACACAACGGGGGCGGGAAGCGGTCGAAACTCTAGCGGCTGCTAGGGATCCGACCAAATCGCTGGGGTACTAGGACTCGAACCTAGACTAACTGGACCAGAACCAGTCGGGCTGCCAATTACCCCATACCCCATGGGATCGCCGCTTCTTGCGAAGCCGGGATGACAATACACGGCCCTCCGGCCGGTCACCAAAACGTCATCCCGCAGGCGGCCGGGTGACGGTCTGGACCCCCATCCGGCGAGCCACCCAGACCACCAGGGCGAGGTAGACCCCCGACTGGGTCAGGGTCAGCACGATGTTCCACCAGCTCACCTGCGAGACCGTCAGCGTCTGCGTCAGGTCGCCGAACGCGACCGCGAAGCCGAAGGCCAGGAAGTTGTTGAGGATGTGCAGCGCGATGCCGGCCTCCAGACCGCCGGTGAGCGTGACCGCCCAGCCGGCGATCAGCCCGAACATGAACCGGTCGAAGAACAGCGGGAAGTTCTGCACGCCGTGCATCAGCGCGAAGATCGTGGCCGTGACGAGGATCGCCACCCACTTGAACCGGAACAGCGCCCCGAACGCCTGCATCAGGTAGCCGCGGAAGACGTACTCCTCCCCGGCGGCCTGGAACGGTGTGGTGAACACCACGATCAGCGCGATCGCCACCGACGAGGCGGTGAAGTGGTTGAGGTTGCCGCTCATGTCGGTCTGCACGTCGCTCGGGAGCAGCTGGCCGACCAGCACCTGGGCCAGCAGGGCGACCACCGCGATCCCGAGGCAGGCGAAGAAGAACTTCCAGCGGATCCCCGGCTTGACCGACATCAGCCACCGCGGCCGCATCCGGTGGAAGACCCGGATCACGAACCAGGTGACGAAGACCATCGACCCGAGCACGAGGTTCAGATAGAGCAGCGCCGCCGGGTCGATGGTCTGCATGGTCGCCGCGCTCTGGAACTTCTCCCAGAAGGGACCGCCCTCGACGGCCACCCCGGCCGCGAGCACCGGCAGCAGGACGAGTGGCGCGACGATGAACAGGGCCACGAACACCACGACGGTGCCGACGATCGGCCGCCACACCGCGTAGTTCCAGGTGCGCAGCATCAGGTGGTAGGGCCGCGGCTCCGGGTGCGGGAAGTCCGGTAGCCGCGGAGGCGGCGGGTAGGCCCAGGCCTGGTCCGTCTCCCCGGCGGCCGGCGGTGGCGGCGGCCACTGCTGCGGATACGGCTCGGTCATGCCCCCACCACCTTCACTCGTCCTGCCCTCCCGCCCTAGGCCTGCTGCCCGCTCGCGAGACGGCCCAGCGCGCGTTCGCGGCCCAGCAGCTCGAGGGACTCGAACAGCGGCGGCGACACCCGCCGGCCGGTGACCGCGACCCGCACCGGCCCGAAGGCGTTGCGTGGCTTGAGGCCGAGCCCCTCGACCAGGGCGGCGCGCAGCGCCTCCTCGATCGCGGCGGTCGTCCAGTCATCGAGCGCGGCCAGCGCCTCGTGCGCGGCCTTCACCACCGACCGGCCGTCCTCGTTGAGCAGCTTGGCAGCATCCGCCGGGTCCCGCTCGAAGGCGGCCTCGTCCACGAACAGGAAGCCAAGCATGTCCACGGCCTCGTCGAGCGTGGTCATCCGCTCGTGCACCAGCGGTGCGGCCTGCGCGAGCACGTCGCGGTCCCGCTCCGCAGGCGGGTCCCCCACGAGTCCGGCGCGCTGCAGGAACGGCAGCATCCGCTCGGCGAGCTCCTCGACGCTCAGCTCGCGCAGGTGGCTGGCGTTGATCGCCTCGCACTTCTTGAGGTCGAACCGCGCGGGGTTGGGGTTCACCCGCTCGATCGTGAAGGCCTCGACCATCTCCTGCATCGAGAAGATGTCGCGGTCCTCGGCGATCGCCCAGCCGAGCAGGGCCAGGTAGTTGAGCAATCCCTCGGGCAGGAAGCCACGGTCACGGTAGCCGAGCAGGTTCGACTCGGGGTCGCGCTTGGACAGCTTCTTGTTGCCCTGGCCCATCACGTAGGGCAGGTGGCCGAACCTCGGCAGGATGCCGCTGCCGACCCCGATCTCCGCGAGCGCGTCGTAGAACGCGATCTGCCGCGGGGTCGAGGAGAGCAGGTCCTCGCCGCGCAGGACGTGGGTGATGTTCATCAGCGCGTCGTCGACCGGGTTCACAAGCGTGTAGAGCGGGTGGCCGTTGCCGCGCACGAGGACGTAGTCGGGGACGTTCTCCGGTTGGAAGGTGATCTCTCCCCGGATCAGGTCGTCGAACGTGATCGGGTGGTCGGGCATCCGGAAACGTACGACGGGCTTGCGGCCCTCGCCCTCGTAGGAGGCCACCTGCTCCGCGGTGAGCGAGCGGCAGTGCCCGTCGTACCCGGGGGCGCGGCCCTCCGCGCGCGCCTTCTCGTTGCGCTCGTCGAGCTCCTCGGTGGTGCAGTAGCAGTGGTAGGCGCGGCCGGCGTCGAGGAGCTTGGCGGCGACGTCGCGGTAGACGTCGTAGCGCTCGGACTGGCGGTAGGGGCCGTAAGGGCCGCCCACCTCCGGCCCCTCGTCCCAGTGCAGCCCGAGCCAGCGCATGACCTCGAGCAGCGTGTCGTAGGACTCCTGGGTGTCGCGGGACGGGTCGGTGTCCTCGATGCGGAACACGAACGTGCCCCCGTGGTGGCGCGCGAACGCCCAGTTGAACAGCGCCGTGCGGGCCAGGCCGACGTGCGGGCTCCCGGTCGGCGAGGGGCAGAAACGGACGCGGACGGGGGAAGACGCAGCCACGGCGTCTTGGCTAGTCACGAGCAACCACCTTGTTGGTCAGGGATCCGATGCCGGCGATGGTCACCTCGACCTCGTCGCCGACGTTCATGGGACCGACACCCTCCGGGGTGCCGGTGAGGATGACGTCGCCGGGCAGCAGCGTCATCACCGAGGACACGTAGGACACCAGCGCCCGCACGTCGAAGATCATGTCCTTCGTCGTGCCGTCCTGCTTGAGGTCGCCGTTGAGGTGGGTCTGGACCCGCAGGTCGCCGGTGTCGAGCTCGGTCTCGATCCACGGGCCGAGCGGGCAGAACGAGTCGAAGCCCTTCGCCCGAGTGAACTGCACGTCGCCGCGCTGCAGGTCGCGGGCGGTGACGTCGTTGCCGACGGTGTAGCCGTAGATCACGTCGTCGACGCGCTCGGGCGCGACGTCGCGGCAGATCCGGCCGATGACGACCGCCAGCTCGCCCTCGTAGTGCACGTTCTGCGACTGCTTGGGGTAGAAGACCGGGTCCCCGGGGCCGACCACCGACGTGTTCGGCTTGAGGAACATCAGCGGCTCGGCCGGGACGTCGCTGTCCATCTCGGCGGCGTGCGCGGCGTAGTTCTTGCCGATGCCGACCACCTTGCTGCGCGGGATCACCGGCGCGAGGAGGCGTACGTCGGACAGCAGGACCTGCTTGTCGGTCAGGTTGATCCCGACGTAGAGCGGGTCGCCGGCCAGCGCCACGACGACCGAGTCGTCCGAGGGGATGCCGAGCTCGTCGACCTCGCCCTGGACGACGCCGTACTGGGGGTCCTCACCGGTGGTGAACCTTGCGATGCGCACGCGCCGAGCCTACCGGCGAGGACGTCGCGAACCGGTCACTACCCTCGTGGCTGTGGAGAAGGTCGCTGTGCTGCTCGACGAGGCGACGTGGCGGGAGCGCCGCGCCGCGCACGAGCGACGCGTCGACCCGTGGGTGCAGCCGTACCTCGCCCGCCGCCGCGAGCGCGTGGCCCACCCGGTCGAGGACTTCCTGTTCACCTACTACACGCAGCGGCCCGCGGGCCTGCGGCGCTGGCACCCCGGCTTCGGGACGGGGCTGCGCGACGGCGAGGAGTACCTCGGGCTGAAGGGGTACGGCGAGGTGGCGCCCGACGTCGTCGGCGTCACTCGGGAGCACGTCGGCTCTCAGCGACCGCTGCTGGAGGCTCTTCGCACCCTCCTCTCCGCGACCGCGGCGCGGCCCGCACAGCTCGGGTGCTTCGGCATGCACGAGTGGGCGATGGTCTACCAGCTCCGGCAGGACGACGTACGCCATGCGGCGTGGCCGCTGCGGCTGGGCAGCGACGGCACCGACGAGGTGGTGGAGTCGCACCGGATCGCCTGCTCGCACTTCGACGCGTTCCGGTTCTTCACCGACGAGGCGCGGCCGCTCAACACGCTGCAGCCTGGCCGCGACGACCGGCCGGCGTTCGAGCAGCCGGGGTGCCTGCACGCCGGGATGGACCTGTACAAGCACGCGTTCCGGCTCTCGCCGATGGTGTGCTCGGACCTGGTGGCCGACTGCTTCGACCTCGCCCGCGAGATCCGGGTGCTGGACATGCGTGCCTCGCCGTACGACCTCTCGGTGCTCGGCTACTCCCCCGTCCGCGTGGAGACGGCGGCGGGGAAGCAGGAGTACGTCGCGGCGCAGCGCGCCTTCGCCGAACGCGGTGCGCCGCTGCGCGCGCGGCTGCTCGAAGAGGTCGAGCGGCTGCTCGCGGTGTCGGCGTCGTGACGGGCCCTGTCGTCTACGTGTCAGGTGCACCCGGGTCAGGCAAGTCCACGCATGGCCGGCCCTCTCGCTGAGCGGCTCGGGTTCATCCTGGTGTCCAAGGACGTGCTGAAGGAGTCGCTCTTCGACGCGCTGCCGTCGGCCGGTGACCCGCTTGAGTGGTCGCGGAGGCTCGGCGCGGCGGCCATGGAGCTGCTGTGGACGCTGGCGAGGCAGCCGGCACCTGTGGTGCTGGAGGCGAACTTCCGCCCGCGACAGCGAGTACGAGCGCTCCCGGCTGGCCGGGTCTGGACCGGCCGCTGGTGGAGGTGTGGTGCGACTGCCCGCCGTCGGTGGCGTCCGCGCGCTTCGCGGCCCGCGGCGGGACTGCTGCCCGCCGGCAGGAGGTGCACCCGCTGCGGTCCCTCTCGGCCTCTCTGCTGGCCGAGTTCGACGCGCCGGTGGGGCTGGGCACGCTGGTGCGCGTCGACACGACCACCCCGGTGGACGTCGGCGCCGTGGCCGACGCCGTCCGCGCCGCCGTCGACGGCTCCTGACCCGGCTCAGGGCAGGACCACGATGGTTGAGGCGGCCGTGCATCACCTCGGTGCTTGAGCAGGGCGCGCAGCGTCCGCCTTGAAGCCACTGCCGGTCGGCGCCGACCTACGTCCACGCCGGAGGCCGGGCCTGTCGAGACCCCGGCACCCCGGAGGTCGGGCCTGTCGAGACCCCGGCCTCCGGGTGGTGCGTGGAGTCGTCTTGCTGGTCACGGGAAACTTGCGCGAAGTGGTGTCCCCCGGGTTGTCCCCACCGGTGGCTGTTCGCGTCCGGAAACCGTCGGCGCCCTCTCCTAGGTTCGGGGGTATGGAGACAAGCTGGTGTGAGGACTACGACGGGCAGGCCGCGGCCGATGCCTTCGTGGTCAACCATGCCCGTCTGGTGGCGGCCGAGGCGCGGGAGTTCCTCGCGTTCGCGCACTGGGCCGACCTGCACGCCCCCGACACCAGCAGCCCCGACACCAGCAGCCCCGTCGGCAGCAGCGCCGGGGCTGGTGGGTTGGGGGTGTTGCGGGGACCGAGCGCGCCAAGCAGCTGGGTGGGGACGGCACCCCGCAGGTCATGGAGTTCGCGGCCGCGGAGCTGGCGCCGCTGGCCGGGGTCGGGATCGGCACGATCGAGCACAAGATCCGTGACGCGGTGGATGTGCGCCACCGGCATCCACAGCTGTGGCAGCGCACCCGCGAAGCCGCGGCCTGCGACGCCCCGGGGGCGGACCCGGCCCTGGCGGCCTCGGCGGTGCGGGTCTGGCAGGCCCGCAAGATCGCCTACGCCTGCCACGCCGCGGGGCTGACGTTGGCGCAGGCCCGGTGGGTCGATGCGGTCACCACCCCGAGGTTGGGGCACTGCAGCTTCGGGCAGTTCTGCACCGAGCTGGAGGCCGCGATCATCCACGTCGACCCGCCCGCGGCTGCGCAACGCGAGCAGGCCGAGGCGATGCGCCGCTACGTCACCAAGGGCCAGGCCAACACCCACGGCCTGTCCACCCTGGTGGCGAAGGTCGAGGCCGGTGACGCGGTCGCGTTCTTGGCGATGGTGAACCTGCTGGCCGACTGCCTGGCCGCCGACGGCGACGACAGCTCCGCCGATGTGCGTCGTTCCAAGGCCGTCGGCCTGGTCGCCCAGCCGGCCGCCGCGTTGACGTTCCTGATCGCCCACGGCTACGGCCAGCTCGGCGACCCCGACCGGGAGGCTCAACCAGCACAGCACGAGCACCCCCAGCCCGACGAGAACCAGCCGGACCACAGCGACCACGACCACGACGGCCACCACACCGACCCGGACGGCAGCGGCGACGGCGGTGATGACGCGCAGCCCCAGGGTCGCCACGGCGGCGCAGTCACCGCCTCGTCCGATGACAGCGCTCACGGCGGATCCGGTATCGGGATCCGGCGGGTTCGGCGGGTTCGGCGGGTTCGGCGGAGCGGCCGCGGCGTCCTGGCCGCACGGTCCCGGTCACATCGGACCCGACCCGGCCGGCGGGCGCGACCCTGCGGGCCAAGGGGTCCTCGACCTGTTCGCCGACCGGCGGGTGTCCGGCGTCGAGGGCACCCAGGCGGCTGGTGGCGCCGGGGAGGTTGTGCCCGGGCCGTGGCCGTTGAACCATCGCCGCAACCACGACTTCCACCACCGGCAGCCACCCGACCCGCCCGATCCCTGCGAGCAGCCATGCCCAGGGCCGGAGCCTGCGCCGGCCGCGCCACCTGGTGCATCTCCGGGTCCGCTGAGTGTGGATGATCCGACCGACGCTCTACGGCCGAGGGATCTGCATCCGGCGTTCGACGACTCTCCCGACGGTTCACCTGGCCCGGCGGCGGCCGAGCACACTGTGGGGGAGAACTCTGCCTCCCAGCGCTCCGGTGGCGGGTTGTTGTCGCGGGCGGCGGTCCTGGTCCAACGCCTCGCGGCCTGCGGGGTTCTGGACAAGGTCACCGCGATCGACCCGGCCAAGCTGCGACCGCGGGCGGTGCTGTACCTGCATGTGCACGAGTCGTCGTTCACCCGCGACTCCCGCGGCGTCGCACGGCTCGAGGACGGGCACGGGCCCACCACCGCGGCCCGCGCCTACCAGCTGCTGGGCCACCACCACGTCGACGTGCGCCGGGTCATCGACCTCGCCGACCAGCAGCCCGCCGAGGCCTACGAGGTCCCACCCCGGCTGCGGGAGGCCCTGCACCTGCTCAAGCCGGGCAGCGTGTTCCCGTTCGCCGCGCACCACGGCGAGTCGAAAGACACCAGCAAGGACGCCGACCACACCAAGCCCTACGTCCCCACGACCAGGAAGCCGACCCGCAGCGACACCGCGCCTGAAGCCCGGCCCGCAGGCCAGATGCCGCCGGCCGCAGCGGCCGGCGACGTCCTGCCGCAGACGCGGCTGGACAACCTCGGGTTCCTCACCCGCCGCTAGCACCGGGTCACGACCTTCGCCCGCGGCTGGATCCACCGCCAACCCGCCCTCGGAGTGCACCTGTGGCGCACCCGCTACGGCTACTGGTACCGCGTGGACCACACCGGCACCCACCCCCTCGGCAAACACCCCACCGTCAAGGCCCTCGGCGCCAGCAACCCGGCCGCCGACTCACCACTCGAAGCGCACCTCGCCGAGCTCATCGCCGGCCGCAGCGCCTGAACCCCGTCTCGGCAAGCTCGCCGGCCGCGGACGGTGGCTTCGAGACACGCGCTGCACGCGCTCCTGGCTCAACCACCGGCTGCGCGCTCCTCAACAGCGATGGGGGCCGACGCCAGGCCTCGAGTATCTGCGCGACGGGGCGCGCCGCAGCTACCGACCTGCGGTCACCAACACGGCGGGTGGCGGTCGGACCACGGCCGGGCGACCTCGACCTGGGCGGCCAGAGACGAGCAGGCTGTGCTCCTCCCCCGGTCGGCCGGCGAGCATGACGCCCACCGGCAGCCCGGAAGGTGGTGACGTGCAAGCGGCAGCGACACCGCCGGCATGCCGGTGAGGTTCCAGGCGGAGGTGTACGGCGTGAACGCCTTCTGGTTCTCGAAGTCGCGCGCCGGGTCCGCGTCGTCCCGGATCTCTCCGATCCGCAGCGGCGGCTGTGCCAACGTCGGGGTGAGCACCGCGTCGTAGGGCGCCAGCCGCGCCAGGGCCCCAGCGGCGATCCGGCGTAGCTGGCCGATCGCCAGGCCGAGCTCCGGACCTGACACCGCCTGCCCGCGCTCCTGCAACCAGCGCGTCAGCGGCCGCAGCTCCGCCTCCCGTCCGGGTGGCGCGGTCGACAGCGCGGTGAGCACCGACCAGCAGATCTCGAAGGTGGGCACGGCCTCCGGGCTCAGCGGCACCTCGACGTCCTCGACGTCGTGCCCGAGCCGCTCGAGCAGCGCGGACGCGCCCTCCCACGCCGACAACGCCTCCTCGTGCACCGGCGCGTCGGCGATCATCGGCGTGCTGAACCGGGCGATGCGCAGCCGGCCCGGCTCCCGGTCGCACCAGGACAGGTAGCTCTCCCCCGCAGGCAGCGGCGCTGCCCAGTACGGGTCGCCCACGGCCGGCCCCGCCATCACGTCGAGCATCGCCGCGGCGTCGCGCACGGTCCGCGCCAGCGACCCGGCCGTGGCCAGGCCGACCGGGTCGCCGTACATGGGCGCGCCGCTGATCCGGCCCCGGCTCGGCTTCAGCCCGACCAGGCCGCAGCAGCTGGCCGGGATCCGGATCGACCCGCCCCCGTCGGAACCCTGCGCCACCGGCACCAGCCCGGCCGCGACCGCCGCGGCCGCGCCCCCGCTGGAGCCGCCGGCCATCCGCTCCAGGTCGTACGGCGTGCGCGCCGGTGGGGCCACGTCGGGCTCGGTGTAGCACGGCGACCCGAACTCCGGGGTGCTCGTCTTGCCCAGGCTCGCCATCCCGGCCCGCTCGACACGCAGCACGAGCTCGTCGGAGACCTCGGGGACGTAGTCGCGGTACGCCGCGGACCCGAAGGTCGTGCGCACGCCCGCGGTGAGGTTGAGGTCCTTGACCGCGGTCGGCACCCCGAACAGCGGGGGAAGCCCGTCCTCGCCGGACCGCGACTCGAGCGCACGCGCCCGTTCCCGCGCCAGGTCGGCGGTCACCGTCACGAACGCGCCGACCTCGTCCGAGAGCCGCTCCACCCGGCCCAGGTAGTGCTCCACGAGGTCCACCGGCGACACCTCGCGGCCCCGCACCAGGGCGCCCTGCTCCAGCGCGGTCAGGTCGTGCAGCTCGCTCATGGGCGAGAACCTACCGGCTGGTCAGGGAATCGCGGGCAGCTTGGCCAGCGCTTCGGCCACCGCCTCCTGGATGTCGGAGTCCTCCCAGGCGTGGTCGGTGATGCGGCCCGAGAGGTAAGCGTCGTAGGCCGGCAGGTCGAGGTGGCCGTGGCCGCAGAGCGCGGTCAGGATCACCTTCTCCTCACCGGTCTCCTTGCACCGCACCGCCTCCTCGACCGCGGCCGCCAGCGCGTGCGTGGGCTCGGGCGCCGGCACGATGCCCTCGGTGCGCGCGAACAGCACCCCGGCCGAGAAGCACTCGGTCTGCGGCTTCGCGAGCGCCTCGATCTCCCGCTCCTCGTAGAGGTGGCTGATCAGCGGGCTCATCCCGTGGTAGCGCAGGCCACCGGCGTGGATCGGGTCCGGGACGAAGTCGTGACCCAGCGTGTGCATCTTCATCAACGGGGTCATGCCCGCGGTGTCACCGAAGTCGTAGGCGTAGGTGCCCTGCGTCAGCGACGGGCAGGCCGCCGGCTCGACGGCGCGCACCGTCGGGCTCATCCGGCCGGCCCACTTCTCGCGCAGGAACGGGAACATCAGCCCGCCGAAGTTGGAGCCGCCGCCGGTGCAGCCGACCAGCAGGTCCGGCGTCTCCCCCACCTTGGCCAGCTGCAGCAATGCCTCCTCGCCGATGATGGTCTGGTGCATCAGCACGTGGTTGAGCACGCTGCCGAGCGCGTAGTTCACCGCCGGGTCCTGCGCGGCCACCTCGACCGCCTCGCTGATCGCGATGCCGAGCGAGCCGGTCGAGTCCGGGTGCTCGGCGAGGATCTTGCGACCGGCCTCGGTCAGCTGCGAGGGGCTCGGGTGCACGGTGCCGCCGAACGTCTCGATCATGATCCGGCGGTAGGGCTTCTGGTCGTACGACGCGCGCACCTGCCACACCTCGCACTCGAGGTCGAACTGCGCGCACGCGAAGGCCAGCGCGGTGCCCCACTGTCCCGCGCCCGTCTCGGTGGTCAGCTTCTTCACGCCCGCCTTGGCGTTGTAGAAGGCCTGTGGCACCGCGGTGTTGGGCTTGTGCGAGCCGGCCGGGGAGACGCCTTCGTACTTGTAGTAGATGCGCGCAGGCGTGCCGAGCGCCTGCTCGAGCCGGTGCGCGCGGTACAGCGGGCTCGGCCGCCACAGCCGGTAGACGTCGAGCACCTCGGCCGGGATCTCGACGTACTGGTCGGTGGAGACCTCCTGGGCGATGAGGTCCATCGGGAACAGCGGCGCGAGGTCCTCCGGCCCGACGGGCTGCCCGGTGCCGGGGTGCAGCACCGGCGGTGGCGGGGTCGGCAGGTCGTGCAGGACGTTGTACCAGCGGGTGGGCATCTCGTCCTCGTCGAGCATGATCTTGTGCCGGCGGACCTGGGCCATGGCGACCTCCTTGGACGCTGGGGTGACCCCGCCTCCGCAGAGTAGCCGTCACCCGCGTCGGCGGACAGAGGTCGCCGACTACGATCCGTGCCATGTCTGATGTCGCGCGGGCCGGCGCCGGCCGCGCGCGGCTGGCCGTGTCGGTGCTGTTCTTCGTGAACGGCGCCTTCATCTCGAACATCCTTCCGCGGCTGCCCGAGATCAAGGCCGACCTGGCGCTGTCGAACGCGCAGCTCGGCGTCGCGGTGGGGGCCTCCTCGCTCGGTGCGCTGCTGGCCGGGCCGGTGGCCAGCGCCGCGACGGCACGGCTGGGCAGCGCGCGCCTCGGCGTGGTCACCGGGGTCGTCTACGGGTTCGCCTTGACGCTCGTCGGCCTGGCCGGCGGCTGGGCGGCGCTCGCCGGCGCGTTCGTGCTGATGGGCGTGCTCGACCTCTTCATGGACGTGGCGATGAACGCCCACGGCCTGCACGTCCAGGACGCCTACGGGCGTTCGATCTTCAACGTCTTCCACGCCTGGTGGAGCATCGGCGCGACCGCCGGCGGGGCGGTGGGCGCAGCGGCGGCCGCGCTCGCCGTACCGGTCACCGTGCACCTGCTCGGCGTGGGGCTGCTGCTGTCCGCGGTGACGCTCGCGACGGCTCGCTGGCTGCCCCTGCGCTCCCGCGGGGCGGAGGGGGACCACGACGTCGCGGTCACGACCGACGCTCCGGCGCGCGTCCTGGCGGTGCTCGGGGCGATGGCCCCGTTCGCGGCGCTCAGCGTCGCCGCCGCCGTGGTCGAGGACGTGCCCGGCTCGTTCGGGGCGGTCTACCTGCGCAACGGGCTCGGCACGTCCGCGGGCGTCGCCGGCCTGGCGTGGGTGGGCTTCGTGGCCGGGATGACCGCCGGACGGCTGCTCGCCGACCGGGTCGTGGACAGGTACGGCGCGCGCCGGGTCATGCAGGCCGGCAACGCGCTGGCCGCCGTCGCGCTCGGCGTCGCGCTCGCCGTGGGCAACCCGGTCGCCGCGCTCGTCGGCTTCACCCTGGTCGGGGTCGGCGCGTGCTCGACGATCCCGTCGCTGTTCGTGCTCGCCGGCCGCCGGCGCGCCCGGCCGTCGGACGGCATCGCGCTGGTGTCCTGGGCGACCCGGGTCGGTTTCCTGGCCTCTCCCGCCGTGGTCGGCGTGGTCGCCGACGCGGCCGGCCTGCCGGTGGGCGTCTCGCTGTGCGCGGTCGCGGCCGCCGCGATCGCGATCGCCGTCAGCCGCGCGGCTGCGGGTCCTCCCCGTGCCGCCGCAGGCCGAACGTGACCGCGTCGAGCAGCGCGCCCCACGACGCCTCGATGACGTTCGCCCCGACGCCGACGGTGACCCACGACCGCACGCCGTCGGTGGTCTCGATCAGCACGCGGGTGATCGCGTCGGTGCCGTGCCCCTGGTCGAGGATCCGCACCTTGTAGTCGATCAGCTCGAACTTGGCCACCTCCGGGTAGGCCTGCCCGATCGCCTCCCGCAGCGCGTGGTCGAGCGCGTTGACCGGCCCGTTGCCCTCCCCGACCGTGACGATGCGGGCTCCGCCGGCGCGCAGCTTGACCGTCGCCTCCGACACCGCCTCGTCGCCCGGCTTGGAGTCGGTGATGACCCGCCAGGACTCGACGTCGAAGTACGACGGACGGGCGCCCTCGACCTCCTCGACCAGCATGAGCTCGAACGACGCGTCGGCGGCCTCGAACGTGTAGCCACGCGACTCCAGCTCCTTGACCCGGTTGGTGACCCGCGTGACCAGGTCCTTGTCGCCGCTGAGGTCGAAGCCGAGCTCGGCGCCCTTGAGCTCGATGCTCGCGCGCCCGGCCATGTCGGAGACCAGCAGCCGCATGTCGTTGCCGACCAGGGCGGGGTCCATGTGCTGGTAGAGGTTCGGGTCCACCTTGATCGCCGAGGCGTGCAGGCCGGCCTTGTGCGCGAACGCCGACACCCCGACGTAGGGCTGGCGCGACGACGGCGGCACGTTGGTCACCTCGGCGACCGCATGCGCGATCCGGGTGGCCTCGCTCAGCAGCGTCGGCGGCAGCACCTGCCGCTCCAGCTTCAGCTCGAGGTTGGCCACCACCGAGACCAGGTCCGCGTTGCCGGTGCGCTCCCCGTAGCCGTTGAGCGTGCCCTGGACGTGGGTCGCGCCGGCGTCCACGGCCGCCAGCGTGTTCGCCACTGCGCACCCGGTGTCGTTGTGGCAGTGGATGCCGACCCGGGCGCCGGTGGCGGCCACCACGTCGTCGACGACGTCGGCGATCCAGGACGGCAGCATGCCGCCGTTGGTGTCGCAGAGCGCGACCACGTCGGCCCCGGCTTCGGTGGCCGTCCGTAGCACCTCGAGGGCGTAGGGACGGTTCGCCCGGTAGCCGTCGAAGAAGTGCTCCGCGTCGAGGAAGACCCGCTGGCCCTCGGCGCGCAGGTGCGCCACGGTGTCGCGCACCATCGCGAGGTTCTCCTCCAGCGTGGTGCGCAGTGCCAGCTCCACGTGCCGGTCGTGCGACTTCGCCACCAGCGTCACCACCGGGGCGCCGCTGTCGCGCAGGGCCGCCACCAGCGGGTCGTCGGCCGCCTTCGCCCCGGCGCGCCGGGTGGCGCCGAAGGCGGTGAGCCTCGCGTGGCGCAGGTCGAGCTCCTCGCGGGCACGGCGGAAGAACTCGGTGTCCTTCGGGTTCGCCCCCGGCCACCCGCCCTCGATGAAGCCCACGCCCAGCCCGTCGAGCTGGCGCGCGATCGCCAGCTTGTCGGTCACGGAGAGGTTCAGCCCCTCCTGCTGCGCGCCGTCGCGCAACGTGGTGTCGTAGACGTGGAAGGCGTCGTTCACTGCTCTACCTCGGGATCGACCTCGGAGTGGTGCTCTGGCGGGGGCAACAAAAAGACCTCCCGTGGTCACGAGAGGTCAGCGCATCCGGAGCCCGGATGCGCTAGCTGATAATGATCTGCTTCTGCTGCACGCTTCGAGTGTGCCACCGATGTCCGGCACGTGAAACCGCATCTCGCGATCCGGTCGGTTCAGAGGTGGTGCAGCAGCCCACCGAGCAGGGTCCCGTCCCGCCACGGCGCGCCGGCGGCCGGAGCCCAGGACGCGCCGGCGGTGCCGCCGACGTAGAGCGCGCCCGCCGCCGCGACCAGCAGGACCGCCAGCACCGTCCAGCCGGCCCAGGGACGGCGCGCCGCGACCCGGGCGGCACGCCGCACGGGCACCCGCACCCGGCGCCCGCCCGGCCCCCACCACAGCGCCTGCGAGAGCACCGCGCCGAGCAGCAGCATCACCGGCAGCACCGGGCCGCGGAACAGCAGGGCGACCCCGGCCAGGACGACGGTCAGGCCCGCCGCCGTGCCCACGAGCAGCACCGTGCCGGCGGTCGCGACCAGGAGGTACCACGGCGCGGTGAGCACGGCCGCCGGTCCGTCGTACCAGCGGGGGCCGCGCAGTCGCCGCCGCTGTCCCACCGCGTCGCCCGTCCAGGACAGCGTGCGCACGACCAGGGCGAGCAGGGCGACGAGGCCGAAGGTGAGGTACGGCGCGGCCGAGAACCCGCACGCGACGAGCACGGCGAGCGCGGCGGTCAGCCCACCCGCGCGCAGGGCGGTCGGCCTCCGCTCAGCGGGCGCGGCCACCGGCCGGCGCGGCACCGGCGGCACGGGGGAGACGGGTGAGACGGGTGGCACCAGAGCCGTGGGCGCGACCACCTCGGTGCGGCCGGTGCTCCCGAGCACCTCGGTCGGGTCGTCGTCCGGCGGTGCCGCGGCCAGCGCGAAGGGCATGGTGGGCTGGTCCACCGTCGGCCCGCCGGCGGGCCCGGAGGCGCCGGCGAGGGCCCGCAGGGAGGCCAGGATCGCGGCGGTCTCCGGCCGCGCACGCGGGTCGGGGGCCAGGCAGTCGCGCACCAGCCGGAGCAGCGGCTCGGGCACGCCGGTCAGGTCGTGCTCGCCGCGGCGGACCCGGTCCATGATCGCCAGCGCAGGGCCGGTGCCGAACGGCGGGCGGCCGGTGGCGGCGAAGACCAGCGTCGCGGCCCACGAGTGCACGTCCGCGGCCGTGGTGGCGTCCTCGCCGTACAGGATCTCGGGGGCGAGGTAGCCGGGAGTGCCCAGCAGCCAGCCGGTGTGGGTCAGCCGGGGGTCGTCGGCCAGCCTGGCCAGCCCGAAGTCGATAAGCACCGGCGACCGGCCCTCGAGCAGGACGTTGGACGGCTTCACGTCGCGGTGCAGCACGCCCACCGTGTGCACGGCGACCACGGCCTCGGCCAGGCCGGTGGCGAAGTGCAGCAGGTCGCGGCCGGCGAGCGGCCCCTCGGAGGCGACGTGCTGGTGCAGGGACAGACCCGGCACGTAGCGGGTCGCCACGAAGGGCGTCTCGCCCCACGGGTCCGCGTCGAGGATCTCGGCGACCCGCGGGCTGCGGACCCGCCGCAGCGAGGCGACCTCCCGGGCGAGCCGGGCGCGCGCCTCGTCGTCGCCGACGACGTGCGGGCGCAGCACCTTCAGCGCGACGCGGGCTCCGTGGGGCCGCTGCGCGAGGTGCACGACCCCCATGCCGCCCTCGCCGATCTTGGCGAGCAGACGGTAGTCGCCGACCCGGAGGTCGGTGGGACGGGGCGGGGTGGCGCGCACCGTCCCACGGTACCTGTCCGGTCAGACCACCCGGTGCAGCCAGCCGAAGGAGTCCTCCGCGCGGCCGTACTGGATGTCGACCAGCGCCTGGCGGATCTCGAGGGTCAGCGGGCCCGTCTCCTCGTCGTTGCCCACCTCGCCGCCGCGCCACTTCAGCGTGCCGACCGGGGTGACCACGGCCGCGGTGCCGCAGGCGAAGACCTCGGTGATCCGCCCCGACGCGACGCCCTCGCGCCACTCGTCGATGGAGAACCTGCGCTCCTCGACCTGGTGGCCGAGCTTGCCGCACAACTCGATGATCGAGGCGCGGGTGATGCCCTCGAGGATGCTCCCGGACAGCGCGGGGGTGACCACGCTGCCGTCGTCCATCACGAAGTAGAGGTTCATCCCGCCGAGCTCCTCGACCCACTTGCGGTCGACGGTGTCGAGGAAGACCACCTGGTCGCACCCGTTCTCGACGGCCTCCTGCTGGGCCACCAGCGAGCTGGCGTAGTTGCCACCGGTCTTCGCCGCGCCGGTGCCGCCGACGCCGGCCCGGGCGTACTCCTCGCTCAGCCAGATGGTCACCGGCTTCACGCCCTTGGAGAAGTAGGCGCCGGCCGGGGAGCAGATCACCATGTAGGTCACGTGCTTGGACGGGCGCACGCCGAGGAAGGTCTCCGAGGCGAACATGAACGGGCGGACGTAGAGGCTCTTCTCCCCCGCCGCGTCGGGCACCCAGCGCTGGTCCTCCTTCACCAGCGCGTCGACCGAGGCCACGAAGTCGGGCACCGGCAGCTCGGGCAGCGCGAGGCGACGTGCGGAACGGATCATGCGCTCGGCGTTGGCCTCCGGGCGGAAGGTCCAGATGGAGCCGTCCGGGTGCCGGTAGGCCTTGAGGCCCTCGAAGATCTCCTGCGCGTAGTGCAGCACCGCGGTTGCCGGGTCCACCGAGATCGGGCCGTACGGCGTGATGCGCGCGTCGTGCCAGCCCCGCTCGGGCGTCCACTCGACGGTGAGCATGTGGTCGGTGAAGTGCTGCCCGAAGCCGGGCTCGACAAGGATCTCCGCCAGCCGCTCGTCGCTGACCGGAGAAGCTGCGGGCGTGAGTGAGATCTCCAGCGAGCTGTCCATGGGTCGCAGGTTACCGCGCGATCCGTGCGGCGACCGCGTCGCCCACCTCGGAGGTGCGGCGGGTGGTGCCGGCCTCGCGCGCGGCGAGGTCCTCGACCACCGCGCGCTCGACCGCGCGAGCCGCGGTCTCGAGTCCGAGGTGGTCCAGCAGCATCCCGGCGGACAGGATCGCCGCGGTCGGGTCGGCCTTCTGCTGGCCGGCGATGTCGGGCGCCGAGCCGTGCACCGGCTCGAACATGCTGGGGAACGTGCGGTCCGGGTTGACGTTGCCGCTCGCGGCCAGGCCGATGCCGCCGGTGACCGCAGCCGCGAGGTCGGTGAGGATGTCGCCGAAGAGGTTGTCGGTGACGATCACGTCGAATCGCGACGGGTCGGTGGTCAAGAAGATCGTCGCGGCGTCCACGTGCAGGTAGTCGACGGTGACGTCGGGGTACTCCTCGGCCACCTCGCCCACCAGGCGCGACCAGACCGCGCCGGCATGCACGAGCACGTTGGTCTTGTGCACCAGGGTGAGCTTCTTGCGGGGGCGCCTCTGGGCGCGCGCGAAGGCGTCGCGCACCACCCGCTCCACGCCGAAGGCGGTGTTCACGCTGACCTCGGTGGCGATCTCCGCTGGCGTGCCCACCCGCAGTGCGCCGCCGTTCCCGACGTACGGGCCCTCGGTGCCCTCCCGGACGACGACGAAGTCGACCTCGCCGGCCTGCGTCACTTCCGGGCGGAGCGGCGAGACCGCGCCGGGGAAGATCCGCGACGGGCGCAGGTTGACGTAGTGGTCGAGCTCGAAGCGCAGCTTGAGCAGCAGACCTCGCTCGAGGATCCCCGGCGGCAGGTTCGGGTCACCCGGCCGGCCGCCGACCGCGCCCAGCAGGATCGCGTCGTGCTGCTTGACCTCGGCGAGCACCGAGTCCGGCAGCACCTCCCCGGTCCGCAGGTAGCGGTCGGCGCCCAGGTCGTAGCGGGTGGCCTCGAACTTCACGTCGGCCGGCGCCGCCGCCTCGAGCACCTTCAGTGCCTCGTCGGTGACTTCCGGGCCGATGCCGTCGCCGGGGATCACGGCGAGCTTGAGAGTCTGCGTCATGGGGCGGGACTCTAGTTGTCGTCGGGCCGTTGTCCGCCGTTGTCTCGGAGGTCGAGTCCGTGCTGCACCGACTGCAGCGCGTCACGGTCCTGGTCGTCGCGGTGTCGGGCCGGGCCCCACTCGGGATACATGTCGTACATCAGGTTGCTCCGTGGAAGATCTGGATCGAGGCGATCCGGGGTGTCAGGTCAGATGCTGCGGTCGGGACCCGGTGGGGTCCGAGCCGAGAGCCGGCTCCGCTGCAAGCGAGTGAGACGTGATCCTCGGCCGCGGGTTGCGCGGTGCCGGAGGGGATCCCCAAAGAGCTGCGGTTGCTGCTTCAGTCTCGCTGCGGAGGTTCTTCGTAAAGCCGGAAACGCCGAACTCCGCGGCGAGGTGGCCTTACCTAAGAGGCCTCGCCGCGGCGGCTGATAAGTACGAAGAACTTCCGCATGATGCGCGCCAGGCTAGCAAGCCGGTGCCCGGGGCGGACCCGTTGATGCCACTCTTTCCACCATGTGAGACGACGTCTCGCGGCCTGGATGCTTGGGTCGGTTTTGAGACACTCGGGAGATGAGCGCACCCCCCGAGCTGCCCGGCGTCGTGTCGCGGGCGTTCCACGCGTCCCGGCAGCGGGGCTACGTGTCCTTCTGCCGCAACGAGACCGGTCGTCTGCTGGCCAGCCTGGCGGCGAGCCGACAGGGCACGCTGGCGGAGTTCGGCACCGGCTGCGGAGTGGGGACCGCGTGGCTGCGCAGCGGGATGCGCGCCGGCGCCCGCATCGTCACCGCCGAGCTCGACCCCAAGCTGGCCGAGGCCGCCGGCGACATCTTCGCCGGTGACGCGCAGGTCGAGGTGGTCGCTGCCGACTGGTCCACGCTGCGCGACAAGGGCCCGTTCTCACTGCTGTTCCTCGACGCCCGCGAGCCCAAGGACAGCGGCGCGGACTCGATCGTCGACCTCGTCGAGCCCGGCGGCATCGTGGTCCTGGATGACTTCACCCCGTGCGCCTCGTGGCCGCCGGTCTACGAGGGCAGGGTCGACGTGCTCCGTGAGCAGTGGCTGACCGACGAGCGGTTCACCACCGTGGAGGTCATGGTGGCCTCGGACGCGTCGGTGCTGCTGGCCAGCAAGCGCTGAGCGGCGACCGGCCCCGGCAGGGGTACGACGAACCGCGGCAGCAGCACGTGCACGAGCGGCCCGATGCTCAATGCGTAGAGCACGGTGCCCAGCCCCACCGCACCGCCCAACGCCCAGCCGACCGCCAGCACGCCGACCTCGATGCCGGTGCGTACCCGCCCGACCGACCAGCCGGAACGACGCACCACGCCGGTCATCAGCCCGTCCCGCGGTCCGGCCCCGAACTGCGAGCCGAGGTAGAGCGCGGTCGCCAGCGCGTTGAGCATCACTCCGCCGACCAGCAGCCCGACCCGGCCGAGCAACGGCGCGGGCGTCGCGAGCACCGACAGCGCGGCGTCGGTGACCAGGCCGATCACGAGGGCGTTGAGCACCGTGCCGAGGCCGGGCGGCTGGCGCAGTGGCACCCACAGCAGCAGCACCACCGCCCCCGTGGCGATCACCACCTGGCCGAAGGACAGGGGCAGGTGCCGGGCGACGCCGGCGTGGAACACGTCCCACGGATCGAGGCCCAGGGCACTGCGGACCATCAGGGCCATCGAGACGCCGTAGGCGACCAGCCCGAGCAGCAGCTGGGCGAGCCGGCGGGGGCGGCGGCCGGCGCGCAGCTGCTCGAGCGGGGAGAGGACGGCGAGGCGACGGTCGGCCACGGATGCGCGCATGCCGATCAGTCTTGCGACAACTGGCCTGGTTCTGAATAGCCAGTTGTGGGAAAGTGGCCTGCATGAACCGGTCCGCCTCCGCCGCCCGGGTGGCCACCCTGCTCGGCTCCGCGCTGGAGCGCAGCCCGGCCTACCTCGGGCTCGCCGACGGCCTGCGGCTCCTGGTCTCCGACGGGCGGATCGCGGCGGGCACCCGGCTGCCGAGCGAGCGCGAGCTCACCGCGACACTCGGAGTCTCACGCACCACGGTCGCCCGCGCGTATGCGTTGCTGCGCGAACGCGGCTACCTCGACTCCCGCCGCGGCTCGGGCAGCGTGGCACGGCTGCCCGGTCCCCCCGGAGTCACCGCGGACCACCTGCTCTCCCCCGGCGTGCCCGACGCCCAGCCCTCCCACCCCTCCGCCACCGCCCCCGCCGAGGTGGACCTCACGATCGCCGCGCCGGCGGCTCCGGCGGGGACGGCCGCGGCCTACGAGCGCGCGGTGGAGCAGCTGCCGGCCTACCTGGCCGGGATCGGCTACTTCCCCTCCGGCCTGCCGGTGCTGCGCGAGTCGATCGCGGCGCGCTACACCGAGCGCGGCCTGCCCACCTCCCCCGAGCAGGTGGTGGTCACCTCCGGGGCGCTCAGTGCGGTGGCCGTCGCCGGGCGGGCACTGGCCGGCGTCGGCGACCGGATCCTCGTCGAGAGCCCGACCTACCCCAACGCGATCGCCGCGCTGCGCGGGACCGGCGCCCGCCTCGTCGGCGTGGGCGTGGACCCCGCCGGCTGGGACGTCGCGGCCGTGGCCGCGGCGCTGCGCCAGGTCTCGCCACGGGCGGCGTACCTCGTGCCCGACTTCCACAACCCCACCGGCGCGCTGATGGATGAGGACCAGCGCGCGCGTGTGGGCCACGCGCTCGCCCGGGCACGCACCACCGCGGTCGTCGACGAGACGCTGGCGGAGATGGCCCTGGAGGACGTGACGATGCCCCTGCCGTTCGCGGCCCACGCCCCCGGCACCCTCACGGTGGGCAGCGCCAGCAAGGCGTTCTGGGGCGGGCTGCGGATCGGGTGGCTGCGCGCGCCGCTCGACCGCGTCGGCGCGCTGGTCGGCGCCCGCCTCGGGGTCGACCTCGGCGCCCCGGTGCTCGAGCAGCTGGTCCTGACCGAGCTGATGCACCGGCGCACCGAGATCCTGGCCGAGCGCCGCGAGGTGCTGCGCCGCTCGCGCGACACCCTGGTCGACGCGCTCCGGGAACGACTCCCCTCGTGGCGGTTCCGGGTGCCCGTCGGCGGGCAGGCGCTGTGGTGCGAGCTGCCGGAGGCCCTTTCCTCGGCGCTGGTGGTTGCCGCCGAGCGGCACGGCGTACGGCTGGCCGCCGGGCCCGCTTTCGCCCCCGAGGGCGGGCTGGAGCGGTTCCTGCGGCTGCCCTACACCCGTCGCCCCGACGAGCTCGCTCGCGCAGTCGAGCGGCTCGCGGTGGCCTGGGACGAGGCCCGCCGGCACCGGTCGGTGCGCGGGCCGCGGACCCCGCTGGTGGCGTGAGCGGGGCTCAGCTCAGCCGGCCAGGGACGTCTCGGCCAGGGACGCCGCGGTCTGCGCCAGGCGGCGGTACTCCGCGACGGTCAGCACCTGGCGGCCGGCGTGCTGGGCGCGCACCCACGACACCTCGAGGCCCGCGGCCCGCGCCACCTCGGAGAGTCGCACTCCCGCCCGCGCCACGAGGTCGTCGACGGGTCCGGTCCCGGCCGGCGCCAGCCGCGCCTCGTCGAGAAGCCGCTGCAGGCCGCGCAGGAACTGGCCCAGCTCGTCGAGGCCCGCGCCGCGGCCGTTGACCATGACCTGGGGACCGGTGTCGGCCTCGGTCTGCACCAACCGGGCCGTGAGGCCCTGCCGCTCCGCGGTCACGTCAGCGCTGACGTGCGCGTGCGCGCGTGTGTCACCCTCGTGCAGGCACCACGGCGGGCACACGCAGTCGGTGTCCGGCATCATCACGTCTGTCATGGAGCCCCCCACGGACAGGTCGTCGGTCTGTGAACTTCTGGTCCGGGCGCCTCTCGGCCCCGGCCTCCCATGACCCAGATCGTTGCCGAGACGACCGCAGATTTCCGCCCAATCGAAGGAATCGGGCCGATCGGTCGGATCGCCGGTCCGATCTGACTAGTCACATCCGCAGGTCGACCGCACGCACCACGGAGGCGTCCATCGACTGCTCGATCTCGTCGAGCACCGAGGAGGGGATGACCGAGTCCACCGACAGCGCGACCAGCGCGCGTCCGCCCTTGCTGTCGCGGGCCACCTGCATGCCGGCGATGTTGACCTCGGCGTCGCCGATGATCCGGCCCACCGTGCCGACCATCCCCGGCCGGTCCTGGTAGCGGAAGAAGGCCAGGTGCTCGGCCGGCTCGATGTCGAGCTCGTAGCCGTCGACCTCGACCAGCCGCTCGCGCTGGGCCATCCCCACCAGCGTGCCCGAGACCGACACCTGCGACCCGTCGGCACGGGTCCCGCGCAGCGTGATCAGGTTGCGGTGGTCGGGGCTGTCCGGGTCGGTGACCAGGCGCACCGCGACGCCCCGCTCGGCGGCCAGCAGCGGTGCGTTCACGTAGGACACCGCCTCCTCGACGATGTCGGAGAAGACGCCCTTGAGCGCCGCGAGCTCGAGCACGCGTACGTCGTACTGGGTGATCTCACCGCGCACCTCCACGTCGAGCTGCTGAACCACCTCTCCGGCCAGCGCGGTGAAGATCCGGCCGAGCTTCTCGGTCAGCGGGATGCCGGGGCGGACGTCCTCGGCGATCACGCCACCCTGCACGTTGACCGCGTCGGGCACGAGCTCCCCGGACAGCGCCAGCCGCACCGACTTGGCCACGGCGATGCCCGCCTTCTCCTGGGCCTCGTGCGTGGAGGCGCCGAGGTGCGGCGTGGCCACCACGTTGTCGAACTCGAGCAGCGGGCTGTCGGTGCAGGGCTCCTGCGCGAACACGTCGAGGCCGGCGGCGGCGATACGGCCCTCCTTCAGTGCGACGTAGAGGGCGTGCTCGTCGACGATCCCGCCCCGCGCGGCGTTGACCAGGACCAGGTGCGGCTTGACCTTGGCCAGCTCCTCCTCGCCGAGCAGCCCGATCGTCTCAGGGGTCCGGGGCAGGTGCACGGACATGAAGTCCGACTCGGCGAGCAGCTCGTCGAACCCGACCAGCCGGACCCCCATCTGCGCCGCCCGTCCGGCCTGCACGTAGGGGTCGTAGGCGATCACCTTCATGCCGAACGCCGAGAGCCGCTGGGCGACCAGCACGCCGACCCGGCCGAGCCCCACGATGCCCACGGTCTTGTCGAACAGCTCGAGGCCGGTGAAGCCGCCGCGCCGCCACTCCCCGGCCTTCAGCGTCGCGCTGGCCGGGGCGACGTGGCGGGCCGCGGCGAGCAGCAGCGCGACCGCGAGCTCGGCGGCGGAGACGATGTTCGAGGTGGGCGCGTTGACGACCATCACGCCGTTCTGGGTGGCGGTCCGCACGTCGACGTTGTCGAGCCCGACACCGGCGCGGGCCACCACCTTCAGCCGGGGCGCGGCCGCGAGCGCCTCCGCGTCGATCCACGTCGCGCTGCGCACCAGGACCGCGTCGACGTCGGCGAGAGCGGGCAGCAGCTCGGCACGGTCGGCACCGTTGCAGTGTCGGATCTCGAAGTCGGGACCGAGCTCGTCGACGGTAGCCGGGCTGAGCTCTTCGGCGATGAGGACGACACGCCGGGTGCTGGGCTGGATCACTGGAGTGTTCCTCGTGTGAGTGCGGTCGGCTTCGGTGGCTCCGCTCTCCGGGACCCGGAGACGGTCGTGCACGACGCTGTGCCCGCCTGGAACTCTACCCGACCTGGCCCCGGCGGTGGTGGCGGTGGTGGCGGTGGTGGCGGTGGTGGTGGCAGGGGGGCGGGCGCTTCCCACGCAGAACTGCCGCTCCCCTCGGTGAGCTCACCGAGGGGAGCGGCAGTTTCGCGACATACCCTGTTGTTCTGCGGGCGGGTCAGCCGCGGGAGGCGGTGCCCTCCACGTAGTCCGCGTCGTGGGACTTCACCCAGCTCATCAGCTTGCGCAGGTCGCGGCCGGTCTGCTCGATCGGGTGCTGCTCGGCCTTCGCGCGCAGCTCCTTGAACTCCGGCGCGCCGGCGTCCTGGTCGTCGATGAAGCGCTGCGCGAACTTGCCGTTCTGGATGTCGCCGAGGACGTCCTTCATGCGGTTCTTCACGGAGTCGTCGATGACCCGCGGGCCGGAGACGTAGTCGCCGTACTCCGCGGTGTCGGACACCGACCAGCGCTGCTTGGCGATCCCGCCCTCGTACATCAGGTCGACGATCAGCTTCAGCTCGTGCAGGCACTCGAAGTAGGCGACCTCGGGCTGGTAGCCGGCCTCGGTGAGCACCTCGAAGCCCTTCATCACCAGCTCGGACATGCCGCCGCAGAGCACCGCCTGCTCGCCGAACAGGTCGGTCTCGGTCTCCTCGGTGAAGGTGGTCTTGATGCCGCCGGCGCGCAGGCCGCCGATGGCCTTGGCGTAGGACAGCGCGAGATCCCAGGCCTTGCCGGTGGCGTCGTTCTCGACCGCGACCAGCACCGGGACGCCGCGGCCCTCGGAGTACTCGCGACGGACCAGGTGGCCCGGGCCCTTCGGGGCCACCATCGCCACGTCGACGCCGGCGGGCGGGGTGATGTAGCCGAAGCGGATGTTGAAGCCGTGGCTGAAGAACAGCGCGTCGCCGTCGACGAGGTTCGGCTCCACCGCCTCGGCGTACAGCTTCCGCTGCACGTGGTCGGGCGCGAGGATCATGATCAGGTCGGCCTCCTCGCAGGCCTCGGCGGGCGTGAGCACCCGCAGCCCCTCGGCCTCCGCCTTGGCGCGGCTCTTGGAGCCCTCGGGCAGGCCGACGCGCACGTCGACACCGGAGTCGCGCAGCGACAGGGCGTGCGCGTGCCCCTGGCTTCCGTAGCCCAGCACCGCCACGTGGCGGGCCTGGATCACGGACAGGTCGGCGTCGTCGTCGTAGAACATCTCAGCCACGGTCGGGCTCTCCTTCTTTCGTTGACTTCTTCAGAGGGTGTGCGGGGGTACGGCGGTCAGCTGGCCGCCGGAGGTGCGGGGACGGGGACGGGTCGCAGCGTCCGCTCGGTGATCGACCTGCTCCCCCGGCCGATCGCCACCATCCCGGACTGGACGAGCTCGCGGACCCCGAAGGGCTCGACGATCCGCAGGAAGTCCTCGAGCTTGTCCTGGTTGCCGACGACCTGGATGGTCACCGCGTCGGTCGCCACGTCGACGACCTTGGCCTTGAACAGCTGGACGACCTCGAGGACCTGGCCGCGGGTCGCGGCGTCTGCCTTGACCTTGACCAGCAGCAGCTCGCGGTTGACCGAGGCGCCCTGGTCCAGCTCGACGATCTTGATCACCTCGACCAGCTTGTTCAGCTGCTTGGTGACCTGCTCGAGCGGCGACTCCTCGACGTTGACCACGATCGTCATCCGGGAGACCTCGGGGTGCTCGGTCGGACCGACCGCCAGGGAGTCGATGTTGTAGCCGCGCCGGCTGAACAGCCCGGCGATGCGGGCCAGCACGCCGGGCTTGTTCTCCACCAGCACCGACAGGGTGTGCTTGCTCATCGCCTTGCCCTCGCTCACAGGTCGTCCTCGTCGAACACGGGCGCCATGTCCCGCGCGAACTTGATGTCGTCGTTGCTGGTGCCGGCGGCCACCATCGGCCACACCATCGCGTCCCGGTGGACCCGGAAGTCCACGACCACCGGCACGTCGTTGATCTCCATCGCCTTGTCGATGGTGGCGTCGACGTCGTCCGGCGAGTCGCACGAGAGCCCCACACAGCCGTAGGCGTCGGCGAGCTTGACGAAGTCCGGGATCCGCACGGTGGTGGGCTCGGCCCCCGGCTTCCCGGCCGACCCGCGCTGCAGGTCGGTGTTCGAGTAGCGCTCGTTGTAGAACAGCGTCTGCCACTGCCGCACCATGCCGAGCGACTCGTTGTTGATGATCGCGACCTTGATCGGAATGCCCTCGATCGCGCAGGTGGCCAGCTCCTGGTTGGTCATCTGGAAGCAGCCGTCGCCGTCGATGGACCACACCGTCGCGTCCGGCCGGCCGACCTTGGCTCCCATCGCCGCCGGCACCGAGAAGCCCATGGTGCCCAGGCCGCCGGAGTTGATCCAGGTGTTCGGGTGCTCGTACTGCACGAAGTGGGTGGCCCACATCTGGTGCTGGCCCACCCCCGCGACGTACACCGCCTCCGGGCCGGCGATCCTGCCGAGCCGCTCGATGACGTACTGCGGCGCCAGCGAGCCGTCGGCGGGGCGCTCGTAGCCGACCGGGTACTTCGTCTTCACCCCGGCCAGGAACTGCACCCACGCCTCGTAGTCGCCCTGGTTGCCGGCGTCGGCCTCGGCCTGCAGGGCCACGACCAGGTCCGCGATCACCTCGCGGGCGTCGCCCACGATCGGCACGTCGGCGTGCCGGTTCTTGCCGATCTCGGCGGGGTCGATGTCGGCGTGGATCACCTTCGCGTGCGGCGCGAACGAGTCGAGGTTGCCGGTGACCCGGTCGTCGAAGCGGGCGCCGAGGCTGATGATCAGGTCGCTGCGCTGCAGGCCCGCCACCGCGGCGACGGTGCCGTGCATGCCCGGCATGCCGAGGTGCTGCGGGTGGCTGTCGGGGAAGGCGCCGCGGGCCATCAGCGTGGTGACCACGGGGATGCCGGTGGCCTCGGCGAGCACCCGCAGCTCCTTGGCCGCGCGGGCCCGGATCACCCCGCCCCCGACGTACAGCACCGGCCGCCGGGACTCGAGGATCAGCCGCGCGGCCTCCCGCACCTGCTTCGCGTGCGGGCGGGTCACCGGACGGTAGCCCGGCAGGTTGAGCTCCGTGGGCCACTCGAAGCGGGTCCGCGACTGCATCGCGTCCTTGGAGACGTCCACGAGGACCGGACCCGGCCGACCGGTGGAGGCGATGTGGAACGCCTCGGCGATCGTGCGCGGGATCTCGGCGGGGTCGGTGACCAGGAAGTTGTGCTTGGTGATCGGCATGGTGATGCCGCGGATGTCCGCCTCCTGGAAGGCGTCGGTGCCGATCGCCGAGCTGGCCACCTGACCGGTGACCGCGACCATCGGGACCGAGTCCATGTAGGCGTCGGCGATGGGCGTGACCAGGTTGGTGGCGCCCGGGCCGCTGGTGGCCATGCACACGCCCACCTTGCCGGTGGCCGCGGCGTAGCCCTGGGCGGCGTGGCCGGCACCCTGCTCGTGCCGGACGAGGATGTGGCGGATCCGGGTCGAGTCGAGCAGCGGGTCGTAGGCCGGGAGGATGGCGCCGCCGGGGATGCCGAATACGTTCTCGGCTCCCGCGGACTCAAGTGCCCGGATGAGACTCTGGGCCCCGGTGACCGACGCGCCCTGCTCGCTCATGTTCGCCTTCCTCGTTCTCGGTCCGAAGGAGTCCCTCGGGGTGCTGCTGCCAACAAAAAACCCCTCGGCCCGAAGGGCAAGCGAGGGGTGACGCGGATGCTGCTCGGCGGTGGTGGGTGCCGGTTCAGCGGACGCGTCGCGTGCGTACGAGAATGTCCAAACGCATGGCACCACCGTCGCCGGTCCGCCGCTCCCTCGTCAAGCCAGTGTGCCACGCGTCTCATGTCGCAAGACGGCGGTCCCACATCCTGGCAGAGGGGCCGGTCAGCGGTCCAGCCCGCGCACCGCGGCGGCGGTCAGCGCAAGCGCCCCGAGGTCCTCGAGCAGGGCGGCCTGCCAGTCGGGCAGCGTGGCTACCTCGCGCCAGCCGGCACCGAGCCACGCGCCGGTGGCGGCGCCCGCCGCACCGAGGAGGGCCGGCAGCAGCGGACGCTGGCCCCGGGCCTCGGCCAGGGCCGTCCCACCGGCCGCGCCGGCGGCCAGGCGGGCCCCCAGGGAGGGCCGTTCGAGACGGCTCGGGGTGACCGGCAGCAGGTCTACGACCAGCTCACCGGCCATCAGCGCGGCACCGAGCCGGTGGCCGCCGGTGGGCCCGAAGGGCCGGACCCGGCCGACCACGGTGGCCATCCCCATGGTGCTGCGGGAGCCGCTGGCCAGCCCGAGCGCCGCCGAGCGCGCGAGCAGCCCGGCAGAGGCTCGGGCCCGCGGTCGGCGGTCCTGCGGCGACTCCAGCGTGCGCAGGACGGTGGCGGTGCTCACGCCGTACGCGAGGTGCGGGACGGCGTCGGTGGCCCACTCCGAGAGCGACCAGGCACCCGGGGCGGTGACCCCGAGGCGGGCGGGTACGGCGTCGGTCAGCGCCATCGACGCCGCCGCGGTCGCGAGAGCCCCGACCGGCCGCGACGCACGGAACCCGGCGGCCCGCAGCAGCGCGGCCGTCACGCCGGTCGCGAGGCCGGTGCTGGTGCCCGCGAGGGCACCGAGCGCCGTCGCGCGGGCGTCCCGGGTCGGCCCGCGACCGGGGACCCGGCGGCCGGCCAGATGGGCGAGGGCGTGCACGGTGCGGGCGGGAACCTCGCTTCCCGCCCGCCCACGCAGCGTCATGTCGAGGTAGGTGACCGCGTTGAGGGTGGCGGTGCCGACGGCTCCGGCGACCAGGCCACGACGCACGGGTCCGGGCATCGGCTTCCTCCAGGGGATGTGCGAACAGCGGGCAGCACGTCGTACCCGGTCCTCGGCGCCTCACGCCACCACGCGGGTATGGATGTGCACGCCGTCGACCGCCGCCCGAGGTGGCGACCACGGCGAGGCAGTAGCGCACCCACATGTTCAGCTGCACCTCCTTGGAGAGCCGCAGCCGGCTGTGGAGCACGTTCGTCAGGCGCGTGCTCGAGCGGGCCCAGGTTCGGCCGACGCGACCTGCGGCGCGGCGACACCCTGGCCTTCCACCGGCTGTCCCCCGGCTGAGCCTCCTCGACGCGGCCGGGGCCCGGCGCGGGCTCAGCCGCAGACCGCGCCGTGCGCGGCGGACTGCACCACCTTGGCGTACTTGCCGAGGACGCCTCGGGAGTACTTCGGTGCGTTGGGGCTCCAGCCGTCCTTGCGGGCGGCCAGCTCGTCGGCGTCGATGTCCACGTCGAGCCGCTTGTTGGCCACGTCGAGGCGGACCTGGTCCCCGTCGCGGACGAACGCGATCGGGCCGCCGTCGACGGCCTCGGGGGCGACATGGCCGACGCAGAGGCCCGTCGTACCGCCGGAGAAGCGACCGTCGGTGAGCAGCAGCACGTCCTTGCCGAGCCCGGCGCCCTTGATCGCACCGGTGATCGCGAGCATCTCGCGCATGCCCGGCCCGCCCTTGGGACCCTCGTAGCGGATCACCACGACGTCGCCTGCCTGGATCCGCCCCTGCTCGAGGGCGTCCATCGCGGCGCGCTCGCCGTCGAAGACGCGCGCCGTGCCCTCGAAGACCGACTCGTCGAAGCCGGCCGACTTCACCACCGCGCCGTCGGGGGCCAGCGAGCCCTTGAGAATGGTCAGGCCGCCGGTCTTGTGGATCGGCTCGGACAGCTTGCGGAGCACCTCGCCGTCGAGGCCCTTCGGGGAGAGCTCCTCGAGGTTCTCCGCCATCGTCTTGCCGGTGACGGTCAGGCAGTCGCCGTGCATCAGGCCGGCGTCGAGCAGCGCCTTCATCACTACGGGGATGCCGCCGATCTTGTCGACGTCGGTCATCACGAAGCGGCCGAACGGCTTGAGGTCACCGAGGTGCGGCACCTTCTCGCCGACCCGGTTGAAGTCGTCGAGGGTGAGGTCGACCTCGGCCTCGCGGGCGATCGCGAGCAGGTGCAGGACCGCGTTGGTCGAGCCGCCGAGCGCCATCACCACGGCGATGGCGTTCTCGAAGGCCTCCTTGGTCATGATCTGGCGGGCGGTGATGCCCTTGCTGAGCAGGTTGACCACCGCCTCGCCGGAGCGGTGCGCGAAGCCGTCGCGGCGCCGGTCCACGGCCGGCGGGGCGGCCGAGCCCGGCAGCGACATGCCGATCGCCTCGGCGACCGAGGCCATGGTGTTCGCGGTGTACATGCCACCGCAGGCGCCCTCGCCCGGACAGATCGCCCGCTCGATGCGGTCGACCTCGTCGCGGCTGATCCGGCCGGCGATGCAGGCCCCTACCGCCTCGAAGGCGTCGATGATGGTCACGTCGTGACCGTCCACCTGGCCCGGCATGGTGGACCCGGCGTAGAGGAACACCGAGGCGAGGTCGAGGCGGGCGGCCGCCATCAGCATGCCGGGCAGGGACTTGTCGCACCCGGCGAGCAGCACCGAGCCGTCGAGCCGCTCGGCCATCATCACCGTCTCCACGCTGTCGGCGATCACCTCGCGCGAGACCAGCGAGAAGTGCATGCCCTCGTGGCCCATCGAAATGCCGTCGGACACCGAGATCGTGCCGAACTCCAGCGGGTAGCCACCGGCGGCGTGCACGCCGTTCTTGACCGCCTTCGCGAGCCGGTCCAGCGACAGGTTGCACGGCGTGATCTCGTTCCACGACGAGGCGACGCCGATCTGCGGCTTGGCGAAGTCCTCGTCGCCCATGCCCACCGCCCGGAGCATGCCGCGGGCCGCGGCGCGCTCGAGGCCGTCGGTCACGTCGCGGCTGCGGGGCTTGAGGTCGGGCTGGTCGGACGTCTGGTTCTCGGGCATGCTCCGGATGCTACGCTGCGCGGCTCCCCGGGCCGCGCGGGGATCGGCAGGTGAGAGACGGCGCCGGGCCGAGGGGTCACGACGTGCGCGACACGCTGGTGAGGTGGGGTAGTTGGTGACCCCTCGGCAGAGTCAGAGGGTGGCGGCGCGGACGCAGAGGACGTCCGGCAGGTGCTCGGCGACCGTCTGCCAGGTCTGGCCCTCGTCGTTGCTCGCGAAGACCGTGCCGTCGCGGCTGCCGAAGTAGACCCCGGCGGGCTCGGCGTCGTCGACGCACATCGCGTCGCGCAACACCGCCGCCCAGAACCCGTCCTCGGGCAGGCCCTTGCCGAGCTCGTCCCAGGTCTGCCCGCCGTCGCGCGAGGACCAGACCCGGCAGCGTCCGTCGATGGGGAACCGGCCCTCGGCGGCCTGCAGCGGGAACAGGTAGATCCGGTCCGCCTCGCCGGGGTGTGCCACCACCGGGAAGCCGAACTCGCTGGGCAGTCCGTCGGCGATGGAGGTCCAGGAGCCGCCGCCGTCGTCGCTGCGGTAGACGCCACCGTGGTTCTGCGCGTAGAGCCGCTCGGGGTTGCGGGAGTCGCGCGCCACCTTGTGCACGCACTGGCCGAACTCCGGGAACTGGATCTCGCCGGGGAAGAACTCCGCCTTGATGCCCTGGTTGGCCGGGGCCCAGCTCTCGCCGCCGTCGAACGTGCGGTAGACCCCACCGGTCGACATCGCGACGGTGAGCTGCTGCGGGTCGGTGGGGTGCGGGAGCAGCGTGTGGATCGCCTGACCGCCGAACCCCGCGCCCCACTGCTCGCGGTGCGGGTGGTCCCACAGCGGGCGGACCATCTCGAACGACTCGCCGCGGTCGGTGGAGCGGAACAGCGCCGAGGGCTCGGTGCCCGCCCACACCACGCCCGGGTCCGCCGGCGAGGGCGCGATCGACCACACCGCCTCCAAGCTGCGGCCGGTGTCCTCGGGGAACCGGACCGCGCCGTCGGGGCTGCGGTCCCAGGTGCGGCCGCCGTCGTCGGAGCGCAGCACCTGGGGCCCCCAGTGCCAGCTGCGGCTGGCCATGAACAGCCGCGTCGGCGAGCTGCGCTTGTCGAAGGCGACGGCGTGCACCTCCCCCTGGATGTCATCGGGCCCCTCGACCCTCCAGGTGCGGCGGTCGTCGTCGCTGGTCGCCGTGAACAGCCCCTTGCGGGTGCCGATCATGAGCATGGTCCGGTCCATCGCGGTCCCCTCCGCCTCGAAGCGCCGCCCAGCCTGTGCAGGCCGGTCCCGAGTCGGCAATTGTTCCTAATAGGAATGCACCCTACTCTGGGAGCACCATGAGTCAAGACCTGCCGACCACGTCGTACGCCCTGCTGGGGATGCTGACCTTCGGGGACGACCTGACCGGCTACGAGCTCAAGCAGCGGGCCGACCGGACGCTGCGGTTCTACTGGGTCTCCCCCGCGATGAGCCAGGTCTACACCGAGCTGGGACGGTTGGCCGACCGCGGCCTGGTGGCCGCGCGGGAGGCCGGCCCGAACCGGCGGTCGTCGAAGTACTCCATCACCGCCGCGGGACGGCGCGAGCTGGCCGCCTGGCTGGAGACGGCGCCGGCGGAGTTCCCGACGCTGAAGCACCCGGTCGCCCTGCGGTTGCTGATCGGCCACCTGGTGGCCCCGGAGCGGACCCGACGGCTCCTGCAGGACTACCTCGTCGCGCTGGCCGACCGGCGCGCCGGGCTCGCCGCGGTGCGCGAGTCGCTGGTCGGGCGCGACGCCCCCGGCGAGCCGTTCCGCTACCCGTCGCTGGTGGCGGACTGGGGGCTGGAGTACTTCGACGGCGAGCGCGCCGTGGTCGAGAAGCTGCTGCGCCGCCTGGAGGGCGAGGCCTGAGCCGGCGAGTGGCCGGTGGCTCGCGCCACCGGCCACTCGTGCTCGGTCAGGCCCGGTCAGCCGACGAAGCTGCTCCACATGGAGCGGACCCCGTCGAGCGTGTTGCCGGCGTTGCGCAGGTGCGCCATGTGCCAGTTGTCCTCGATCGTGCGCAGCAGCGAGTAGTGGTTGTACGCGCGGTGGTCGACGAAGTGCCTCGGTCCCTGCGCCGAGACGATGATCGCCGGGATCAGGCCGCCACCGTAGGTGCCACCGGGCCACAGGCCGTCCTTGTTGATCCGCGGGTCGTGCGCCGCGACGTAAGGCGAGCCGCAGCAGCCGTCCGCGCTCTCCCAGCCGCCGGTCTCCGGGTTGCCGGTGTAGTCGTTCTCGTCGGTGACGACGACGATCGCCGAGTGCCGGGTCCACGCCGAGGACCGCACGATCGTGTGGACGGCCTGCTTCACGAACTGGTCGGCCTTCTTCTTCAGCGACGCGTCGAGCGACGGGTCGGTCGCGCTGCCGTAGGGGCACGGCGTCTCCGGGTGCCCGTCGACGGTGGGCACGCCGCCGTGCATGTCGTGGCACTGGTTCGGGCTGATCCACACGAACTCGGGGGCGTTCTTCTTCTCCAGGTCGGCGGCCAGCTTGGAGTAGTCCTTCACGTGGGCCATCCGCTTCGGGTTCTGGACGATGTCCTTGAACAGCACGAACGGGTTGTGCTTCTTGGCGTAGAGCTGGAAGGTCGTGGCGTTGCCGTCCTTGTCGGTGCCCTCCGGGCCGAAGCGCGCGAGCTTGTCCGCCGGCAGGTCCTCCAGGTAGGCGCCCCACCTGACGTCGTGGTTCTCGAGCTGGTCTACCAGGTTGGACCGGTCGAGGTTGACGACGTTCTCGTCCTCGTCGTCCTGGACACCGAAGTTGCTGCCGCCGATGGAGGCGAGGTAGTTGGGCATCGACGGGTGCGTGACGCCGTAGTAGTGGTCGGCCATCTGGTAGTGCTTGGCGAGCCGGTTCATGTACGGCGCGTTCGGGTCGCCGATCACGCTGGACTGCGAGTGGTTCTCGAGCATGATGACGAAGACGTGGTCCAGCCGCGGGGCGGACGTCGAGGTCCCGCTCTGGGACGCGTCGGCCGCGATGGCGTGGGCGCCCAGGGACGAACCGATCAGTGCTGCCGCGCCGGCCGCGGAAGCAAGCTTGGTGATCTTGCGCAATGGAACTCCCTCGTATCGCGTCGTCCTCGGGGGACGGTCGGCGTCGCGGTTCGACGCCCCGGGAGGATTCAACACCCCGCGCCGGGGGCGAGGAGGCCATTACCGGCTTTCACCGGTTATTCGTGACGACCCCTGACGCAGCGGGTCGAGAACGGCGCGCTCAGTAGTCGCCCGACATCACGTTGCGCAACGGGCGGCCCTCGGCGTAGCGCGCGAGCTGCTCGCGGACCAGGCGGTAGGCGCGCGGCCACATCGCCGGGGTGGCGCCACCGACGTGCGGGGTCACCAGCACGCCGGGGGCCGACCAGAGGGGGTGGTCGGCCGGCAGCGGCTCGGGGTCGGTCACGTCGAGCGCCGCCCGGACCTGGTGTGACTCCAGGGCCTGCAGCAGGTCGTCGGTGACCACCACGCTGCCCCGCGCCACGTTGACCAGCAGCGCGCCGGGCCGCATCCGGGACAGGAACTCCGCGTCGACCAGCCCTCGCGTCTCCGCGGTCGCCGGCACGATCACGATCACCACGTCCGCACGCGGCAGCAGCTCCGGCAGGTCGGCGAGCGCGTGCACCCCCTCGCGGGCATGGCGAGCGACGCGGAGCACGTCCACCTCGAAGGGCGCCAGCCGGGCCTCCACGGCAGCGCCGATGTCGCCGTACCCGAGGATCAGCACGGTCTTGTCGGCCAGCGACTCCGTCCAGCCCCTCGCCCATCGGCCCTCGCGCTGGGCCTCGACGAAGGCCGGGATGCGGCGCAGCGAGGCGAGCGTCAGCGCGACCGCCAGCTCCGCGGTCGAGGCGTTGTGGATGCCCCGGCCGTTGCAGAGCGTGATCCCGGCCGGCACGTGCGCGCGGATGTGGTCGACCCCGGCGGTCAGCGTCTGGATGACCTCGAGCCGGGGCATCTGCGCCAGCAGGCTGCTCGGATCGCCGCCGAAGGTGTACGACGGGACGTAGAACCGGACCTGCTCCACCCACGAGGGCACCTGGGGGTCGTCGTCGAGGTCGTGGACGGCGTAGCGCAGACCGGGAGGAGGGTCGCCGAGCTCGGCGGGGTCGAAGGGCAGCCACACCAGGCGGGAGTCGTCGCTCACCCGCACGACCCTAGGCGACCCCGGCAGACCGCGGACGGGCCCGGGGGCTGTGTCGGTTGCCCGACAGTCGTGACGTCCGGCACGAACCGCCCAAGCCGGAGCGGTAATCGGGCAAAATCGGGGCATGTCCTCGCCCGCCCGCGCCGCCGTTGCGCCCCCGGCCGACCGGTCCGACCAGCCCGCAGATGCCGAACTGTCGCTGCGCTTCTTCGACGTCACCAGCGCCGACGGCACCCGGCTGCGGGCGTGGACGAACGACGTCGCAGGCCCCACGCTCCTGCTCTGCAACGGTCTGGGCACGAACCCCTACGCCTGGCCTGCGCTGCTACGGCCCGACTGCGGCGTGCGGGTGCTGTCGTGGAACCACCGTGGTGTGGGCGGCTCCGAGCGTCCCTCCGACCACCGGCGCGTCGGCATGGACGCGTTCGTCGAGGACGCGCTCGCCGTCCTCGACCACGCGGGCGTCGCGTCGTGCACGGTGGCCGGCTGGTCGATCGGGGTGAACACCGCCTTCGAGCTCGCCGTGCTCCACCCGGAACGGGTGCGCGGGCTCTTCGCGGTCGCCGGGGTCCCGGGCGGGACGTTCTCGTCCTTCGGCGCTCCGCTGCTGATCCCCCGCCCGGTCCGCAGGCCGCTGGCCCTCGCGGTGACCTCCACGCTGCGCCGTGCCGGCAAGGCGATCACCCCCGTCACCTCGCGCCTGCCGGTCGGGCCGAGGCTGGCGACCGCGCTGACCCACAGCGGCTTCATGCTGCCGGGCCCGGAGCCCGACGACGTGCGCCGGGCGGTCGGGGAGTTCCTGAAGACGCCGGTCGACTGGTACATGCACCTCGCGCGGACCGCGGCCGCGCACCCCCGGGTGTCGCTCAGCGCGATCTCGGCGCCCGCGACGTTCGTCGCCGGGAAGTACGACATCCTCGCCTCGGCCGCGGACATGGCGACCGCCGCCACGCGGATGCCCGGCGCCGAGTACGCCCTGCTTCCCGGCTCGCACTTCCTCCAGCTCGAGCGACCCGACGAGGTGCACCGGCACCTGCTCGACCTCGTCTCGCGTGCCGAGGGCGCCGAGGGCAGCAGCGATGCCGCAGACTGTCCGGCATGAGCGAGACCAAGAGCCCCGAGCACAGCAACGTGATGGCCGGTGTGGTGGCTGGTGCCACCGCCGTGGGCCGCACCATCCAGGCTCGGATCTACCGGGACGGCGTGTTCGGCCGCCGGCCCGTCGTACCCACCGAGCCCGTGGCCCTGGAGGCCGCCGCACGCCGCCACCTGAGCCCCGAGGCGTGGTCGTACGTCGCCGGCGGCGCGGGGCAGCAGCGCACCGTGCGCGCCAACCTGGAGGCCTTCGACCGGCACCGGATCGTGCCGCGCATGTTCGTCGACGTAGAGCGCCGCGACCTCTCGGTCGAGCTGTTCGGCCGCCGCCTCCCCGCGCCGCTGCTCTACGCCCCGATCGGCGTCCTGGAGATGGCGCACCGCGACGCGGAGCACGCCGTCGCCCGTGCCGCTCGTGAGCTCGGCCTGCCGATGGTGCTCTCCACGCAGGGCTCGGTCCCGATGGAGGACACCGCCCGCACGCTCGGGGACACCCCGCGGTGGTACCAGCTCTACTGGAGCAACGACGACCGCATCGTCGACTCGTTCGTACGACGGGCCGAGGACATCGGCAGCGACGCCCTCGTGGTCACCCTCGACACCCACCTGCTGGGCTGGCGCACCCAGGACCTCGACCTGGGCTACCTGCCGTTCGCCCGGGCCGAGGGCATCGCGCAGTACACCAGCGACGAGGCGTTCCGCCGGCTCACCGAGGAGCGCGCGAAGCAGCCCGCCACCGAGCCCACGCCGCGGCCGACCCTGGCCGCGGTCAAGGCGCTGGTGTCGATGGCTCGCCACTACCCGGGCGGTCTGTGGGAGAACCTGCGGTCGCCGCTTCCGCGTGCCGCGGTCGAGACCTTCCTCGACGTGTTCTCGCGCTCGACGCTGACCTGGCGGGACCTGGAGTACCTGCGCGCCCGCACCAGCCTGCCGATCCTGCTCAAGGGCGTGCAGGACCCGCGCGACGCCGCCCTGGCCCTCGAGCACGGGGTCGACGGGATCGTGGTCTCCAACCACGGCGGCCGGCAGGTCGACGGCGCGGTCGCCTCCCTCGACGCGCTGCCGAAGGTCGTCGAGCAGGTCGGGGACCGCGTGCCGGTGCTGTTCGACAGCGGCGTGCGCAGCGGCGCCGACGCGTTCAAGGCGCTGGCGCTCGGCGCGCGTGCGGTGATGGTCGGCCGGCCCTGGGTCTACGGCCTCGCGCTGGCCGGCACCGACGGCGCCCGCGCGGTCATGGAGCACATGATGGCCGAGCTCGACCTCACCATGGCGCTGAGCGGCGTGACCTCGCTGGCCGAGATCACCCCGGACCTGCTGGCCTGACAGCGGGACCCACCAGCGGGGACAAGCGCGGCACTGGTCAGCAGCGTCCCGGCCGGCGCGCTCAGGCCAGCTTCTCGAGGATCAGCTCGCGCACCCGGCCGGCGTCGGCCTGCCCGCGCATCTCCTTCATGACCGCGCCGATCAGCGCGCCCGCGGCCGCGACCTTGCCGTCGCGGATCTTCGCCGCCACGTCGGGGTTGGCCTCGATCGCCTTGTCCACCGCCGCCGACAGCGCGCCCTCGTCGGAGACCACCTCGAGGCCGCGCTTGGCGACGACCTCGTCGGGACCGCCCTCGCCGGCCAGCACGCCGTCGAAGACCTGCCGGGCCAGCTTGTCGTTGACCGTGCCGGCCTCGACCAGCGCCTGCACCCGGGCCACGTCCTCGGGCGTGATCGGCAGCTCGGTGAGCTCGACGCCCTGCTCGTTGGCCCGTCGCGCCATCTCCGAGAGCCACCACTTGCGCGCCGCCTGCGGGGCGGCGCCCGCCTCGATGGTCCGCTCGACCAGCTCGAGCGCCCCGGCCCCGACGGTGTCGCGCATCTCCAGGTCGGAGAAGCCCCACGCCTGCTGCAGGCGCGCCCGGCGCTCCTTCGGCGGCTCCGGGAGCTCCGCTCGCAGCTGCTCGACCCACTCGCGCGCCGGCGCCACCGGCACCAGGTCGGGCTCGGGGAAGTAGCGGTAGTCCTCCGCGTCGGACTTCTCCCGTCCCGAGGTGGTGATGCCGGTGTCCTCGTGCCAGTGCCGGGTCTCCTGGGTGACGCTGTCCCCGGACTGCAGCACGGCGGCCTGCCGGCCGACCTCGTAGCGCACCGCGCGCTCCACCGACCGGAACGAGTTGACGTTCTTGGTCTCGGTGCGGGTGCCCAGCGGTGCGTCCGGCGACGGGCGCAGCGACAGGTTGACGTCGCAGCGAAGCGAGCCCTGCTCCATGCGTACGTCGGACACCCCCAGCCCGAGCAGCAGCTCGCGCAGGTGGGCGACGTACGCCCGCGCCACCAGCGGCGCCTTGTCACCGGTGCCGGTGATCGGCTTGGTGACGATCTCGATCAGCGGGATCCCCGCGCGGTTGTAGTCGACCAGCGAGTGGTCCGCGCCGTGGATGCGGCCGGTGGCACCGCCGACGTGCAGCGACTTGCCGGTGTCCTCCTCCATGTGCGCGCGCTCGATGTCCACCCGGAACACCTCACCGTCCACCTCCACCTCGGTGAACCCGTCGAACGCGATGGGCTCGTCGTACTGCGAGGTCTGGAAGTTCTTCGGCATGTCCGGGTAGAAGTAGTTCTTCCGCGCGAACCGGCACCACTCGGCGATCCGGCAGTTCAGCGCCAGGCCGATGCGGATCGCGGACTCGACCGCCTTGACGTTGACCACCGGCATCGCGCCGGGCAGGCCGAGGCAGACCGGGCAGACCTGGATGTTGGGCTCGGCGCCGAACTCGGTCGGGCAGCCGCAGAACATCTTCGAGGCGGTGTTGAGCTCGACGTGGACCTCGAGCCCGAGCACCGGGTCGAACGCAGCGAGCGCCTCGTCGTAGGAGAGGACGTCGGTCGTCGCGGTCATCGGGCAGCCTCCTGGGTCTCGGCCAGCGCGGGGGCCCGGTCCAGGAGCGGACCGCCCCACTTGTCGTGCAGCAGCGCCTCGAGCGCGGCGCCCACCCGGTAGACCCGGTCGTCGGCCAGCGCCGGCGCCAGCACCTGGAAGCCGGTCGGCAGGCCGTCCTCCTCGGCCAGGCCGCTGGGCACCGAGATCCCCGGCACGCCGGCGAGGTTGGCCGGGATCGTCGCGAGGTCGTTGAGGTACATCGCGAGGGGGTCGTCGAGCTTCTCCCCCAGCCGGAACGCCGTGGTCGGCGCGGTGGGCGAGACCAGCACGTCGGCGCGCTCGAACGCGGCGGTGAAGTCGCGGGTGATCAGCGTGCGCACCTTCTGCGCCTGGCCGTAGTAGGCGTCGTAGTAGCCGCTGGACAGCGCGTAGGTGCCCAGGATGATCCGGCGCTTGACCTCGTCGCCGAAGCCCTTGTCGCGGGTCGCCCGCATGACCTCCTCGGCGCTCGGCGCGTCGACGCCCTCGGGCAGCACCCGCAGGCCGTAGCGCATCGCGTCGAACTTCGCGAGGTTCGAGGACGCCTCGGCCGGCAGGATCAGGTAGTACGTCGCGAGCGCGTGCACGAACGTCGGGCAGGACACCTCGACGACCTCGGCGCCCGCCTCCACGAGCAGCTGCACCGCCTCGTCGAAACGGGCCTGGACGCCGGCCTGGTAGCCCTCGCCGGTCAGCTCCTTGACGACACCGATCCGCACGCCCTTCATGTCGCCGGTCGCCCCTGCGCGGGCCGCACCGACCAGGTCGGGCACCGGTTGGTCGACCGAGGTGGAGTCTCGCTCGTCGTGCCCGCCGATCACCTCGTGCAGCAGCGCGGCGTCGAGCACGGTGCGGGTGACCGGGCCGGCCTGGTCCAGGGAGTTCGCCAGCGCCACGAGGCCGTAGCGCGACACCCCGCCGTAGGTCGGCTTGACACCCACCGTGCCGGTCACCGCGCCGGGCTGGCGGATCGACCCACCGGTGTCGGTGCCGATCGCCAGCGGCGCCTCGAACGCCGCGACCGCCGCCGCCGAGCCGCCACCCGAGCCGCCGGGGATCCGGTCCAGGTCCCACGGGTTGCGGGTCGGGCCGTAGGCGGAGTGCTCGGTGGAGGAGCCCATCGCGAACTCGTCCATGTTGGTCTTGCCGAGGATCGGCAGGCCGGCCGCGCGCAGCCGGGCCACCACGGTCGCGTCGTAGGGCGGCACCCAGCCCTCGAGGATCCGCGAGCCACACGTGGTCGGCAGCCCCCGGGTGGTGAGCACGTCCTTGACCGCGATCGGGACGCCGTCGAGGGCGGAGGCGGAGCCGCCGTCGGCACGGCGCTCGTCGGCCGCCCGCGCCGAGGCCAGCGCGCCCGCGGCGTCGACGTGCAGGAACGCGTGGACGGGGCCGTCCACGTCCGCGATGCGGTCCAGGTGCGCCTGGGTCAGCTCCACGGAGCTGGTCGCGCCGGAGGCCAGCGCGTCGGCGAGCTCCGCGGCGGTACGACGGGTCAGGTCACTGCTCACGCTTACGCCTCCTCGCCCAGGATCCGCGGCACGCTGAAGCGCTGCTCCTCGACCTCCGGGGCGCCGGAGAGCGCCTCCTCGGCGGTGAGCCCGGGACGGACCACGTCCTCGCGGAACACGTTGGTCAGCGGGATCGCGTGCGAGGTGGGCGGCACGTCGTCGGCGGCCACCGCGCTGATCGACTTCACCGAGTCGAGGATCACGTCGAGCTGGGGCGCCAGCCGGTCCAGCTCCTCGTCGGACAGGTCGATCCGCGCGAGGTCGGCGAGGTGCGCGACCTCCTCACGGGTGATGTCAGGCATGCGGGCTCGCTCCTCGCGACGGATGCTTCGGCGGTGCTTCATCCTAGGCGCCGCGGGCGTCGTGCTGCCGCCGGGCCCGGCCGATGGTTCCGCTGCCACCGCCACCTCCCGCCGAGCGGCCGACCGGGCGGGCCGGCGCTGCGGTTAGAGTGCGCGGAGGCGGCGACATAGGGAGTGAGCGGGCTGGGCGCGCCCCGGGCCACGCGGGCGACACCGCAGCAGCACACGGCAACACCAGGCACGAGAAGGGGGCGGACACGGTGCTCGACACCTATCTGAGCGCGCTGGAGTCCGGCCGGCGCGCCGACGCGCTGGGGCTGATCCGCGGACTGCGCGCCGACGGGCACGACCTGCTGAGCATCATGCGCGACGTGCTCGCGCCTGCTCAGCTGCGTGTGGGCGAGCTGTGGGTGCAGGACCGCTGGAGCGTGGCGCAGGAGCACGTGGCCACCGCGATCAGCGAGTCGGCGCTCCACATGCTCGCCGTCGAGCGAGAGGCAGCGGCCGCCGCGCCGCCCGACGCGCCGCTGGTGCTGGTCGCCTGCGTGGAGCAGGAGTGGCACGCCCTACCGGCACTGATGGTCGCCGAGCACCTGCGCGCCGACGGCCTCGCGGTGAGCTACCTTGGGGCGAACTCCTCCGCCCAGCACCTGGTGCGCCACGTGCACGAGACCGGGGCCCGGGCGGTGCTGCTCAGCTGCTCGCTCAGCACGTTCCTGCCGCTGGCCCGCAGCCAGATCGAGGCGGTCCGCGAGACCGGCACCCCGGTGGTGGTCGGCGGCGCGGCGTTCGACCCGGCCGGCAAGCGCGCCGCCGCCCTCGGCGCCAACGGCTTCGCCACCTCGGGCCCCGAGGCCGCAGCGGTCGTGCGCGGCCTGCCCACGGCCGTGGCCGTCGCCGAGCCGCTGACCCACCCGGGCGCGGAGGAGGCCTACCTGGTCTTCGGCGACCGCGAGAACCTCGCCGACGAGATCGAGCGCCTGCTGTTCCAGACCCTGGGCCGGGTCGCCGGCACTCCGACGAGCACGGACGACGAGTCCTGGCTGGCCGTGCTCGACGACCAGATGCCGCACCTGGTCGGCTCGGTCGCCGGCGCGCTGGTCACCGGAGACAGCCGGATCGTCGCCGACGCGCTGGAGTGGGCCGACGGCGTGCTGGTGCACCGGCACGCGCCCGCGGAGGTCGGACCGGCGCTGCGTCAGGCGATGCGGAGCGCGCTGCACGACGTCACCGTGGCCGCGCAGATGCTCGACGCGCTGTAGCCGCCGCGCTCAGCCGCGCATCGAGTCGCGGGTCTTGCGCGGGTGGATGTAGAGCTGCGTGCGGTCACGCGGCGCCAGGTCACGGTGCTCGGGCACGGGCAGCTCGTAGCGCACCGGCCGATGGTGGTCGGCCAGCTGCCGCCGCGGGTTGTAGACCTTGTTGAACCGCCACAGCATCGAGGCGAAGTTGGTCTGCCCGTGCAGCAGCTGGCGGCCGACGATCCGACTGGTCTTGGCCAGCGCGGCCACGCCGAGGTGCTTGCGGTTGATCACCGACTGGGTCTTGACCAGCTCCTCGTAGAACTTCTCCAACGGCAGCCGGGTCGGGGTCACCGCGTGCTGGATGTCGAAGAGCCGGTAGTCCCTGCTGGTCAGCTCCTGGGACTGGGTGTGCCAGATCTCCGTGCCCGGGTACGGCGTCATCACCGACAGGTGCACGATCTCCGGGACCGACAGCGCGAACTCGCGCATCAGCCGAAACTGCTCCTCGGTCCACTGCGGGTCGACGATCAGGTTGATGGCCACGGTCACGCCGAGCCGGCGGGCCACCTCCAGCGCCCGCATGTTGTCGTCGGGGCTGACCCGCTTGCGGAACAGGTCGAGGCCCTCGGCGTCGAGCGCCTCCATGCCGAGGAACATGTAGTTGAGCCCGAGCCGGCGCCAGCGCTCGAAGACCTCGGTGTTGCGCAGCAGCACGTCCGCGCGGGTCTCGAGGTAGTACTGCTTCTTGATCCGGCGCTTCTCGAGCGCGGCCGCGATCCCGTCGCCGTGCTCGGGACGGATGAAGGCCACGTCGTCGACGACGAAGACGTTCGGCTCCTGGATACGGGCCATCTCCTCCGCGGCCGCCTCCGGAGAGGCCTTGCGGTAGGAGCGGCCGTAGAACGTCCAGGCGCTGCAGAACGAGCAGTCCCACGGGCAGCCCCGGGTGAACTCGATCGAGGCGCACGGGTCCAGCACCCCGATGAAGTACTTGCGTCGCCGGCGCATGAGGTCCCGCGCGGGCGGGATGTCGTCGAGGTGGTCCATCAGCAACGGGGCCGGGCCGCTGCCCTCCGCGGTGACCACGCCGGGCAACGTGTGCAGCTCGCCGTCGCGGCAGGCCTCGAGCAGCATCGGGGTGATCACCTCGCCCTCGCCGCGGACCACTGCGTCGATCGCGCCACCGGAGTCGGCCAGCACGTGCTTGGCGATGAAGGAGACGCTGTGCCCGCCGAGGAACACGAAGCAGGAGGGCATTCGTCGCTTGATCTCCTGGGCGAGGTCGAGCACCTCGGGGATGTTCGCCAGGTAGTTGACCCCGAACCCGATCGCCTCCGGGCGCCACCTGTCCAGCTCCCGCCAGAGGTCGGCGTGGCTGAACACCTGCAGGTCCATCACCCGTACGTCGTGACCGGCCCGGCGCGCGGCCTGCGCCACCCGCTCGACGCCCAGCGGCTCGAGCCGCAGGAAGATCTCGGAGTACATCAACGGGCTGGGATGGACGAACAGCGTCCGCACGTTTCCTCCTCATCGGGGGATCGGAGAGTGACGTGCGTTACCCCGAGCCGTCGGTCTTCATTCTTCGGGGACCCGGGCCACCTCCCTGGCGGCGTCGGGGCCCTGCGCGAGCAGCACCGCGAACCCCGCCGCGTCGAGGACCGGGACCTTCAACGAGACGGCCTTGTCGTACTTCGAGCCGGGGGCGTCGCCGACCACGACGAAGTCGGTCTTCTTCGACACCGAGGAGGCCGCCTTGCCGCCGCGGACGAGGATCGCCTCCTTGGCCTGGTCGCGGCTCCACTCGTCCAGCGAGCCGGTGACGACGATGCTCAGGCCCTCCAGCGTCCGCGGCGTGCCGGCATCGGCCTCGTCCTCCATGCGGACACCGGCCTCGCGCCACTTGCGGACGATGTCGCGGTGCCAGCCCGACTCGGGACCGTCGAACCAGGCCTTCAGCGACTCGGCGATGATCATCCCGACACCCTCGACCGCGGCGAGGTCCTCCAGCGACGCGTCGGCCACTCGCTCCAGCGAGCCGAACTCCGTGGCCAGCGCCCGCGCCGCCGTCGGGCCGACGTGCCGGATCGACAGCGCGACCAGCACCCGCCACAGCGGCCGCTGCCTGGCGTCGTCGAGGTTGGCCAGCAGCCGGGTGCCGTTGGCGTTGAGCACCGGCTGCTCGCCTTCACCCTTCTTCGGTGCCCGCGTGAACAGCGGCGCCCTCAGCAGGTCGTCTGCGGTCAGCCGGAAGACGTCGCCCTCGTCCTCGACCACGCCGGCGTCCAGCAGCGCGACCGCCGCCTCGTAGCCCAGGCCCTCGATGTCGAAGGCTCCCCGGCCCGCGACGTGGAACAGGCGCTCGCGCAGCTGCGCGGGGCAGGAGCGGTGGTTGGGGCAGCGGATGTCGGCGTCGCCCTCCTTCTCCGGGCGCAGCTCGGTGCCGCACGCGGGGCAGTGGGTGGGCATCACGAACTCGTGCTCGGACCCGTCACGCAGGTCGACCACCGGCCCGACGATCTCCGGGATCACGTCACCGGCCTTGCGCAGCACCACGGTGTCGCCGACCAGCACGCCCTTGCGCCTGACCTCGGAGGCGTTGTGCAGCGTGGCCATCTCAACGGTGGACCCGGAGACCCGGACCGGCTTCATCACGCCGTACGGCGTCACCCGGCCGGTGCGGCCGACGTTGACCCGGATGTCGACCAGCTCGGTGTTGACCTCCTCGGGAGGGTACTTGTAGGCGATCGCCCAGCGGGGCGCGCGCGAGGTCGAGCCGAGCCGCCGCTGCAGCGACACCTGGTCGACCTTGACGACCACGCCGTCGATCTCGTGCTCGACGTCGTGCCGGTGCTCGCCGTAGTAGGCGATGTAGTCCTCGACGCCCTGCAGGTCCGGCACCACCCGGACCCGGTCGCTGACCGGCAGGCCCCAGGCGGCCAGCACCGCGTAGGACCCCGACTGCCGGTCCGGGTCGAAGCCGTCGCGCGCCCCGATGCCGTGGCAGACCATCGCCAGCGGCCGCGACGCGGTCACCCGGGGGTCCTTCTGCCGCAGCGAGCCGGCGGCCGCGTTGCGCGGGTTGGCGAACGGCGCGCGGCCCTGCTCGACCATCGACTCGTTGAGCTTCTCGAAGGCCTCGACGGGCAGGAACACCTCGCCGCGGACCTCGACCTGGGTGGGCAGCGGGTGCTCGTCGCTGCCCCCGAGCCGGTGCGGGATGTTGTCGATCGTGCGGACGTTGTGGGTGACGTCCTCGCCGGTGCGCCCGTCGCCGCGGGTCGCGGCCCGCACCAGCCGGCCGTTCTCGTAGAGCAGGCTGATCGCGAGCCCGTCGACCTTGAGCTCGCAGAGGAACTCCGCGCCGGGCGCCTCCTCGCGCTTGATCCGCGCCGCCCATGCCTGGAGCTCCTCGTGGGAGAACGCGTTGTCCAGGCTCATCATCCGCTCGAGGTGGTCCACCGCGGTGAACTCCGTGGACACCGCTCCCCCGACCTTCTGCGTCGGCGAGTCGGGGGTGCGCAGGTCCGGCCATTGCGCCTCGAGCTCCTCGAGGCGGCGCATCAGCGTGTCGAACTCGGCGTCGGAGAGCGTCGGGGCGTCGAGGACGTAGTAGCGCCAGCGGGCCTCCTCGACCTGCTCGGACTTCTCCCGGTGCTCCTCGCGGGCCTCCGGAGGGGCCGCGGACACCTCGGCGCCCGCGGACTCGGGGATCCCGTCGCTGTTCCGGCTCATGGGGCCATCTTGCCGTGCCGCGCCGACAGCCATCCGCACCCCCGCCGCGCGCGAACCCGGTGGTGTTGGACCGACCGGAGAGGATCGAGGCATGCCCGCACCCTGCTTGACGCGACGCGACCCCGCCGGCACGCCGGACGGCCTGGTGCTGATGTTGCACGGCGGCAAGGCGCACGGCCACAGCCCGGTGGGCGACCGCAGCGCGTCCTGGCGCCGCGCCCGCTGGATGATGGGCCAGATCGGCGGCGACCTGCAGCGCACGGGGCTCGCCGTGTGGCTGCTGCGCTACGGCGTGAGCGGGTGGAACGACCCGGCCGCCTCCCCCGTCCCCGACGTGCGCTGGGCGCTGGAGGAGGTGCGGCACGCGCACGGCGAGGTGCCGGTCGTCCTGCTCGGGCACTCGATGGGCGCCCGGGCCGCGGTCGCGGCCGCCGATGACCCCACCGTCGCCGGAGTGGTGGCGCTGGCGCCGTGGCTGCCGGCCGACGAGCCGGTCCTGGCACTGGCCGGCAAGCGTCTCGCCGCCGCGCACGGCCGCACCGACAAGATCACCTCCGCACGCCAGACCCGCGCATTCGTACGACGTGCCGAGCAGGTGGCGGCGTCGGCGGAGTTCCACGACATGGGGCCGGTCGGCCACTACATGCTGCGCCACGTCGCGGCGTGGAACCGGTTCGCGCGCGACCAGGCCCGGGCGTTGCTCCCGGCCGGCGCCTGAGCGCTACAGGGACGCGGCGGTGGCGCGCGTCAGCTCCAGGGCCCGGCGGGCCCACCCGGCGTCGGCACCGGCCAGCCCGCAGGTGGGCGTGACCACCAGCGACGCGCCCGCGCTGTCCGGGTCGAACCCGAGCATGTCCAGGAACCGGAGCACCCGGTCGGCGAGCTCCCGCTCCCCCGTCGCCGCGCGCGTGGTCGGCACCACGCCGGCGAGAAGCAGTCCCCCGCTCTCGAGCACCTCGCCCACCGCGTCGTACGCCCCGAGGGCCAGCACGGACAGGTCGACCGAGACGCCCGCCGCACCGGCACCGGTGAGCAGGCCGACGGGGACCTCGGCGGCGCAGCAGTGCGCCACGGGGGTGGCGCCGGCGTCCCGCACCGCCGCGAACACCTCCTCGAGAGCCGGCGAGGCCTGCGGGACGTCGACCGAGCGGTGCCGGTGGAACCCGGAGGCGGTCGGCACCCGACCGGCGAGCACGGCCGGCAGCGCGGGCTCGTCGACCTGCACCACGAGCTCGGCGCCGGGCAGGCGGCGACGGACGTCGGCGACGTGGGAGCGCAGGCCCTCGGCCAGCGCCTGGGCGAGCTCGCGCCGCGCACCGCGGTCGGAGAGGACCCGGTCACCGCGCGGCTTCTCGACGGTCGCCGCGAGCGTCCACGGCCCCGCGACCTGGATCTTGAACGGACCGGCGTAGTCCTGCATCTCCTCCTCGACGGTGTCGAGGTCCTGGGCCAGCAGCGAGCGGGCCCGCCGGTGGTCGATGCCGGGGGCGTCGGTGAGCCTCCAGCCGGCCGGCTGGAGGTCGGCCCCCAGCTCGGCCACCACGGCCAGCGCGCGGCCAGTCAGGTCGGCGGGCGCGCCGCGGTCGGGCAGCTCGGGCAGGAACGGCAGGTCCGGGCACTCCCCCCGCACGACCTTGACCGCCTCGCGGAAGTCCTCGCCGGGCATCGACCCGACGCCGCTGCCGCGGGTCACCGGGCGCCGGCCGTGGTACGTCGGGCCGCGGAGATCGTGCACGAGCCGACGACCCGGGAGCCGTCGTACACGACCGCGGCCTGGCCCGGTGCGATGCCCTGCGCGGGATCGCGCAGCTCGATGCGCACGTCGTCGCCGGACACCGTGACCACGGCCCGGTGCTCCTCGCCGTGCGCGCGCAGCTGCACGGTGCCGTGCAGCGGCTCGGTCGGGACGGTGCCGCACCAGCGCGGCCTGATCCCCTCGACCCGGTCCACGGTCAGCTCCTCGCGCGGGCCCACGGTGACGGTGCCGGAGACCGGCTCGATGTCGAGCACGTAGCGGGGACGGCCGTCGGCGGCGGGCTTGCCGACCCGCAGGCCCTTGCGCTGCCCGATGGTGAACCCGAAGGCGCCCTGGTGGCTGCCGAGCACCTCGCCGGTGGCCGAGTCGACGATCTCGCCGGAGCCGGCCCCGAGCCGCTCGCGCAGCCACCCGAAGGTGTCGCCGTCGGAGATGAAGCAGATGTCGTGGCTGTCGGGCTTCTGCGCCACCGAGAGCCCGCGATGCGCCGCCTCCTCGCGCACCTCCGGCTTGGTGGAGCCGCCGAGCGGGAACAGCGAGTGCGCGAGCTGCTGCTGGTCGAGCACGCCCAGGACGTAGGACTGGTCCTTGGCCGCGTCGACCGCGCGGTGCAGCTCGACGAGACCGTCCTCGCCGGTGGCCAGGCGCGCGTAGTGGCCGGTGGCGACGGCGTCGAAGCCGAGGGCCAGCCCGCGCTCGAGCACCGCGGCGAACTTGATCTTCTCGTTGCAGCGCAGGCACGGGTTCGGGGTGCGGCCGGAGGCGTACTCGCTCATGAAGTCCTCGACCACGTCCTCGTGGAACCGGTCGCTCATGTCCCAGACGTAGAAGGGGATCCCGATCACGTCGGCGGCCCGGCGGGCGTCGCCGGCGTCCTCGATGGTGCAGCAGCCCCGGCTGCCGGTGCGGTAGGACTTCGGGTTGCGCGAGAGCGCCAGGTGGACGCCGGTGACCTCGTGGCCGGCGTCGACGGCCCGGGCCGCGGCCACGGCCGAGTCGACGCCGCCGGACATGGCGGCAAGCACGCGCACGGCTCAGCCCACCAGCCGCTTGGAGAACCCGGAGGCGACCCCGGCGGCGCGGGCGCGTTCGACCACCGGCGCGATGGCCTCCGACAGCGCCCGCACGTCGGCGGGGCCACTGGTGTGCCCGAGGGTGAAGCGCAGCGAGGAGCGGGCCTGCTCCTCGTCGCAGCCCATCGCCAGGAGCACGTGGGACGGCTGCGGCACGCCGGCCGAGCAGGCCGACCCGGTGGAGCAGGCGATCCCGCGCGCGTCGAGCAGCATCAGCAGCGAGTCGCCCTCGCAGCCGGGGAAGGTCAGGTGCGCGTTGCCGGGCAGCTTGTGCTCCGGGTCGCCGTTGACCACGGCGTCGGGCACCTGCGCGCTCACCTCGGCGACCAGGTCGTCGCGCAGCGCGGCGAGCCGCTCGGCGACCTCGGCCTGGTGCTTCACGGCCAGCTCGACGGCGGTGGCGAAGCCCACGATCGCCGGGACGTCGATGGTGCCCGAGCGCACGTCGCGCTCCTGCCCGCCGCCGTGCAGCAGCGGGGTCAGCTCAAGCTCGCGTCGTACGACGAGCGCGCCGACGCCGTACGGCCCGCCGACCTTGTGCGCGGTCAGCGTCAGCGCGTCGACGCCGCTGGCTGCGAAGTCGACCGGCACCTGGCCGACCGCCTGCACCGCGTCGGTGTGGACGGGGACGTCGTGGGCGTGGGCGAGCTCGACGACCTCGGCGACCGGCTGCAGGGTGCCGACCTCGTTGTTGGCCCACATCACCGACACCAGCGCCACCGAGCCGGGATCCCGGGCGAGCGAGGCGCGCAGGGCGTCGAGGTCGAGTCGGCCGTGCCGGTCGACGGGGAGGAGCTCCACGTCGGCGTGCTCGTGCTCGGCGAGCCAGTGCAGCGCGTCGAGGACCGCGTGGTGCTCGACCCCGGTCGAGAGGATGCGCGTGCGGCGCGGGTCGGCGTCGCGCCGGGACCAGAAGAGGCCCTTGAGCGCCAGGTTGTCCGACTCGGTGCCGCCGGAGGTGAACACCACCTCGCCGGGACGGGCGTTGAGCGCCTGCGCGATGGTCTCGCGCGACTCCTCGACGACCCGTCGGGCGGCGCGGCCGGGCGCGTGCAGCGACGAGGCGTTGCCGACCTGGGTGAGCTGGGCCGTCATCGCCGCGACCGCCTCGGCACGCATCGGCGTGGAGGCCGCGTGGTCGAGGTAGACGGCGGGGTCGCTCATGGCCCTCCCAGGGTACGGCGTGGTGTGTGCACCCCCCAACTGCACTAGCCCTGCCGGTCCGGACCCGCGCGCCGGGGGTCGAGCCGGATCAGCACCCGGCGGTCGCGCTCCATCGCCGCGCGGTACTCCGCCCAGTCCTCGTGCTCGCCGGCCACCGCGCGGTAGTAGTCGACGAGCGGCTCCATCGCCTCGGGCAGGGAGAGCACCTCGGCCTCGCCCTCGACGAGCACCCAGTCGCCGAAGAACTCGTCGGGCAGCACGCACAGCTGCATCCACGGGTCACGCCGTACGTTCCTGGTCTTGAAGGCGGTCTCCCGGCTGCTGACCAGCAGCCGTCCGCGGTCGTCGACGGCGACGAGCACCGGGCTCTGCTGCAGCCCGCCGCCGGCGGTCCGGGTGGCCATCACGGCGCGGTGGTGGTCGCGGACGAAGTCGCGGGCACGGTCGAGGTCCATGGCCCCAGTCTGCCGCGCCCGCAAGCGCACGTCGTCGAGGCCACCCGGACGGCCCGACGGGCGCGCTCTACCCCGGCATGCCGGGTCGCCGCTCACCGGGTCAGGACGACCAGCAGCGCGCGGTGGTCGCTGCCAGGCAGGTCGAGGGTCTCCGTGCGCGTCGCCGTGAGCCCGTCGCCGACGAGCACGTGGTCCGGTGCCACCAGCGGGGGCACGTCGACGCCGAGCACGGACCTGTGCGCCGGCCAGGTCGGCTGCCACCCGGACCGCGCCTGGGTGGCGGCGTCGTGGAACCCGCGGCCGTCGAGGTCGCGCAGGGGCAGATGGTCGCGGGTGGCGGCGAGGTCGCCGACGACGACCGCCGGTTCGGGGGCCTGGACCGCCGCGGTGCGCACGGCGTTGAGGTCGGCCGTCCAGGCGGCGGCGTCCCCGCGAGCCGGCCGGACGTGCGCGGCGACGACGCTGACGGTGCGTCGCCCGACGTGCACCGGGACCGCGTAGCCGCCGTAGCGGGTGTCCACCCGGGCCGCGGCTCCCAGCCGGAGCCGGGACAGCACCAGGGTCCCGGCGCGCCGCGGGGCAGGGTGTCCGGCCCGGTGCGGGAGCACCCTCCCCAGCCCGGCCCCGCGCAGCCGGCTCAGCGCCCGCGGCGTGACCTCCTCGAGCACGAGGACGTCGACCCGATCGGCGACCACGGCGGCCACCAGCGGCGCGGCCTCGGCGCGTCCGCGCGACAGGTCGGCCGTCAGCACCCGCAGCGTCGGGCCCCGTCGCGCCGCGGCGGCCTCGGGTCCGACGTACGCGGGGGCCGCCCAGGAGAGGTGCAGCGCGAGAGCGGCCGCGCACGCGGCGGTGACCGCCTTGACCAGCAGTCGCAGCCTGCCGTGGCTGCGCCACCAGGCGAGCGCCAGGACCAGCATCGCCAGGAGGTAGAGGGGGACGGCGTACGGCGTGAGGCCGACCAGGTGCACCCACACCGCGCCGCGGCGCTCCGCGAGGCGTGCGTAGGTCAGGAGGACCGCGGGCAGCAGGAGCAGCGCGAGCAGCCCCAGGACCCACCGACTGACCCACCGACGAAGCCTCATGGCCGAACGCTAAGCGAAGGCCCGGCCCGCTCCCGGGAGGCGATTCGTCGTGTTTCGCCCGACCCCGTACACTGGACTTGTCGGCCTGACCAGTTCTGCCTCAGGCCGAGTCTCGCACCGCTCGGGTGCGCCGCGACCCCGCTGTCGCCCAGGGCAGGACGCCCTCCTATCTCTGAGAGTCTTCCCATCTTCATGGCTGAAAGCCGTTCCACGACCTTTGCTGCCCTCGGACTGCCCGACGTTCTCGTCGAGGCCCTCGCCGACGCCGGCATCACCCAACCCTTCCCGATCCAGGCCGCCACGCTGCCCGACTCGCTGGCCGGCCGCGACGTGCTCGGCCGGGGCCGCACCGGCTCGGGCAAGACCTACGCGTTCGCGCTGCCCTTGGTGGCGCGGCTGTCCTCGCGGCCTGCGCCGGCCCGCCCGGGCCGTCCGCGCGGGCTGGTGCTCGCGCCGACCCGTGAGCTCGCGACGCAGATCCAGGCGACGCTGGCCCCGCTCGCCGAGGCGTGCGGGCTCACCACGACGACGATCTTCGGCGGGGTCGGTGCGAACCCCCAGATCAAGCGGCTGCGCGCCGGCGTCGACATCGTCATCGCCTGCCCCGGCCGCCTCGAGGACCACGTCCGCTCCGGGCACGCCGACCTCGGCGCGGTCGAGATGACCGTGCTCGACGAGGCCGACCACATGGCCGACCTCGGCTTCCTGCCGGGCGTGCGCAGGCTGCTCGACAAGACCCCGCGCAACGGCCAGCGGCTGCTGTTCTCCGCGACGCTGGACGCCGGCGTCGACGTGCTGGTGAAGCGCTACCTGCACGACCCGGTGACGCACAGCGTGGACTCGGCGCAGTCGCCGGTCTCGCAGATGACCCATCACGTGCTGCACGTGGCCAAGGACGGTCGGCTTCCCGTGCTGGTGGACCTGGCCGCCGCCCCGGGTCGCACGGTCGTGTTCACCCGCACGAAGCACGGCGCGAAGGCGCTGGCCCGCCAGCTCAACGCCAAGGGCGTGCCCGCGGTCGAGCTGCACGGCAACCTGTCGCAGAACGCCCGCACCCGCAACCTCGACGCGTTCTCCTCGGGCGCGGCCCGCACGCTGGTGGCCACCGACATCGCCGCGCGCGGCATCCACGTCGACGACGTGAGCCTGGTCGTGCACGCGGACCCGCCGGTGGAGCACAAGGCGTACCTGCACCGCTCCGGACGCACGGCCCGCGCGGGTGCCGAGGGCACGGTCGTCACCCTGATGCTCGACGCGCAGGTGTCCGACGTACGCACCCTCACCCGGAAGGCCGGGATCAAGCCGACGGTCACCAAGATCACCGTGGACCACCCGCTGCTGGCCCAGATCGCGCCGGGTGAGCGGACGTTCGCGCAGGCCTCGGTCTCTCCCGTTGCCGCCGCGGTCGGCGCGCCGGCCGGTGGCAGCGCACGCAACGGCGGCGGCCGCAACGGTGGCGGCCGCAACCGCTCGCGGCGGCGCGGTGGCGCCCAGAAGCCCGCCGCGCGCAACGGCGCCGCTGCGGGGAGCAGCCGCGGCGGCGGCCGGTCGACGGACCGGACCGCGTCCTCGCGACCGCACAGCGCGGCGTCGTTCTCCTCCGGCGGGCGCCGCACCCGCTGACCGGTAATTCGGTTGCCATGTCGGGAGGAGTCCGCGAGGCTCCTCCCGACATGAAGAACTGACCTCAGCCCCGCTCGCGCCTGCGGCCCCGCCCGGCGAGCGCACCTTCGTTCTCGATCGGTGTCGCTGATGTCTGTCTCATCCCCCTCTCCTGTCGCCCTCGTCGCCCGCGACCTGATCAAGTCGTACGGCGACCGCGTCGTCCTCGACGGCGTCGACCTGCTCGCCCACCCGGGCCGGCCGCTCGGCCTGGTCGGCGAGAACGGCGCCGGCAAGTCCACGCTGCTGCGGCTGCTCGCCGGTGTGGAGGCCCCCGGCTCGGGCTCGGTGACGCGGCCGGACGACCTCGCCTTCCTCGGCCAGGAGCCCGACTTCGGACCGGCCGCCACGGTCGGCGAGGTGCTGTCGGCCGTGCTGGCACCGCTTCACGCGGCGGTCGCGCGGCTGGAGGCGCTGGCGTCGAGGCTCGAGGAGCGCGAGGCCGCCGAGGAGTACGCCGACACCCTCGAGTGGGCGCAGCTCCATGACGCCTGGGACGCCGACCGTCGCGCCGCGGAAGCCGCAGCCCGGCTCGGGCTTGGCGCACTCGACAGGTCCCGCCCTGTGGCGGCGCTCTCAGGCGGTGAGCGCAGCCGGCTGGCGCTGGCCGCGCTGGTGACCCGCCGGCCCGGTTGCGTGCTCCTCGACGAGCCGACCAACCACCTCGACGACGCCGCGGTGTCCCTGGTCGAGGACTTCCTGGCCGGACTGCCGGGCGTGGTGGTCGTGGCCAGCCACGACCGGACCTTCCTCGACCACGTGTGCGCCTCGATCGCGGACCTCGACGAGAGCCACTTCGGCACCGACGGGTCCGGGGGCCACCTCTTCAGCGGCGGCTACTCCGCCTACCTCCGTGCCAAGAAGGACGCGCGGGCACGGTGGGAGCGGGCGTTCACCGACCAGCAGGAGGAGCTCAGCGACCTGCGCGCCAAGGCCCGCACCAGCAGCCGCGACGTCGCCCACGACCGAGCCGCCGCGCGACAACGACAGGTACATCTACTCGTTCAAGGGCGCCAACGTCGCGCGCACGGTCAGCCGCCGGGTGCGGGACGCCGAGCGGCGCATCGCAGTGCTGGAGCGCCAGCGGGTCCCGAAGCCGCCGAAGCCGCTGTCCTTCCGCGGGGCGCTCACCGGCATCGGCTCGTCGTCGGGGCTGGCCGTCTTCGCGCGCGACATCGTGGTCGCCGGGCGGCTCGACGTGCCGCGGGTCGACGTACCCGCCGGCGGACGGCTGCTGGTCACCGGCGCCAACGGCTCCGGCAAGTCCTCGCTGCTGAAGGTGCTCGCCGGCGAACTGGCGCCCTCCTCCGGCACGGTCCGGGTCTCGGCCCGCAACATCGGCCACCTGCCGCAGGACGTGTCCTTCCGCCGGCCGGACCTGACCGTGCAGCAGGTCTACGCCGGTACGACGGACGGGGCCACGCCGCTGCGGGAGCTGGGGCTGCTCCACCCGCGCGACCACGCGCGGCCGGTCGGCGTGCTCAGCGTCGGCCAGCAGCGCCGGCTCGCCCTGGCGATCCTCGTCGCACGACAGCCGGACCTGCTGCTGCTCGACGAGCCCACCAACCACATCTCGCTCACGCTGGCCGAGGAGCTGGAGGAGGCGCTGCGGCGCTCCCCCGGCACGGTCGTTCTCGCCAGCCACGACCGCTGGCTGCGGCGTCGCTGGGACGGCGACGTGCTGGCGTTGTGAGTCGTGGCGGGGCCTACCGCCGCGAAACGCCGTTCACTCTGTCAACCAAGGGCTTCGTGAGCACGGCGCCATTCTGCGTGGAGGGCGCCAGCTCAGGCGGCTCCGGACTGGCCGGCCGGTATCGGTAGAGCATCCCGTTGTCCCACAGCAGGTACGCGTCGCCGTCGTCCCGGCGTATGTGCATGACCATCGACTCGTACTTCTTGGCGAGATCGGCCAGCGCGTCCATGCTTGCTACTTCCGCGATCGGCCCGTCCTTGAGCGACAGCTCGCGAACCTCGATGAGGTGCGCGCCGTACAAGGCGTGGATCCGAGCGGCCTCGTTCTGCTTGCCCGAGCGCAGCAGCGGCCGTGCGAGCACCAACCCCAGCACAAGACACAACCCGGCCAGCCCGAAACCGATCTCCCGGGCCAGCGTGACGGAGGGGTGGAGGACCAGCAACGAGACCGTGTTCGGAGCGGTGGCGCGGTAAGTGAGCTTGCCGTTCTTGCTGGGCTTGAGCGGATCCGAAGCGCTCGTCGAGGTCGGATCGGAGTTGCCTTGGTCGACGACCAACGTCGTGCCGTTCAGCGTGAAAGGCAGCTTGGGAGCGTACGTCGTCTTGAGCGCGTGGGAACCGAGGGAGCCGAGAACGCTGATCTTAGGACGGAGCACGATGGTCGCGGAACCGATCCCTCCGTCCTGGAAGGCGTTCTGAGCGCGGTGGACGTAGTCCATGATCGCGTCCACGGGGAGGCTGCCGGCGATCGAAACCTGCAGTCCGTTGAAGGACTCCTTCGGCCGCGACCGGGAACGTTCGGCTCAGGCCTTGCGAGAGACTGACCTTGGCCTCCATGGACGCGGTGCCGTGCACGGAGGCGGGGGCCTTCGCAATGAGCTTGTACCGGAAACTGGCCGCGACAGGACCCACCTTGTCGACCAGGATTGGCTGTCCCGCTGAGAGGCCGTTGGGCCCGTACAGCGAGGACCCATGAGCCTTCGCGGAGTATCCGAACTTCCCCGACTGCGTGTAGGGCACGCTTTTGCTCGCCGACTTCTCGGCCGGCTTCGCCAAGGCCACAAGCCCCAGCGCAAGCGCGAGCACGCCGACCACCATCAGCGTTGTCAGCGTCTCCAGCCGTGTGAATGCCGGCGCCTGGTCCTTGTTGCTTTTCACTGCTCTCCCCCCACAGGACGACCGTTGCGTCGCCTGCTCGATCCTCTCGGCACCGACGGCCTTTGTCCTCTTAACCGAAAAGGCGAAGTCATACGCTCCCCGTCTCCTTCTCAACACTGCCCACGGCCGTGCTTGCCTGGAGGGATCCGTCACCTGCGAAGACCACCTTGTACGGATAGGCCAGTGGGTCGCTGCCCAATCCGGCGAACTCGCTGGTGCGATAAGCACGATCCGAGCTGCAGATGGCCTTGCCACTGCCCTGTGTCACGGCCGAGCAGACCTTGGTGCTGCCGATGTAGAAGTCGAGGGTCTCGTTCGAGACGGGCCCTCCGTCGAAAGCCAGCCGCGCCTTCAGTGTCTGGAACTGAAACTCGCCGTCGTGAGCAACGTTGACCTTGCCGCTGAGAATGGTCAGGCCAGTCGGAACCGTGACCACCTGCTGACTCACCCCTGCACGCGTCATCGGTACCGAGTTCTCCGCCAGGTGTGCGATTCCCACAGGAGCGAGCAGCATGAGGAGCCCGCCGAGGGCCAGCCGGCGTGATCGCCGGGCGAACCTAGCTCGCATGGTGCCGTCTCCTTCGGCGGTTTCGACGTGGTGCTCGAAAGCTCAGCATTGCAATCAAGCCGAGGATGATTGCGAACGTGGTCGGATTCCGGAGCCAGAGCAGGTAGCGGCCCGCGCCGGGCAGATAGATCCACTCCCTGCCCACCAACTCCGCCTCGACGGGGTGATAGCGGTCCGCGTAATCATTGTTGTCGCCTTTCAGTACATATCTCCTCCCCGCTCGACCCACGATCCGGTGCATCACAACAGCATTGAGATCTCGGTTGCGATATGCAACGACCTCGCCCAGGCGGTAGTCCCCTTGCCGTCGAGTGACTACGAGACCATTAGCGGTGAATTTGGGGAGCATGCTGGTTCCGTCAGTGACCACATATGAGGCTGGCCCGCCAATCGCCGACGGCATAACCGTGACCCAAGCAGCGCCGATTGCTATCACCGCAACGATCAGCCAGAGCGCCATCCGCAGACGACGGGACCGGGGCCCGGAAAACTGCGGGCGTGACATCGGTAGCGCGGATACCGCGGATGTAGGAGATACCACTTTCTGACTCACTTGACCTGCCAGGGCCATCGACTGTAGTGCCGATGGCCCCGTCGGGTTTCCGCTCAGTTGTTCGCTTCAATGCGGAGGTACTGAGCGTCCTCGACCTTCACCCACTGGCTTGCGCCGGCGTGGCACTCCCAGTAGGCGGTGGGCTGCGTTTGGTCAAATCCACCCTGGTAGTTAGCACCGCGCTTGAGGCAGCTCCCGTACGAAACGTAGTTGGCTCCATCCCAGATGAAAGCGGTTGCATGTTCCGCGGTGCCGTTCAACTGGAACTGAACCCCGCTGACCTTGACGGGAGCGCTGTCGTTCGAACTGGTCTGGTAGTTGTAGTCCTGCAGCGTGTAGCCGGCAATCTTGCCCTGGCCGTCGCCGGCGTAAGTCGTACCCACGGTGTTGCTTGCCATGAAGGCGAAGCCGCTGCTGCCGAGGACGATGGCAGCTCCGACGGGCAGCGCCATCCGCTTCATGATTCGGTTCATTGCTTGGTCCTTCCTTCGACGCGGAGCCCCCCGCGTCGCGGCGAAGAAGCCAGCCCCCCAAGGCTGACCGACCCGCGCTTTGCGGGTGCGGTCATCACCCTGCAAGCCGCATGGCATGCCGGGCATCCCCAAAATTGTGGAACGTGCTCCGCAACCGGCCGTTTCATCGAAATTGATGATGCTCGGCGCTGCGGGGTCCGTGAGTCTGCAGCTGGATCGAAAACTGCTGAGCGGAAGCTGGTGAACCTATGCGTGTGACGGCCGCGCCACACCGGCACGGGAGACGCCGATGGGTGGCTCTCGTCGTAGCAGTGCTGGCCGCCGGCTCGCCGGGCTGCAGCAGTCCCGCCTTCGCGGCCACCGGCGCGACGCCGACCGGGACGATCTGCACGCCCGCCGACGGACTCGTCACCGTCCACTTCATCCAAGCGGGGACGGTGCCAGAGATCGATGGTGTGCAGCTGAACGGTTTCGACGCGGCAACGTGTGATGGCCAGCCGGTCAAGGTGGTCTTGGCCGGCAACGCCGCGGGCGATCCTAGGGCCCCCGCCACCGATGTGCTCACGACCCTGGACTCGACAGACGGCCCTTGCGCCCAGGAAGGGGCACGACGTGCAGCGGTGATCACGTCCGGCACCGTCACGCTCCGCGCTTGCCTAGACGCCTCATCAGTCAACGACGGGCACGGCCCGGCCTCCATCCACGACGCGACACTGCTGCGCGTCGTCGTGGCCGGTCAGGTGGTAGCCAGCCGGCCCGGGCCCACGGTCCTGGGGACGGAAGCGTTCGCCGACAAGCCCCCCGCCCGGCCGCGGGACAACCACGGCGCGTCAGCTGCTCTTCCCCACGCCGGCGGCCCGGGCTCACAGTGGCTGCTGGCGGGTCTGGTCCTCACGGGCGTTGGAGCGAACCTTCTCTGGCGAGCACGTCGTCCGCGTCGTTGAGGTCGGCCGTCGACAAACGGCCATAGTCACATCGGACTATCACAACAAACCATTTGTATCTGGCATGAAAGCGGGGATAGACGCAAAGTAGTTCCATGGTCGGGGGGCCCAACTCAGAGTCGTACGCGTCGCCGTCAGGTTCGGTGGGGAACGCGGATCGAGATCCGGCGCGCGCAATTGCGCGCGCCGGTCTCCTGCTACTGGTCTGCGGTTTCGTCGTGCCCGCGGCGCTAAGTCACCTCGCGATCGCGGTCCACCTGATCGACATCTTCCGAGCACTGGCGTCGGCGCTCTTCCTTGGCGCAGGAGTGTTGAGCCTCGCCGCAGCGCGCGTCTCCCGAGACAACGAACGCGTCTTCGTGGGGCTATCGACTCTCGTCGTCGGCGGCCTGGTGCTCCCATCCAGCACTGTGGTCCGGGCGCTGGAATCCGGGGGCGCGTTGTCACTCCTGGCTCCCTCAGTCCGCTCGTTCACGAGCGCACTCGCCTTGGCGCTCGTGCTCACGTCGCTCCAACGGGCTCACGCCTCCGCGGGGAGAACCCACCCCAGGTCGACCTCGCTTATCCCACTGGTCGTCGTGCTCGGCGGGCTCTGGACGCTGTTCGCCGCAGAACTGGCGTTGCTCCCCCTCGTGGTCGGGCTCCGCGGTGCCTATGACGTGATGGTCGCGTCCTTGGCGTTGGCATGGCTCAGCGCCGCAGTGGTCGCTGCCGCGACGGTCCGCCGGCGGGCCTGGGCCGCCAGAACGTCCCCGGTGCTACTCGGCATGGGCATGGCAGAGATCTTCCGCCTTCCCTTCGGGGACCTCGGCTGGCTGCTCTCGGCAAGCACGCTCACCGCCTCCGCCGCAGCGCTGGCAGCCGTATCGGCGATGCGCGGCCTGGCCGAGACGATGAGGGCGGAGCAGGCTCGTCTGGAGATGCTTCAGCACCGCCTCCTCGATGCTCAGCTCGAAGTGAGCGGCCACGAGGAATGGCGGCAGGAGCTGCACCATGATGCGCAGAACTCTCTTTCGGGACTGCGGGCCGCCCTGCGCACGTTGGAGACGTACGGCGGCCGGCTCGACAGCGGCACCAGCCAACGTCTCCGCTGCGCCGCGATGGCCGAGATCGGTCATCTCGAGCGACTGATTGACGGCACCGTCGTCGGCGAGCGCGTCGACTTCGAGGTGATCAGCGTCCTGGAGGCTGTGGTCACCACACGCCGCGCGGTGGGGCTGGAGGTCCACCTGGGCAGGACGGATGGTCACGTCTCGGGTTCGATCTCCGGCCTCGCGACAGCTCTGACCAATCTCTTGGTTAATGCTGAGGTGCACGCGCCCGGCAGTGCCGTCTGGATCCACACGGTTCCGGAGAAGGAGCGGGTCCGGATCCTCGTCAAGGACGAGGGTCCCGGCATGCCCGCAGAGCTCGCCGCCAGCGTCTTCGACCGGGGTGCTCGCGGGCCCGGTAGCGGCGGAAGCGGCTTGGGGCTGCACACAGCGCGTGAGGTCATGCGAGAGCAAGGTGGCGACCTCGAACTGGTAGGCCACCTGGATGGCTGCCTCTTCCTGCTCACGCTGCCGACCGCTCGTGGGAGCGTGGACGTGCCGCCGGCCCCGCGCCAGGTGCGGGTCGGGGCCGGCCGCGGCCTCCGGGCAGTGGAGGCCTCGTGACCGCGGCCGCCTCCGACGACCCGGTCCGCGTGCTGATGGTCGAGGACCACGTCCTGATAGCCGAGAGTCTCAAGACTGCCCTGCGGGCAGAGGGGTTCCTGGTCGAGCTGGGCAACCTGGACAGCCGTCTCCGACTCCTGCGGAGCGTCGAAGAGTTCGGTCCCGACCTGGTCATCCTCGACCTCGACCTCGGAGAGGACATCGGCCACGGTGAAACGCTGATACCCCAGCTCCGCCAGTCCGGTGCGCGAGTTCTCGTCCTGACCGGCTGTGCTGACCCGGTCCGGCTCGGTGACGGCGCTCGAGGCCGGCGCCATGGGCGTGGTCAGCAAGTCGGAGCCCTTCGACCACCTGCTGGGGGCGGTGGTCACTGCAGCAAGAGGCGACTCCACCATGGCCGAATCCGAGAAGCACCGGCTGCTCGGTGAGATGAAGCTGGCACGCCAGCAGAGGCATGCCCTCCGGCAGACCTTCGAGCAGCTGACGAACCGGGAGCGGCAGGTGCTCCTCGCTCTCGCTGACGGAAGCTGTGTGAGCCAGATTGCCGAGGCGTGGGTGGTGTCCGAGGCCACGGTACGCAGTCAGGTACGGGGAGTCCTCACCAAGCTGGGCGTCTCCTCACAGCTCGAGGCGGTCGCGCTCGCACACCGGAGTGGCTGGAACCGCCCCGAGCAGCAACGGTGAAGGCCCTGCACCCGTGCGGGTGCAGGGCCCTCAAGCCGAGTGCCGAGGATCAGCCCTTGCGCTGGTTGACCTCTTCGGTCGCGGCGGGCAGCACGGTGTGCAGGTCGCCGACGACGCCGAAGTCGACGAGCTCGAAGATCGGCGCCTCCTCGTCCTTGTTGACCGCGACGATCGTCTTCGAGGTCTGCATGCCGGCCCGGTGCTGGATCGCACCGGAGATGCCGTTCGCGACGTACAGCTGCGGGGAGACCGTCTTGCCGGTCTGGCCCACCTGGAAGCTGTGCGGCATCCAGCCGGAGTCCACGGCCGCACGCGAGGCGCCGACCGCGGCACCGAGCGAGTCGGCGAAACCCTCGATCGGGTCGAAGTTGCCGCCGGTGCCCCGACCGCCGGAGACCACGATCGCGGCCTCGGTCAGCTCCGGGCGACCGGTCGACTGACGCGGCTCGCTCGCGGTGATCCGCGCGGTCTTCGCGCCGTCGGAGACGGTCGCTGCGAACTCCTCCACGGTGCCGGCGCCGTCGGACTGCTCCGGGGTGGCGGCGTTCGGCTTGACGGTGATGATCGGGGTGCCCTTGGTGACCTTGCCGGTCACCGTGTAGCTGCCCGCGAACACGCTCTGGGTCGCGACAGGTCCGGCCTGTACGTCGACCGCGTCGGTGATGATGCCCGAGTCGGTCTTCACCGCGAGCCGGGCACCGATCTCCTTGCCCTCCGCGGACGAGGTGATCAGCACCGCGGCCGGCTGGGTCTTCTCGACCAGCTGGGCGAGCACCTCGGCCTTCGGGGCCACCAGGTAGTCCTTGATGTCGGCATCGTTCACGGCGTAGATCTTCTCCGCGCCGTACTGCTTCAGAGTCTCGGCCGCCGGCGACGCATCGGCGCCGATGAACACCGCGGACGGCTCACCGAGCCGACGCGCGAGCGTCAGCATCTCCAGGGTCGGCTTGCGCACCGCACCGTCGACGTGGTCGACGAGTACCAGGATCTCAGTCATGGGTTTCCTCTTCTCCAGTCGCCGGGGGTCAGATGAACTTCTTCGAGGCGAGGAACTCCACCAGCGCCTTGGCGCCCGAGCCGTCCTCGTCGGTCACGATCTCGCCCTGCGTGCGCGGCGGACGCGCCTCGGTCGACTCCACCTGCGTCCAGGCGGCCGACAGGCCCACCTGGCCGGCGTCCACGCCCAGGTCCGACAGGGACCAGGTCTCGACCGGCTTCTTCTTCGCCGCCATGATCCCCTTGAACGAGGGGTAGCGGGCCTCACCGGACTGGTCGGTGACGCTCAGCACCAGCGGCAGCTCGCCCTCGATCGTCTCGGTGGCGGTGTCGCCGTCGCGGCGGATCTTCACGCTCTTGCCGTCGACCTCGACCTCGGAGGCCATCGTCACCTGCGGCACGCCGAGGCGCTCGGCCAGCATCGCCGGGACGACGCTCATGCCGGCATCGGTCGACGCCATCCCGCAGACCACGAGATCGTGGTCGATCTTCTTGATCGCCTCGGCCAGGATCAGCGAGGTGGCCAGCGAGTCCGAGCCGGCGATCGCGTCGTCGACCACGTGCACGCCCTTGTCGGCGCCCATCTGCAGCGACTTGCGGATCGCGTCGGTCGCGTCCTCCGGACCCACGCTGAGCACCGTCAGCTCGGTGTCGTCACCCAGCTTCTCCTTGACCTGGAGCGCCTGCTCGACGGCGTACTCGTCCAGCTCCGACAGCAGACCGTCGACGCCCACGCGGTCGACGGTGTTGTCGTCCTCGAAGTGCCGATCGGCGGTGGCGTCCGGCACGTACTTCACACACACGACAATGTTCATGGCGTTCTCGACCCGGTTAGGGCCCCTCCTGTGCACTCGGTTGGACCTGAGGTTACCCACGCGTAGCAAGCGAGGAAACAGGCCCTGTGGTGGATTCGGTCACACGGTTCGGCAAGCGGTCCGACCCGGCTCGGCGGGGGTCACGGGCGGATGATCCGGTCGAGGACCTTGCCGATCACCAGGTAGATCACCGCCGCGATCCCCCAGTTCGTCAGCGCCGCCTTGACGTCGGCGTTCTTGCCGTGGAACTTCTTGAAGTCGCCGAAGTCGAGCTTGTGCGCGACGTCGGTGACGAAGGCGACGATGGAGTTGTCCTGGTTCATGTTGAGCGCCACCATCAAGGCACCCACTGCCAGGAACAGCGCACAGATCACCGCCACGAGCCAGACGAGGGAGGCGACCTTCGTCCGCGCCGCGTTGGCGGTGGCCTTCATGTTGCCCCCCGACGTCTTGCGGCGTCTGCGTCGCGACGACGCCGCTTCCGACTCCTGCGGGGTCCCGGGCTCGTCCGCAGGCTGCTTCGTGTCGGTCACCGTGACCTCCTTGCTCGAGGTTCAGGCACAGTATCGGACGCACGTCCGGGCCTGCCGGGGGTCATACCCGGTCCTGCCCGTCGTACCCGGTCGGCACCGCATCCGAAACCGCCGGGTCAACGGCCCTCGAACTCCGCCTTGCCCGGGCCGCTCTCCATGAACGACCGCATGCCGATGGAGCGGTCCGCGGTGGCGAACAGGGCCGCGAACTGCACCCGCTCGATCTCCAGACCGGTGTCGAGGTCGACCTCGAGCCCGTGGTCGACCGCCTCCTTGGCCGCCCGCAGTGCGTAGGCCGCCGCGCCGGTGAACTGCCTGGCCCAGGCCAGCGCCTCCTCGTAGACCGACTCGGCCGGCACGACCTTGTCGACCAGGCCCATCCGCAGGGCCTCCTCGGCGGTGACGTGGCGACCGGTGAAGATCAGGTCCTTGGCCTTGGCCGGGCCGACCAGCCGGCTCAGCCGCTGGGTGCCGCCGGCCCCGGGGATGATGCCGAGCAGGATCTCCGGCTGGCCGAGCTTGGCGTTCTCCCCGGCGATCCGTACGTCGGCGCACAGCGCCAGCTCGCAGCCGCCGCCCAGGGCGTAGCCGGTCACCGCGGCCACCACCGGCTTCGGGATCCGGGCCACCGCGGTGAACGCCGACTGGAGGCCGCCGGAGCGGCGCACCATGTCCGGGTAGGACATGTCGGCCATCTCCTTGATGTCGGCACCGGCGGCGAAGACCTTCTCGCCGCCGTAGACCACCACGGCTCGGACGTCCTCGCGCTCGGCGGCCTCGCCGGCCGCGGCGCGGATCTCCTCCTGGACCTGGACGTTGAGCGCATTCATCTTCGGTCGGTCGATGCGGATCGTCCCCACACCGTCCTCGACCTCGAGCCTGACGAACTCACCCATGCTGCACTCCCGTCACTTGCCGGTGGACCTCGGATCGCATCCGACCATATCGACCAACCGTCGGTCACAATGGGCGGGTGGACCACGAACATGCGCCCCCCGTCTGGCCAGGTCACCACGAACCCCTCGGGGCGACCTGGGACGAGGAGGCGACGAACTTCGCGGTCTACGCACCGGAGGCCACCTCCGTCGACGTGTGCCTGTTCGACGACGGGCCCGACGGCGAGACCGAGCGCCGCTTCCGGCTGACCGAGCACACCCTGGGCATCTGGCACGGGGCGGTCCCCGGCGTCCCGCGGGGACAGCGCTACGGGTTCCGCGCCGACGGTCCGTGGGACCCCGAGCGCGGTCGGCGGTTCAACCCGGCCAAGCTGCTGCTCGACCCGTACGCGCGTGCGGTCAGCGGGGACGTCGTACCCGACGACGCGCTCTACGGCTACGTCTACCCCGGCCCCACCGACGACCCGGTGACGGCGCGGCGACGGCAGCTGACGCGTGACGACCGGGACTCCGCGCCGTACGTCGCCCGCGGCGTGGTCGTGCACGACGAGTTCGACTGGGGCGAGGACGCCCGCCCGCGCACCAGCTGGACCGACACCGTCGTCTACGAGCTGCACGTCAAGGGGTTCACCAAGCTGCACGACCGCGTGCCCGAGGAGCTGCGCGGCACCTTCGCCGGGCTCGCCTCCCCCGCCGCCGTCGACTACCTCAAGGACCTCGGCGTCACCACCGTCGAGCTGCTCCCGGTGCACCAGTTCTTCTCCGAGGCGGCGCTGATGCGCAAGGGCCTGACCAACTACTGGGGCTACAACTCGCTGGCGTTCTTCGCCCCGCACAACGGCTACTGCGCCGGCGGCGACCGCGGGCAGCAGGTCGCGGAGTTCAAGTCCATGGTGAAGGCGCTGCACGCCGCCGGTCTCGAGGTCGTCCTCGACGTGGTCTACAACCACACCGCCGAGGGCGGCGCGGCGGGACCGACGCTCTCGTTCCGCGGCCTGGACGACTTCGGCTACTACGTGCACACCGAGGACCAGGCCAGCTACTTCGACATCACCGGGTGCGGCAACACCGTGCAGGCGTCGTACCCACCGGCTCTGCGGCTGATCCTGGACTCACTGCGCTACTGGGTCACCGAGATGCACGTCGACGGCTTCCGGTTCGACCTCACCTCCGCGCTGACCCGCACCGGGCGCGAGATCGACATGAACAGCGCCTTCCTCACCACGATCAGCCAGGACCCCGTCCTGCGCGACGTGAAGCTGATCGCCGAGCCGTGGGACGCCAGCATGGACGGCTACCGGGTCGGCGGCTTCCCGCCGCCGTGGGTGGAGTGGAACGACCGCTACCGCGACACCATCCGCGACTTCTGGCGGGCCCGCTCCGGCGGCATCAGCGACGTCGCCTCCCGGCTGTCCGGGTCCAGCGACCTGTACGCCGACGACGGCCGCTCGCCGTACGCCTCGGTGAACTTCGTGACCGCCCACGACGGCTTCACGTTGCGCGACCTGGTCTCCTACGACCACAAGCACAACGAGGCCAACGGCGAGGACAACCGCGACGGCACCGACCACAACCGGTCGTGGAACTGCGGGGTCGAGGGCGAGACCGACGACCCGAGGATCGTGGCGCTGCGCCGCCGGCAGGCGGCGAACCTGATGGTGACGCTGTGCCTGTCGAACGGGGTGCCGATGATCACCGCCGGCGACGAGCGGGGCCGCACGCAGCGGGGCAACAACAACGCCTACGTGCAGGACAACGAGATCTCGTGGGTCGACTGGCGGCCCGACGACGCCTGGCTGGACGTCCACGAGATCACCCGGGCGGCGCTGCGGCTCCGGCGCGAGCACCCGGCGCTGCGCCAGCGGCACTACCTGGCCGGGCGCCCGACCGTGGCCGGCGGGCCGAAGGACCTCTCCTGGGTGCACCCGGACGGCCGGGAGATGGTCGAGGCCGACTGGTTCGACGAGACCCTGCACACCTTCGGCATGTTCGTCTCCGGCGACCCGCTGCGCGCCCCGGGCCCCCGCGGGGAACGGCTCCGCGACTCGTCGTTCCTGCTGTGGTTCCACGCCCACGCGGACCCGGGCAAGGCGGTGCTGCCGGTCAACGAGTGGGTCACCGCCGGCGAGGTCGTCCTCAGCACCGACGAGGGCCACCCGGTGGGTGAGCGGGTCGAGGTCGGCGGCCCGATCGACCTGGCGCCCCGCTCGCTGGTCGTGCTGCGCGCCCTCTGAGCCGAGGGCGGTGCTTCCCTGACGGAACCGGCACTCCCCTCGCGGCGTACGACGCGGGGAGTGCCGGTTTCGCGGCATACCCTGTGGAACTGCTCAGATCGCGGGCAGCGCGACGCAGCCGAGCTCCGCCGGGGAGGCGAGGTGCTCGTTGCGCGGCAGCACCCGCAGCGTGTAGCCGAACGGGCCGGTGGTGGCCAGCGCGAGCCGGCCGTCGAACCGGTAGCGGCCGGCCTCGTAGGTCTCGCCCACCGACAGGGACTGGGTCCGCGTGTCGACGAGGTCGTCCTCGTGGGCGATCCGGCCGTGCACCACCTGCACGTCGACGTCGTCGGGCGAGAGGTCGCCCAGCGACACGAACGCGTGCAGGTCCACGCTGTCGCCGAGCTCGGGGGCGTCGGCCACCCCGCTGGACTCGACGTGGTCGACGCTGACCTGCGACCAGCCGGCACGCACCCGCTGCTTCCAGGCGGCCAGGTCGGCCGCGCCCCGGTAGTCGCCGTTGAGCGTCCGGGAGCTGGCCGCGGCCGGCGCGTAGAGCATGGTGACGTAGTCGTGCACCATGCGGTCGGCGAGCACCTTCGGGCCGAGGGACTTCAGCGTGTGCCGCACCATCTCGATCCAGCGCACCGGCACGCCCTCGGCGTCGTTGTCGTAGAACCGCGGCGCGACCTCGTTCTCGATCAGGTCGTAGAGGGCGGCGGACTCGATGTCGTCACGACGGTCCGGGTCGTCGATGCCGTCGGCGGACGGGATCGCCCAGCCGTTGTTCCCGTCGTACCACTCGTCCCACCAGCCGTCGAGGATCGAGAGGTTCAGGCCGCCGTTCAGCGCGGCCTTCATGCCGGAGGTGCCGCACGCCTCGTAGGGGCGCAGCGGGTTGTTCAGCCACACGTCGCAGCCCGGGTAGAGCGGCTGCGCCATCGCGATGTCGTAGTTCGGCAGGAACACGATCCGGTGCCGGACCTCGGGGTCGTCGGCGAAGCGGACGATCTCCTGGATCAGCTTCTTGCCGCCCTCGTCGGCCGGGTGCGCCTTCCCGGCGATCACCAGCTGCGCGGGCCGCTCGGGGTGCAGCAGGATGCGCTTGAGCCGCTCGGGGTCGCGCAGCATCAGGGTCAGCCGCTTGTACGACGGAACCCGGCGGGCGAAGCCGATCGTGAGCACGTCCGGGTCCAGCGCCGAGCCGATCCAGGTCAGCTCGGCCGGGGCCGCACCGCGCTGCTGCCACGACTTCTGCAGCCGCCGGCGGGCGTCCTCGACGAGCCGCCGGCGCAGCAGCCGCTTGGTCGCCCAGATCTCGCTCGCCGGGATCTTGTCGGCCACGTCGAAGACCTGGCTCGGGTGGTCGGCCTCGGGCTCGGGACCGGGACGGACGCCGTGGCTGCGGGCCAGGTCGAAGATCTCGCGGGCCACCCAGGTCGGCGCGTGCACGCCGTTGGTGATCGAGGCGATCGGCCGCTCGGCCGGGTCGAACTGCGGCCACAGGCCACCGAACATGCCGCGGCTGACCTGACCGTGCAGCTTCGAGACGCCGTTGGCGCGCTGCGCGAGCCGGAAGCCCATCACCGCCATGTTGAACACGCCGGGGTCGCCACCCGGGTAGTCCTCGGCGCCGAGGGCCAGGATCCGCTCCACCGGCACACCGGGACAGGCGTTCTCACCGCCGAAGTACTGCTCGACGAGGTCGCGCGGGAACCGGTCGATGCCGGCCGGGACCGGCGTGTGGGTGGTGAAGACGGTGCCGGCCCGTGACACCTCGAGCGCGGCGTCGAAGTCGAGGCTGTCGGGGCCGAGGTCCTCGGTGAGCTCGCGGATGCGCTCGAGGCCGAGGAACCCGGCGTGGCCCTCGTTGGTGTGGAACACCTCCGGCGCCGGGGCGCCGGTGATCCGCGCGTAGGTCCGCAGCGCCCGCACGCCACCGATGCCGAGCAGCATCTCCTGGCGCAGCCGGTGCTCGGTGTTGCCGCCGTACAGCCGGTCGGTGACGTCGCGGATCAGCTCGCTGTTCTCCTCGGTGTCGGAGTCGAGCAGCAGCAGCGGCACGCGGCCCACCTGGGCGACCCAGATGCGCGCGGTCAGGCTCTCGTCACCGGGCAGGTCGATGGTGATCTTGGCGACGGTGCCGTCCTGCTCGCGCAGCAGCGAGATCGGCAGGCCGTCGGGGTCCAGGACCGGGTAGCGCTCCTGCTGCCACCCGTCGCGCGAGAGCGACTGGCGGAAGTAGCCGTGCCGGTAGAGCAGCCCGACGCCCTGGATCGGGACGCCGAGGTCGCTGGCGGTCTTGAGGTGGTCGCCGGCCAGGATGCCCAGACCGCCGGAGTACTGCGGCAGCACCGCGGTGATGCCGAACTCCGGGGAGAAGTACGCGATCGCGCGGGGCGCGCCGGGAAGCGACTGGTACCAGCGCTCACCGGTCAGGTAGTGCTGCAGGTCGGCGTGCAGCTCGCCCAGACGGCCCAGGAACGGCTCGTCGGCGGCCAGCTCCTCGAGCCGGCGCGAGCTGACTGCGCCCAGCAGTCGCACGGGGTCGTGCCCCGAGGCCTCCCAGGAGTCCGGGTCGACGGAGGCGAAGAGGTCCTGCGCCTCGGGGTGCCAGGACCAGCGGAGGTTGGCCGCCAGCTCGCCCAGCGGACGCAGCCGCTCGGGGAGGACCTGGCGGACGGTGAATCGACGGATAGCTTTCACCGGAAAACCGTAGCGCAGGACGACTTGAACGATCCAACGGATCGCGGGCAACCGGTCTGGCCCACCGCCGCCTCACCCGGGCGGCACCGGCAGGTGTCTTCCCGACGTCCCCCGTGGCGGCCGCCTCCGGCCTGGACCGTCTCGCGAGGGTTTACGAGTGAGCGTTAGCGGTAAGTTCAGGCACATGGTCGGACGAATCCCCGTCATGGACGTCACGCCGGTGCTGGGCTGTGGCCGCTACCCCGCCAAGGCAACCGTCGGGGAGCCGTTCCCGGTGAGCGCTGTCGTCTTCCGGGAGGGCCACGACCTGCTCAACGCCGACGTCGCGTTCACCGGGCCCGACGGCAGGCCCCGGGCCACCGTGCGGATGCACCCGGACCCCGACGAGGTCGACGTGTGGACCGCCGAGTTCACCCCCGACGAGGTCGGGTCCTGGACGTTCGCGATCGAGAGCTGGAGCGACCCGGTCGCGACCTGGCGGCACAACGCCGAGATCAAGATCCCCGCCGGCATCGACGTCGAGCTGATGTTCAAGGAGGGCGCCCAGCTGCTGCGCCGGGCCGCGAACAAGCTGCCGCGCAACCACGAGGGCCGCACCGTGCTGGCCGACGCGGTCAAGGCGATGCGGGACCGGTCCCGCCCGGACGCGGTCCGCTTCTCGGCGGCGGTCGCCCCCGACGTGGAGGCGGTGCTGGAGGAGCAGCCGCTGCGCGACCTGGTCACCGTGGACGGCCCGCACCCGATGTTCGTCGACCGGGTCCGCGCGCTCTACGGCTCCTGGTACGAGTTCTTCCCGCGGTCGGAGGGCGCCTCCCTCGACCCCGCGACCGGCAAGGTGGTCTCCGGCAACTTCGCGACCGCGACCAAGCGGCTCGACGCCGTGGCCGCGATGGGCTTCGACGTCGTCTACCTGCCGCCGGTCCACCCGATCGGCAAGGTCAACCGCAAGGGTCGCAACAACACCCTCGACGCGGGGCCCGACGACGTCGGGTCGCCGTGGGCGATCGGCTCCGACGAGGGCGGCCACGACGCGCTCCACCCCGACCTGGGCACGTTCGAGGACTTCGACGCGTTCGTACGCCGCGCCGGCGAGCTCGGCCTCGAGGTGGCGCTGGACCTGGCGCTGCAGGCGGCGCCGGACCACCCCTGGGTCAAGACCCACACCGAGTGGTTCACCACCCGCGCGGACGGCACCATCGCCTACGCGGAGAACCCGCCGAAGAAGTACCAGGACATCTACCCGATCAACTTCGACAACGACCGCGACGGCATCTACGCCGAGGTGCTGCGCCTCGTCCGCCACTGGATGGCGCACGGGGTGCGCATCTTCCGGGTGGACAACCCGCACACCAAGCCGGTGGAGTTCTGGGAGTGGCTGCTGGCCGAGGTGCGCAAGACCGACCCGGACGTGCTGTTCCTGGCCGAGGCGTTCACCTCCCCGCCGATGATGCGGGCGCTGGCCACCGTCGGCTTCCACCAGTCCTACACCTACTTCACCTGGCGCAACGCCAAGTGGGAGCTCGAGCAGTACCTCCACGAGCTGTCCCACGAGTCCAGCCCCTACATGCGGCCGAACCTGTTCGTGAACACCCCCGACATCCTCCACGAGTTCCTCCAGTACGGCGGACCGGCGGCGTTCAAGATCCGCGCGGCGGTCGCCGCGACCGGCTCGCCGACGTGGGGCGTCTACTCCGGCTTCGAGCTGTTCGAGCACGTCGCGGTGCGGCCGGGCAGCGAGGAGTACCTCGACTCGGAGAAGTACCAGATCCGGGTGCGCGACTGGGCGGCCGCCGAGAAGGAGGGCCGCTCGCTCGCGCCGTACCTCACCCGGCTCAACGAGATCCGTCGCCACCACCCGGCGCTGCAGCAGCTGCGCAACCTGACGGTGCACGCCAGTGACGACGACTCGATCCTGGTGTTCTCCAAGACCGCCGGTGACGGCGAGCACGGGGACGACACGGTGATCGTGGTCGTCAACGTCGACCCGCACGCCGTCCGCGAGACGACCGTGCACCTGAACATGCCCGCGCTCGGCCTGGACTGGTACGACCAGCTCCTGGTCCAGGACGAGCTGACCGGACAGACCTGGACGTGGGGGGAACGCAACTACGTGCGTCTGGACCCGTTCGTCGAACCCGCCCACATCCTGACCGTCCGGAGGCCCAGCCAGCCATGACGATGCAAGAGAGCAGCCCAGCATCCAGCGCAGGAGGCGGCTCCGGCAGCCCGGAGCGCGCCGCCCAGCACCAGTCCGACGCCGACGAGCGGGCCACCGGGGGTCTCGCGCCGCAGCCGGACTGGTTCAAGCGGGCCGTGTTCTACGAGGTGCTGGTCCGCTCCTTCAAGGACAGCAACGGCGACGGCGTCGGCGACTTCAAGGGGCTCACCGAGAAGCTCGACTACATGCAGTGGCTCGGCGTGGACTGCCTCTGGGTCCCGCCGTTCTACACCTCGCCGCTGCGCGACGGCGGTTACGACGTCGCCGACTACAACGACATCCTGCCCGAGTGCGGCACGGTCGAGGACTTCCACACCTTCCTCGACGAGGCCCATGCACGCGGGATCCGGGTGATCATCGACTTCGTCATGAACCACACCTCGGACCAGCACCCGTGGTTCCAGGCCAGCCGCAACGACCCCGAGGGTCCCTACGGCGACTTCTACGTGTGGTCCGACACCGACGAGCTGTACGACGAGGCGCGGATCATCTTCGTCGACACGGAGCCGTCGAACTGGACCTGGGACCCGGTCCGCCAGCAGTACTACTGGCACCGCTTCTACAGCCACCAGCCCGACCTCAACTTCGACAACCCGAAGGTCCACGAGGCCATGTTCGAGGCGCTGAGCTTCTGGCTGGACATGGGCATCGACGGCTTCCGGCTCGACGCGGTCCCCTACCTCTACGAGCGGCCCGGCACCAACGGGGAGAACCTCAAGGAGACCCACGACTTCCTCAAGAAGGTGCGGGCCTACGTCGACGAGCACTACCCGGACAAGGTGCTGCTCGCCGAGGCCAACCAGTGGCCGTCGGACGTGGTCGACTACTTCGGCAGCGACACCGACCCGGCCACCGGCGCCTGGATCGGCGACGAGTGCCACATGTGCTTCCACTTCCCGGTGATGCCGCGCATCTTCATGGCGGTCCGCCGCGAGTCCCGCTTCCCGATCTCGGAGATCCTCGAGCAGACCCCGCCGATCCCCGAGAACTGCCAGTGGGGCATCTTCTTGCGCAACCACGACGAGCTGACCCTGGAGATGGTCGCCGACGAGGACCGCGACTACATGTGGGGCGAGTACGCCAAGGACCCCCGCATGAAGGCCAACATCGGCATCCGCCGGCGGCTCGCGCCGCTGCTGGAGAACGACATCAACCAGATGGAGCTGTTCACCGCGCTGCTGCTCTCGATGCCGGGCTCGCCCGTCCTCTACTACGGCGACGAGATCGGCATGGGCGACAACATCTGGCTCGGCGACCGGGACGGGGTGCGCACCCCGATGCAGTGGACCCCCGACCGCAACGCCGGGTTCTCGGTGGCCACGCCGGGGCGGCTGCACCTCCCGGTGATCCAGGACCCGGTCTTCGGCTACCAGGCCGTCAACGTCGAGGCCGAGCTGGAGAACGCCTCCTCGCTGCTGCACTGGACCCGCCGGATGATCCACGCCCGCAAGAAGCACGAGGCGTTCGGGCTGGGCAGCTTCAGCGACCTCGGCGGGTCCAACCCCAGCGTGCTCAGCTACGTGCGCGAGTACGACCAGGACGTGGTTCTCTGCGTCAACAACCTCTCCCGCTTCCCGCAGCCGGTCGAGCTCGACCTGCGCCGCTGGGAGGGCGTGGAGCCGATCGAGCTGCTCGGCGGCGTGCGCTTCCCCAAGATCGGCGAGCTGCCCTACCTGCTCACGCTCGGCGGCTACGGCTTCTACTGGTTCCGGATGCCCAAGCCGGCGGCCGACGACGAGCCACCCATCCCCACGTCGGCCAAGAGCACGCTCCCGCCGGCCGGCGAGGAGGAGGTGACCTCCTCGTGACGGCGGCCGGAGGGACCGCAGCGAGCGAAGCGCTCGCGCACTACATCGCCGGCGCCCGCTGGTTCGGCGGCAAGGGCCGCACGTTCTCGGTCGCCGAGGTCCGCCGGCTCGGCACCCTCCCCGGCGACGACGGGCCGGTGGTCACGGTCAACCTCGTCACCCTGGAGTACGACGAGCCGGGCGCACCCACCGAGACCTACCAGGTGCCGCTGGCGTTCTACCCCGAGCCCCAGGACCGGCTCGAGCACGCCCTGGTCGGGCCCTGGCACGACGAGGAGCTCGGCGACGTGCTCGCCTACGACGCGCTGCACGACCGGCAGGCCACCGCGCGGTGGCTGCGCGCGTTCGCGACCGGGCAGAAGGACGGGGACCTCGAGTTCCACCGGCTCTCCGGCCACGACCTGGACCTGGAGAGCACGTCGGTGCTGTTCTCCGGCGAGCAGAGCAACTCTTCGGTGGCCTTCGGCGAGGACAGCCTGATGAAGCTGTTCCGCAAGGTCACGCCCGGCCACAACCCCGACATCGAGATCGAGAAGGCGCTGACCGTCGCGGAGAGCGAGAACGTCCCGGCGCTCTACGGCTGGCTGGAGGCCCCCGCCTCCGAGGCGACCGGCGGCGAGCCGCTGCACCTGGCGATGCTGCAGCAGTTCCTGCGCACCGCCAGCGACGGCTGGGACCTGGCCCTGGCGAGCGTGCGCGACCTCTACGCCGAGGCCGACCTGCACGCGGCCGAGGTCGGCGGCGACTTCGCCGGCGAGGCCCACCGGCTGGGGGTCGCCACCGCCCACGTGCACCGGCTGCTCGCCGAGGCCTTCCCCACCGAGACCTGGGGTCGCGAGCAGCTCGGCGCGCTCGCCGACGCGATGCGGCACCGCCTCGACGAGGCGCTGACCGTGGTCCCCGGCCTGGAGGAGCACGCCGAGGCGCTGCGGCGGGTCTTCGCCGGCCTCGAGGGGGTGACGGCGCCGGTCGTGGTCCAGCGGGTGCACGGCGACTTCCACCTCGGCCAGACCATGCGGACGGTCCGGGGCTGGAAGATCGTCGACTTCGAGGGCGAGCCGGCCAAGCCGCTGGCCGAGCGGGTCCGGCCGGACTCCCCCTGGCGGGACGTGGCCGGGATGCTGCGCTCGTTCGACTACGCCGCGCACGCTGTCGAGGCCGACGTGGAGTCCGACCCGGAGGAGCACGACCAGATCTCCTACCGCGCCACCGAGTGGGCCACCCGCAACCAGCAGGCGTTCCTCTCCGGCTACGTCGAGGCCCTCACCGGGGAGCACGCCGAGGACCCGGCCGGTGCACCTGCGTTGACCGACGCGCAGTGGGCACTGTTGCGGGCGTACGAAGCCGACAAGGCCGTCTACGAGACCGTCTACGAGACGCGCAACCGACCAGGCTGGGTGGACATCCCGCTCGGCGCGCTGCACCGCCTGACCACGGAGGAGACCAGCGACCGATGAGCAAGGTGCTTCCGATCGACAAGCAGATCCTCGAGCAGCTGGTCAACGGCCGGCACGGAGACCCGCACGGAGTGCTCGGCGCGCACCCCCACGACGGGGCGGTGACGATCCGCGCGTTCCGGCCGCTGGCCGAGTCGGTGGTGGTCGTGCACGGCGGCCGGCGGGTGCCGCTCGAGCACGAGTACGAAGGCGTCTGGGCCGGGGTGGTCGACGAACCCGACGTGCCGGACTACCGGCTGGAGGTCACCTACTCCGGCGGTGAGCCGCGGGTGAGCGACGACCCGTACCGCTACCTGCCCACGCTCGGCGAGATGGACCTGCACCTGATCAACGAGGGCCGCCACGAGCAGCTGTGGGACGTGCTCGGCGCGCACGTGCGGCGCTACTCCGCCGCCAAGGGGGACGTGACCGGCACCTCGTTCGCGGTGTGGGCGCCCGGCGCCAAGGGCGTGCGCGTCAAGGGCGACTTCAACAACTGGGACAGCCGCGAGCACCCGATGCGCCAGCTCGGCGTCTCCGGCGTGTGGGAGCTGTTCGTGCCCGACATCGGCGCCGGGACCCACTACAAGTACGTCGTGCTCGGGGCAGACGAGGAGTGGCGTGAGAAGGCCGACCCGATGGCCTACTACACCGAGCAGCCGCCGCGGACCTCCTCCGTGGTCTTCGAGTCCGGGCACACCTGGGCCGACGACGAGTGGATGCGCACCCGCGCCGAGCGCACGGACGCGCACGCCCGGCCGATGGCGGTCTACGAGCTGCACCTGGCCTCGTGGCGCAGGCACCTCGACGGGCGGCTCTACTCCTACGAGGAGCTCGCCGACAGCCTGGTCCCCTACCTCGCCGACATGGGCTTCACCCACGTCGAGCTGATGCCGGTGATGCAGCACCCCTTCGGCGGGTCCTGGGGCTACCACGTCACGTCGTACTTCGCCGCCGACTCGCGCTTCGGCGACCCCGACGGGCTGCGGCTGCTCATCGACCGGCTGCACCAGGCCGGCATCGGCGTCATCCTCGACTGGGTGCCCGGCCACTTCGCCACCGACGAGTGGGCGCTGGTCCGCTTCGACGGGACGCCGCTGTACGAGGACCCCAACCCGCAGCGCGGCTGGCACAAGGAGTGGGGCTCCCACATCTTCAACTTCGGCCGCAAGGAGGTGCGCAACTTCCTCTACGCCAACGCCCTGTTCTGGCTCGAGGAGTTCCACGCCGACGGCCTGCGCGTGGACGGCGTCGCCTCGATGCTCTACCTCGACTACTCGCGCGAGGAGGGCGAGTGGTCGCCGAACGTGTACGGCGGGCGCGAGAACCTCGAGGCCGTGGCGTTCCTGCAGGAGATGAACGCCACCGTCTACAAGCGGGTGCCGGGCGCGGTCACGATCGCCGAGGAGTCCACGTCGTGGCCCGGGGTCACCCGGCCGACGCACCTCGGCGGGCTCGGCTTCGGGTTCAAGTGGAACATGGGCTGGATGCACGACAGCCTCGACTACGTGAGCAACGACCCGGTGCACCGGCAGTACCACCACGGGCGGATGACGTTCTCGATGGTCTACGCCTACTCCGAGAACTACGTGCTCCCGATCAGCCACGACGAGGTCGTGCACGGCAAGGGCTCGCTGCTGCGCAAGATGCCCGGCGACCGGTGGCAGCAGCTGGCCAACCTGCGCACCTACCTGGCCTACATGTGGGCGCACCCGGGCAAGCAGCTGCTGTTCATGGGCTCGGAGTTCGCCCAGGAGTCGGAGTGGGCGGAGAGCCGCGAGCTCGACTGGTGGCTGCTCGACACCCCCGACCACAAGGGCGTGGCGGCGATGGTGCGCGACATGAACCGCACCTACCGCGAGCTGCCGGCGCTGTGGTCGTTGGACACCGACGGGTCCGGCTTCGAGTGGATCGACGCCAACGACTCGAGCAACAACGTCTTCAGCTTCCTGCGCAAGGGCGCCGACGGGTCGGCGGTCGCCTGCGTGGCGAACTTCGCCGCGGTCCCGCACGAGCGCTACCGCCTCGGCCTTCCCGCGGCCGGCACCTGGCGCGAGGTGCTCAACACCGACGCCGAGCTCTACGCCGGCTCCGGCGTGGGCAACCTCGGGGCGGTCGAGGCGGCGACCGACTCGTGGCACGGCCGGCCCGCGTCGGCGACGCTCACCGTCCCGCCGCTGGCGACGGTGTGGCTGCAGCTGGACCGGTGAGGTCGGGCCTGTCGGGCCCCCGGTTCGTGGCTAGGGTGACGACGTGACCGGATCCTCCCCTCCGCAGCCAGAGCTCTCCGACGGCGTGGTGGTACTGCGTCCGTGGCGCGACGAGGACATCGAGCTGGCCGTCGCCGGGCACGACGAGGAGATCGCGCACTGGTTCGGCAACGACACCGTCACGCCGACCTTCGAGCAGCACCGCGAGGCCGTCGAGCGGTGGCGCCGCGGCTACGCCGACAACCGGTCGCTGGTCGGTTTCGTGGTCGAGCACGCGGGCCGGGTCGTCGGCAGCGTGGACGTGCGCGACGCGGGCAACCGGACCGGCGCCCTCTCCTGGACGCTGTACGCCGGCCACCGGGGCCAGGGCTACGCCACCCGGGCGGTGCGGCTGCTGGTCGACTACGCGCTCACCGAGCTCGGCCTCGGCCGCGTGGAGGCGCACGTCGAGCCGGGCAACGAGCGCTCGATACGCGTGGCGACCCGGTCCGGCCTGCGCCGGGAGGGCGTCCGCCGGATCGCGCCGGGCACCGGCGAGCGCGCGGAGACCACCGAGCACGTGGTCTTCGCCCGGCTCGCCGACGACCCGCCGCTGGGCGACCCGCGCGGCTTCCGGGCGCTGCTGAACTCCTTCCTGCCTCGCAAGCGCGCGATCGCGCAGATGCTGGTGCGCGACCCGGCCGACCGGGTGCTGCTGTGCCAGCTCACCTACAAGCGCGACTGGGACCTGCCCGGCGGGGTCGTCGAGGTGCATGAGTCCCCCCAGGTCGCGGTCAGCCGCGAGCTCGAGGAGGAGCTGGCCCTCGACCTCCAGCCCGGAGCGCTGCTGCTCACCGACTGGCTGCCCACCTGGAGCGGGTGGGACGACGCCCTCTGCCTGGTCTTCGACGGCGGCGTGCACGACCCCTCGATCCTCGAGCACGTGGTGACCCAGCCGCGCGAGATCCGCTCGGCCGCGTTCTGCACGGTCCAGGAGGTGCACGAGCGGTGCGCGGACTTCACCGCCCGGCGCGTCGAGGCGGCGCTGGCCAGCGTGCGCGGCACCGGCCCGTCGTACACCGAGTCGGGACGTCCGTGACCCGTCCGCGCCGGCCACGCCCGCGCGGCACCATGCGACACGTTGGTGCGCTCGCACCCCAATGGTCCAAACATTTCCCCGCCTCAGCATGGACGACTTCTTTACCTCCTGGTAGGAAAGGCCCTTGTGCTCGCCGGGAGCACGGGTCTATTGGGAGGGACTCTGCATGTCTGCACACGCCGAAGCGGTCGAGGGACCTACGAGTGACTACGAGCAGATCGGCGGCGCTGCAGCCGTCCGTGCCGTGGTGGACCGGTTCTACGAGCTGCTGCTGGGCGACGAGCGCCTGACGTCGTACTTCGAGGGCGTGGACCTGCCGCGCCTCAAGCGCCACCAGGTGCTGCTGATCTCGCAGGTGCTCGGCGGGCCGGCGGCCTACGACGGTCGCGAGCTGCGCGAGGCCCACGACGGGATGGGTATCGACCGGGAGGCGTTCGCCCTGGTGGTGACCTACCTCGTCCAGGCGCTGCAGGAGGCCGGTGTCCCCGACGACGTGATCGGGCGCGTCGGCCAGACCCTGGCTGCGACCGAGGACGACGTCGTCGCGGCGGCCAGCTGAGGCGACGATGGATACCGCGGCTCTGAAGAGCAGCTGGGACAAGGTCGCCGCCCAGGGCGACGAGGTCCCGCTCTTCTTCTACTCGCACCTGTTCCTCGCGCACCCCGAGCTCCGCTCGATGTTCCCCATCTCGATGTCGGGGCAGCGCGACAAGCTCGTCTCGGCCCTGGGCCGGATCGTCAGCCACGTCGACGACCTGCCCGAGGTGATGGCGTTCATCCAGCAGCTCGGCCGCGACCACCGGCGGTTCTCCGTGGTCACCGCTCACTACGGCGCCGTGGGCTCCTCGCTGCTCGTGACCCTCAAGCACTTCCTCGGGACCGCGTGGACCGAGGAGCTGGCCTCCGACTGGGCGGCGGCCTACGGCGTCATCGCCCGGGTGATGGTGGAGGCCGCCGAGGACTCCGAGGACACCACTCCGGCCTGGTGGGAGGCCGAGGTGGTCGAGACCGAGCGCCGGACCATGGACGTCACCGTCCTGTCGATCCGCCCCCAGCAGCAGTACGACTACCTGCCCGGCCAGTCGTTCGCCGTGGAGGTGCCGCAGCGTCCGCGTCTGTGGCGCTACCTGACACCAGCCAACGCGCCGCGCCCCGACGGCCTCATCGAGCTGCACGTGCAGCGCGTCGACGGCGGCCAGGTCAGCAGCGCGCTCGTGCGGTCCGTGCAGGCCGGCGAGACCATCAAGCTCGGTGCCCCGGTCGGTGACCGGCTCACCTTGCGCGACGACGACGGCGACCTGCTTCTGGTCGCCGGCGGCACCGGTCTGGCGCCCCTGCGAGCCGTGGTCGACCGGCTCGACCAGGACTGGCAGGCCGGGCGGCCGGTGCCCGACGTCCACCTGTTCCATGGCGCCCGGGTGCCGTGGAACCTCTACGACCGCGACCGGTTGCGCGACATGGCCGGCAGCCGCCCGTGGCTGGACTACAGCGAAGTGATCTCCGACGACCCGTCCTACCCCGGCGCCCGCGGGCTGGTCGGCTCCGTCGCGGCGTCGGCGGGGACGTGGAAGGGACGGACCGCCCTGGTCTGCGGCGGGCCGCAGATGGTGGCACACACGATCGAGCAGCTGGTCGGTGCAGGCATGCCCGTCGAGCACATCAGGTACGAGCAGTTCGACGACGTCGGAGCCGGCGACACCGCCGTGGCCGTCGCCGTCGGGACAGGTGAGTCGGAGTGAACCGAGAACGAGAGCACGTCTTCCCCTACCACCGGTCACCGGAGGCCATCCGGGCGGAGACGTTCACCCACAGGATGCGTGGGCTCGACGAGCTGGAGGTGCGCGAGTACCTCGCCCTGCTCGCCGACCAGGTGGCCGCCGCGGACATCGAGCGTGAGGAGCTCGCCGCGGAGAACGAGCGGCTGCGACGAGAGGTGGAGGAGCTGCGGTCCGCAGCCTCGGACGAGGGCGAGATCAGCACCCAGGCGGTGCTGCTGTTCAGCCAGGCGCAGCAGATCGCCGACCAGCTCGTCGAGGAGGCGGTCGTGCACGCGCGCGACCTGATGACCTCCGCACGCAACCAGCAGCGGGAGATCCTCGAGGAGGCGCACCGGGCTGCCGAGCTGGCCGCGCGCGAGGCCTCGCGCGTCAGTGGCCAGGACCTGGTGTCCGCGGCCACCGACTCGCTCGCCTACTCCGAGCCGGTGCCCGAGATCGAGTACGTCCGCACCTTCGCCCGCGTGGCCCAGGTGCAGCTGCGCTCGGTGCTCGAGGCGCTCGCGGAGCAGGTCGACAAGCTGGGCGAGGTCCCGGAGTTCGGCCGTGGCAGCAGAGCGCGCGTGATGGAGACGACCATGCGCGCCAGCCACCGGGAGTGGCAGGTCGAGAGCCTCCTGACGACGCACCGCCCCGACGAGCCTCGCCACTAGAGGCACGCCGGGGCGGCGCGCCGGCCGCTCCTAGAACAGCGCGCTGGCCAGCATCTGGCGGCCCTTGAGCACCCGCGGGTCGTCGTTGCCCACGGCCGCGAACAGACCCAGCAGGTGCGTGCGCGCGGCGTCCCGGTCGTCGCCGGAGGCGCGACGGACCAGCTCGATCAGCCGGCCGAAGGCGTCCTCGACGTGGCCGCCGACCAGGTCGAGGTCGGCGACCAGGGTCTGCGCCTCCACGTCGTCGGGGCGCTCGGCGGCCGCGGTGCGCGCCGCCTGCGCGTCGACGTCCATGGTGCGCTTCATGACCGTGGCCATCGCCAGGCCGCCCGCGGCCTCGGCGTCGGCGGGGTTGGCGTCGACGAGCTTCTGGTACTCCGCGACGGCGGCATCGATGTCACCGGCGGCCAGCGCCTCCTGCGCGGGGGCGTAGCGGGGGTCCACCGGCTCCTCCTCGCCCTCGGCCGGCGCCGGGCCCTGGGCCTGCGGCTGGTGCCGGCCGGCGACTCCCTGGGTGGCGACCTGCTGCAGCACCTGGGTGACCAGCGTGCGCAGCTCGGCCAGCGGCGGGGCGTCCTGCAGCAGCGGCATCATCCGGCCCTGCAGGACCAGCGCGACCAGCGGGATCGAGGGAACCTGGAGGGCCTGCGCGAGCTGCGGCGTCGCGTCCACGTCGACCTTGCCGAGCAGGAAGCGCCCTTCGAACTCGTCGGCCAGGGCGTCGAGGTCGTCGGCGAGCTGGGCGCTCTGCGGCGAGCGGCCGGGCGAGTAGACCACCAGGATCACCGGGGCGTTCATCGACGCCTCGAGGTGGCCCTGGATGTTCTGCTCGTCGAGGGTCACCGAGTAGGCCCCGGTCCCGGCAGGTGCGGAACCACCCGCACCGCCCGGCGGGGACGTCGGCGAGCCGACGGCACGCTTGAGGGCAGACAGGTCGACGGCTCCGGGTCGCGAGAACGGCTGCTGGCTCATGGGCCTATCTTGTCCGATCCGGGCAACCGGGCGCGCACGCGGGTCCGTCGTGGTCAGAAGCGGGCCGGCTCGCGGTACTCGCCCCACTCCGCACGCAGCGCGTCGCAGATCTCACCCAGCGTCGCCTCGACGCGGCACGCCTCGAGCATCGCCGGGATCATGTTGTCCCCGGAGCGTGCCACGTCGACCATCCGGGCCAGGGCGGCCTCGACGGCGCCCGGGTCGCGCTCGCCCTTGCGCTGCGCGACCAGGCGGACCTGCTCCACCTCGACCTCGTGGGAGACCCGCAGGATCTCCAGGTCGGTGGTGACCGAGTCGGTGTGGCAGTTGACGCCGACGATCTTCTTGTCGGCCTTCTCCAGGGCGGTCTGGTACTGGAAGGCCGCCTCGGCGATCTCCGACATGAACCAGCCGTCCTCGATGCCGCGCAGGATGCCGCGGGTCAGCGGCCAGGTGCCGCCCTCGGCGTTGCCCACGTTCTCGCCGACCACAGCGGCCAGCCCCTCGGTGTCCCGGGCGGAGAGCGTGGAGCCACCCATCGCGAGGATCTTGTCGAAGATCTCGTAGGCCTCGTGCTCGATCCTGTCGGTGAGCGCCTCGACGTACCACGATCCGCCGAGCGGGTCCGCGACGTTGACCACGCCGGTCTCCTCCATGATCACCTGCTGGGTGCGCAGCGCGATCTCGGCGGCCTGCTCGCTGGGCAGCGCCAGCGTCTCGTCGAGGGCGTTGGTGTGCAGCGAGTTCGTGCCGCCCAGCACCGCGGCGAGCGCCTCGATGCCGGTGCGCACCACGTTGTTGTAGGGCTGCTGCGCGGTCAGCGAGACCCCCGCGGTCTGGGTGTGGAAGCGCAGCCACTGGGCCTTCTCCGTCTTCGCGCCGTAGACGTCGCGCAGCCAGCGCGCCCAGATGCGGCGGGCCGCGCGGAACTTCGCGACCTCCTCGAAGAAGTCGACGTGGCTGTCGAAGAAGAAGCTCAGACCGGGCGCGAACAGGTCGACGTCCAGCCCGCGGGAGAGCCCCAGCTCGACGTACCCGAACCCGTCGGCGAGCGTGAACGCGAGCTCCTGCGCGGCGGTCGAGCCCGCCTCGCGGATGTGGTAGCCGGAGACCGAGAGCGGCTTGTAGTCGGGGATCTTCTCGGCGCAGTACTCCATCAGGTCGCCGATCAGCCGCAGGTGCGGCTCGGGGCCGAACAGCCACTCCTTCTGGGCGATGTACTCCTTGAAGATGTCGGTCTGCAGGGTGCCGTTGAGCACGCCGGTGTCCACGCCCTGGCGCTCGGCGGCGACCAGCATCATGCAGAAGACGGGAACGGCCGGCCCGGAGATCGTCATCGAGGTGGTGACGTCGCCGAGCGGGATGCCCTCGAACAACACGTCCATGTCCGCGGCCGAGTCGATCGCGACGCCGCAGTGGCCGACCTCGCCCAGGCTGCGCGGGTCGTCGGAGTCACGGCCCATGAGCGTGGGCATGTCGAAGGCCACCGAGAGCCCCCCGCCGCCGCGGCCGAGGATCATCTTGTAGCGCTCGTTGGTCTGCTCGGCGTTGCCGAAGCCGGCGAACTGGCGGATCGTCCAGGTGCGGCCCCGGTAACCGGTCGGGTAGAGGCCCCGGGTGAACGGGAACTCGCCGGGCCACTCGCTGTCGTCGGTCCCGTAGGCGGGCGCCACCTCCAGACCGGACACCGTGGTGAAGTCGGCCTCGCGCACCCGCGACCTGGCGTAACGGCGCTCCCAGCGCTGGCGCGCGGTGCCTGCCTGCTCGGCCTGTTCCGTCATGGGAGACCTCCCGGGGAGCGTGTGACGTACCCAACGAGAAAATACTAGGACATCCAACTATCTGAGTCGAACGGCCGCGGACGGGCAGCGAACCGCGACCGGGCCGGCACCACCGGTCTCGACCGGGTCGACCCGGACCCGCCGGCTCCCTAGGCTCAGGAGCGGAGAGCGATGCTGAAGGTCACGCTGCTGGGAGAGCAGGCCGTCGTCGACGCCACGACCGGAGAGGTCCGAACGCGCGCGTCGCGGACGATCGCGCTCCTGGCCTACCTCGTCGCCCACGCCGGCGCCCCGCAGCCACGGGCCCGCATCGCCGGCACGTTCTGGCCGGAGTCCGGCGACGCCCAGGCCCTGACGAACCTGAGGCGGGAGCTGCACACCCTGCGCGAGGTGCTGGGCGCGGACGGTGCGGGCCTCGACGTCAGCTCGACGCACCTGACCTGGAGCAGCGGACCGGCGGCCAGGGTGGACCTCGTCGACTTCCGGCGCCACCGGGCGCAGGCCCTGGCCGCCCGGTCCGCCGGCGACGACGCAGGCGTCCTGGCCCACGGGCTCGCGGCCCTGGACCGGTACGGCGGACCGCTGCTGCCGGGCATGGACGACGAGTGGGCGCTCGACCTGCGGGCGGAGCTCGACCGCGCCTGCGTCGAGGTCTGCGACCTGCTCTGCCAGGCAGCGACCCGTCTGGGCCGTCCCGACCAGGCGATCCCCGCGGCGCGCCTGCGCATCGCCGTGGCGGCCACCGAGGAGAGCGGCTACCGCACCCTGATGGAGCTGCAGGTCCGCACGGGTGACCGTGCCGGCGCGATCACGACGTACCACCGCTGCGCTGCGGTCCTCGAGCAGGAGCTGGGGGTCGACCCCGACCCGGCGACCACCGAGGTGTTCGAGCGGCTGCTGGGGGCTCGGTCCGCCACCGGCGCGCAGGTCGGACGCGCCCGTCCCCGCCGCGCGCCCCTGGTCGGCCGGGAGGCCGAGCTCGTCACCCTGGAACGGGCCTGGCGGAGCGCCGAGCACGGGCACGGCCGCACCGTCGTCCTCCGCGGCCCGCCGGGCGCGGGCAAGTCGCGGCTCGCCGCGGAGCTGACGGCCCGGGTCGCTGCCGAGGGTGCGGCGGTCGCGACGGCGGAGTGCGTGCAGGCCTACGGCCGGGTCTCACTCGCACCCGTGGCGCAGTGGGTCCGCAGCCCCGCGGTGGCGACCGCCCGCCGCAGCCTCGACCCGCTGTGGCAGCAGGAGGTGGACCGGCTGGTGCCCTCCGGCGGAGCCCCAGAGCCGGCCGCCCCGACGGTCGACGTCTGGCAGCGCCACCGCTTCTTCGAGGGCCTGGCCCGGTGCGTGCTGGCACTGTCGCGCCCGACGCTGCTGGTGCTCGAGGACGCCCAGTGGTGCGACGAGGACACCCTGGCGTTCTGCTCGATGCTGCTGCGGATGGCACGGGCCACTCCCCTGATGCTGGTCGTCACGGCGCGTGAGGCCGACGACCCGGGGGCGCGGCAGTGGTTGGCCGGCCTGGCCGGCGCCGGCCGCCACACCGCGGTCGCGGTAGAGCCCCTGGACCCCGCGCGCACCTCGCAGCTGGCCGAGGCCCTCACCGGCGCGGCGCTCGCCCCGGAGGCAGCCAGCCTGCTGCACGCGGCCACCGGCGGCTTCCCGCTGTACGTCCTGGAGGCCAGCCGGTCCACCTCGGACCTCAGCCGCGCGCTGGTGAGGCCCGACACCGGGTTCGCCCACTTCCTCAGCCGCCGCCTCGACCGCTGCTCCCCCGCGGCGCGTGCCGTCGCGGGGCTGGCCTCCGCCGTGGGTCGCGACGTCGACCTGACCCTGCTGTGCGAGGCCAGCGACCTCGACCCCGACACGGTGGTGCTCGCGGTCGACGAGCTGTGGGGCGCCCGGATCCTCCGCGAGCACGAGGGCGGCTACGCCTTCACCCACGAACGCCTGCGGGAGGCGGCCTACGACCTGGTCACCCCTGCCCGCCGCTGGCTGCTGCACCGCCGGCTCGCCCAGGCCCTCGAGCTGCTCCACGCCGGCCACACCGACGAGGTGGCCGCGCAGGTCGCGGCCCAGTACGACGCGGCCGGCAACCGGGCGCGGGCGCTGATGTACTACCAGGCCGCGGGACGGACGGCCTCGTCGGTGTTCGCGCACGCCGAGGCCGTGACCCACTTCCGCACGGCGCTGCGGCTGCTCGACCAGGCACCGGCGACGCGGGACCGCAACGAGCAGCAGCTCGCGTGCCTGCAGGAGATGATCCCGCCGCTGAACGCACTGCACGGCTACTCCTCCCCCGATCTCGGGGCCGCCTGCACCCGCGCGGCCCAGCTGGCCGAGGAGCTCGGCGACCGGGACGCCCGGTTGACCGCCATGGTCGGCCTGTGGTCGTGCCGGTTCGTGCAGGGCGACATGGCCGAGGCGCACCGGGTGGCCGACGAGGTCCTGTCCCTGGTCGACGAGTCCGACGCGCTCCTCGGCCAGGCGCACTTCTCGATGGCCGGCAGCGCCATGCACCTGGGTGACGTGCCGCTGGCCGAGCGCCACTTCGCCGCGGCGCTCGGGACCACCCGCACCGACACGCTCAGCGTGGGGACCCGCGCCCGCGTCCACACCGCGGCCTGGGCGGCCCACGCGACGTGGCTCGGCGGGGACCCCGAGCGCGCCGCGAGCCTCGCCGACGGCGCCGTGCGCGAGGCCCGTTCGAGTGGTCACCAGTACTCGCTGGCGGTCGCGCTCGCCTACGCCGGCATCACCCGCCAGCTCCTGGACGACCGCGCCGCGCTGCTGGCGACGGCGCGCGAGCTGCAGGCCCTGTGCGGACGGTGCGGCTTCGCCTACTACGGCGAGTGGGGCCGGATCCTCGAGGGCTGGTGCCTCGGGCCCGGCGAGGGCGAGGTGCTGGTGCGTGCAGGGCCTCGAGCACCTGCACGGCCAGGGCGCCGGGGCGCGCACGCCGTACTGGCTGGGCCTCCTCGCCGACCTGACCCCCGACCCGGAGCACCGACGCCGGGTCCTCGAGCGTGCCGAGCACACCGCCCTTCGCCAGCGCGAGCTGTGGTGGCTGCCGGACATCCTGCGGTGCCGCGCAGCGCTGGAGCCCGACCGCGAGCAACGCCTCGCCGGCGCCGTCGCCACCGCACGCGACCAGGGCAGCGTGGCGCTGCTCGCCCGCTGCGAGCGCGACCTGGGCATCCTCCGAACGGTCCCGGCGTCAGCGGCCGAACGCTGAGCGAACGCCCGCCTGCCTAGCGTGCGGCGCAGACGGACCGTCGAGAAGGGGCGGTCCCGGCCCTGAGGAGTCCACGATGTCCCTCGCCACCCCCGGTCGCCTGACCGCTCCCTACGACGACCTCGCGGCCCAGCTGCGCGGACCGCTGGTCACGCCCGACCACCCGGAGTACGACCAGGCCCGCCGGGTCTACAACGGCATGATCGACCGGTACCCCAGCGCCGTGGCCCGCGTGCACGACGCGATCGACGTCCGCGCCTGCGTGCTGTTCGCGCGCGAGCACGGCCTCGACCTCGCGGTACGCGGCGGTGCCCACAACGCGGCCGGGCTCGGCACCTGGGACGGCGCGCTGGTCATCGACATGTCCGGGCTGCGCAGCACCACGGTCTCTCCCGAGGAACGCACCGTCCGGGTCGACCCCGGGTGCACCTGGGCCGACGTGGACCACGCCACGGTCGGCTTCGGCTTGGCCACCCCGTGCGGCTTCCTGGGCAGCACCGGGGTCGCCGGCCTGACGCTGGGCGGCGGCATCGGCTACCTCACCCGCCGTTTCGGCCTCACCGTCGACAACCTGCTCGCCGCGGACGTCGTCCTCGCCGACGGCAGCTTCGTGACCGCCGACGAGACGTCGCATCCGGACCTGTTCTGGGCCCTGCGCGGAGGTGGCGGCAACTTCGGCGTGGTCACCTCGTTCACTTTCCGCTGCCACCCGATCGGCGAGCACGGCACGGTGATCGGCGGCCCGGTGCTCTACGACATCGCCGACACGGGTGCGGTGATGCGGTGGTACCGCGACCTGCTGCCCACGCTGCCCGAGGAGCTCAGCGGCTGGATCGCCGAGCTGACCATCCCGCCCGCGCCGCCGTTCCCCGAGGACCTGTGGGGCCGCAAGGCGTGCGGCATCGTCTGGTGCTACACGGGCCCGCACGACCGCGCCGACGAGGTGCTCGCCCCCGTGAAGAGCTTCGGCTCCCCGCTGCTGATGGGCATCCACGAGCTGCCGTTCACCGCGCTGCAGACCGCCTTCGACCCGCTCTACCCGGCCGGCCTGCAGTGGTACTGGCGCGCCGACTTCTTCCGGGAGATCAGTGACGAGGCGATCGCGGTGCACGAGAAGTACGGCGCGATGCTGCCGACCGGCCACTCCACGATGCACCTGTACCCGGTCGGCGGCGCCGCGGCTCGGGTCGGGTCCGGGGACACCGCGTTCGCCTACCGCGACGGCGGCTGGGCCGGGGTCATCGTCGGCGTCGACCCGGACCCGGCCAACGCCGAGAGGATCAGCACCTGGGCCAAGGACTACTGGACCGAGCTGCACCCGACCTCGGCCGGCAGCGCCTACGTCAACTTCCTCATGCAGGAGGGCGACGAGCGGGTGCGCGCGGCGTACCGCGACAACTACCCGCGCCTGCAGGCGGTGAAGCGGCGCTACGACCCGGAGAACCTCTTCCACGTCAACCAGAACATCTCCCCGGCCGCGGGCTGAACGCGGCCGCAGATGCTGGCCGGGAGCCTAGAAGTCGCCGGCGGCCTCGCGCACCGGCCGCAGCAACGCGGAGAACGCGCGCAGGTCGTCGGCGGCCATGACGCCGAGCCCGAAGCGGGCCTCGACCAGGTCGGCGGTGGCGGCCTCCACCACCGCCCGGCCGCGGTCGGTGATCTCCGCCAGCACGGCCCGGCCGTCCTCGGGGTGCCGTCGGCGTACGACGTGCCCGCTGGCCTCGAGCCGGTCGACGATGGAGGTGACCGACGTGGGGTGCACCTGCAGCCGCTCCCCCATCTTGCCCAGCGGCAGAGAGCCGTTGCGGGAGAAGGTCAGCAGCACCAGCGCCTCGTAGCGGGCGAAGGTCAGCCCGTGCGGCCGCAGCAGCTCGTCGAGCTGGGCGAGCACCAGCTGCTGCACGCGCATCAGCGACGTGACCGCGTGCATCTCCTCCACTGCACCCCAGCGCAGGCCCCACTGGCGCGCGGCCTCGTCGATGGGGTCGAAGGGCAGCTTGGCGGCGGAGCGCGCTCCCTTGCCGGTCCCCGCGGTCGTCCCCTTCGTGGCCATGTACCCGACCCTACTGAACGGCTCAGCCAACTCCATGCGCCCTGACGCGGGTGCGCTTGTCTAGGCCGTTCTCGGTGGTTGCGGCGACGGACGAGGATGGCGGACGGGCCCGAAGTGAGCAAGGCCTGGCCACCACGCGACCCTGCAGGTCTCGAAGACGGTCACGCCGTCCTGGACGCGGACCTACAGCTGGACGATCAGCAAGTCGGCGTCTCCGTCGAGGACCGTCGTCAAGAAGGGCGGGGGCGCCACCGTCAACTACGCGGCGACCCTCAGCGCCAAGGCCTCGGACACCTACGGCGTGTCGGGCAGCATCACCCTCACCAACCCGAGCCGGAGGAGCTGGGTCACGATCAAGGCGGTCACCGACGTGGTCTCCCCCAGCATCACCGCGGCCGTGACCTGTCCGGTCGCGTTGCCCACGCGCGTGGACGCGGGAAAGACACTGACCTGCGCCTACCAGGCTGCGCTCCCCGACGCGACCGCGCGGACCAACACGGCCACGGTCACCAGCATGGCCGGTGACAGGACCCGGACCACCACCACGACCACCACCACCGCTGAACAGACACCTGACGCGACCGATCCGCAGCTGAGGAGGCCCCGGGAGACCGGGGTCTCCTCTTCGTGGAGCGGTTGTCGGTCCCGGCCGGTGGAGCGGCGTCAGTTGAAGACGCCCGGACCGCGCAGGCCCGAGCGCTGGATGATGCTCTGGATCGCGCGGTCGCGCTGGTAGGGGCGCGGGACGAACCGGATGTCGCGCAGGCCCTGCTCCTGGGCGGCGGACTCGAAGACGAAGTGCCCGTAGTCGAGCACCCGCCCGAGCAGCGGCTTCTCCACGGTGATGTCGAGCACCTTGCGCAGCGGCATCGTGGCCAGCCGCTGGGTGAGCACGCCCCGGACCCGGAACACGCGCATGTTGGTGATCACGAACCGGTCCATGTGGTGGACCAGCGCCCGCCACGTGGCGTGTGCGAGGACCGCGAGACCGAGCACCATCGGCACCCAGGCGATGTCGACCGGCGCGATCAGGAACAGGTAGAGCAGCCCGAACCCGAGCAGGCCCTCGGCCATCGGGCCGAGGTAGACCACCCAGTGGTGATGCACCTCGTCGACGATGACCTCGCCCTCCTCGCGCAGCAGGTGCCGGCCGATCCGGGGGTCGAAGGCACCGCGCAGCAGCAACGACATGGCGCTACTTGCCGAACAGCGCGGTGAAGAACTTGATCAGGCTGTCGAACGCCACCAGCACCGCACCCGCGGCGCCACGCACCGCGGTCGCGGCGGCCTGGGGCTGGGTGACCAGGTAGAACAGCGCGAACGCGACTACGAGGCCGACCACAAGCTTGCGCATGTCTTCTCCGTCCCGAGTCCCCGTCGCCTGGCGTCAGGCACGCCAAAGCCGCACCTTGCGCCCATTCGTAGCAAAGTCGCCCGCGCCGTGGGGGGAGGCGCGCGGGCGGGCTACTCGGTGTAGGTCTCCAGCAGCGAGTCCGCGGCCGCGTACGGGTCGGTCTTGCCGGCGGCCACCTGCTCGGCCAGGTCGTCGAGCAGCTGGCTGCCCGCGCGCGCATGGCTGCGGTTCCAGCGCTCGCGCAGGGCGGTGACCGCGATCGCCTCGACCTCGTCGCGGGCACGTCGTACCCGGCGCCTGTCGAGCTCGCCGGAGGAGTCCATCCAGGTCCGGTGCTTGTCGATCGCGGCGACCACGTCGTCGACGCCCTGCCCGGTCTGCGCGACGGTCTGCACGATCGGCGGCTTCCACGCGCCCTCCGGCCGGTCGGCCAGCGCGAGCATGTTGCGCAGGTCGCGGCGCACCTGGTCCGCGCCGTCGCGGTCGGCCTTGTTGACGACGTAGATGTCGCCGACCTCGAGGATGCCCGCCTTCGCCGCCTGGATCCCGTCGCCCATGCCGGGCGCGAGCAGCACCAGCGTGGTGTCGGCGAGCCCGGCGATCTCGACCTCGCTCTGCCCCACTCCGACGGTCTCCACCAGCACCACGTCGCAGCCGGCCGCGTCGAGCACCCGCAGCGCCTGCGGGGTCGCCCACGAGAGGCCGCCGAGGTGGCCGCGGGAGGCCATCGACCGGATGTAGACCTCCTTGTCGAGCGCGTGGTCCTGCATCCGCACCCGGTCGCCGAGCAGCGCCCCTCCGGAGAACGGGGAGGACGGGTCGACGGCGAGCACGCCGACCCGCTTGCCGGTCGCCCGCAGTGCCTTGACCAGCCCCGACGTCGAGGTGGACTTGCCCACCCCGGGCGACCCGGTGATGCCGACGATCTGCGCGTGCCCGGTGTGCGGCGCCAGCCCCGCCATCACCTCGCGCAGCAGCGGCGAGGCGTCCTCGACGTAGGAGATCAGCCGCGCCACCGCACGCGCGTCGCCGGACCGGGCGCGCTCGACGAGCTCGGGGACCGACGCCGTGGCACGGCGCCGGCCACCCGGCTGCGGTTCGCTCACGCCGAGGCGGGGACGCGCAGGATCAGGGCGTCGCCCTGACCGCCGCCGCCACAGAGTCCGGCGGCACCCACGCCGCCACCACGGCGCTTGAGCTCGAGGGCGAGGTGCAGCGCGAGCCGGGCGCCGGACATGCCGACCGGGTGCCCCATGGCGATCGCGCCGCCGTTGACGTTCACCTTGTCCTCGTCCAGACCGAGCTCGCGCGCGGAGACGATGCCGACCGCGGCGAAGGCCTCGTTGATCTCGACCAGGTCCAGGCCGGCGGGCTCGATGCCCTCCTTCGCGCACGCCTTGGCGATCGCGTGGGCCGGCTGCATCTGCAGGGTGGAGTCGGGGCCGGCCACCTGGCCGGAGGCGCCGATCTCGGCGAGCCACTCCAGGCCGAGCTCCTCGGCCTTGGCCTTGCTCATCACCACGACCGCGCACGCGCCGTCGGAGATCTGGGAGGACGAGCCGGCGGTGATCGTGCCCTCCTTGGAGAACGCCGGGCGCAGCTTGCCCAGCGACTCGGCGGTGGTGTCGCCCCGGATGCCCTCGTCCTGGGAGACCACGAGCGGGTCGCCCTTGCGCTGCGGGATCTCCACCGGGACGACCTCGTCGTCGAAGACGCCGTTCTTCCACGCCTCGGCGGCGCGCTGGTGCGACCGGGCCGAGAACGCGTCCTGCTCCTCGCGGCTCAGCTGCTGGGCCGCGGCGTTGCAGGACTCGGTCAGACCACCCATGGGCTGGTCGGTGAACTGGTCGTAGAGCGCGTCGTAGGCCATCGAGTCGACCAGCTTGGTGTCGCCGTACTTGAAGCCCTCGCGCGACTTCGGCAGCAGGTGCGGCGCCTGGGTCATCGACTCCATGCCGCCGGCCACGATGATCTCGTGCTCGCCGGCGCGGATCAGCTGGTCGGCCATCGCGATCGCGTTCAGGCCCGACAGGCACACCTTGTTGATGGTGATCGACGGGACGTTCATCGGGATGCCGCCCTTGACCGCGGCCTGACGGGCGGTGATCTGCCCGGCGCCGGCCTGGATGACCTGGCCCATGATGACGTACTCGATCTGCTCGCCGGAGACGCCGGCCTTCTCCAGGGCGCCCTTGATCGCGACCCCGCCGAGGTCGGCCGCGGACTGGTCCTTGAGCCCGCCCAGCAGGCGGCCGATCGGGGTGCGAGCCCCGGCAACGATGACGGATCCGGACATGACGCCTCCTGTGCGAGGGAACGCTGACGGCGCGGGCATGGCTCCCGCGATGGGGCCGACGATACCCACGGGAGCCGCCCCAGAGGGAGGGGGCAGGACCTCTTCGGCGATGTCGGGCCGGTCACAGTCCCTCGCGGCCGATCACCGGCCTCGGCCACCATGTCTGCATGACTGTGGAGATCCCCGAGCACCTGTTCGTCTGCATCGACCACGTCGGCATCGCGGTCCCTGACCTCGACGAGGCCGTCAAGCTCTACGCCGAGGCGTTCGGCATGCGGCTGCAGCACGAGGAGGTCAACGAGGAGCAGGGCGTCCGCGAGGCGATGATCGCCGTCGGCGACTCCGGCTCCTGCATCCAGCTGCTCGCCCCGCTCAACGAGCAGTCCACGATCGCGAAGTTCCTCGACCGCAGCGGGCCGGGGCTGCAGCAGCTGGCCTACCGGGTCACCGACGTCGAGGCGGTGTCCGAGGTGCTGCGCCAGCGCGGCCTGCGGCTGCTGTACGACGAGCCGCGGCGCGGCACGGCCGACAGCCGGATCAACTTCATCCACCCCAAGGACGCCGGCGGCGTGCTCGTCGAGCTGGTGGAGCCGGCCGCCTCGCACTGACCGGCGCGGTCACGCCCAGCAGAAGCGCACCTCCTGGCCCGGCCGCACCTGGGCGGCCCGATCCACGTCGGCGTCCAGCACCACTCCGACCACGGGGTAGCCGCCGGTGACCGGGTGGTCGGCGAGGAACACCACCGGCTCGCCGCCCGGCGGCACCTGCACGCCGCCGCGCAGGACGCCCTCGCTGGGCAGCTGCCGGGCCGGGTCCCGGTGAGCGAGGCTCGCGCCGGTCAGCCGCATGCCCACCCGGTTGCTCTGCGAGGTCGCGGTCCAGGCCGCCTGGACCAGCACGTCCGGGTCGCGCAGCCACGTGTCGCGGGGTCCGCGCCTCACCCGGAGGACGACCGGCTCCTGCCAGCGCCCGACCGGGAGGTGGTCGACGACCGGCACCCGCCCGGGCACGGGACCCACCGGCAGCCGGTCCCCCGCGGCGAGCGGGGCCGGGCCGAGCCCGCTGAGCACGTCGTGGCTGCGCGACCCGAGCACCGGCCGCACCGCCACTCCGCCGCGCACGGCCAGGTAGGAGCGCAGCCCGCGCTCGGGCACACCGAGCCTGACCACCGCCCCGGTGTGCGCGGCGAAGACCGCCTGCGGGCCGACCGCCCGGCCGTCGACGGTGACCAGCAACGGCGCGCCGGTCACGCACAGCCAGACCGGGCCGTCGCGCACCTCCACCTCCAGCCCGCCGAAGGTGACCTCCACGCCCGCAGCGTCCTCGGCGTTGCCCACGGCCCGGTTGGCCAGCCGCAGCGCCGTCCGGTCCGCGGCGCCCGAGCGGCCCACCCCGATGCCGGCCGCGCCGGGCCGGCCGAGGTCCTCCACCAGCGCCAGCGGGCCGGGGCGCCGCACCACCAGGGCCGGGCTCATCGCGCCACGAACCGGACCCGGGTGCCCGGACGCAGCAGGGCCGGCGGGTCGCGATCGGGGTCCCACAGCGCCAGGTCCGTGCGCCCGATCAGCTGCCAGCCGCCGGGCGACTCGCGCGGGTAGACCCCGGTGTAGGGCCCGGCCAGCGCCACCGCCCCGGGTGGTACGGCGGTGCGGGGCACGTCCCGGCGCGGCACGTGCAGCCGCGGGTCCCCGCCGACGAGGTAGCCGAACCCAGGGACGAACCCGCCGAAGGCGACCCGCCACGTCTCGGCGGCGTGCGCGCGCACGACCGCATCCGGGGCCAGGCCGGTCAGCCGGGCCACCTCCTCGAGGTCGGGACCGTCGTAGACGACCGGGACCTCCAGCACCTCCCCGGCAGCGGACGCCCCGGCCCCGGGCGAGGGCGTCACCGCGGCCAGTGCGGCACGCAGCCCGGGCAGGTCCGCGCCGTCCTCGGCGACCACCAGCACGGTCTGGGCGGCCGGGACCACGTCGGCCACCCCGCGTGGCGCGAGGTCGGCGAGCGCGTCGACCCAGGCGAGCACCTGATCGGTGCCGCCGACCTCCACCAGGAGCGCCCGGTCGCCGTACGGCAGCACGGCGACCCCGCCCCGGCTCCGGCCGGGGCTCACACGAAGGGCCCGATCTCGACGCCCGCCGCCTCGAGGCCGGCGCGGACCTTCTCGGCGATCGCCACCGCGCCCGGCGAGTCGCCGTGCACGCACACCGACTCCGCCTCCACCCGCACCGGCTCGCCGGCCACGGAGTCGACCTGCCCGTCGGTGACCATCTGGACCACCCGGCGGGCCACCTCGGCCGGGTCGTCGAGCACCGCGCCGGGCCGGCTTCTCGGCACGAGCGTGCCCTCGGACGTGTAGCCGCGGTCGGCGAACGCCTCGCGCACCGTGCGCAGCCCCGCCCGCTCCGCGGCGGCGAGCAGCTCGGAGCCGGCCAGCCCGAGCACCGCCAGCCCGGGGTCGTAGGCGCGCACGGCGTCCACGACCGCCTGCGCCTGCTCGCGGTGGTGGACCGCGGCGTTGTAGAGGGCGCCGTGCGGCTTGACGTAGCGCACCTGGGTGCCGGCCGCCTTCGCCAGCGCCTCCAGCGCGCCGATCTGGTAGAGGACGTCGTCGGCGAGCTCGGCGGGCTCCATGTCGATGAAGCGCCGTCCGAACCCGGCGAGGTCGCGGTACGCCACCTGCGCACCCACCGCCACTCCGTGCCGCGCCGCCACCCCGCAGGTGTGCCGCAGGGTGCTGGCGTCGCCGGCGTGGAAGCCGCAGGCGACGTTGGCGCTGGTGACCAGCGCGAGCACCGCCTCGTCGTCGCCGAGGCGCCAGCGGCCGAAGGACTCGCCCACGTCGCTGTTCAGGTCGATGCGCACGCGGCCATTGTCCCCGTAGCGGCGCTCTCGCCCAAGCCTGGTCGCCGCCGCGAAGCAAGATAGGTCACACGGGGCTGACAGGTTGATTACTCGTCGGTAGATTCGGGGAATCATCGACCCCGCGGGCGGTGCCGTCCGCCTGAGCCGATCCACCCAGGAGCCCGCCGTGAAGCAGATCCTCGACGCCATCCTCGCCGGCGACACCTCGACCGAGGAGTACGCCGCCCTCGAGTTGCCCGAGTCCTACCGCGCGGTCACCGTGCGCAAGGACGAGACCGAGATGTTCGCCGGCCTCGAGTCGCGAGACAAGGACCCCCGCAAGTCGCTGCACGTGGACGACGTACCGCTCCCCGACCTCGGCCCCGGCGAGGCCTACGTCGCGGTGATGGCCAGCGCGATCAACTACAACACCGTGTGGACCTCGATCTTCGAGCCGGTCTCGACGTTCGGCTTCCTGGAGCGCTACGGGCGGATGTCCCCGCTGTCCAAGCGCCACGACCTGCCCTACCACATCGTCGGGTCGGACCTGGCCGGCGTGGTGCTCAAGACCGGCCCGGGCGTGCACGCCTGGAAGCCGGGCGACGAGGTCGTCGCGCACTGCCTGTCGGTGGAGCTGGAGAGCCCCGACGGCCACAACGACACGATGCTCGACCCCGAGCAGCGGATCTGGGGCTTCGAGACGAACTTCGGCGGCCTCGCCGAGATCGCCATGGTCAAGTCCAACCAGCTGATGCCCAAGCCGAACCACCTCACCTGGGAGGAGGCGGCCAGCCCGGGCCTGGTGAACTCCACCGCCTACCGGCAGCTGGTCAGCCGCAACGGCGCCGGCATGAAGCAGGGCGACAACGTGCTGATCTGGGGCGCCAGCGGCGGCCTCGGCGGCTACGCGACCCAGTTCGCGCTCAACGGCGGAGCCACCCCGGTCTGCGTGGTCTCCTCCGAGGACAAGGCGGAGATCTGCCGCAAGATGGGCGCGGAGCTGATCATCAACCGCACCGAGGAGGGCTACAAGTTCTGGAAGGACGAGCACACCCAGGACCCGAAGGAGTGGAAGCGCTTCGGCAAGCGGATCCGCGAGCTCACCGGCGGCGAGGACATCGACATCGTCTTCGAGCACCCCGGCCGGGAGACCTTCGGCGCGTCGGTCTACGTCACCCGCAAGGGCGGCACGATCACGACCTGCGCCTCGACCAGCGGCTACATGCACGAGTACGACAACCGCTACCTGTGGATGAACCTCAAGCGCATCGTCGGCTCGCACTTCGCCAACTACCGCGAGGCCTGGGAGGCCAACCGGCTGATCGCCAAGGGCCAGATCCACCCGACGCTGTCCAACACCTACCCGCTCGAGCAGGTCGGCCAGGCCGCCTACGAGGTGCACCGCAACCTGCACCAGGGCAAGGTCGGCGTGCTGTGCCTCTCGCCCGAGGAAGGCCTCGGCGTCCGGGACGAGGAGATGCGCGCCAAGCACCTCGACGAGATCAACCGGTTCCGGGGCATCTAGTCCAGCACGGCCCGAAGTCGTCGCAGTTGAGGCACCCCGGCTCGGGGTGCCTCAACTGTTCTGCGCGCCCCTTGCCTCACACTTAGGCTCGTACTGAGCGAGGAAACGAGGAACTGTCATGAGCGACCGCCCCGGACTGTCCATCTTCGACGACGAGCCGAGTGACCACAGCACGACTGGCGCCGACGACGCGACCCAGGTGATGCCGGCGGTGCGGCAGGGGTCCTCGGGCCCCGCCGCCCCGGCCCCCGGGGCGACGTCGACATCGACGTCGCGGTCGGGCCTGCCCGTGGTCCGGCGCGGCGGCTATGACACCGCCGCCGTGGACCGCCAGCTGCAGGCCCTGGCCGGTGAACGGGCCGGCCTTGCCGCCAGCCTGAAGGAGGCCGAGGCCAAGGTCGCCTCCCTGGAGAAGCAGGTCGGCGCGCTCAAGACCGAGCTCTCGGAACAGAAGAATCCCACGTACGCCGGGCTCGGCGGCCGGGCCAGCGAGATGCTGCGGCTGGCCGAGGAGCAGGCCGACGACGTGCTCGCCCAGGCGCACGCGCAGGCCGAGGAGGTGCTGCGCCGCGCCCGCAAGGACGCCGACGCGCTCAAGGCCGCGGCCGCCCGCGACGCCGAGGACATGCGGATCGTGCAGCTCAAGGAGCTCGACGAGAAGCGGACCCGCGCGCTGAGCGACGTCGAGCAGTCCAAGGCGCTGGCGGTGTCCGAGTCCGAGGACGTCCTGGCGTCGGCCCGGCGCGAGGCCGAGCAGCTGCGCCTGGCCGCGGAGCAGGAGGCCAACGCGCTGCGCACCTCGGCCAAGCGGGAGGCGGAGCAGGCCCGCGCCGTCGCGGACCGAGAGGTGCAGGAGGCACGCCGTACGCTCGCGGTGGAGAAGGAACGGCTCACCCGCGAGGCGGCCGAGCACCACAGCAGCGCGACCGCGGAGACCGCCAAGCTGGTCCAGGAGGCCGAGGAGCGCGCCACCGCGGCCGAGCGCCGGGCCCGCGAGGCCACCTCGCAGGCCACCTCGCAGCGGCAGCAGGCCGAGGAGGAGGCCGAGCGCCTGGTCGTCCACGCCCGCCGCGAGGCCGAGCAGATCGTCGCCTCCGCGCAGACGCAGGCCCAGAGCTTCACCGCGGCCGGCCAGGCCGAGGCGGAGCGCGAGCTGACCGCGGTGAAGTCCGAGGTCGCCCGCTACAGCAAGCGCCGCGACGCGATCGTCGCCCAGCTCTCCGCGCTGCGTGACGTGGTGGCCGGCTTCGCCGACGACCCGACCGAGGAGGCCTCCGCCGCCGACGGGGAGCAGTGAGCGCACCGACGGTGCGCGGTGGACGCGTGACGCGCACTCGCGCGTCCGACCGCACCGATGGGCGCACTCCTTTGAACCGGCGTTCCCCTTTTGCCCTCGGATTCTTCGGTGCCACGGGGGCGCTGCTGGCCTTCTGGCTCGGCGGGCTGCTGCTGTCGATCGGCTCGACGATCGTGCTGGTCGTGGTGGCGATGTTCCTCGCGGTGGGGCTCAACCCGCTCGTGGAGTTCTTCGAGCGGCGCGGCCTCGGTCGCAACTGGTCCGTGCTCGCGGTGATCCTCATCGTGCTGGCCGCGATCGCCCTGTTCCTGGTCGCGCTGGTCCCGGTGATCGCCGACCAGGTCTCCGCGATCGTCGCGAACGCGCCGGACTGGTTCTCGCAGCTCCAGCACAACCGGACCATCCAGCGCCTGGACCGCCAGTACAACGTCGTCGCCAAGATCCAGGACTTCGTCACCGGTGCCAAGTTCGGCCAGAGCGTGTTCGGGGGCGTCGTCGGTGTCGGCGTCGCGGTGCTCAGCGCAGTGGCGAACACCTTCATCGTGGTGGTGCTGACGCTGTACTTCCTGGCGACGCTGCCGAAGGTGAAGCGCTCGATGTACCGGCTGGCACCGGCCAGCAGCCGGCGCCGCGTCACCGACCTCGGAGACCGGATCCTCTCGAACGTGGGGTCCTACGTCTCCGGCGCGTTCATCGTCGCGATGTGCGCGGGTATCGCCTCGCTGGTGTTCCTGTTCGCGGTCGGCCTGCAGCAGTACGCCGTCGCGCTCGCCGCGGTGGTGACCATCCTCGACGTGATCCCGATGATCGGGGCCACGCTCGGCGCCCTCGTCGTGACCGCGATCGGCCTCGCCACCGACCCCAAGATCGGGCTGGCCTGCCTGATCTTCTACGTCCTCTACCAGCAGTTCGAGAACTACGTCATCTATCCGCGGGTGATGGCGCGCTCGGTGGACATCCCAGGCTCGGTCATCGTGATCGCCGCGCTGGTCGGCGCCAGCCTGCTCGGCGTCGTGGGCGCCCTGCTGGCGATCCCGACCGCGGCGGCGATCCTGCTCCTGGTCCGCGAGGTGATCCTCCCCCGCCAGGCGGCGCGCTGATCACTGCTGCGGTCGGGACGCGTCACTGCGGTCGGGGCGCGCCCTTGACCGCCGCCGGGGTGGAGTCGGCGTAGGCGCTGGTGTCCGCGGTCTCCATCGGCCCGTCCCACTCGGTGGGCAAGGGCACGGCGACCCCGGGCGCGACCCGCTCCACGACCAGGTCGAGCACCTTCTCGGCGTCACCGACCCACAGGTGCTTGGCGCCCTCGACGCCGACCACCTCGGCCTGCGGCACGGCGGCGAATCGCTCCCGGGCCTCCGGCGGCTGCAGGTAGTCGTCGTGCTCGGGGACCAGCGCCACCAGCGGACGGCCGGTCTCCGCCCAGGCGGCCAGGTGCGACTCGTCGCTGAAGCGCAGCGGCGGCGAGAGCAGCACCGCGCCCTTCACGGTCGGGTCGTTGCCGTGCATCAGGGCCAGGTCGGTGCCGAAGGACCAGCCGACCAGCCAGATGTCGGGCAGGTCGTGGAACTCGGCGTACTCGATCGCGGCGGCCACGTCGTACCTCTCTCCCACCGCCTGGTCGAAGCTGCCCTCGCTGCGTCCCTGCATGCTCTGGGTGCCGCGGGTGTTGAAGCGCAGCACCGCGATCCCGGCCAGCGCCGGCAGCCGGAAGCCGGCCTTGCGGAACACATGGCTGTCCATCATCCCGCCGTGCGTGGGCAGCGGGTGCAGGCACACGAGGGTGGCCACCGGGTCGCGGTCCGGCGGCAGCGCCAGCTCGCCGACCAGCGCCAGCCCGTCGGCGGTCTGCAGGGTGATCTGCTCCCGGCGGGCGGGCAGGACGGAGTTCGCGCGGATGGCAGCCATGTGCCCCATTCTCCCGACCGGGTCAGCGCCGCCGGTCGCGGGCCCGCCAGCAGGCGGTGTGCCAGTGCCGGCGCTCGTCGAGGCCGCGGGCGTCGCGCGCGAACGTGCTGGGCAGCACCGGCCAGGTGACGGTGTGTGGCGTAGCCGGCCGGATCACCTGGTGGCAGCCCGGGCACCGGTAGGACCGGGTCGCCGCGGACCCGGTGACGGCCCGGACGACGTACTCCTCGCCTCCCCATGTCTCCACCCGCTCCTGCATGCCCCCCATTGTCCCTCCCGCCGAGGGGTCACGAACTCCCCCACCTGGCTGGTGTGTCGGGCAGTCCGTGACCTCCCGGCGGCGGGTACGGCGTCAGCGGGTGGTGTAGTCGCGGAACCCGCGCTTGGTCTTGCGGCCCAGGTAGCCGGCCGTGACCAGGTGCTCCAGCAGCGGGGCGGGCGCGAAGCCGGGCTCACGGAACTCCAGGTAGAGCTCGCGCTCGATGGCCAGCGACACGTCGTTGCCGACCACGTCGAGCAGCTCGAACGGCCCCATCGGCAGGGCGCACCCGTCCTTCATGGCGGTGTCGATGTCGTCGGCGCCGGCGTAGTGCGCCTCGAGCATCTTCACCGCGTCATTGAGGTAGGGGAACAGCAGCGCGTTGACGATGAACCCGGCCCGGTCGCCGCACGAGACCGCGACCTTCCCGACCTTCGCGCACAGCGCGCGCACGGTCTCCGCGACGTCGTCGCCGGTGGACACCGTGGAGACGACCTCGACCAGCTTCATGATCGGGGCCGGGTTGAAGAAGTGCATGCCGATCACGTCCTGCGGCCGGGAGGTGGCCCGGGCCAGCGCGATCACCGGCAGCGACGAGGTCGTGGTGGCCAGGATCGCGTTCGGCTTGCAGATCTCGTCGAGGTTCTCGAACAGCGCGGTCTTGACGTTGAGGTCCTCGGCGATCGCCTCCACGACGATGTCCACGTCCGCGAGGTCGTCGAGCCTGGTGGTGCCGGTCAGCCGGCCGAGCACCTCGCCGCGGGCAGACTCCTCGAGCTTGCCGCGCTGGATGGCCTTCTCCAGCGACTTCTCGATGCTCGCCCGCACTGCCGCGACCTTGTCGTCGCTGCGTCCGACGTACACCACGTCGTAGCCGCTCTTGGCGAACACCTCCACGATGCCGGTGGCCATCGTGCCGGTGCCGACCACGCCGATGAGCTTGAGGTCGCGGCGCAGCTGCGGCTCGTCGTCCTTCGACGGCGTCAGCGCGTCGTCGACGACCACGGGGCTGTCGGCCGCCTCGTAGGTGTAGAAGCCGCGGCCGGTCTTGCGGCCGAGCATGCCCGCGGTGACCATCTGCTTGAGGATCGGGCGCGGCGCGTGCAGCCGGTCGCGGCCCTGCTTGTACATCGTGTCGAGGATCTCGTACGCCGTGTCGAGGCCGATCAGGTCCAGCAGCGCGAGCGGGCCCATCGGGTAGCCGCAGCCGAACCGCATCGCGGCGTCGATGTCCTCGCGGGAGGCGTAGTGGCCCTCGTACATCGACACCGCGTGGTTGAGGTAGCCGAACAGCAGCGTGTTGGCGATGAAGCCGGCCTTGTCGCCGCAGGCCACCGGGCTCTTGCCCAGCTCCCGCATCAGGCCGGCGACGTCCTCGAGCACCTCGGGCTCGGTGACCACGGTGCGGACCACCTCGACGAGCTGCTGCACCGGTGCCGGGTTGAAGAAGTGGACGCCCACCACGCGTCCCGGGTGCGAGGTCGCGGTGGAGATCTCCGTGACCGACAGCGACGAGGTGTTGGTGGCCAGGATCGTCTCCGGCCGGACGATGCCGTCGAGGGAGCGGAACAGCTGCTGCTTCAGCGGCAGCTGCTCGACGATCGCCTCGACGACCAGGTCGCAGTCCTTGACCTCCTCGAGCGAGGTGGTGAACGTGATCCGGTCCAGCAGCCCGGTCTGGTCCTCGTCGGTGAGCTTGCCGCGCTTGACCGCCCGGTCGGTGGAGTTCTGGACGTGCGCGCGGCCGCGGGCCAGCGTCTCGTCGTTCAGCTCCACCCCGACCACGGGGTAGCCGTTGCGGGCGAAGACCTCGGCGATACCGGCGCCCATGGTGCCGAGTCCGATCACGCCGATGCTGCGGAAGTCGCGTCCAGTGCTCGTCATGGCCAGATCATGGCACGGGGCGGCGGGGGTGCGCCGTGACTTAGTTCACTGGCGAGTAACTTGTGTGGAATCGGTCCGGCACGGGCGGTGGCGCGTCGTACCGGTCCGGGGGCGGAGGGTAGATTGCGGCCCTGCCCCGCCCCCGCGCCCGCCGAGGTGAACCCGCGTGAGACTCGTCGTTGCCCGCTGCCAGATCGACTACGCCGGCCGGCTCACCGCCCACCTGCCGATGGCCAACCGGGTGATCATGGTGAAGAACGACGGGTCGGTGCTGGTCCACTCCGACGGCGGGTCCTACAAGCCGCTGAACTGGATGTCGCCGCCGTGCAAGGTCATCGAGGGCGTCACCGACGAGGGTGTCGTGGAGTGGCTCGTCACCGGCAAGGACGACGACACGCTGCGCATCCTCCTCGAGGAGATCCAGCACGACTCGAACCACGAGCTCGGCGTCGACCCCGGGCTGCAGAAGGACGGCGTCGAGAAGCACCTGCAGGAGCTGCTGGCCGAGCACCCGGGGACGCTGGCCGAGGGTCTGACGCTGGTACGTCGGGAGTACCCGACCGCGATCGGCCCGGTCGACCTGATGTGCCGGGACGCGGACGGCGCCTCGGTCGCGGTCGAGATCAAGCGGCGCGGCGAGATCGACGGGGTCGAGCAGCTGACCCGCTACCTCGAGCTGCTCAACCGCGACCCCAAGCTGCGCCCGGTCCGCGGCATCTTCGCCGCCCAGGAGATCAAGCCGCAGGCCCGGGTGCTGGCCACCGACCGCGGCATCAGTTGTGCGGTCGTGGACTACAACGCGCTGCGCGGCATGGACGACCCGACCGAGCGCCTGTTCTGAGGCGGCTCAGTCCCGCCCCACCAGCGCCACGACCTCCTCGGCGCAGCCCCACGACAGGGTGACTCCCGCCCCGCCGTGCCCGTAGCAGTGCACGACCCGGTGCCCGTTCGCCTGCTCGCCTTCCAGCCGCACCTTCGGCCGGGCCGGTCGCAACCCGACCCGGTGGCCGCGGACCCGGGCCTTGGCCAGCTCCGGGACGAGCGCGGTGGCCCGCTCGAGGATCCGGCGCCCGGTCTCCGGGTCGGGGGTGCGGCTCCACTCCCCCTCGTCGTCGGTGCCACCCACGACGATGTCGGTGGTGCGGGGCACGACGTACACCGGTCCCGCGCCGTCGAGCGTCCAGCGGTCGAGGCCCACCTGGTCGACGTACACGACCTGACCTCGCACCGGCTGGACGGCGGCGTCCTCGGACAGCAGCCGCGCACCGAGCCCGCACGCGTTGACGACGACGTCGGCGTGCTCGGGCATCGCGTTGAGGGCCATCCGGGTCAGCGTGCCGCCGAGGGCCTGCAGGCGCCCGGTGAGCCAGCGGAGGTAGACCGGCATCTCGACGACCGGGGCGACGAAGCTCCATGCGTCGGCGTACGGCGACGAGAAGTCGGTCACGCGGGTGAGGGCGGGCACCGCGTCGCGCCACCACGGGTCCGGCGTGGGAGCGCGGTGGTACTCCGTGCCGGTCAGCATCCGGACCCCGGTGTCCTCGACGTCCGCGAGCCGGGCGAGCTCGTGGTAGGTCCGCCCGGACCAGGCGGTCACCCGTTCGAACGGGTACGCCCGGTAGGGGTACCACAGCGCCGCCGCCACCGCCGAGGTCGTCTCCAGAGGCAGGTCCCGGGCGAGCACGTCGACGTGGTGACCGTCCTCGAGCAGGCGGACCGCGCACGTCAGACCGATCACACCTGCACCCACGACGAGGACCCTGGCCATGCCCAGAGTCTGCCCGACGGCAGCGGGCCGCGGAACGTCCCGTCTCACCGGGACCGGATGCTCACGCCTCCGGACCGGTCCATGACCGTCGCGACGACGTACGAGCGTTGGCCGTCCTGCACCACCGCGCACCGGATCGTCAGACCCGGCCGCGACGGGTACGCCGCCCGGTCCCCGCAGTCGACGTCGTGGTAGCCGTGCTCGCGCAGCCGGCTCACGAGCCGGGAGGTGGCCACCAGCCCCGCAGCGATCCTCGCGTCGAAGCCCACGGAGCCACCCGGCAGGCGGGTGAGCCGGACCTCGACCGCGGCGCGGACCCCGTCGAAGTACCCGGTGCAGGTCAGGTGCTTGGGCATCCCGCCGTTCCACCGGGGACAGTCCAGGTAGTCGAGGGTGAGGTCCTCCGTGGCCGCCTCCCGCCGCAGGCGCGCGGCGACCGGCTTCTCGACACCGTCCATCGACGAGCTCGGCACCGCCGCCGGGTCGATCGTGGGGCCGCCGAGACGCGGGCTCGCGCTCGGTGCCGCGTCCGGCTCCGCGGGGTGCACGGGGGCGGTTCCCCCGGAGCAGGCGGACAGCGCGAGCGCGGTCGCCAGGGCCAGGGCCAGGAGCCGCGGCAGCGCCACTGCGCTCTCCCTCCGCTCCGGTGCACGTGCTCTCGACGATAACCGTCGGGGCACAACCGGGCCGGAGCCATCGGCGCCGGCACAAGCGCCGACTCGGCGGCTCAGGCGCCGGCACAAGCGCCGACTCGGCGGGTCAGGCGACCGGGGACAGCTCCGCGAGGAACACCGAGCGACCATGCCCCGCTTGCTGGACGGTCACCGTCAGCCGCACCTCGACCTCCTCACCGTCGCGGCGCCGGGCCGGCACCACCACGGGGGTGTCGACCAGCGGCCGCCGGCCGACCAGGAGGTACAACGTGAACCCCGCGACGTGCGCCTGGCGGAGCCGGTCGGGGATGATCGCGACGATCCGGCGGCCGAGCAGCTCCCCCGGTGCGTCGTACCCGAGTAGGTCGAGGGCCGGTGGGCTGGCCGCGAGGATGCGGTTGCGGTCGTCGGCGGCCAGGATCGCCACGGTCGCCTCGCTGACCGGCGTCGCGTCCCACTCGACCCGGGGGCCGGACACGGTCTGCGGCTCGGCGTCCATCGACCACGGCACCGGCAGGCCACCCGCCGCCTGGCCGAGGACCTCCTGGCAGAGCCAGTGCCGGAACGCCCGGATCTCCGGCTGCGTGGGCGGAGTCGTCACCAGCCCGCTCCCGGCCAGCTCCAGCGCGTCCTCGATCGCGCGGTCCAGGGTCTCGAAGTGCGGCACCGACTCGCGCGGCACGGGAACCCGCAGCAGGTCCGCGGAGACGCGCGGCTCGGTCGCGCGCTCCATGAGCCCGTCCGGCTCGACGGCGACGTCCGCGCTCGGCACGTGCTCCTCCAGCACGGCGATCGCGTCGGTGGCCTCGGCGTGCACCTGGATCGGGTCCTCGGGCCCGTCCGCGTCGAGGCTGGCCAGGAGGTACTCCCGCAGCAGCGCCTCGGCGTGCTCGCGCCAGGCCGCGTGCAGCAGCAACGGCACGTTCTGCAGCACCACGCTGACGGCGTCGGCCGACTCCTGCGGCGCGCCCTCGTCGCTCGGGGCCGCCGCCGACGGGCGCTCGTCGCGCTCGCCCCTGGACAGCCGGAACCACACCGTCTTGCCGTCGGGGTTGCGGGTGGCCCCCCAGTCGTCGACGAGCTGCTCGAGCAACATCATCCCCCGGCCGGTGCCGGCGGTGGGTCCGTAGCGGCGCCGGGTCGGCAGGTGCGGGCTCCCGTCGCCGACCTCGACCCGCAGGCCCTCCGACGTCAGCGCTCCCCTCAGGAGGATGGGGGTCCCCGCGTGCAGCATGGCGTTGGTGACGATCTCGCTGACCAGCAGCGTGGCCGGTTCGAGCAGGTCCTCGCGGTCCGCCTCCGTCAGCAGGCGCCGCACCAGGCGCCGGGCCTGGGCCACGCTCGTCGGCTGCGGCGACAGCTCCTCCTCGAAGGCGTGCCGCTCCTGCACGGTGCTCCCCCTCACGCCTGCACGCCCTCCTTCGAGGAACGCAACACCCAGCCGTCCGCGTCGACGGCCAGCTCCACGGGCCGGTCCGGTGCGAGCGGTCCGGCCTCGGCCAGTCCGGGCGCCAGGCGGGGTACGACGGAGCGCAGCACGTCGCGTCCGGCGACGACGAGCACCGTCTCGCCGCGGTGCGCGTCGGCGATCTCTTCGAGCTCCTCGACTCTCCTGCGGGCCGACTCCCCGCCCGCGTCGTACGCCTCCGCGAGCGCCGCCGACACCCGCACGTGCAGGCCCAGCGCGCCCGCGACCACCTCCGCGGTCTGCACGGCCGCGAGGTCGTGGCCCGCGTAGACGAGGGCGAGCCGCCGGTCGGTGAGCAGCGCGGCGAGCCGCCGGGCCTCGGTCCGGCCGTGCCACGTCATGGCCACCACACCCTCGCTGCTCGCGGCCTGACCGGGGCAGGCGAGCAGGAACGTGGCAGGGCAGTGCACGTCGGACATGGCCCCAGCCTAGGCCCGCGGGAGGACGGTCGGCACGGCAGACTTCCTCGTGCATTCGATGCGGACCATGTGGGTACCCCGCTCAGCTCGTCGTGTCACTCCCGTCAGGTCCGGATCACTCGAGCCCGTGCGCCTTGCGGATCTCCGCGACGATCCCGCCCATGATCTCCGTGAGCCCGAAGTCCTTGGGCGTGAACACCTCGGCGACGCCCATCTCCTTCAGCTGCGCGGCGTCGCGCGAGGGGATGATGCCGCCGACGACCACCGGCACGTCGGCCAGGCCGTGCTCGCGCAGTCCGTCGAGCACGGCCGGCACCAGCTCCATGTGCGAGCCGGACAGGATCGACAGGCCCACGCAGTGCACGTCCTCGGCGACCGCCGCCGCGACGATCTGCTCGGGAGTGAGCCGGATGCCCTGGTAGATCACCTCGAAGCCGGCGTCCCGGGCGCGCACCGCGACCTGCTCGGCGCCGTTGGAGTGCCCGTCCAGGCCGGGCTTGCCGACCAGCAGCCGCAGCCGTCCGCCGAGCTCGTCGCCGGTGGCCCGCACCTGCTCTCGGACCGCGGTCAGCTCGGCGCCGGCCTCGGCGACGCCGACCGCGCCCGAGACCCCCGTGGGTGCCCGGAACTCACCGAAGACCTCGCGCAGCGTCCCGGCCCACTCGCCGGTGGTCGCGCCGGCGCGGGCCGCGGCGAGCGTGGCCTCCATCAGGTTCGCGCCGGACTTGGCGTCGTCGGCGAGCCGCCTCAGCGCGGCCTGCACCTGCGCCTCGTCACGCTGCTCCTTCCACGCGCGCACGCTCTCCACGGCGGCCCGCTCGGCCTCCGGGTCGGCGGTCTGGATGGCCGCGTCGAGGTCGGCGGTCAGCGGGGACGGCTCGGTCGACTCGAAGCAGTTGACCCCGACGACCTTGTCCTCGCCGGCCTCGATGCGGGCCCGTCGCGCGGCGTGGGAGGACACCAGCGCCTGCTTCATGTAGCCGGACTCGACCGCCGCGATCGCACCGCCCATCGCCTGCACGCGGTCCATCTCCTCGCGCGCGCCCGCGACGAGCTGCTCGACCTTGGCCTCGATGACCGTGGAGCCCTCGAAGATGTCGTCGTACTCCAGCAGGTCGGACTCGAAGGCCAGCACCTGCTGCAGCCGCAGCGACCACTGCTGGTCCCAGGGCCGCGGCAGGCCGAGCGCCTCGTTCCAGGCCGGCAGCTGTACGGCGCGCGCCCGGGCGTCCTTGGACAAGGTGACGCCGAGCATCTCCAGGACGATGCGCTGCACGTTGTTCTCCGGCTGCGCCTCGGTCAGCCCGAGCGAGTTCACCTGCACGCCGTACCGGAACCGTCGCATCTTCGGGTCCTCGACGCCGTACCGCTCACGGGTGATCTCGTCCCAGAGCCGGACGAAGGCGCGCATCTTGCAGGTCTCCTCGACGAACCGCACCCCGGCGTTGACGAAGAAGGAGATCCGGCCGACCACCTTGTCGAAGTCCTCGGGCGCCACCTGGCCGGAGGCGCGCACCGTGTCGAGCACGGCGATCGCGGTGCACAGCGCGTAGGCCAGCTCCTGGGTCGGCGTCGCGCCCGCCTCCTGCAGGTGGTAGCTGCAGATGTTGATCGGGTTCCACTTCGGGATGTGGTTGACCGTGTAGGCGATCAGGTCGCTGGTCAGCCGCAGCGAGTGCTCGGGCGGGAAGACGTAGGTCCCCCGCGAGAGGTACTCCTTGATGATGTCGTTCTGGGTGGTGCCGGCCAGTTTGCCGTGCACCTCCTCGAAGTCGACACCCTCGCTCTGCCCGTCCATGGCCTGCTCCTCGGCGACGACCTGGTAGAGCGCGAGCAGCCACATCGCGGTGGCGTTGATGGTCATCGAGGTGTTCATCTCGGTCAGCGGGATGTCGTCGAACAGCCGCCGCATCTCACCGAGATGGGGCACCGGCACGCCGACCTTGCCGACCTCGCCGCGGGCCAGCGGGTGGTCGGGGTCGTAGCCGGTCTGGGTGGGCAGGTCGAAGGCCACGGAGAGCCCTGTCTGCCCCTTCGCGAGGTTGCGGCGGTAGAGCGCGTTGGACTCGGCCGCGGAGCTGTGCCCGGCGTAGGTGCGCATCACCCAGGGGCGGTCCTTGGGGGCGGGAGCGTGCTGGGGGGCCGGAGGAGTGGTGTTCTCGCTCATGAGCCGAGGTTACGGCCAGAGGGTACCGGTCGGTAACCTCTCTGTGACCTGCACCACGTGCGGACTAGGTCACAGATGCCGCGGGAGCCACGGGCTCAGGCGGGCATCGCCGGCCCGTCGACGGCCAGCAGCCGTCGCAGCCGGGTGAACAGGATGCTCCGCCGCAGGGCGGGGCTGCAGCCCTGGACGGTCAGCATCCGGCCCTGGCGTTCCATCACCGCGCTCGCCGCGGCCAGCAGCCGCAGCCCGGTGGCGTCGAGGGACTCCACGCCGGCCATGTCGACCACGACATGGTCGTAGTGCTGCATCTGGTCGTAGAGGACCTCGCGGACCTCGCTGGTGCAGCGGCCGTCGAACCTCCCAGCCAGGAACATCGTCTTGCCCTCGGTGCTGATGTCCATAGCACTCCCCGTGAACGTGGCCGGTTGCGTCTCTCCCCGAAGACGCCGCCTTTACCCAGTATGACGTAGGACACGTCGGGATGGTTGCCTCGAAACCGCGGGAAATGTCATTGATTCTTCAAGCGGGCTCGGGCAGGTCCACGCGCTCGATGTCGACGCCCAGCGCGCCGAGCCGTTCGGCGAACCGCGGGTAGCCGCGGTCGATGTGGCGCGACTCCGCGACGGTCGTGGTGCCCTGGGCGGCGAGGCCGGCGAGCACGAGCGCAGCGCCGGCGCGGATGTCGGTGGCGACCACGGGCGCGCCGGACAGCAGCTCCTTCCCGCGTACGACGGCGTGGTGGCCGTCGGTGCGCAGGTCGGCGCCGAGGCGGGCCAGCTCCTGGACGAACATGAACCGGGCCTCGAAGACGTTCTCGGTGATCATCGCGGTGCCGTCGCTGACCGCGGCCAGCGCCATGGCGAACGGCTGCAGGTCGGTGGGGAAGCCCGGGTAGGGCAGCGTGACCACGTCGAAGGCGTCCAGCCGGCGGTCCACCACGACCCGGAAGCCGCCGGCGACCTCCTCCGCGTGCGCACCCGCGGCGACCAGCTTGTCGAGGACGATGTCGAGGTGGTGCGGGCGGCCGCCGTCCACGGTCACGTCGCCGCCGGCGATCGCCGTCGCGAACGTCCAGGTCCCGGCGACGATCCGGTCGGGGACGGTGGCGTGCTCGGCCGGTCGCAGCCCGTCGGCGCCGTGGACGGTCAGCGTCGAGGTGGACACGCCCTCGATCCGCGCGCCCATCGCCTGCAGCATCTCGCAGAGGTCGACGATCTCCGGTTCCCGCGCGACGTTGTCGATGACCGTCGTACCCCGTGCCAGCACCGCGGCCATCAGCAGGTTCTCGGTCGCGCCCACGCTCGGGAAGTCCAGCCAGAGGTTGGCGCCGCGCAGCCCGGTGCTGGTCTCGGCGACCACCATGCCGTGCTCGATGTGCACCGCCGCGCCCAGCTCGGTCAGGCCCGCGATGTGCATGTCGAGCCCGCGCGAGCCGATGTTGTCCCCGCCGGGCAGCGCCACCCGGGCCCGCCCGCAGCGGGCCACGAGCGGTCCGAGCACGCTGATCGAGGCGCGCAGCCGCCGGACCAGGTCGTAGGGCGCCTCGAAGCCGATCCGCTCCGGCACGTCGACCACCACCTGGCCCGTGCCTCCCCCACCGGCCGCCATGTCGAGGGTCACCACGCAGCCGAGCTCCTCCAGCAGGCGCGCCATCACGTGCACGTCGAGGATGTCGGGGACGTTGCCGACCGCGCTGCGGCCGGGGGCCAGCAGCGTGCACGCCATCAGCTTGAGGGCGCTGTTCTTGGCCCCGCCGACGGGCACGGTGCCGCGGAGCGGGCTCGACAGCGGTCCGTCGGACCGCACCTGGTATCCCTCCACCGCGCAGACTCTAGACGCATCGCTCTAGGGTGGGAGCCATGGTCAACCTCACGCGCATCTACACCCGCACCGGAGACGCGGGCCAGACCCGTCTCGGTGACATGAGCACGACCAGCAAGACCGACCCGCGGCTGCGGGCCTACGCCGACGTGGACGAGGCCAACGCCCAGATCGGTGTGGCGATCGCGCTCGGCGGGCTCGAGGACGACGTGGTCGCGGTGCTGACCACGATCCAGAACGACCTGTTCGACGTGGGCGCCGACTTCTGCACGCCGGTCGTGGAGAACCCGGAGTTCCCGCCGCTGCGCATCGAGCAGGCGTACGTCGACCGGCTCGAGGGCTGGTGCGACCACTACAACGAGCACCTCGACAAGCTCCGGTCGTTCATCCTCAACGGGGGCACGCCCGGCGCGGCGCTGCTGCATGTCGCCCGCACCGTGACCCGACGTGCCGAGCGGGCCGCCTGGGCCGCCTACGCGGAGCACGAGGCGACCATGAACGTGCTCGCGATCAAGTACCTCAACCGGCTCTCGGACCTGCTGTTCATCCTGGCCCGCCACGCGAACCGCGAGCGCGGCGACGTGCTGTGGAAGCCCGGCGGCGAGAGGTGAGAGCGCGAACGGAGTGAGCGCGGGTCACCTCGAGCCGCCCATGGCAGAGCGGCGAGAGGTGAGAGCGCGAACGGAGTGAGCGCGGGTCACCTCGAGCCGCCCATGGCAGAGCGGCGAGAGGTGAGCGCTGACTAACGGGTGCGCAGGCGCTGGCCGGGGGGCGCGGCCTCGAGCCAGGCCAGGAAGCCGGTAAGCGCCTCGGGGCTCATCGCCACCTCCAGCGGCCCGGCGGGGGTGGTGCAGGTGACCACGATGTGGCCCGAGTAGAGGGAGTAGGCCTCCACTCCCCCAGGGTCGCGACGGCCGGCGTACTCGAGCTCGTAGCGACGGAAGACCCGCTTGGGCCGCAGCGCGAGGGAGAACACCCGGAACCACTCGAGTGCGTCGCCGGAGTAGCGGCCGACCCCGAGAACCCAGCCGCGCCCGGCCCTGACGGACCGGACGCGGACGCTGAACTCGAACGTGCCTCCGTGACGGGCGATCCATCGACGGCGCACGACCAGGCAGAAGCCGTAGAGCAGCACGAGGAGCAGCACCAGCCCGGCCGAGTCGACCAGCCACTCCCACAGGGGCATCTACCGCCTCATCTCTGCACTCATCGGGCTTTCCGCCGTGCTCTCGGCGCTCAGGAGGCCTTCTCGACGGCGCGGATGCGCGCCTCGGCCCAGGCCCGGTCTACCCGCTCCTTGGGCTCGCTAATCAGCTCACCGGCGGTGGTCGCGCGCTCGAGGTCGGCCCGGGCCTGCTCGAGGTCGATGTCGTGCGACATCTCCGCGTGCTCGGACAGGATCGAGATCCGGTTGTTCGCCACCGACAGGAAGCCGGTGTCCACCGCGGCGACCCAGGTCTCGCCCTCCGCCGTGCGGACGTCGATGATCCCGTCGACCATCAGCGACAAGACCGGGGCGTGGTTCGGCAGGATGCCGACGTCACCCTCGGTGGTGCGGGCGATCACCATCGTCGCCTGTCCCGACCACACGAGGCGGTCGGCCGCGACCAGCTCCACCTGCATCAGGTCGTCGCTCACCGCGCACTCCTTTCATGATCCGGTCCGCCTGCGGCCTCCCGGCTTCCGCACGGGAGGCCGCAGCGCGAACCGAGAGGGGGTCAGAGGCTCTTCTGGATCTCGTCCCACTTGCGCTCGACGTCGTCGAGACCGCCGCACATGAAGAACGCCTGCTCCGCCACGTGGTCGTAGTCACCGTCGGCGATCTTGGTGAACGCCTCGATGGTGTCCTGGATCGGGACGGTCGAACCCTCGATGCCGGTGAACTGCTTGGCCACGTAGGTGTTCTGCGACAGGAACCGCTGGATGCGACGCGCCCGGGACACGATGATCTTGTCCTCCTCGGAGAGCTCGTCGACACCGAGGATCGCGATGATGTCCTGCAGCTCCTTGTTGCGCTGCAGGATCTGCTTGATCCGGATCGCGGTGCGGTAGTGGTCCTCACCGATGTAGCGCGGGTCGAGGATCCGCGACGTCGAGGTCAGCGGGTCCACGGCCGGGTAGATGCCGAGCGAGGCGATCTCGCGCGACAGCTCCGTGGTGGCGTCGAGGTGCGCGAACGTGGTCGCCGGCGCCGGGTCGGTGTAGTCGTCGGCGGGCACGTAGATCGCCTGCATCGAGGTGATCGAGTGACCCCGCGTCGAGGTGATGCGCTCCTGGAGCACACCCATCTCGTCGGCGAGGTTGGGCTGGTAGCCCACCGCGGACGGCATCCGTCCCAACAGGGTGGAGACCTCCGAGCCGGCCTGGGTGAACCGGAAGATGTTGTCGATGAACAGCAGCACGTCCTGGCCCTGCACGTCGCGGAAGTACTCCGCCATCGTCAGCGCGGACAGCGCCACGCGCAGCCGGGTGCCCGGCGGCTCGTCCATCTGGCCGAACACCAGGGCGGTTTGCCCGATGACGCCGGCCTCCTCCATCTCGGCGATGAGGTCGTTGCCCTCACGGGTGCGCTCGCCGACCCCGGCGAACACCGACACACCACCGTGGTCCTTGGCGACCCGGGCGATCATCTCCTGGATGAGCACGGTCTTGCCCACCCCGGCGCCGCCGAACAGGCCGATCTTGCCGCCCTGGACGTACGGCGTGAGCAGGTCGATGACCTTGATGCCGGTCTCGAACATCTGGGTCTTGGACTCCAGCTGGTCGAACGCCGGCGCCTTGCGGTGGATGCCCCAGCGCTCGGTGACCTCGAGGCGCTCGCCCTCCTCGAGGTTGAGGCAGTCGCCGAGGGCGTTGAACACGTGGCCCTTGGTCACGTCGCCCACCGGGACGCTGATCGGGCCGCCGGTGTCGTGCACCTGCGTGCCGCGGACCAGGCCGTCGGTCGGCTGCAGCGAGATCGCACGCGCCATGCCGTCACCGATGTGCTGGGCCACCTCGAGGGACAGCGTGCGCTTCTCGCCGCCGAGCTCGAGCTCGACGGTGAGCAGGTTGTACATGTTCGGCATCGAGTCCGAGGGGAACTCGACGTCGACCACGGGGCCGATCACTCGGGCGATGCGACCCACGCCGCCAGTGGTGCCGGTCGCGGCACCTTCACTAATCGTGGCAGTCATCTCTCTCACTCACTCCCGGCAGTCGCATCGGCAAGCGCGTTGACGCCACCGACGATCTCGCTGATTTCCTGGGTAATACCGGCCTGACGGGCCTGGTTGGCGATTCGGGTGTACTTCTTGATCAGCTCGTCGGCGTTGTCCGTGGCCGACTTCATCGCCTTCTGCCGCGCCGCGAGCTCGGAGGCGGCGGCCTGCAGGAGGGCGAAGTAGATCCGGCTCTGGACGTAGCGCGGGAGCAGCTCGTCGAGCACCTCGGCGGGCGAGGGCTCGAACTCGTAGAGCGGCAGCACCTCGTCGGGCGCAGGCTTGGTGTCCGTCTCGACGACCTCGAGCGGGAGCAGCCGGATCGCGGTCGGCTCCTGCACCAGCATCGACCGGAACCGCGTGTAGACCACGTGGACCTCGTCGCACGGCCGGGCGTCGCCCTCGAGCTCGACGGTCTCGTCGCTGGCGGCCAGGAACGACTTGATCAGCGTGCCGCCGATCTCCGCCGCCACGTCGTACGTCGGCTGGTCGGAGAAGCCGCTCCACTCCTTGACGATCGGACGCCGGCGGAACCGGAAGTAGGCCACGCCCTTGCGCCCGCTGATGTAGACGTCGACCTCCTTGCCCTCCTCACGCAGCTTCTCCGCGAGGCGCTCGGCCTCCTTGATGACGCTCGAGGAGTAGGCACCGGCCAGGCCGCGGTCGCTGGTCACGATCAGGATCGCGGCCCGCTTGGGCTCGGCCGGCTCCGTGGTCAGCGGGTGCTCCACGTTGGAGTACGTCGCGACCGCGGAGACCGCGCGGGTCAGCTCACGGGCGTACGGCGCGGCCGCCTGGGCCCGCTGCTGCGCCTTGATGATGCGGGACGCAGCGATGAGCTCCATGGCCCGGGTGATCTTCTGGGTCGACTTGACCGACCTGATCCGGGCTCGATACTCACGCAGCGAGACAGCCATGCGTCAGCCCCGCTTCTGCTTGACGATCTGCTCCTGCTCCACGTCCTCGTCCGGAAGCGCCTCGTGGGTCTCCTTGCCGGCGCGGATCGAGCCGCCCTCGGAGGTCTCGAACTGGTCGAGGAAGGAGTTGTAGGCGTTCTCGAGGGCCTGCGCGGTGTCGTCGGAGAACTGCTTCGTCTCGCGGATGGTATCCATCGCGCCACCGTGCTCGCGGTGCAGGTAGTCCAGGAACTCGGACTCGAACCGTGCCACGTCGTCGACCGGCACCGGGTCGAGCCGGCCGGTGGTGCCGGCCCACAGCGAAGCGGTCATGTCGTCGATCGGGGACGGGGAGTACTGCGGCTGCTTGAGCAGGGCCATCAGCCGCTGCCCGCGGTCGAGCTGCTGGCGCGAGGCCGCGTCGAGGTCGGAGGCGAACATCGCGAACGCCTCCATGGCACGGAACTGCGCCAGGTCCACCTTGAGCGAGCCGGTGACGGCCTTGAGCGCCTTGGTCATCGCCGCACCACCCACGCGCGACACCGAGATGCCGACGTCGATGGCCGGGCGCTGGTTCGCCGCGAACAGGTCCGACTGCAAGAAGATCTGGCCGTCGGTGATCGAGATGACGTTGGTCGGAATGTAGGCCGAGACGTCGTTGGCCTTGGTCTCGATGATCGGCAGACCCGTCATCGAGCCCGCGCCGAGGTCGTCCGACAGCTTCGCGCACCGCTCGAGCAGGCGGCTGTGCAGGTAGAAGACGTCCCCGGGGTAGGCCTCGCGGCCCGGCGGGCGACGCAGTAGCAGCGACACGGCCCGGTAGGCCTCTGCCTGCTTGGTGAGGTCGTCGAAGATGATCAGCACGTGCTTGCCGTCGTACATCCAGTGCTGGCCGATGGCCGAGCCGGTGTACGGCGCGAGGTACTTGAAGCCCGCGGAGTCCGACGCCGGGGAGGCGACGATCGTGGTGTACTCGAGGGCGCCGGCCTCCTCGAGCGCGCCGCGCACCGAGGCGATGGTCGAGCCCTTCTGGCCGATCGCGACGTAGATGCAGCGCACCTGCTGCGTCGGGTCGCCGGTGTCCCAGTACTGCTTCTGGTTGATGATCGTGTCGATCGCGATGGCGGTCTTGCCGGTGGCGCGGTCACCGATGATCAGCTGACGCTGGCCGCGGCCGATCGGGGTCATCGCGTCGATGGCCTTGATGCCGGTGGCCAGCGGCTCGTGCACCGACTTGCGCTGCACCACGGAGGGCGCCTGCAGCTCGAGGGCGCGACGGCCCTCGGTCTGGATGTCGCCCAGACCGTCGATCGGGGTGCCGAGCGGGTCGACGACGCGGCCGAGGTAGCCGTCCCCGACCGGGACCGAGAGGATCTCGCCGGTGCGACGGACCTCCTGGCCCTCCTCGATCTTGTCGAAGTCGCCCAGGACGACCACGCCGATCTCGCGGGTGTCGAGGTTCAGCGCGAGGCCCAGCGTGCCGTCCTCGAACTCGAGGAGCTCGTTGGCCATCGCCGAGGGCAGGCCGCTGACACGGGCGATGCCGTCCCCGGCCTCGGCCACGGTGCCGACCTCTTCGCGGCTGGCCGTCTCGGGCTTGTAGTCCGACACGAAGCGCTGCAGCGCGTCCCGGATCTCCTCCGGACGGATCGAAAGCTCCGTCATCTTCTTCCCTGCTCTCTCAGATGTGTTCGTTCGTCAGTTGGGGATCAGCCGGCGAGCCGGCGCCGGGCGTCGTCGAGGCGGCTGGCCACGGTGCCGTCGATGACGTCGTCACCGATCTCCACCTTGACACCACCGAGCAACTCGGAGTCCACCACCATGTTGAGCTGGACGGGGCGCCCGTACTGCCGCGCCAGGGTGCCCTGGAGCCGCTGCAGGTCCGCCTCGTCGAGCTCGCGGGCCACGCGCACGGTCGCGTTGAGCCGGTGGCGGTACTCGGCCGCGATCCGCTCGTAGCCCTCGACCGCGAGCACGACCGTGCGGTGCGACCCCGACAGCGACTGCTCGGCCAGGCGCACCGTCGCCGGCGTCACCTTGCCCTCGAGCAGCCCGCGGAGCAGGGCCCGCTTGTCCTCGCGGGAGCGTGCCGGGTCCGAGAGCGTGTCGCGCAGGTCGCCGTTCTGGCTGACCAGCCGGCGGAAGCCGAACAGCTCGTTCTCCAGCGCGTCCGCCTGGCCGGCCTGGTCCGCGCTGCGGACCACCGCGACGACCCCCAGGTGCTCGAGCGCGTCCGCCAGGTCGCGGGTCCCGGCCCAGCGCCGGCCCGCGGCGGTCGCCAGCAGGTCGAGCGAGGCGTCCTCGACGCGGCCCCGGAAGATCTGGCGGACCAGGTCCCCCTTCGCCTCCGCCGCGAGCGAGGCGTCCGTGGCCGTGCGCCGCAGGCCCGGCTCGCGGCGCAGCACCTCGGCGACACCGAACAGGTCCTCGGCGACCCGGCCGGCGTCGGCGCCGCCCGCCACGGTCTGCGCGAGGGCGTCGGTGAGGACCGCCAGCGACTCAGCGGAAGCGCCTCGCATCACTGCGCCCCGCTCGGCTGCGTCTCGTGCGCCCCGGTGGTGTCGCCCTGGGTCTCCAGGTCGGCGAGGAAGCGCTCCACGACGCGGCTCTGGCGGGCCTCGTCGTCGAGGGCCTCGCCCACGATGCGCCCGGCCAGCGACGTGGCCAGGGTGCCCACCTCGGTCCGGAGCGAGGTGACCGCCTGCTGGCGCTCGGCCTCGATCTGGGTGTGGGCGTGCTCGACGATCCGCGCGGCCTCGGTCTGGGCCTGCGCGCGCATCTCGGCGATGATCGCCGCACCCTGCTCGCGCGCGTCCTCACGGATGCGCGCAGCCTCGTGCCGGGCGTCACCGAGCTGCTTCTCCAGCTCGGCGAGCTTCGCGTCCGCCTCGGCCTGCTTGGTCTCGGCCGCCTGCAGGCCGCCCTCGATGGCGGCCGTCCGGTCGGCGAACGTCTTCTCGAAGTTGGGGACGACCCACTTCTTGACGGCGAAGTACAGCAGCCCGAAGACGACCAGCGCGATGATGACCTCGGCCCACTGCAGGGCCAGGGGGCTGGGGGCTTCCCCTCCCCCTGCGGCGAGGATCCAGTTCATGGTGGTGGTCCTTCGTCAGGGGTCGGTCAGAGTACGAACGCGAGGGCGATACCGATGATGGCCAGCGCCTCGGCGAGGGCGAAGCCCAGGATCGCGATCGACTGGAGGCGGGCCTGGGCCTCGGGCTGACGGGCCACGCCGTTGATGTAGGCGGCGAAGATCAGGCCGATACCGATACCAGGGCCGACAGCGGCGAGGCCGTAGCCGATCATGTTTGCGGAGCCGGTCATGGCTTTGTTCCTTTCGGTTGTTTCACTCGGGTGAATCGTGGGGGCTCTCAGTGCTCTTCAGCGAGGGCACCGGAGATGTACATGGCGTTGAGCAGGGTGAAGACGTAGGCCTGCAGGAACTGCACCAGCAGCTCGAGGAAGGCGACCGCGATCGCGAGCAGCCACGCGAAGAAGCCGACCGGCGCCAGCGCCGCGGAGGTGTGCAGGAGGAGGTACTCGCCACCCGACGCGAACAGCAGCGCCAGGATGTGACCGGCGAACATGTTGGCGAACAGTCGCAGCGACAGCGTGATCGGCCGGATCAGCAGGTTCGACATGAACTCCAGCGGCACCAGCAGCAGAAGGATCGGCCCGGTCACGCCACCGGGGACGGTCTGCAGCTTGAGGTAGCCGACGAAGCCGTGCCGGCGGATGCCCACCGCGTTGTAGATCACCCAGGACAGGCCGGCCAGCGCGTAGGCATAGCTCACCCGGCCGAACGGCGGGAACTGGAAGAACGGGATCGAGCCGAACCAGTTGTTGAGCAGGATGAAGAAGAACAGGGTGACCAGGTAGGGGACGAAGGGCATGAAGTCCTTCGACCCGATGAGGTCGCGGCCCAGACCGTTGCGGACCCCGGCGTACATCGACTCGCCGGCGAACTGCAGCTTGCCCGGCACCATGGCCCGCTTGCGGGAGGCGGCGTAGAAGAACCAGAACACCACGATCGCGGCGAAGGTGTAGATCAGCATCGGCTTGGTCACGCCGAAGCCCGCCACGTGGAACAGCGGAGGAACGTCCAGGCTCGACGGGCCGGGGGGCTGGTAACCGCCCCCGTCGCCAGCCAGGCTTACGAAAGTTCCGGCGAAGCTCACCTGGATACCCCTACCTCTGTTTGTTCTGCCGTCCCGGCAGAGCGTCGAACCGAGCGATGGTCAAGTAGATGCCGAGACCCGCGCCGACCAGGATCCCTACCGCAACCAGGAACGAGGTCCCCAGCCACCGGTCCGCCAGCCAGCCCAGCGCCCCGTAGAACAACACACCCGACACGATGTAGGCGAATGCGTGCCAGGGATCGCCGCCCCGCGGCGACGAAGGCTGCGGAGGCTGCTGAGTCATCGCGCACCGGACAATAGCAGTCGTGGGCGCTCATCGTGCACCCGCCTGCGGCCGCGTGCGAGCAAGGTCATAGAGGGGCTCGCGGGCGCGCACGTGGGCCCGGACCTGGGCGGCCGTCCACACCAGCGTGCCGGCGATCAGGGTGCCCGACAGCCACCGGGCGTCGACGGCGCTGCCGAGCGTCCCGGTGCGCTTCAGGGCGAGCAGGACCACGCCCATGAGCAGGACCTGAAGGGCGTAGGTGAGCAGCGCGACCGGCAACGAGGCGGCCGGGGAGACGGAGGCGACCGCTCCCACCACGAGGGCGCTGAGCCCGAACACCACACAGACCAGACCGGTGCCGAGGGCGGCCGCGGCGGCGGCGCTCGACCCACCGGTCAGCGCGCCCACCACGACGGCCAGCACGCCGGCGCCGAGGGTCACCCCGAAGGCGGCGCGGACCGCGGCTCCGACCAGGGCAGCCCGAGGTCGGGGCTGGGGTGGCGGCGGTGCGGTCGTCATGTCGGCGGCCGTTCTGTGGTTGCTGCGGGCGCGGTCCTCAGGCCTGCGAGAGTCCGCTTCCCTGAGGACTTCCTGAGTGCTTGTGAAAACTAGCACAAGGACCTACTGGTGAGGAAATCGGGGATTTCGCGCGGAAGTCAGCCGGAGAGGTCGCGCCGCTGGACCCGGGGCAGCACGAAGGTCAGCAGCACGGTCAGCGACACCCAGACGCCGAGCACCACCGTGGTCACCCGACCGGCGTACAGGCTGGCGAGCACGCCTCCGAAGGCGATCAGCGCCGCCCACATCCACATGATCAGCACCGCACGTCGGTGCGAGTGCCCGATCTCGAGCAGCCGATGGTGCAGGTGCTCCTTGTCGGGCGCGAACGGGGAGCGTCCTGCCCGGGTGCGCCGGATGACCGCGAGCACCAGGTCCGCGAACGGCACGATCAGGATCGAGATCGGCAGCACGATCGGGAGCAGGGTCGGCAGCAGGCTCGCCTGCGAGCCGCCGGCGCCGCGGGTCATGTCCACGCTGGCGAACTGGCCGGTGAGGGTCAGCGCCGAGCCGGCGAGCACCAGGCCGATCAGCATCGAGCCGGAGTCGCCCATGAAGATCCGGGCCGGGAAGAAGTTGTGCGGCAGGAAGCCCACGCAGGCGCCCCCGAGCGCGGCGCAGAGCACCGCTGCGGTGATCGCGAGCGTCTCGTTGTTGGCGTCGGCCAGCTTGTAGGAGAAGGCAAAGAACGCCACCGCACCGATGCCCACCACGCCGGCGGCCAGGCCGTCGAGGCCGTCGACGAAGTTCACCGCGTTCACCGTCGCGACCACCACGACCACGCTCACGATCGCGGCCTGGGTGGGGTCGGGGATGAACTGCCCGCGTCCGGGAAGCTGGAAGGAGAAGTACTGCACCTGGTTGAGCACCAGGATGCCGGCCGCCACGACCTGGCCGCCGAGCTTGGTGAGGGCGTCGAGCTCGATCAGGTCGTCGAGGACCCCGAGCAGGCAGATCAGGCTGCCGGCGATCAGCACGACCGTGGCGTCATGGACGATCTGCCCGTTGCTCAGCGACAGGAAGGGCAGCCGTAGCGCCACCAGGAAGGCGGCCAGCAGCCCGCCGAGCATCGCCACCCCGCCGAAGTACGGGATCGGCACCGCGTGCACGTCACGATCGCGCACCTTCGCGACCGCACCGGTGCGCAGGGCCACCTCCCGGGCCACCACCCCGAGCAGGTAGGTGACGGTCGCGGCGACCAGGAAGACGGTGAGGTACTCCCGCACAGGTGCCGGCTACCCCTCATCCACGATCTCGGCGCCGAGCGGGCCGACGATCTCGTTGAGCGTCTCCAGCGCCACCCCGCCCCGGCGCAGCAGCCGTCCGGTCTGCCCGGTGACGTCGACGATGGTCGAGGGCACCGGCCCCGGGGTGGGGCCGCCGTCGAGCAGGACCTCGACGTAGCCGCCGAGCATCTGCTCGGCGGCGTCGGCCTCGGTGGCTGCCGGCTCGCCGGTGCGGTTGGCGCTGCTCACCGCCAGCGGGCCGGTGCGGTTCAGCACCTCCAGGGCGATCTCGTGGTCGGGCATCCGCACGGCCACGGTGCCCCGGCTGTCACCGAGGTCCCAGTGCAGCGAGGGCTGCTGGCGGCAGACGATCGTGAGCGGGCCGGGCCACAGCTTCTCGACGAGGGCACGCGCGTACGACGGGACCCCGACCGTCAGCGCGTCGAGCGTCGAGACCGCCGAGACCAGCACCGGCGGCGGCATGTCCCGTCCGCGCCCCTTGGCGGCGAGCAGCGCGCGGACCGCGGTCGGGTCGAATGCGTCGGCCCCCACGCCGTACACCGTGTCGGTGGGAAGCACGATCAGCTGTCCCCGCTGCACCGCGAGCGTCGCTGCGGCGATGCCGGCCTCTCGTTCGGTCTCCTCGGCGGTGCTGAAGCGCTGCATCACGGGACTCATCGTGCCAGTCTCGCGGTGACGAAGCGCGGTCGCCCCGCCAGGTCCCGGTGGTCGCGTACGTCGGACCAGCGGCCGCGGCGACCGAACACCGCGGGGGCCGACTCCCCCTGCACGTCGGCGTGCTCGGCACCCACCGCTCCCCCGGGCCGCAGCAGCCGCGCGGCCACCTCCTCGACGACCCGCATGGCGTCCAGGCCGTCCTCGCCGGACCACAGCGCAAGGGCCGGGTCGTGGTCGCGCGCTTCGGCGGCCACCGACTCGTAGGCCTCGAGCGGGATGTAGGGCGGGTTGGCCAGCACCACGTCGACGGTGCCGTCGAGGTCGGGGAACGAGCCCCGCATGTCCCCCTGCCGCAGGTCGACCCCGCTGCCGGCCAGGTTGCGCGCCGCCCAGGCGAAGGCCTCCTCGCTGAGCTCGACCGCATGCACGTGCGCCGGCGGCACCTCGGTGGCCACCGACAGCGCGATCGCCCCCGAGCCGGTGCACAGGTCGACCACGACCGGCTCCCGGCCCGCGGCGAGCACCGCTTGCGCGGCGTCGACCCCCCAGCCGGCGAGCACCTCGGTCTCCGGACGCGGCACGAACACGCCGGGCCCGACGGCCAGCTCCAGGTAGCGGAAGCCGGCGGTCCCGGTGAGGTGCTGCAGGGGCTCGTGGGCGGCTCGGCGCGCGACCAGCCGCTCGAGCTCCTCCACCTGGGCGGCGGTGGGCTCGGCGGCCGTCGCCAGCGCCCCGCGCGTGGTGCCCAGCACATGGGCGAGCAGCTCGGCCGCGTCGTACTCGGGGCTGTCGACACCGGCGGCGGCGAGCACCGAGACGGCCGCTCGCAGCCGGGTGCGCAGGCTCGGCGTCACGAGCCGTCGGCCGCCTCGAGGGCGTCGAGCCGGGCCGCAAGGTCCGCCTCCACGCAGCTGCCGATGACCGCGTCGAGCTCCCCGTCGATGACCTGGTCGAGGTTGTAGGACTTGTAGCCGGTGCGGTGGTCGGAGATCCGGTTCTCGGGATAGTTGTAGGTCCGGATCCGCTCCGAGCGGTCGACGGTGCGCACCTGCGACTTGCGGGCGTCGGACGCCTCGGCGTCGGCGGCGTCCTGGGCAGCCTGCAGCAGCCGGGCCCGCAGGATGCGCATCGCCTGCTCCTTGTTCTGCAGCTGGCTCTTCTCGTTCTGGCAGCTGACCACGATGCCGGTGGGGACGTGGGTGATCCTCACCGCGGAGTCGGTGGTGTTCACCGACTGGCCACCGGGGCCCGAGCTGCGGAAGACGTCGACGCGCAGGTCCTTCTCGTCGAGCGTCACGTCGACCTGCTCGGCCTCGGGCATCACCAGCACCCCGGCGGCCGACGTGTGCACCCGGCCCTGGCTCTCGGTCACGGGCACGCGCTGCACACGGTGCACGCCGCCCTCGAACTTCAGCAGGGCGTACGGCGCCTCACCGGGGCCGGCGCTCTGCGACCTCGAGGTGGCCTTGACCGCGACCGTCACCGACTTGAACCCGCCGAGGTCGGACTCGGTGGCGTCGAGCTGCTCGGTCTTCCAGCCGTGCCGCTCGGCGAAGCGGGTGTACATCCGCAGCAGGTCGCCGGCGAACAGGGCCGACTCCTCACCGCCCTCCCCCGACTTGATCTCGAGGATCGCGTCCTTGGCGTCGGCGGGGTCGCGCGGCACGAGCAGGTGGCGCAGCCGCTCCTCGGCCGCCTCCCGACGTACGGCGAGAGCGTCCGCCTCCTCGGCGAACGCGGGATCCTCGGCGGCCAGCTCGCGAGCGGCCCCGATGTCGTCACCGAGCCGGTTCCACTCGTCGTAGGCGCGCACGATCGCCGACAGCTCGGCGTACCGCTGGTTGAGCCGCTTGGCCAGGCCCTGGTCGGCGTGGATCGCGGGGTCGGCGAGGCGCTGCTCGAGCTCCGCGTGCTCGGCGACCAGGCCCTCGACTGCCTCGAACATCGGCGTTCTCCCATCCGCGCCACGGCTCCGACGAGCCCCGTCGACAGTCGCACGACACGCCCTCGACCGGGCGAAGGACACGCAAAGCGCCGGTCCCCGCACGGAGCGGGGACCGGCGCTGCGGTGAGGCTACTTCTTCTTGTTCGCGCCGGCCTGGGCGTAGCGCTTCTCGAACCGGGCCACGCGGCCGCCGGTGTCGAGGATCTTCTGCTTGCCGGTGTAGAACGGGTGGCACTGCGAGCACACGTCGGCGTGGATCGTGCCGTTGGTGGAGGTGCTGCGCGTGGTGAACGTGTTGCCGCAGGTGCAGGTGACCTGGGTCTCCACGTAGTCCGGGTGGATGTCCTTCTTCATGATGTCCTCTCGAGGGTTTCAGTCGCCGGGTCGTCCTCGGCTCGCGGTGCTCTCGCGCACCGCAGGACGTGAACCGGAACCAGCCATCTAGTGTGCCAGGAGCCTCGGCCCGGGCGCCAATCCGGGCTCGTCGGTATGGGTCCCGCGCACGCTACTGGAACAGCGCGCCCGGCCGGTTTCTTCCCCGGCGGGCGCGACCGCCCCGTCGCGGCCGTCAGTCGTCGCGTCCGCCGGCGGTCGGCGTGGTCTTCTGCACCTGGGTGAGGAACTCGATGTTGCTGTGCGACTTCTTCAGCCGCTCCAGCAGCAGCTCGAGCGCCTGCTGACCGTCGAGGCCCGAGAGAACCCGGCGGAGCTTCCAGATGATGGCCAGCTCCTCCTTGCTCATCAAGAGCTCCTCGCGGCGGGTGCCCGACTGCACGACGTCGATGGCGGGGAAGAGCCGCTTGTCCGCGAAGTCGCGGCGCAGGCGGATCTCCATGTTGCCGGTGCCCTTGAACTCCTCGAAGATCACCTCGTCCATCTTCGAGCCGCTCTCGATCAGCGCCGTGGCCAGGATCGTCAGGGAGCCGCCGTCCTCGATGTTGCGCGCGGCACCGAAGAACTTCTTCGGCGGATACAGCGCCGAGGAGTCCACACCACCGGACAGGATCCGGCCGCTGGCCGGGGCCGCCAGGTTGTAGGCACGCCCCAGGCGGGTGATGCCGTCGAGCAGCACGACCACGTCGTGGCCGAGCTCCACGAGCCGCTTGGCCCGCTCGATCGCGAGCTCGGCGACCGCGGTGTGGTCGCTGGCCGGCCGGTCGAAGGTCGAGGAGATGACCTCGCCCTTCACCGAGCGCTCGAAGTCGGTGACCTCCTCCGGACGCTCGTCGACGAGGACGACCATCAGGTGGCACTCGGGGTTGTTGGCAGTGATCGAGTTGGCGATCGACTGCATGATCATCGTCTTGCCGGCCTTGGCCGGGGAGACGATCAGACCGCGCTGGCCCTTGCCGATCGGGGAGGCGATGTCGATGACGCGACCGATCATGTTCGTCGAGTCGGTCTCCAGGCGCAGCCGCTGGGAGGGGTAGAGCGGCGTCAGCTTCTGGAACTCCACGCGGCTCTTGGCGGTCTCGGGGTCCGTCCCGTTGACGGCCTCGATCTTGACCAGCGGGTTGAACTTCTCCCGCCGCTCGCCCTCACGGGGGGCGCGCACCTGGCCGATGATCGCGTCGCCCCGGCGCAGGCCGTACTTGCGCACCATCGAGAGCGAGACGTAGACGTCGTCGGGCCCGGGCAGGTAGCCGCTGGTGCGGACGAACGCGTAGTTGTCGAGCACGTCGAGGATGCCGGCCACCGGGACGAGCACGTCGTCCTCGAGGATCTGGGTGTCGGGCTCGTTGCGCTCGCGACGGCCGCCGCGCTCGCGTTCCCGGTCCCGGCCCCGCCGGCGGCGGTTGCGACCGCCCCGGCCGTCGTCGCCGCGGTCCTGCTGGTTCCCGTCGCGCTGGTTGCGGTCCTGCTGGTTCCGGTCTTGGCCGCGGTCCTGCTGGCCGCGGTCCTGGTTGCCGTCGTTGCCGCCCTGGTTGCGGCCGCGGTTGCGGTCGCCGTCCTGGTCACGGTTCTGATCGCGTCCCTGGTCCCGGTCGTTGCCCTGGTCCTGCCGGCGCTCGCGGTCCTGCTGCCGGTTCGGGTGCGAGTCGCGGTCCTGCCGGCGGTTGTCCTGGTCCTGCTCGCGCGAACGGCTGCGCTCGCGCTGCTGCTCGCCGTTGTGGTCGCCCTCGCGGGCGGCTCGGCCACGCTCGCCGTCCTGGCGGGGCTGGTTCCCCTGACGGGCCGTGTCGTCCTGGCGGGCCGTGCCCTCCTGGCCGGCCTCATGCTCCTGGCGCTTCTCGCGCGGGGCGCGGTCGGTCTTCGCCTGCGCGGCGCCGTTGGCCTCCGCGGCGGGCGCCGGCGCCTGGTTGCGGCTCGCGGCCCCGTTGCTCTGCTCCGCCGGCAGGGCGGACTGCCCGGCCTGCGCGGCCTTGATGGCCTCGACGAGCTGGCCCTTGCGCATGCCGCCGGCGCCCTTGATCCCCAGGCCACCGGCCATCTGCTTGAGCTCGGGCAGCAGCATGCTGCTGAGCCCACCGCCGCGACGCTTCGCGGCAGGTGCCGTGCCCGCGGGCTCGGTGGTGGGGGTGTCGGTTGTTTCGGTCACGTGAGGTCCTTCCCACGTTCGGGCCGTTCCGGGCTTCGCCGGAGGCCTCGTTCACTGTGGATTCCTGGATCGCGATCTCCCGGGCGGTCCGGCCCGGAGCACCGAGACGCGACGCGAAAGACTGAGAAGTGCGAAGAAGAGTGCGCAGTGCGGAACGAAAGAATCGTTCGATCGCCAACGCCCTTGCAGACTAGCACCTTCTCGTCCTTGGGGTGCCACTGGTCACAACACCGGCGGGTCGGTGGTTGTTCCCGCCCGCCGGAGGTTCGTTCTCCCGGCCGGTGCGACGGGTCAGCCCGGCAGCTCGACCTGCGCGCCGGCCCGGTCCACGGCCAGCGAGAGCGGCTCCCACCCCTCGGGCGCCCGGGCCGCGACCGCGTCGGCCTGCCGCGCGTCGGTGAGGACCAGCACGGTGGGCCCCGCCCCGGAGACGACCGCGGGCAGCCCCTGGCGGCGCAGCTCGCGGACCAGGCGCAGCGTCTCCGGCATCGCGGGCTCCCGGTAGTCCTGGTGCAGCCGGTCCTCGGTCGCCTCCAGCAGCAGCTCGGGCTGCCGGTTGAGCGCGGTCACCAGCAGCGCGGCGCGGGCGACGTTCGCGACCGCGTCGGCGTAGGGCACCTCGGCCGGCAGCAGGCCCCGGGCCACGGTGGTCTCGACCGGTCGGGACGGCACGAACGCCACGGCGTGCACCCGCGGATCGACCGACACCGAGGAGGCCCGGAACCCGTCGGCGGTGGCGTAGGCGATCGTGAAGCCGCCGAGGAAGGCAGGGGCGACGTTGTCCGGGTGCCCCTCGATGTCGGCGGCGAGGGCGAGGACCGCCTCGTCGTCCATCAGCAGCGAGCCGCCGGCGACCAGCCCGCGGGCCAGGCACACCCCGGCCACGATGGCGGCCGAGGAGGAACCGAGACCGCGGCCGTGCGGGATGCGGTTCTCGCAGTGCAGACGGATGCCCGGCACCTCGCAGGACATCGCCGCGAACGCCCGACACATGGAGCGGTGGACCAGGTGCCGCTCGTCGAGCGGGACGGTGTCGGCTCCGGATCCGGTGACGGTGATCTCCAGATGGTCGGCCACCTCCGCGGTCACCCGGTCGCGGTGGTCGAGAGCGAGCCCGAGCGCGTCGAACCCGGGACCGAGGTTGGCGCTGGTCGCCGGGACGGACACCGTGACCGGTCCCGTGAGCAGGCTCACCATGTCGTCGCGGTCACCGCAGACCGGCTGCCGCGGCCGCGGCGTCCACATCCGCCTCGACCACCGTGTCGACGAGGTCGGTGAACGTGGACAGTGCGGTGTCGATGTCCTTGAGGCCGTGCCCGGTGACGGTGACCACCACCTGCCGGCCGGCGAACGACTCCCCCGCGGCCAGGTCCTGGAGCATGCCGGCCACCCCGGCTGCGGAGGCCGGCTCCACGAAGACCCCGTCGCGCGAGGCGAGCTCGCGCTGGGCGGTCAGGATCTCCTCGTCGGTGACCGACCGGAACCGCCCGCCGGAGTCGGTGGCCGCGGTGACGGCGAGGTTCCACGAGGCCGGGTTGCCGATCCGGATCGCGGAGGCCACCGTCTCCGGGTCGGTCACCGGGGCGCCGTGCACCAGCGGGGCCGCACCCGCGGCCTGCCACCCGAGCATCTGCGGCTTGCGGGTGCTGATCCCGGCCTTCTCGTACTCCACGTAGCCCTTCCAGTACGCCGAGACGTTGCCCGCGTTTCCGACCGGGAGCACGTGCACGTCGGGGGCGTCCCCGAGGAAGTCCACGATCTCGAAGGAGGCGGTCTTCTGCCCCTCGAGCCGCATCGGGTTCACCGAGTTCACCAGGGCCACCGGGTAGCGCTCGGCGAGCTCGCGGGAGACCCGCAGGCAGTCGTCGAAGTTGCCGCGGACCATGATCACCTGCGCGCCGTGGACGATCGCCTGCGCGAGCTTGCCGGCCGCGATCTTGCCCTGCGGCACCAGCACCAGCGGCTTCACCCGGGCGCGCGCGGCGTAGGCGGCCATCGACGCCGAGGTGTTGCCGGTGGAGGCACACACCACGGCCTCGGCCCCCTGGCCGACCGCGACCGAGAGCGCGACGGTCATCCCCCGGTCCTTGAAGGAGCCGGTGGGGTTGTCGCCCTCGACCTTCAGCCACACCTCGCCACCGGTGAGCTCCGAGAGCCACCTGCTGTCGACCAGCGGCGTGCCGCCCTCGCGCAGCGTGATGGTGGGGGTGTTCTCCGGGATCGCCAGCCGGTCGCGGTACTCCTCGAGCACGCCGCGCCACTGGTGGGTGCCCTGGCGGGTCATTCGGCCTCTCCCTCGACTCGCATCACCGAGGTGACGTCGTGCACGTAGTCCATCTTGCGCAGCGCCTCGACGGTCGCCGACAGCGCCTCGTCGGTGGCCCGGTGCGAGACCACGACGAGCTGGGCGTCGTCGTCGCGACCCTCCTGGCGGACGGTCTGGATCGAGACGCCGTGCTCGGCGAAGGCCTGCGCCACCGAGGCCAGCACGCCCGCGCGGTCGTCGACGTCGATCGCCACGTGGTAGCGCGTCTCGGTGCTGCCCATCGGGAGCACCTCGCACTGCGCGTACGTCGACTCCCCGACCCCGCGCACCCCGGCTAGCCGGTTGCGGGCCACGGTGACCAGGTCGCCCAGGACCGCACTGGCGGTCGGGGCACCCCCGGCCCCCGGCCCGTAGAACATCAGCTGGCCGGCGGCGTCGCTCTCGACGAAGACCGCGTTGTAGGCCTCGCGCACGCTGGCCAGCGGGTGCGACCGGGGGATCATCGCCGGGTGCACCCGTGCGGACACTGCCGGACCGGTAGGCGTCTCCCGCAGCTCGCAGATCGCCAGCAGCTTCACCACGCTGCCCATGTCGCGGGCGGAGGCGACGTCGGCGGCGCTCACCTCCGCGATGCCCTCGCGGTGGACGTCGGAGGCGGTGACCCGGGTGTGGAACGCCAGGCTGGCCAGGATCGCGGCCTTCGCGGCCGCGTCGTACCCCTCCACGTCCGCGGTGGGGTCGGCCTCGGCGTAGCCGAGGTGCTGGGCCTCCTCGAGGGCCTCGGCGAAGCCGGCTCCCGAGCTGTCCATCTTGTCCAGGATGAAGTTCGTGGTCCCGTTGACGATCCCGAGCACGCGGCGCACCTTGTCGCCGGCCATCGACTCGCGCAGCGGCCGCACGATCGGGATCGCACCGGCCACCGCTGCCTCGAAGTAGAGGTCGCGTCCGGCCCTCTCCGCGGCGGCGAACAGCGTGCTGCTGTCCTCGGCGAGCAGGGCCTTGTTGGCGGTCACCACCGACGCGCCGTTCTCGAGCGCGGACAGGATGAGGCCGCGGGCGGGCTCGATGCCCCCGATGACCTCGACCACGAGGTCGATGTCCTCACGAGCCACCAGGCCGGCGGCGTCGGTGGTGAAGACGTCGGAGGACACCCCGGACTCCCCGAGGTCCCGCTGCAGCTCCGGTCGCCGTACGGCGACCCCCGCGAGCTCCACGGGCGCACCGATGCGGGCCGTCAGGTCGTCGGCGTGCTCCCGCAGGAGCCGCACCACCTGGCTGCCCACGGACCCGCAGCCGAGCAGGGCGAGCTTGAGAGCGTTGGTCACGCCGGCCTCACCTCATCGTCTCATCGCAGGTCCTGGCTGGACCCGCCGACCATCTTCGGTCATGTCCTCGAGCCTCGCAGCCCCGGGGAGCAGTCGTCCGCAGCCTGAGATGACCCTCACCTGTCGCTGCACCTGCCGCCTCACCGGTCGGCCGGTGCGGCTCCGACGTCCGTGCGGAGCAGGTCGTCCTCGGTCTCGCGGCGCACGATCACGCGCGCCACCCCGTCGGCGACCGCGACCACCGGCGGCCGCAGGGCGTGGTTGTAGTTGCTGGCCATGGACCGGCAGTACGCCCCGGTGCCCGGGACCGCGAGCAGGTCCCCGGCGGTGACGTCGCCGGGCACGAACTCGTCCTTGACCACGATGTCGCCGGCCTCGCAGTGCTTGCCCACCACGCGACCCAGCACCGGGGGCGCCTCCGATCGACGCGAGGCCAGCGTGCACGAGTAGTCGGCGTCGTAGAGCGCGGTGCGGATGTTGTCGCTCATCCCGCCGTCCACGGAGAGGTAGGTGCGCACCGCGCCCGCGTCGAGCTGCACCGGCTTGACGGTGCCGATCTCGTAGACCGTGCACATCGACGGGCCCACGATCGCGCGGCCCGGCTCGATCGACAGCGCCGGGACCGGCACCTCGAAGCCACGGCACTCCTGCTCCACGATCTTGGTCAGCTCGGTGGCGAGCTGCGCGGGGTCGGCGGGGTCGTCCTGGGTGGTATAGGCGATGCCGAAGCCGCCGCCCAGGTCCATCTCCGGCATCTGCACGCCCAGCTCGGAGGAGACCCGCGCGTGCAGCGCCAGCACCCGGCGCGCGGCCACCTCGAAGCCCGCGGTGTCGAAGATCTGCGAACCGATGTGCGAGTGCAGCCCGAGCAGGCGCAGGCCCGGGGCCTCCTGCACGCGGCGCACGGCCTCGAACGCGTCGCCGGAGGCGATGGAGAAGCCGAACTTCTGGTCCTCGTGCGCGGTGGCGATGTACTCGTGGGTGTGCGCCTCGACACCGGCGGTCACGCGCACCATCACGCCGACCTCTCCGCCGGCCCCTCCCCCGGTCTGGGCGCGGACCTCCTCGGTCACCGCGACCAGCCGCTCGATCTCCCAGAACGAGTCGACGATGATCCGGCCCACCCCGGCCTCGACCGCCAGGCGCAGCTCGGGGGTGGTCTTGTTGTTGCCGTGGTAGCCGATCCGGGCCGGGTCGAAGCCCGCCCGCAACGCGACGGTCAGCTCGCCGGCCGAGGCCACGTCCAGCGACAGGCCCTCCTCGGCCACCCAACGCGCCACGGTGGTGCACACGAAGGCCTTGGCCGCGTAGTAGACGTCGTAGTCGGCGAAGGCGTCGCGGAACGCCCGAGCGCGGGCGCGGAAGTCCGCCTCGTCGAGGACGTACGCCGGCGACCCGTGCTCGGCCACCAGCCGGCGCAGGTCCACCCCGCCGATCTCCAGGGCGCCGTCCTCGTTCTTGCGGGCCGTGCTCGACCACAGCGCCGGGACCAGGTCGTTGACGTCGGTGGGCTGCGGCAGCCACGCCGGACCGCGCAGCGCGCCTTCCGCGTGGGCCCAGCCGGCCTCATGGGCGTGCACGGGTCACATCCGATCGGGGGCGGAGACCCCGAGCAGCTGGAGACCGTTGGCCAGCACGGTGCGCGTCGCTTCGACGAGCAGCAGGCGCGCCCCGTGGATCGGCGCCGCCTCCTCGTCGCCCATCGGCAGCACCCGGCAGGAGTCGTAGAACTTGTGGAACGACGACGCGGTGTCCTCCAGGTAGCGCGACACCCGGTGCGGCTCGCGCAGCTGCCCGGCCGCGGCGACCACCCGCGGGAACTCCGCGAGCGCCCGGAGCAGGTCGCCCTCCTTCTCGTGCGAGAGCAGGGCGGGGTCGAACTCCTCCCCGGTCGCCGGGGCCAGCCCGAGGTCGGCCGCGTTGCGTAGGATCGAGGCGAGCCGGGCGTGCGCGTACTGCACGTAGAAGACCGGGTTGTCGCTGGTCTGCCGGGTGATCTGCTCCACGTCCAGGGTCAGCGGGGAGTCGGCCGGGTAGCGGGCCAGCGAGTAGCGCAGCGCGTCCACGCCGACCATGTCGACGAGGTCCTGCAGCGCGACGATCTGGCCGGCCCGCTTGCTGAGCCGGACCTCCTCGCCGCCCTTCATGATCTTGACCAGCTGCCCGATCAGCACCTCGATGTGGGCCTCGGGGTCGTCGCCGGCGCACGCGGCCATCGCCTTCAGCCGTCCGACGTACCCGTGGTGGTCGGCGCCGAGCAGGTAGATGCACACGTCGAAGCCGCGCTCGCGCTTGTCGATGTAGTAGGCGGTGTCGGAGGCGAAGTAGGTGAGCTCGCCGTTGGAGCGCACCAGCACCCGGTCCTTGTCGTCGCCGAAGTCGGTGGTGCGCATCCACAGCGCGCCGTCGGCCTCGAACAGGTGGCCCTGGTCGCGCAGCTTGTCCAGCCCGTGCTCGACCCGGCCGGACTCGTGCAGCGAGCGCTCGGAGAACCACACGTCGAAGTGGGTGTTGAAGGCGTCGAGCTGCTCCTGCTGCTCCTTCAGCTGCAGGGCGTAGCCCTCCTCCCGGAACACGGCCAGCCGCTCGTCGGCGGGCAGGTCGAGGACCCCGGGGTGCTGCTCGACGACCCGCTGGGCGATCTCGTGCACGTAGGCGCCGTGGTAGCCGTCCTCGGGCACCGCCTCACCCCGCGCGACCGCGTCGAGCGACGCGGCGAACTTGTCCATCTGGTTGCCGCGGTCGTTGATGTAGAACTCCCGCTCCACCTTGGCGCCGGCCGCCTCGAGCACCCGGGCGATGGCGTCGCCGACGACCGCCCACCGGGTGTGGCCGAGGTGCAGCGGCCCGGTCGGGTTGGCCGAGATGAACTCGACGTTGACCCGCTTCCCGCCCAGCGTGTCGGTGACGCCGTACGACGGGCCGGCGGCCACGATCTCGGCGGCGACGGCACCCTGCGCCCCCGCCTCGACGGTGATGTTGAGGAAGCCGGGACCGGCGATGTCGACGGCGGCGACACCGGACTCGGCCCGCAGCCGCTCCGCGAGCAGGCCCGCGAGGTCGCGGGGCGGCAGGCCGGCCTTCTTGGACAGCTGCAGCGCGACGTTGGTGGCGTAGTCGCCGTGCTCCTTGCTCTTGGGTCGCTCGACGGTCACCGACGCGGGAACGCCGTCGGACAGCGTCACGGCACCCTCGTCGACGAGGGTGGTGAGCGCGCGCACGATCGTGGCCGAGAGCTGTTCAGGAGTCACCCGGCAAGGGTATCGGCCGGTCGTGACCGTCCCGAAACCCGCGCTCAGTCGCGGACGTGACCGGCCCGCCGCAGGTGGCTCACCACTGCCACGAGCTCGGCGGGCTCGAAGGGCTTGGTGAGGTAGGCGTCCACCCCGAGCGCCTCCCCGCGCTCCACGTCGGCCGACTGGGCCCGGCCGGTCACGACGACGACCGGGATGTCTGCGGTGCGGGGGTCCGCCCGCATCCGCTCGACGGTCTCGAAGCCCCCGAGACGGGGCATCACCACGTCCAGGGTCACCACGTCGGGGCGGAACTCGCCCATGAGCGCGAGCGCCGCCTCGCCGTCGTCGGCGGTGCGCACCTCGAAGCCCTCGAGCTCGAGGTTCACCTTGATCAGCTCGCGGATCACCTCGGAGTCGTCGACGACGAGCACCTGTCCCGACGACTGCGGTTCCGTCACGCCCGCCCCCTGCCTTCGCGGTCCCGATCGTCATGTACGCTTTCGGCGCACCCATGAGCCCCCGTAGCTCAGGGGATAGAGCACCGCCCTCCGGAGGCGGGAGCGTAGGTTCGAATCCTACCGGGGGCGCCGCTCTCCGCACCGTCCGCCGCTCTGGCGCGTCGCTGCTCGCCTACCTCGTCTCCGGGCCTTCCCCCCACCCTGTCCGCCCCTGTCGCCCGCCGCGCGGGGTTCCGGAACCCGTCGTGAGCCTTCCTCGTAGCTGGGCAGCAGGGCGCGGCGCCCGCCACGGTCAGCAGCCGTGGTCGAGCGTCGCGTCCTTGCGTGCGTCGTCGGCATAGCGCCGGGCCTCCCCCACGTCGGGGAACACGACGCTGGCCGCGCCGACGTACCCCGTCCCGCCCTGGATGACGCAGCTGCGGATCCGGTGCGGGTCGGTGGCGATGACCGCCTGCGCGAGGCGGTAGAGCTCGGAGGGCTTGAGGTCGGTGTTGAGGTTCTTGACCGCCGAGTAGACCCCGCGCTCGACGAAGCCGGGCTGGTCCTGCCGGGCCCGGACCTTGCGCAGGATCGCCCGCAGCAGCTCCTCCTGGTTCGCCGACCGGTCGAAGTCGCCCCGGGGCAGCGGGTGCCGCACCCGGCCGAAGATCAGCGCCTGGAACCCGTTGAGCTTGTTCCAGCCGTGGTGGTAGCCCTGCGGCCGCACCGGGTCGGAGAAGGAGAACTTCGACCAGACCTTCACGCCGCCGATCGTCGTGACCATGTGCCGGAACCCGAGGAAGCCGGTGGTGAACACGTAGTCGGGGCGGATGCCCACCAGGTTGCTCACCGAGTCGGCCATCAACTGCGGCCCGCCGAAAAACATCGAGGCGTTGATCTTGTCCCGCCCGTGCCCGGCGATCGGGACGTAGGAGTCGCGCGGGACCCCGATGACCGTGCCGGCGTGGGTGCGCAGGTTCAGGCCGACCAGCTGGATCGCGTCGGCCCGCGTGCCGGTCATCCGCTGCCCCGGGCGGGCGTCCGATCCCAGGCAGAGGATCCAGATCACGTTGTCGCGGTGCTCGACCCCCTGCGCGGTGCGCACCCGCACCAGCGACATGTCGGTCTGGCGCACCGACGCCTGGGGCACCACGAGTGCGGTGACCGCCAGGACAGCGGCCAGCACCAGGGTCCGCAGGGTCCTTCTGCCGACGCTGCGCGTGCTCCTCATGGTCATCCCTCCGCTCCGGCGCGCACGGTCCGCACCGAGCGCGACAGGTCGTAGGCGAAGATCGCCCAGCTCTCGCCCCGCCGGGTCAGCATCAGCCGCCCCTTCACCGCCACCTCCTTGGCCGGCAGGTCGCCGCGGTCGGCGACGTAGCGCAGGTCCAGCCGCGCGGTGACCCCGGCGGCGACCTGGTACGGCGCGAGCACGGAGAGGTAGGCAGCCTGCTTGCGCGGTGCGACCGCACGCGTGGTGGCACCCAGGGACCGGTTCGTCAGCAGCCACCCGTCATGGTGGGCCTGGCCCTGCACCGCGGACGTGAACGACCGGTAGGCCTGCGAGAAGTCGTGCCGGGGGTAGCTGCCGCCGAGAAAAGCCGTGTCGAGGTAGCGCCGGAGCACCGGCTTCAGGTTGGCCTCGAGGGCGTGCCGGGCATGCGGCGAGAGCTTGCCGGAGACCCGCGTGACCCGCACCTCGAGCGGGACCGGCCTGGCCTTCATCGTCGACGCCGCGCCGGTCGACACCGACGGCTGCGGCGTCCGCGTCGGGCCGGCGGCGGGTCCCGAGGACCCAGGGGACCCGCCGGTGCAGCCCGCGGACAGCACGAGCAACAGGGCGCCGCCGACCCCCGCGAGACATCGTCGCGCGGGGCGTCGTACGGGGGTGTTCACGAGGGGGTTCCCTTCCGTGCCCGGCAGCGGGGCGTGACCCTGGTGACACCGCAGGTCAAAGCGGCGATCCCCGCTGCACTCGGTTGTGGTGAAGGACTAGCCTGGTCACCGACCCCCCACCTTAGAGACTGATGTTCGAGATTCATCGGAAGAGGCGATTGCGGCCGTGGCCGAGTCTTCGGAAGGCACCACCCCACACGACAACCCGCTGGCGGCCTTCGGGGCCAACGAGTGGCTGGTCGACGAGATGTACGAGCGCTACCAGCAGGACCCCAACAGTGTCGACAAGGCGTGGTGGGCCTTCTTCAAGGACTACCGACCGAACGTGAAGCCCGCCGGCAACGGTGTGGCGGCGTCCTCGGCGCCCGCTGCCCCCTCTGCGCCCGCAGAGAAGCCGACTCCTCAGCAGCCCCAGCAGGCGCAGCCCGCCAAGCAGGCGCAGCCCACCCAGCAGGCACAGCCCAGCCCGCAGGGCAGCCGGCCGACCCAGCAGGCCCCGGCCGCCCCGGGGGGCGAGCGGTCCGAGAAGCCTGCCGCCACGACCGGCCAGGCCCCGCGTGCGTCCGTCCCCACGCCGACCGCGAAGGCGACCTCCCCGAACACCGCGTCGGCGCGCGCCGACGCCAGCCCGGCGCGGCCCTCCACGACGCCGGTGCCGAAGGAGCCCGAGCAGGCCCCGAAGGCGGAGGCCAGCGACGAGCCCGAGCTCAAGGTGCTGCGGGGCGCCCCCGCACGCACGGTGCAGAACATGGACGTCAGCCTCACCGTCCCCACCGCCACCAGCGTGCGGTCCGTGCCGGTCAAGCTGCTGATCGACAACCGAATCGTCATCAACAACCACCTCGCCCGGGCCCGCGGCGGCAAGGTCTCGTTCACCCACATCATCGGCTACGCCCTGGTCAAGGCCTTGAAGACGATGCCGGAGATGAACAACGGCTTCGACGTCATCGACGGCAAGCCGACCCTGATCGAGCCGCGGCACATCAACCTCGGCCTGGCCATCGACCTGGCCAAGCCCGACGGCACGCGCCAGCTGCTGGTGCCCTCGATCAAGGCCGCCGAGTCGATGGACTTCGCCGCCTTCTGGGCCGCCTACGAAGACATCGTCCGCAAGGCGCGCAACAACAAGCTCGCGGTCAGCGACTTCCAGGGCACCACGATCAGCCTGACCAACCCCGGCACCATCGGCACCAACCACTCGGTGCCGCGGCTGATGAAGGGCCAGGGCTGCATCATCGGCGTCGGCTCGATGGACTATGCGCCGGAGTACCAGGGCGCCTCGGAGGAGACGCTGACCCGCAACGCGGTCAGCAAGGTGATGACGCTGACCTCCACCTACGACCACCGGGTGATCCAGGGTGCGCAGTCGGGTGAGTTCCTCAAGCGCCTGCACGCCCTGCTGCTCGGCGAGGACGACTTCTACGACGAGATCTTCCGCGCGCTGCGCATCCCCTACGAGCCGATCCGCTGGGCCAAGGACATCTCGGCAAGCCACGACGACGAGATCAGCAAGCAGGCTCGCATCCTGGAGCTGGTCCACGCCTACCGCGTCCGCGGCCACATCATGGCCGACACCGACCCGCTGGAGTACCAGCAGCGCAGCCACCCCGACCTCGAGGTCGAGAGCCACGGGCTCACGCTGTGGGACCTCGAGCGGGAGTTCGCCACCGGCTCCTTCGGCGGCGAGGGCCGCCGCTTCATGAAGCTGCGCAACATCCTCGGCATCCTGCGCGACTCCTACTGCCGCACCGTCGGCATCGAGTACATGCACATCCAGGACCCCGAGCAGCGTCGCTGGATCCAGCAGCGCGTCGAGCAGCCGCACGTGAAGCCGCCGCGCGAGGAGCAGCTGCGCATCCTGCTCAAGCTCAACCAGGCCGAGGCGTTCGAGACCTTCCTGCAGACGAAGTTCGTCGGCCAGAAGCGGTTCAGCCTCGAGGGCGGCGAGACGACCATCCCGCTGATCGACGAGATCTGCGAGGCGGCGGCCGAGGCCCAGCTCGACGAGGTCACCATCGGCATGGCCCACCGCGGCCGGCTCAACGTGCTGGCCAACATCGTCGGCAAGCGCTACAGCCAGATCTTCCGCGAGTTCGAGGGCAACATCGACCCGCGGACGGTGCAGGGCTCGGGCGACGTGAAGTACCACCTCGGCGCGGAGGGCAAGTTCACCGCCGGTTCCGGTGCCGAGATCAAAGTCTCCGTGGCCGCGAACCCCTCGCACCTCGAGGCGGTCGACCCGGTGCTGGAGGGCATCGCCCGCGCCAAGCAGGACATGCTCAACAAGGGTGCCGAGTTCCCGGTGATGCCGCTGCTGGTGCACGGGGACGCCGCCTTCGCCGGCCAGGGCGTGGTCGCCGAGACGCTGAACCTCTCCCAGCTGCGCGGCTATCGCACCGGCGGCACGATCCACGTCGTCGTCAACAACCAGGTCGGTTTCACCACCTCGCCGGCCTCGTCGCGGTCCTCGCTGTACTGCACCGACGTGGCACGCATGGTGCAGGCACCGATCTTCCACGTGAACGGCGACGACCCCGAGGCGTGCATCCGCGTCGCGCGGCTGGCGTTCGAGTACCGCCAGGCGTTCAAGAAGGACGTCGTGATCGACCTGGTCTGCTACCGGCGCCGCGGCCACAACGAGGGCGACGACCCGTCGTACACCCAGCCGCTGATGTACGACCTCATCGAGCAGAAGCGCTCGGTGCGCAAGCTCTACACCGAGTCCCTGATCGGCCGCGGCGACATCACCGTGGAAGAGGCCGAGCAGGTGCTGCGCGACTACCAGCAGCAGCTCGAGCGGGTCTTCACCGAGGTGCGCGAGGCGACCAGCGCCCCGGAGGAGTGGACGACGGTCCCCGACTACCCGGAGAAGCACGGCGCCGAGACGGCCACCGCGGTGTCGAAGGAGACGCTCAAGCGCCTCTCCGACGCGCACGTGAACATGCCCGAGGGCTTCACCGTGCACCCGAAGGTGCTCCCCCAGCTGCAGCGGCGCGCCGCGGCGATCGTCGACGGTCCGATCGACTGGGGCACCGGCGAGATCCTGGCGTTCGGCTCGCTGCTCATGGACGGCCGTCCGGTCCGGCTCGCCGGCCAGGACTCGCGCCGGGGCACCTTCGTCCAGCGGTTCGCCACGGTCATCGACCGCAAGAACGCCGACGAGTGGACGCCGCTGTCGAACCTGTCGGAGAACCAGGCGCAGTTCTACGTCTACGACTCGCTGCTCAGCGAGTACGCCGCGATGGGCTTCGAGTACGGCTACTCCGTGGCGCGTCCCGACGCGCTCGTGCTCTGGGAGGCGCAGTTCGGTGACTTCGCCAACGGCGCCCAGACCGTGATCGACGAGTTCATCACCTCCAGCAAGACCAAGTGGGGCCAGCAGTCCGGCGTCGTGCTGCTGCTCCCCCACGGCTACGAGGGTCAGGGCCCCGACCACAGCTCGGCCCGCATCGAGCGGTTCCTCACCATGGCCGCCGACGACGCCTTCGTGGTCGCGCAGCCGTCGACACCCGCCAGCCTCTTCCACCTGCTGCGCAAGCACTCCCTGGGCGAGGAGCACCGGCCGCTGATCGTGTTCACGCCGAAGTCCATGCTCAAGCGCAAGGAGGCCGCCTCGCAGCCGGCCGACTTCACCGAGGGAACCTTCCGCCCGGTCGTCGGCGACGACGACGTGGACCCGGGCACGGTCGAGAAGCTGCTGCTGTGCAGCGGCCGGATCACCTGGGACCTCATGGTCGAGCGGCGCAAGCGCGAAGGCGAGGACCTGCGTACGGCGATCGTCCGGCTCGAGCAGCTCTACCCGCGCCCGGCCGAGGAGCTCAAGGCCGAGCTGGCGAAGTACCCGAACCTGCAGGAGATCCGCTGGGTGCAGGACGAGCCGGCGAACATGGGCCCGTGGCCGCACATGGCGCTCAACCTGACCCCGGAGCTCGACGGCATGCCGTTCTACCGGGTGTCGCGGCCGGAGTCCTCCTCCCCGTCGGTGGGCCAGCACTCCCGGCACGTCGAGGAGCAGAAGGCGCTGATCGCCCAGGCGTTCAGCTGAGGGACGGCCGGAGCATGTACTTCACCGACCGCGGGATCGAGGAGCTCGAGAAGCGCCGGGGGGACGAGGAGGTCACCCTGGCGTGGATCGCCGACCGGCTCCAGGAGTTCACCGACCTCCACCCGGAGTTCGAGACGGCCGTCGAGCGGCTGGCCACCTGGCTGGCCCGGCTCGACGACCCCGACGACGACTAGCTCCCCTGCGCGCTTAGTTGCGGCGCGTTGCGGCGCGTTTAACAGGGTATGTCGCGAATCGCCCGCTCCCCTCGCGAAACTTAGCGAGGGGAGCGGCAGAACGGCGACATACCCTGTTAAACCGGCCCCGAGTGCTCAGCGGGTGAAGACGACCTTGCCGAACACGTCACCGGAGGCCATCGCGGCGAAGCCGTCGCGGGCCTTGTCCATCGGGAGGACCTGGTCGATGACCGGGCGCACGCCGGTGGAGTCGAGCAGGTTCACCAGCGCGGCGAGCTCGGAGCGGGTGCCCATCGTCGAGCCGATGACGCGCAGCTGCAGGAAGAAGATGCGGGTCAGCTCGGCGTTGTCGGGGTTGTTGCCGCTCGTGGCCCCGGAGATGACGATGGTGCCGCCAGGGCGCAGCGACTTGATCGAGTGCGACCAGGTGGCCTTGCCCACGGTCTCCATCACCGCGTCCACCTTGATGGGCAGCCGCGCGTTGCTCTCGAAGACGTCGTGCGCGCCGAGCTCGAGGGCCCGCTGGCGCTTGGACTCGTCACGGCTGGTGGCGAGCACCCGCACGCCGCCGGCGCGCGCGAGGGCGATCAGCGCGGTTGCCACGCCGCCGCCGGCCCCCTGGACCAGGACGGTGTCGCCGGCCTTGAGCCCACCCTGGGTGAACAGCATCCGGTAGGCGGTCAGCCAAGCGGTGGGCAGGCAGGCGGCCTCCTCGAACGACAGCGAGTCCGGCTTGGGCACCACGTTGCGCCGCGGCACCACGACCTTGTCGGCGAAGGTGCCCTGGTAGCGCTCGCTGAGCAGGGAGCGCCTCGGGTCCAGCGTCTCGTCGCCGGACCAGGACGGGTCGGAGACGACCGCGTGCACCACGACCTCGTTGCCGTCCTCGTCGTACCCGGCGGCGTCGCACCCGAGGGTCATCGGCAGCGCCTCCTCCCGGAGGCCCACGCCGCGCAGCGACCACAGGTCGTGGTGGTTGAGCGAGGCGGCCTTGACGGTGACCGTCGTCCAGCCGTCCTCGGCCACCGGGTCGGGGCGTTCCCCGATCACCAGGCCGGACAGCGGGTCGTCTGAGGAGAAGGACTCGGCGTAGACGGAAAACATGGCTTCGACCCTACCGACTCGTCTCAGCGGCGGGCCACGCCGTCTCGTCGGGCCGCCTCGGCCACCGCCGCGGACACCGCCGGCGCGACGCGGGCGTCGAACGGCGAGGGGACGATGTAGTCCTCGCGCAGGTCGTCGCCGACCAGCGCGGCGAGCGCGTCCGCGGCCGCGAGCTTCATGCCCTCGGTGATCGCACTGGCATGGACGTCGAAGGCGCCGCGGAAGATCCCGGGGAAGGCGAGCACGTTGTTGATCTGGTTGGGGAAGTCGGAGCGGCCGGTCGCCACCACCCGGGCGTGCCGGTGCGCCACCTCCGGGTGCACCTCCGGGACCGGGTTCGCCAACCCGAAGATGATCGCCTCGTCGGCCATCTGCGCGACGAGCTCCTCGGGCACCGTGCCGCCCGAGACGCCGATGTAGACGTCGGCACCGGCCAGCGCGTCCTCGAGGCCCCCGGTGCGACCGGTCTTGTCCGCGGTGTCCCTGGCCAGGTCGAGCTTCACCGGGGTCAGGTCGCCGCGCGAGGAGTGCAGGATGCCGCGCCGGTCGGTGACGGCGAGGTCGCTCACCCCGGCGGCGAGCAGAATCCGGGCCACCGCCACGCCGGCCGCGCCGGCGCCCGAGATGACCACCCGTGCGTCACCGGCCTTGCGACCGGTCAGCCGCAGCGCGTTCTCAAGGGCGGCGAGAGCCACCACGGCCGTGCCGTGCTGGTCGTCGTGGAAGACCGGGATGTCGAGCATCTCCTTGAGCCGCTGCTCGATCTCGAAGCAGCGCGGAGCCGAGATGTCCTCGAGGTTGATGCCACCGAAGCTCGGGGCGAGGCGGGCGACGGTCTCGACGATCTCGTCGGTGTCCTTGGTGTCGAGGCAGATCGGCACCGCGTCCACGCCGCCGAACTGCTTGAACAGCACCGCCTTGCCCTCCATCACCGGCATCGCGGCCGCCGGGCCGATGTCGCCGAGGCCCAGGACGGCCGTCCCGTCGGTGACGACGGCAACGGTGTTCGAGACCCAGGTGTAGTCCTGGGCGAGCGCGGGCTCGGCGGCGATCGCCTCGCACACGCGTGCGACGCCGGGGGTGTAGGCCATCGAGAGGTCGTCGGCCCCGTCGAGAGGGACGGTGCAGGCGATCTCCATCTTGCCGCCGACGTGCAGTGAGAAGACCGGGTCGTGCGCACGCGCGCCCTCGGACTCGGACATCGGTGCCGGTGCAGCCATCGCGGCGCCCTTCCTGTCTCGGGATGGAAGATGCCGTCCCGCGGAAGCACTCCGGTAGAGCGTCGGGTCGGCACGAGCAGTCGGGGGTCTCCCGGAGCGGCAAGTCTTTCACACCGCGCACCGGCGGGCTCAGGGCCGGGAGCCGAATGTGGCGCAGGCTACACCGGCGCCCGCAGGCGGCTCGCGAGCCTCGGCGGCCACACCCGGGCGCGCACGACCGCGAGCACCGCGTGGTCGGGGATCGTGCCGACCATGGAGGAGTCGACGCCCTCGGCCGGGTTGTCGGAGTCGACCCACCAGCCGCCGGGCTCGCGCAGGGTGGCGCGCTTGACCGCGACGGTGCCGTCCGGCAGGCGTACGACGACCAGGGCACCCTTGCGGGGGCGGGCACCGTGCTGCACCACCAGTCGGTCTCCCTCGCGCAGCGTCGGGAGCATGGAACGGCCGCGGACCACGGCCAGGCCCCAGTTCCGCATGGGGCTTCGCAACACGGGTAACTGACTCCTCCGAACGGGGCTCTCCTCAGCACGGGCCCCACTACTCGACACGGCGGCCCGGGAGTAGTGTCCCAGGTGGTGACACCGCCATCACTGGACGAGTACCGACGAAAGGACCAACGGATGCTTGCTCGACTGTTCGCACCCACCCTGGAAGTCCACGCGCACTGCGACCTGCCGTGCGGCGTCTACGACCCGGCACAGGCCCGGATCGAGGCGGAGTCCGTCAAGCAGATCATCGCCAAGTGCGCCGACAGCGACGACCCCGACTTCCGCACTCGCGCGATCATGATCAAGGAGCAGCGCTCCGAGCTGGTCAAGCACCACCTCTGGGTGCTGTGGACCGACTACTTCAAGCCGCCGCACTTCGAGAAGTACCCGCAGCTCCACACGCTGTTCAACGAGGCCACCAAGCTGGCCGGCGCGGCGGGCACCAAGGGCACCCTGGACGCCCAGGCCGCCGACGACCTGCTGGCCAAGATCGAGGAGATCTCCCAAATCTTCTGGGAGACCAAGAAGTCCTGACACACTGGGCCAACCGGTGTGTTTCGACCAGCTGGACGGGGTCGGGCGCTCGGCGTCCGGCCCCGTACCGGTGTGGAGCTAGGAGCGACGTGTCACAGACCAGAGCCGACGTGTCAAAGACCAGACCCGACGTCGAGCTGCGCATCCCCGCCGACAGCGCGTTCCTCGCCGTGCTGCGGACCGCCACCGCCGGCCTGGCGGCACGCCTCGACTTCACGCTGGACGACATCGAGGACCTGCGCATCGCCGTGGACGAGGCCTGCGCGATGGTCCTCCCCCAGGCCCGTGAGGGCTCGGACCTGACCTGTTCGTTCGACCTCGGCGACCACAGCCTCACCGTGGCGGTGTCCGCGAGCTGCGAGGAGCCGCGGCAGCCGAGCCGCGACGGGTTCGCCTGGACGGTGCTGGCCGCGCTGACCAGCTCGGTGCGCGCCGACGTCGAGGGCGACCGGCTCACCGTGACCCTGGCCCGCGGTACCGCGGACGCGGGATGACGATGACCTCTGGGGAGCGAGAGGGCGCCCGCGACCTCACGGAGATGCGCGCGCGGAGCGCCTCCCTCTTCGCCGAGCTCTCCAGCGACGGCCTCTCCGAGGGCGAGCGGGCCCGCATCCGCGACGAGCTCGTGCACCTGCACCTGCCACTCGTGGAGCACTTCGCACGCCGCTTCCTCAACCGCGGGGAGCCCCTGGACGACCTGCTGCAGGTCGGCACCATCGGGCTGATCAAGGCCGTCGACCGCTTCGACCTCGATCGCGGGGTGGAGTTCTCGACGTACGCGACGCCGACGATCGTCGGTGAGATCAAGCGGCACTTCCGCGACCGCGGCTGGGCCATCCGGGTGCCCCGGCGGCTCCAGGAGCTGCGCATCTCGATCACCACCGCGACCGCCGACCTGACCCAGGAGCTGGGCCGCTCCCCCACCGTCTCCGAGCTCGCGAAGCGCCTCGAGGTCTCCGACGAGGAGGTCATCGAGGGCCTGGAGTCCTCGAACGCCTACTCGACCCTGTCCCTGGACGCGCCGGACTCCAGCGACGACAGCGCCCTGAGCATGATCGACGTGATCGGCGGCGACGACGAGTCGCTCGAGCACGTCGAGAACCGGGAGACGATCAAGCCGCTGCTGGAGTCCCTCGACCCGCGCGAGAAGCACATCCTCACGCTGCGCTTCTTCAAGGGGATGACCCAGTCGCAGATCGCCGCCGAGGTCGGGATCTCCCAGATGCACGTCTCGCGGCTGCTCACCCGCACGCTGGCACGGTTGCGGGAGTCGCTGATCGAGGACGAGGACCCGCGCGCCTGACACCGGGGCGCTGCCGGGCGCTATCGCGCGTTTGTCGGTCTAGTCGGGCTAGTCGGGCTACTACGGCTCGTCGAGCGCGCGCATGGAGGCCGGGTGGAAGATCCCGACCAGCACCAGCACGGCGACCAGGGCCAGCGCCAGGGTCAGCGCGAGGGGCGCGCCGCCGCGCGAGTTCCAGGCCAGGCCGAGCTGGATCAGCTGAGCGAGGACCAGCGGCGCCCGGGCCCACGAGTGCAGCCGGGTGAGCGTCCACGCGCATCCCCCCAGCGCGGCGCCGTACAGCAGGAAGAACAGCGGCGTGGTCAGCCCCATCGCCAGCCGCTCGGTGTGCAGCGAGGCCAGCAGCACGATGCCGTAGCCGATGAGCAGCACCGCCTCGAGGCCGGCCAGGGTGGCGGCTAGTCGCAGTGGGACGGGCGGGTGCGGGCGGGCGGGTGCGGGGCTGGTCACGGGTGCCGATCGTACGCCGCGCGGAAGGTGCTGCGGATCCCGGCCGGCCCCGCAGCCGCGGGCTAGAATCGCAGCCTGTGACCAAAGTGACCAGCGCAAGCCCTTGATCGTGCCGCCATCTCTTGCAACGATCTTGGAGGTCACGGCCCACAGGTGCCCCGGCGCCGACAGGAGTGACCCACCCCGCCCGTCAGCCAGCGAATCTGGCCCGGGTCCGACCTCGTGAAAGCGTTCACAACAGCGCGGCCGCGAGGACGCAAGCACGGTTGACCGACTTACCCGCCGGCGATCACAGCATAGACAAGGAGCTGCCGCCATGGATTGGCGCCACCGCTCTGCATGCCTCGACGAGGATCCAGAGCTGTTCTTCCCGATCGGCAACACCGGTCCCGCCATCCTCCAGATCGAGGAGGCGAAGCAGGTGTGCCGTCGTTGCGAGGTGCGCGAACAGTGCCTCGCATGGGCGCTGGAGGCCGGTCAGGACCACGGTGTGTGGGGCGGCATGAGCGAGGACGAGCGTCGGGCCCTGAAGCGCCGCAACGCCCGCGCGAAGGTCCGCACCGCCTGAGGAGCCGGCGTCCCGCGGTGCCTCAGCGCAGCGGGAGGTCCAGGCTGACCCGGGTGCCACCACCCGGGCGGGGTCCGACCTCGAGCTGACCGTCGAGCTCGGACTCCACCAGCGTTCGCACGATCGACAGCCCCAGGTTCGAGGTGCTGTCGAGGTCGAAGCCGCTCGGCAGCCCGTGTCCGTCGTCCTCGACGAGGACGTGCAGGCGGCCGACCAGCCGGTCGGCCCGCACCGTGATCGCACCGGGCCCGTCCCCGAAGCCGTGCTCGACGGCGTTCTGCAGCAGCTCGGTGACCACCATCGCCAGCGGGGTCGCGACCTGCGCGGGCAGGGTCCCGAAGCTCCCGGCCCGCGTGGAGGTCACCGCGCCGGCGCTGGAGCTCACCTCGACCACCATCACCCGCAGCCGGTCGACCACGTCGTCGAAGTCGACGTTCTCGTCCAGCCCCTGGCTCAGGGTCTCGTGCACGATCGCGATCGACCCGACCCGTCGTACCGCCTCCTCCAGCGCCACCCGGCCCTCCGGCGCGTGGATCCGGCGCGCCTGCAGCCGCAGCAGCGCCGCGACCGTCTGGAGGTTGTTCTTCACCCGGTGGTGGATCTCCCGGATGGTGGCGTCCTTCGTGACCAGCTCGCGGTCCCGCCGCCGCAGGTCCGTCACGTCGCGCACCAGCACGAGCGCGCCGATGTGCTCGCCGGTCGGCCGCAGCGGGATGGACCGCAGGATGAGCGCCGCCTCGCTGTTGCCGATCTCGGTGTCGCCGGGCTGCCGCCCGCCCAGCACCGCGCTGAGGATGTCCTCGTCCGGCCGGCGGTCCGGGGGCACCAGCTCGCGGGTGGTGTCGGCGAGGTCCAGGCCGGTCAGGTCGGTGCTCAGCCCGAGCCGCCGGTAGACCGACAGCGCGTTGGGGCTGGCGTAGGTCACCCGCCCGGTGGCATCGACGCGCACGAACCCGTCACCGACGCGTGGCGAGTCGGCGTGGTCCGAGCGCTGGCCGGGGAACGGGAAGAACCCGTGGCTGATCATCTGGGTCAGGTCGGTGGCCGTCTGCAGGTAGGACAGCTCCAGCCGGCTCGGTGTGCGCACGCCCAGCAGGTTGGTGTTGCGGGCGATCACCGCGATGATCCGGCCCTCCCGACGTACCGGGATCGCCTCGACGCGCACCGGGATGTCGTCGCGCCATTCGGGGTCCCCCTCGCGCGCCACCCGCTGCTGCGCGTAGGCCGACTCCAGGAGCGGCCGCCGGCCTCGGGGCACGAACGCCCCGACCAGGTCGTCGACGTAGGCGGTGGGCCCCGTCGTCGGCCGCATCTGGGCGCCCGCCCAGAAGCCGTTGCCCTCCCGGTCCGGGAGCCAGAGCACCAGGTCAGCGAAGGACAGGTCGGCGATGATCTGCCAGTCCGCGAGCAGCAGGTGCAGCCACGCCACGTCCTCGGCATCGAGGTCGGTGTGGGCCCGGACGAGCTCGTTGAGCGACGGCACGCCGCCCAGCGTAGAGGCCGCGAGGCACCCGTCCCCGCCTCGCCCCGGGCCGGGGCGGGTCCGCCTCAGGTGGCAGGATGACCGCCATGGAGTCGACGTTCTGGGAGCGTGTGGTGGCCGAGGGCCACCCGGTGCCCCCGGACCGGCCGCTGGGCGACCTCACCAGCGAGCTGACCACGATGCTGGGCGACCCGGACCCCCGGCGCCGCGCCACGATCGCCTATGACGTGCTCGCCGCGTGGATCTCCGACGGTGTGTACGACGAGCTGCTCGAGGGTCTCGGCGACGGGATGGCCACCGGGCTGCGGGTCGGGCTCGGCGAGCGCGACACCGACACGGTGTTCCGCCGCAGCTTCTCCGCGCGGGTGCTGGCCCGGTGCGTCGCCCGGGACAACGAGGCCCACCTGCTCCCGGCCGGGGTGCTGCTGCGCTGGGGCGACCACGCGATGAGCTGGCTGGTGCGCGAGCGCGACCTGCGCGGGTTCGTCCCGGGCAAGGGCTGGGCCCACGCGGTCGCCCACGGCGCCGACGTGCTCCGGGCGCTGGCCGGGGCCCCGTCGTTCGGCCGCCTGGAGCTGACCGTGCTGCTCGACGTGGTCGCCGACCGGCTGCTCGGCGCTCCCCCGGTGCAGCTGGTACACGGCGAGCCGGACCGGCTGGCGCTCGCGGTGATGGCGGTGCTGCGCCGCAACGTCCTGGGGCTGGACGTCCTCGAGCCCTGGCTGGCTCGGCTGGGCGGCGCCTCCGCCCCGGTCACCGACCTCGACGACGAGGACCCGTACCTGCGTTCCGGCAACGTCCAGGCGTTCCTGCGCGCGCTGCACCTGCAGGTGGCACTGGCGCCGGATCCGCCGGCGTGCCGCGCCGACCTGCTGCTGGCGCTGATCGACTGGCTGAAGGCGACCAACGCCGGTTACCTGGGCTGACCACCCGGCGGCCCGCGCGACAGTTGCTCGCGAGAGACCGGAGCGCCGCCTTCTTGTCGGCGCTCTTGTGGCTAACGTGCCTCCGCCTGTCATCTCGCGGAAGGTAAAAACCTGACATGTCCTCTCCTGCGCCGAGCACCAGACCGCTCTGGCTCCTCGTCGGGGCGCTCCTCGCGGTCTGCATCGTGGTGCCGCTGCTGGTGTGGCTCTACGACTCGGAGAAGCCCACCCTCTGGGGCTTCCCGTTCTACTACTGGTTCCAGTTCGCACTGATCCCGGTGGTCTCGATCCTCACCTACCTCGCCTTCCGGATCAGCGAGCTGGCCACCGCCCGCGACCGCGAGACCCCCGGCCTGCCGGCGCACCCGGCCGGCGACGAGGGGGCGCGGCGATGAACGCCATCTCTCCTGCCGCCCTCGGCGTCTTCCTGTTCTTCTTCGTCCTCGTCACGGTCATGGGCTTCGTCGCCTCGCGCTGGCGCCGCGGCGACGCCCTGGACAGCCTCGACGAGTGGGGCCTGGGCGGACGCGGCTTCGGCACCTTCATCTCGTGGTTCCTGATCGGCGGCGACATCTACACCGCCTACACGTTCGTGGCCGTGCCCGCGCTGCTGTACGCCGGGAACATGGTCGGGTTCTTCGCGGTCCCCTACACGATCATCCTCTACCCGATCATCTTCGTCTTCCTGCCGCGGCTGTGGTCGGTCTCGCACCGGCACGGCTACGTCACGCCCGCGGACTTCATCCAGGGCCGGTACGACTCCCGCCCGCTGGCGCTGGTGGTGGCGCTGACCGGCATCCTCGCCACGATGCCCTACATCGCGCTGCAGCTGGTGGGCATCCAGGTCGTCCTGCAGGTCATGGGCATCGGCACCAACAGCGGCTCGTGGTTCGCCCGCGACCTGCCGCTGTTCATCGCCTTCGCGGTGCTCGCCGCCTACACCTACGCCTCGGGGCTGCGCGCTCCCGCGCTGATCGCGTTCGTGAAGGACACCCTGATCTACATCGTGATCATCGTGGCGGTGATCTACCTGCCGATGAAGCTCGGCGGCTGGGGCGGCATCTTCTCCTCGGCGAAGGACGCCTTCGCCTCCGCCAACGACGCGGCGGTCGCCTCGGGCAAGCCGCCGAGCGCGGGCATCATCCCCGCCGGCCCGCTCAACTGGGCGTACATGAGCCTGGCCCTCGGCTCCGCGCTGGCGCTGTTCATGTACCCGCACTCGCTCACCGGGGTGCTGGCCTCGAAGAACCGGTCGGTGATCCGCCGCAACGCCGCGCTGCTCCCGGCGTACTCGTTCCTGCTCGGCCTACTGGCCCTGCTCGGCTTCGCCGCGGTCGCCGCCAAGATCAAGACCGACAACGCCCAGCTGGCCGTGCCGCAGATGCTGCACGACATGTTCCCCGGCTGGTTCGCCGGCGTCGCGTTCGCGGCGATCGCGATCGGCGCGCTGGTGCCGGCGGCGATCATGTCGATCGCGGCGGCGAACCTGTGGACCCGCAACATCTACAAGGCCTTCCTGAAGCCCGACGCCACCCCGGCGCAGGAGGCCTCGCAGAGCAAGCTGATCTCGCTGGTGGTGAAGTTCGGCGCGCTGTTCTTCGTGCTGGGCCTGCCCAACGAGTTCGCGATCAACCTGCAGCTGCTCGGCGGCGTGTGGATCCTGCAGACCTTCCCGGCGCTGGTCGGCGGCCTGTACACCCGCTGGTTCCACCGCACCGCGCTGCTGGCCGGCTGGGCGGTGGCCATGGTCTACGGCACGTGGGTGGCCTACGCGCAGCCGAGCGCCAAGGACCCGAACGCCCACTTCGGCAGCTCGCTGGCAGTGGTGCCGTTCACCGACACGAGGGTCTACATCGCCCTGACCGCGTTCGTCCTCAACCTGGTCGTGGCCTCGGTGCTGACCGTGGTCTTCCGGGCGATGCGGATGCCCGAGGGCACCGATGCGACCTCCCCGGACGACTACCACGCCGACGCCGGCGACCGCGGCGTCGAGGAGCTGCCCGAGGCGCTGGACGCTCCCACCGCCTGAGCGCCGCCGGGCCGTGTCGAGGGGGCGGGCTACCAGCGGGTAGCCTGCCCCCATGACCGACGTCACAGAACCCTCCTCCACGGACACCGCCGCGCCGAGCTCCGGCCCGGTGGACGCCCACGGCGGGGAGCACGCCGTCGCGGTGGCCGCGGCGCACGGCGTGGAGACGATGTTCACCCTCTCCGGGGCCCACGTCTTCCCGATGTACGACGGGGCGGTGCACGCCGACCCGGCGATGCGCATCCTCGACGTGCGCCACGAGCAGACCGCGGTGTTCGCCGCCGAGGCGGTCGGCAAGCTGAGCCGGGTCCCCGGGCTGGCGGTGCTCACCGCCGGGCCGGGCGTGACCAACGGCGTCAGCGCGATCACCCAGGCCCAGTTCAGCGGCTCGCCGCTCGTCGTCGTCGGCGGCCGCGCGCCCGCCGGGAAGTGGGGCATGGGCAGCCTGCAGGAGTTCGACCACCCGCCGCTGCTCGGCCCGGTCACCAAGCAGGCCCGCACGCTGCCGTCGTGCGCGGACATCGCCGCCGGCCTCGACGAGGCGTTCACCGTCGCCGCCTCCCCGCACCGCGGCCCCACCTTCGTCGACGTCCCGATGGACTCCTTCTTCGACCGGGCGAGCGCGGAGCGACCCGTCGTGCGCTCCCACGAGCGGCTGGAGCCGGACCCCGACGCGGTCGCCGCCGTGGGCGCCCTGCTCGCCGGGGCCCGGCGGCCGGTGCTGGTGATCGGCACCGACGTGTGGGCCGACGGCGCCGAGGACGCCGCGCTCCGACTCGTGGAGACCGCCGGCCTGCCCGCGGTCACCAACGGCATGGGCCGCGGCATCGTCCCGGGCGGCCACCCGCTGCTGGTCACCAAGGCCCGCGGCAAGGCGCTCGCCGGCGCCGACCTGGTGCTGGTCGCCGGGACACCGCTGGACTTCCGGCTCGGCTACGGCGTGTTCGGGGGCAAGGACGGCGCCACCCCGGCGAAGGTCGTGCACCTGGCCGACTCCGCCGCGCAGGTCTCCCGGCACGCCGCGCTCGCCGGCTCCGCGGCCGGCGACCTCACGCTGCTGCTCGACGGGATCCTGGCCGCGCTCGAGCGGCAGCCTCGCAAGCCCGACTGGTCGGCGTGGGTCACCGGCCTGCAGGACGACGTGGCCGCCGCGGCGGCCCGCGACGCGGAGCTGCTGCGCGCCGACGCGGACCCGATCCACCCGGCCCGCATCTACGGCGAGCTGGTGCCCCGGTTGGCCGAGGACGCGGTCGTGATCGGTGACGGCGGGGACTTCGTGTCGTTCGCCGGCAAGTACGTCGAGCCGAAGCGGCCCGGCGGCTGGCTCGACCCGGGGCCGTTCGGCTGCCTGGGCGCCGGGCTCGGCGCGGCCATCGCCGCCCGCGTGACCCGGCCCTCCTCGCAGGTGGTCCTGCTGCTCGGCGACGGCGCGGCGGGCATGTCGCTGATGGACGTCGACACGCTCGTGCGCCACGGCCTGCCGGTGGTGATGGTGTGCGGCAACAACTCCGCGTGGGGCCTGGAGAAGCAGCCGATGCAGATGCTCTACGGCTACGACGTGGCCGCCGACCTCGCGCCGCGCACCCGCTACGACGAGGTCGTCAAGGCGCTCGGGGGCGGCGGCGAGACGGTCACGGACCCCGGCCAGATCGGCGGGGCCCTCGACCGGGCCTTCGCCGCGGACGCGCCGTACCTGGTCAACGTGATCACCGACGTGGACGCGGCCTACCCGCGCAACACCTTCGGCGTCTGATGCCGGTCACGGTCCGGCCCGCGCACGACGCGGAGCACGCGCGCGTCGGCGAGCTGACCTACGAGGCCTACTCCTCGGGCGGGTTCGTCGATGCCGACTCCGACTACGCCGGTGTGCTGCGCAACGCCGCGGCCCGCGCCGGCAGCGCGGAGCTGTACGTCGCCGAGGTGGAGGGCGCGCTGGTGGGCACGGTGACGTTCTGCCCCCAGGGCTCGGCGTTCTGCGAGCTGGCCGGCAACGGCGAGGGCGAGTTCCGGATGCTCGGCGTGCTGCCCGGCGCCCGCCGGCAGGGCGTCGCCCGAGCGCTGGTGGGGGCGTGCGTCGAACGGGCCCGCGAGCTGGGCTACTCCGCGCTGGTGCTCAGCAGCATGCGAGCCCAGCTCGAGGCGCACCGGCTCTACGAGAAGCTCGGGTTCCGGCGTACCCCGGACCTGGACTGGTCACCGGTCGACGGCGTGGACCTGCTGGCCTACCGCCTGGACCTGTGCCGGTAGTCCTGAGCGGCGAAAACCCGGACAAAGCGGTGCGGACTCCCTAGGCTGCCGGGCATGGCACCCATGGAGCCCGGCTGGTACCGCGACCCGGCACCGCCGAACCCGGCGTACCCGACCACGTTGCGCTACTGGGACGGCTCGGGGTGGACCGGGCAGGTCAGGGCCGCGTCCAAGCGCGAGCGGGAGGCGTGGCACCGCGAGCTGAACGAGACCCGTGCGCGGCAGGCCTCGGAGCAGTGGGAACGCGCCGTGGCGACGGGCACCGTGGCCCAGGAGCAGCTCGAGGCGGTGGCGGTGGCCTCCCAGCGGTTCGCCACTCCCGACGGCCAGCTGCTCGCCGGCTGGTGGCAGCGGGTGGCCGCGGTGCTGCTCGACGGGGTCGTCACCGGGATCCTCGGCCTGCTGCTGGGATGGCCCTTGCTGCGCCGGATCGGGCACGCCTACTCCCAGTTCCTGACCGTGGTGACCGAGGGTGCCCGTTCCGGCAGCGGGCTCCCGGACACCTCGGCGTTCGAGCGGGCGGTCGCCGGCCCGCTGCTGACCCTCGCGCTGATCATGTTCGGCGTGCAGATGGTCTACAACCTCGGCTTCCTGAAGGCGTTCGCGGCGACCCCGGGCAAGATGGCGCTCGGCCTCGAGGTCCGGCTCCGGGACCGGCCAGGCGTGCTGTCGTGGGGCACGGTGCTCACCCGGTGGTTCGGCCAGAACGCCGGCGGCCTGATCGCGATCATCCCGCTGGTGGGCCTGGTCGGGTCGGTCTACACGCTGCTGGACTGTCTGTGGCCGCTGTGGGACGCGAAGCGGCAAGCGCTGCACGACAAGCTGGCCCGGACCAACGTGGTACGACGGGCCCGCTGAGCCGCTCAGCCGAGCCGGGACAGGAACCGCTCGCGGTCCACGACCACGCGGGTCACCTCGCCGTGGCCGACGACCTTGCCGTCGTCGTGAGCGGCGACGACCTCGAAGCGCAGCAGCCGCGGCGGGTCGACGTACACCAGCGTCGCGGTGACGGTGACCCGTGCGCCGACCGGGCTGGCCCCGACGTGCTCGAGCTGGACCCGGGTGCCGACGGTGGTGCGGGCCGGCTCCAGCGAGCCGGCGACCGCGGCGCAGGTGGCGGCCTCGCACCAGGCGAGCAGCCGCGGGGTGCCCAGCACCGGCAGGTCGCCCGACCCGAGCGCCCCGGCGGTGTCCTCCTCGGTCACGGTGCGTTCCAGGCTGGCCTGCTGTCCGGTCTCCATGGGGCCATCCTGGCCGGTGGGTCCCCGATTGGCCGAAGCGGGGGGCGACCTGAGAGGATGAGCGGACGTCCCGGCCTCGACGGCCGGACTGCTGAGTCGATGTCAGCGTTGAGGAGGACACCATGGGTAAGACCGGCCGCAAGCGCCGCGCCCGCAAGAAGAAGGGCGCCAACCACGGTAAGCGCCCCAACGCCTGAGCCCAGGCGTTTCTTGCGCGCGTCCCGCGCAGCAACGACAAGGACCCCGAGCCGCCACCGGCCGGGGTCCTTTCTCGTCGGTGGGAGTCTGCTACTCCTCGCGGACCACGCGGGTCTCAACGATCTCCACCTGCACCTGCCGGATCCGGGTGAGCACCTTCTCGCGCAGGGTCTCGGGCGCGTGCTCGGAGCAGGAGCGGGCGACCAGCATCTTGACGGTGCGCTCGAGGTCGTACTTCTTCAGGCAGGGACCGCACTCGTCGAGGTGCCGGGCGATCTCGTCGTGGTCAGCCTTGTCGATCTCGTTGTCGATGAAGAAGAAGACCTGCTCGAGGACCTCCGAGCAGTCTTTGTCGTGGTGCTTGCCACAGCTCATGACGGCCCTCCCTTCGAGGCGGAGGCGGCGGACACGCCGCGCTGCAGCGCGTAGTCCTCGAGCATCTCGCGGAGCTGGCGTCGGCCCCGGTGCAGCCGCGACATCACGGTGCCGATCGGCGTGTCCATGATCTCGGCGATCTCCTTGTAGGGGAAACCTTCGACATCGGCGAGGTAGACCGCGAGCCGGAAGTCCTCGGGGAGCTTCTGCAGCGCGTTCTTGACGTCGCTGTCGGGCAAGCGCTCGAGCGCCTCCATCTCGGCGGACTTCAGCCCGGTCGAGGTGTGCGACTCGGCGCGGTGCAGCTGCCAGTCCTCGACGTCCTCGGACATCGACTGCTGCGGCTCGCGCTGCTTCTTGCGGTAGGTGTTGATGAAGGTGTTGGTGAGGATCCGGTAGAGCCACGCCTTGAGGTTGGTGCCGGGCCTGAACTGGTGGAACGACCCGAACGCCTTGGCGAACGTCTCCTGGACCAGGTCCTCGGCGTCGGCGGGGTTGCGGGTCATCCGCATGGCAGCCGAGTAGAGCTGGTCGAGGTACGGCATGGCGTCGCGCTCGAAGCGTTGGGACCGCTCTTCGGCGGTCTCCGTCTCGACGGAGACCGCAGGGTCCGGGGTACGGGTGTCGTCAGTCATCGCCTCCCAGCCTACCGGGAGGGTGGGATACGACGCCTGTCGCTTGCGGCCGCAGTCGCGGTCGTCGTCGCAGGTCAGCGTTGCGCTCACGCAGGCTCCTCTCGTCATCGCCTTCGCGAGATGAACGCCTCAGGCCCGGGTTCGATTCCCGACGACGTCGCGCACGATCCACTCCAAGGTCGCCTCGACGATGATGCAGAGCACGTCGTCCTGCGTGACCGCAGCCCGCTTGGGCACCTTGAACGCGTGGTCCGCCTCGGGCACCACGGTGAGATCGCGGTCCGGAGGGAACTCGTCGGGACGGCCGAACGGGTCCCGCTCGCCCTGTACGACGAGCGTGGGCACCTGCACCGCCTCGAGCTCCTCGAGCCGGGAACGCTCCGGCTTGCCCGGCGGGTGCAGGGGGAAGGCCAGCGTGAGGCACCCCGAGGCGCCGAGCTCCCTCGCCGTACGAGCAGCCGAGCGGGCGCCGGCGCTGCGACCGCCGACCACCAGCGGGCTGCGCACACGCAAGGCGTTCGCGGCCGCCACGAAGCCCTCGTCGAGGATCTCGGGGCGCGGGGCGACCTTCTTGCCGGCGACGTGCCAGGGCTGCTCGACCCGGATGACCGACACGCCCTGGCGGGGCAGGGCCGCGGCCAGGCACTCCAGGTCGGGCGAGTCCACTCCCCCACCGGCGCCGTGCCCGAGCAGCAGGGTCGCGACCGGGTGCCGCGACCGGTCCCGGTAGAGCCGGGCGTCGCCGTGCTTGGTCCACACGGTCTGGATCTCCGTCATCCCCGGTCCTCCTCGTCGAGACCGACCTCGTGCTCGATCGCGCGCTCGTCCTCCGGCGGCAGCGGCGAGACCAGGTCGCGTCCGTTGTTGCGCACGCTGTTGACCGCCGTGCTCACCGGGTACGCCTCCAGCCGGCCCGGCGCCGCCGGCACCAGCAGCCCCTTGAGCTGGTCGGGGTCCTGATTCGTGGGATCCAGCCAGGCCTCGTAGCGGTCGGGCTCGACCAGCAGCGGCATCCGGTCGTGGATCCTGCCGACCGCGTCCTCGGCGCTGGTGGTGATGACCGTGCACGTCCACCGGAAGCGGTCCGGGTCGTCGTCGGCCTTGGTCGGGTCGCGCCAGATCTCGTAGAGCCCGGCCATCGCGATGCCGCTGCCGTCGGCGGGGTGGATGAAGAACGGCTGCTTCAGCGGCTTCCCCGCCTTGGTCTTCTGCTGGGTGGCGTACCACTCGTAGTAGCCGTCGGCCGGCAGCAGGCAGCGGCGGGCGGCGAACGCCCTCCGGAAGGCGGGCTTCTCGTGCACCGTCTCCATCCGGGCGTTGATCATCTTGTTGCCGATGGCCGGGTCCTTGGCCCAGAACGGCACCAGCCCCCACGTCACCGTGCGCAGCTGGCGCTCGAGGTGCTCGGGCTCCTCGTCCTTCGCCGGCGGGCGCTCCACCACCGCGTAGACCTGCTTGGTGGGCGCCACGTTGTAGTCGTCGGCCAGCGTCTCCTTGACCTCGACCTTGTCGATCTCGAACTCCTCCACGAGGTCCTCGGGCTTGCGACTGGAGGCGTAGCGGCCACACATGTCGTTCAGCCTAGTGCGCGGCGGCCCCTGGCTCCCGCAACCATGGACCCGGCGCTTGTGCCACCCGCAGAACCCGTCGCGCCGGCGCCTGTGCCGCCCGGGAGCTCGGGGTTGTCGAAAGCCGGGGCTTGTTCGCCTCAGCGCGCGAGGTCGTCCAGCAGCCGGGTCGCCGAGTCGGCCGACGCCGGCAGGCCCTCGATCCACACCCGCGTGTCCCCGCTGATCCTCAGGTCCCCGAGGAACTCCCGCAGCAGCGCGACCGACAGCCCCAGGTCCGCCGTACGGCCGACGACGGCGACTGCCCGGTCAAGCCCGAGTCGCCCGATGGTCTGGCCGCCGGAGTAGACGGCGCGGATCGCCTCGGTGACCTGCACGAGCCGGAGCGCCCGCGTGAAGCGGTGCTCGGGCGCGTCGAGGCCCCCCCGCGAGCGCACGTCGACGATGACGAGCGCATGGCTGGTGTGCACGCCCTGGTCGGTGAGCTCGGCCTCCCGGTAGATCTCCGAGAGCCGGGTGCGCACGTGGGCCAGGCTGGCGAGGCCGGTCAGCGGGTCCTCGCAGGACAGGTCGTGGAGGTACTCCAGCGTCGCCTCGCTCCAGGCCACGGACAGCGCCTCGGTGGCATAGAAGTCGGGAGCCCGGCCGAGCACGACCTGGTAGGTCGCGCGCAGCCCGGACAATGCCTCTCCCAGGGCGGCACCGTCACGGGCTACGTCGCGACCAACCACTGCACAGGCCGCCGTGGCGTCCGTGCCTGACACCAGGGCCTCCCCTACCGCCTCGAACCGCATCGGCAGCTGCTGCCTCAACGCCTCGGGAAGCTCCGACCCTGGTGCAAGCTCGGTCGCCGCGGACCGACGACGACCGAAGGAGGTGAACAACGGCATGCGTCCACCTCCGCTCTCCCCTGTCGCCGCCACCCCTCCAGATGGCGTCCTTACGGCCTTGCGTCTAGGAGACGGGGCCGCCGGGGGGTCATGACGCAGGTTTGAGAGCTTTTTCTATCGGCATGTCCGAAACCGTCCTAAGCGAAAAGAATCGGCAAGTTCTTGCCCGGACAGGACAAGTACCGGCTACTTTGTGAACTGGAGAAGACGGCCGTTCCTGGCACAGCTCGGACGAACGGCGTCCTTGTCCCGGTGGGGAGACCGATGACCGAGCTGCTCAACAACATCGAGACGCCCTCCGACGCGGAGCTGATCTCCCGCGTCCGGGGCGGAGATGTTGCTGCCTACGGCGACCTGTTCTCCCGCCACGTCACAGCCGCCAACCGGCTGGCGCGCCAGCTCGTACGCGGTCCCGACGCCGACGACCTGGTCTCCGAGGCGTTCGCCAAGGTGCTCTCGGTGCTCCAGGGGGGCGGTGGCCCGGACGTCGCGTTCCGCGCCTACCTGTTGACCGCCGTACGTCGTCTGCACGTCGACCGGGTGCGGGCCGGCTCGCGGCTGCAGACGACCGGCGACATGACGGCGTTCGACCCGGGCATCCCGTTCCAGGACACCGCCGTGGAGGGCTTCGAGAGCGGCGCCGCGGCGAAGGCGTTCGCCTCGCTCCCGGAGCGGTGGCAGCTGGTCCTGTGGCACCTCGAGGTCGAGGGCCAGAAGCCTGCCGACATCGCTCCCCTGCTCGGCATGAGCGCGAATTCTGTGTCGGCGCTGGCCTACCGTGCGCGCGAGGGGCTGCGGCAGGCGTTCTTGACGATGCACCTGTCGGACATCTCCGAGGCCGACTGCCGGTGGGTCAACGAGCACCTCGGCGCCTACGTCCGCAGCGGGCTCTCCAAGCGCGACACCGGCAAGGTGCAGACCCACCTCGAGGGCTGCCGCCGCTGCACAGCGATGTACCTCGAGCTCACCGAGGTCAACTCCAACCTCTCCGGCATCATCGCGCCGCTCCTGCTCGGTGCCGCCGCGACGGGTTACGTCGCCTCCTCCGGCGGGGTCAGCGCTGCCGGCCTCGTCAGCACCGTCGCCGGCCGTGTCCGCGACGTGGTGGTCGGCAACGCCACCGCGGCCACCGCCGGCGCCGTCGCCGCGGGTGTCGCCGCGGCCGCCGTGGTCGGCATCAGCCTCACCACCGGCAGAGCCCGGGAGCACGTGGTCACGGCCGACAAACCGATCGCCGGCGCTGCGCCGGCCGTACCCAAGTCGTTCCCGGCCGCGCCGAAGACCAGCAAGGCGCCCCTCGCTGCGGCGACGACCCCGGCAACCCGGCCGGTCACCCCGGCTGCTCCGTGGTTCGCCGCTGCGTCGTCCGACGTACCCGCGCCCGTCGTCCCGGCGCCCGACGCGCCGGCTGCCTACGCTCCCACCCCGGTGCCGCTGCCGGGCACCGGCTCGCAGCCGGGAACCAGCGGTGGGGCTCCGAGCGGCAATGGCGGCAGCAGCGGGCCGCCGGCTTCGAATCCTGGTACGTCGAACCCCGGCACCCCAGACCCCGGCACCGCGAACCCGGGCACCACCGCCCCGGGCACCACCGCCCCGGGCACGGGCAACGGCCCGGGGCCCTCGAACCCGGGCACGGGCAACGACCCGGGCACGGACAGCGGCTCGCCGCCGAGCTCATCGCCGATCCAGGTGGACGTGGCCCTGCAGGTCGACAAGTCTGGCGTGCAGGTCCATCTCGCCGCCGCAGCCGGTCTTCCGTCGTACTTCGACGTGCAGCTTCAGCCAGCGGACAGCGGGATCACGTTCGACAAGTCACCCTGCTCTGCGGCACCTACACCGACCGTGACATGTGTCGTTCCGCAAAGCGGTGGCGGGAGTGCATTCGTCCGGAGCAACCTGGCACCCGGTGTGGCTCCTACCAGCTTCGACGTGACCCTTCCGTTCGCGCCCATCTCAGCCAGCCAGCAGGAGACCGACGTGACGGTCTTGGTAACCCTGCCCAAGGGCTACGAGAGCAGTGATTCGTCCAGTAACTCGTCGGTGTTCCACTACGTGCCGGTGATGTTGCCCACGGTCGCGATCGCCTCCCTCACGGAATCAGCGCATACCGTCGATACCGGCGGGCAGGACACCTACACCGTCAGCACCCGGGTCACCGGCGCCCCCAGCGCGACCACCCCCATCAAGCTGTACGTCACGGAGACTTTGCCTGCGGCAGATGTCGAATTCGGCGTGCAACCGAGCAGCGGGCCTTGCTCTGGGTCAGGGGCCTCGATCAGTTGCATCGGGCTGTCGGCCGATAGCACCGTTGACGTGGTACTCACGATGACCGACGACGCGGCGACGAAGGCCCACCTGGCCGTCGGCGCGAGCCCTGCCTACCTCGCTTCCGCGGACGATGCCGCCTTGTCCCTTCAGCCAGGCCTGAACTTGGGGCTCAAGCTTCCAGCCCAGCCCATCTCCGAGGACCCGGACAACACCTTCCGGTTGGACGCGGCGATCACGGGGCTCGAGTCGGCCGTGCCGGCAATTCGATCCGTCGTTCTGCGGCTCCCCGACGGCGCCGTCGTGTTCGAGAACAACGACTACTGCCACGGCGACGCGCACGTTGAAACCTGCACCCTCGAGCAGGGCCTCGTACACCCAACGTTGAAGTACACCGGTGACATTGCCGCAACGTCGTCGCTTACAGTCGACGTGCCCGAGCCCTATATCGACCTGGACCAGCAGGCGCCGAACGAGGGCGTGCTGACCCTCGTGCCCGCGGGAGTGGTCATGCCTCCCACGGCGGCAGCGACCATCACCGTCCCCCAGTCGGTGTCGGCCATCGCCGGCACGTCCTTCGATGTCCCGGTGACGGTGTCCGGGCTCCCCGCCGGGTACGAGGGCGGTGGAACCTTTGCTGTGAGCGACGGAACCGTTACGGCCACCGGTTGCACATCCACCGGTCTCACCGCGGCGTGTCCCTCACTGCCGACGGAGGTCATTCTGCACGTGACCGGAGCCACTGTTGGAGGCACCCTGACTATCACGCTGAGCGGCCTCGACGGCTACGGCAACCCGACTTCACCGATCCAGGCGTCGACCCTCCTCCGCGGCCCGTTCACCATCGTGTCCGCTGCCTTCGGCCAGTCGAGTCAGAACACAGCACCGCTCACGGTTCTCACCACCGGTGGAGCACCGGGATCACCGGTCACACTCTCGATCAAGAGCACGGACGAGTCCGTTTACTTCCTGACCTCGCATGACTGCACGGTTCCAGAAGGTCACTCCGCCACGGCGACGTGCACGCTGAATGGGCAGGATGGGACCTTCCGGTTCGAGGTCAAGCTGCCGCAGGGGCAGGAGAAGAAGGCTACGACCCTGTACGTCGGCGACAGCGCGGATGGCACACCTGTTGCCCCGTACCAGCCGACAGAAGATGGGGAGCCGGCGAATTCCACAAGCATGAGTCCACTCCTCCGCTGATGCCGATCTCCGCCAGGCCGTAGCGGTCCACAGATTCCAGTTGGATTCTGGTTTCTGTCGGTGGGCCATGGTTGAGTGATATTCGAACGCAGTTCGATATCCGTCTCGGAGGTTCCATGGAACCCGCCCTCACCAACCCGGCCCCACCGGAAGTGCCGGCTTCTCCCCCATCATCCCCGGCCCTACCGACATCGCCTTCTCCCCCAGGGTCGCCGAGCCCACCGACACCGCCGGGCGCGGGGTCCCCACCGGCTCCGGTGCTTCCGCCGGTGCCGGACTTTGCGGCGCTGGAGGAGCCTGCGCTGGTGGCCTACGCCGTGGATGCGCAGGTGACGCAGAACGCCGCGCACGCCCGTCGGCTACGGGTGTTCGCCGAGTTGCACGCCCGCTGCGCCCGCGACCACCAGGCCCGCCGCGCGGCCGCGGCCCAGAAGCACTTCGTGCTCACCCCCGGCGAGGAGACCGGCCTGGAGTTCGGCACCGCCCTGGGCATCTCCCCCAAAGCCGTGGAGGTCCAGCTCGACCTCTACACCCGACTCTCGAGCTACTTCCCGCGGGTATGGGCCCGCTGTGAGTCGGGCCGCCTGGACCTGGCGAAAGCCGGCGTGATCCTCGATGCCGCCGACACCATCGCCACCGAGGAGGATGTCGAGAAGTTCGCGGCCGCGATGGAGGACTACTTCACCCGCCACGACAACCCCACCGACGCCTTGGTCATGCTGACGCGCGACCAGATCGCGGCCGCGGCCCGCTACCGGAAACTGAAGTACCCGCAGAAGGACGACGAACGCACCTTCCACGAGGCGTTCACCAAACGCCGCGCCCGCCTGCGCCTCGACGACAACGGCATCGGCCACCTCGGCTGCACCAACACGGGCACCGACCTGGCCGCCGCCGACCATCGGCTCACCCTGATCGCCAAGAAGCTCCTCGAGCGCGACGACTCCGAGCGGACCCTGGAGCAGATGCGCGCCGACGTCATGCTCGACCTCATCCTCGGCCGCCTCGACGTCCACACCCTGACCAGCGAGCTCGAGGCCGACGAGACCCTCGACGGCGCCGACCCGATCACCGGGTTCCACCACCACAAGGTCGGCGCCTACGCCCGCCCGGTCATCGTGGTCACCGTCCCGATCTCCACCCTCATGGGGACCGCCGACGAACCCGGTGTGCTCTCCGGCGACATCGCCCTCCCCGCCGAACTGGTCCGCCGCATCGCAGGCGACCCGGACTCCACCTGGTACCGGCTGATCACCGACGACACCGGCGGGGCGGTCCACCTGTCCACCACGGCCTATGAACCCACTCCCCCGATCTGGCGCAGGGTGATCACCGAGGACCGCACCTGCGTGTGGCCCAGCTGCGCCCGCCCCTCGGTGCGCTGCCACACCGACCACCGCATCCCCCACCCCCTCGGCCCCACCTGCGAGTGCAACCTGTGGCCGCTGTGCCCCCGTCACCACAAGGCCAAGCACTCCGACCGCTACAGCCTCCGCCGAGAAGCCGACGGCACCATCGCCGTCACTAGTAGTCGAGGAACTACCTCCCGGAGACCCCGCAGCCAGCAACCCGTCGACCCAGTCCTCTCCGGCTGAGGCGCCGGCCCGAGCGGCGAGGAAGCACAGGGCACCAAGAGCAGTCAGCTCCTGGGAATGCCACCGGGCCCCACCCGAGCAGGCAGCCAGGTCAGCAGGTGGCGCCGAGGGCGCCGACCTGCCTGCAGCCATGCCCGAGTCCGGCCGCGGGCACCTTGGCGCGTGCCGCGACCCGCCGCAGGGTGGAGACAGGGGGACGAGTGACGGCTCGGCCATTGGGGTATGAAGGGCTCATGAACCTCATCCGACTCGTCGCTCGTCCGATGCTCGCCTCCACCTTCGTCTACGGCGGAATCAACGCCCTCCGTCACGCCGGCACCCTGGCCGAGGCCGCCAAGCCGGTCAACGACGAGATCCGCGAGGTCGCGGGCAAGGTCGCGCCGCAGGTGCCGGTCCCGAAGGACGACGTGACACTGGTGCGCATCAACGCCGCCGTCCACATCGTGGCCGGACTCGGGCTCGCGACCGGCAAGGCCCCGAGGCTCTCCGCGCTCGCGCTCGCCGGCACGGTGGTGCCGACCACAGCGGCCGGCCACCCGTTCTGGCAGGAGAAGGACACCGCCAAGCGCAACCAGCAGATGACGCACTTCTTCAAGAACCTCTCGATGCTCGGCGGACTCGTCATCGCGGCGGCCGACACCGAGGGCAAGCCAGGCGTGGCCTGGCGCGCCTCGCACGCGGTCGGCAGCGCCAAGCGCGAGGCCAAGCACATGCAGAAGGCCGCGAAGGCACAGGCGAAGGTGGCCGGCAAGACCGCGAAGTCCATCGCGTGAGCCGGCGCCGCGGCAGCCGCTAGGCTTCGACCGCGATGACCGAGCAGACCACACCCGACCCCTGGCCCGCGCCCACCCCACGCGGGCCGGTGCACGCCACCGCCGTGCTGCCGGGGTCGAAGTCGCTGACCAACCGCGCGCTCGTGCTCGCCGCGCTCGCCGACGGCCCGAGCGTGGTGCGGCGCGCCCTGCGGTCGCGCGACACCGAGCTGATGGCGCGGGCGCTCACCACGCTGGGCTCCCCGGTCGACGTCACTGGCGAGGACTGGAAGGTGACGCCCGGGCCGATCACCGGCCGCGGCACCGTCGACTGCGGGCTCGCCGGCACGGTGATGCGCTTCGTCCCGCCGGTGGCCGCCCTCGCCGACGGCCCGGTCGTCTTCGACGGTGACCCGCACGCGCGAAGCCGCCCCATGGGCGAGGTGCTGCGGGGGCTGCGCGGCCTCGGCGTCGAGGTCGACGACGAGGACCGCGGATCGCTTCCGTTCACGGTGCTCGGTCACGGCGGCGTCCGAGGCGGCACCGTCACCATCGACGCCTCCGCCTCCAGCCAGTTCATCTCCGCCCTGCTGCTTGCCGGCGCCCGGTACGACGAGGGCGTGGACGTCCGGCACGACGGCAAACCGGTGCCGTCGCTGCCCCACATCGACATGACCGTGGAGCAGCTGCGCGCGCACGGCGTGGACGTCGACGACACCGAGCCCAACCGCTGGGTCGTGCACCCCGGGACGATCCGCGCGGTCGACGTACCCGTCGAGCCCGACCTCTCCAACGCCGCCCCCTTCGTGGCCGCCGCGGCAGTCACCGGCGGCACGGTGCTGGTGCGCGACTGGCCCCGGCGCACCACCCAGGCCGGCGACGCGGTGCGGGAGATCCTCACCCTGATGGGCGCCGAGGCGGAGCTCACCGACGACGGGCTGATGGTCCGCGGCGACGGCCACCTGCAGGGTCTCGACTACGACCTGCACGAGGTCGGCGAGCTCACCCCCGCGGTGGCCGCGCTGTGCGTGCTCGCCGAGTCGCCCTCGCACCTGCGCGGCATCGCGCACATCCGCGGCCACGAGACCGACCGGCTGGCGGCGCTCGCCACCGAGTTCAACGGTCTCGGCGGTCACGTCACGGAGACCGAGGACGGGCTGACCATCCGCCCATCGGCGCTCAACGCCGGCACGTTCTCCACCTACGCCGACCACCGCATGGCGCACGCCGGGGTCATCGTCGGCCTCGCCGTCGAGGGGGTCCTGGTGCGCGACATCGGCACCACGGCGAAGACCTTCCCCGGCTTCGCGGAGGCCTGGCAGCGTTTCCTGGCCGAGGAGGACTAGCGCCGGTGCCGAGGTACGACGAGTACGACCACGAGCGGTTCGACCGCCCGAAGCGTCACACCCGTCCCCGCACCAAGGAGCGGCCCACCTACGAGGACGCCGTCGAGGCGGTGGTGGTGACCGTGGACCGCGGTCGCTACACCTGCCTGGTCGACGGCCGCACCGTCCTGGCGATGAAGTCCCGGCCCCTGGGCCGCAAGGGCGTCGTGGTCGGCGACCGGGTGCGGGTCGTCGGCGACGTCACCGGCGACGACGGCTCGCTGGCCCGCATCGTCGAGGTGCAGGAGCGGCGCACGGTCCTGCGGCGCACCGCCGACGACGTCGACCCGGTCGAGCGGGTCATCGTGGCCAACGCCGACCAGCTCGTGGTCGTGACCGCGCTGGCCGACCCCGAGCCACGGCCGCGGCTGCTCGACCGCGCCCTGGTCGCGGCGTACGACGCGGGGCTGGAGCCGCTGCTCTGCCTGACCAAGCCCGATCTGGCCGACCCCGAGACCCTGCTGGCCATCTACCGCCCGCTCGGCGTGCCGTACGTCGTGGCCGAACGCGGCGGCGACCTCACCGCGGTGCGTCGCCGCCTGGCCGGCAAGGTCAGCGTCCTGGTCGGGCACAGCGGCGTCGGGAAGTCCACCCTGGTCAACGCGCTGGTGCCCGGCACCGACCGCGCCACCGGCCACGTCAACGTGGTCACCGGTCGCGGCCGGCACACCTCGACCTCGGCGCTGATGCTGGCGCTTCCCGACCTCGACGGCTGGATCATCGACACCCCGGGCATCCGGTCCTTCGGCCTCGCGCACGTCGAGCCCGCGCACCTGATCCACGCCTTCCCCGACCTCGAGGAGCTCACCGGCCCCTGCCCGCGGGGCTGCACCCACGGCAGCGGCGAGCCGGAGTGCGGGCTCGACGAGGCGGTCGCGGAGGGACGCACCGAGCCGGCGCGCGTGGAGTCGTTCCGCCGGCTGCTGGACAGCCGGGAGCCCGGCCACGAGTCGGGCCACGAAACCGACCGGGCGGGCAGCCCAGAGCCGGGCGGCCCCGAGCACGGCGGGAGCCCCGCCGACTAGGCGTGTCGCGGGGTCAGGTGACCCCCGGTCGGTGGCGGCATAGCCTGTGTTCCATGCCCACCACCTTCACCGACGACCTGCGGCTCGCGCACGTGCTCGCCGACGACGCCGACTCGCTGACCATGAGCCGGTTCAAGGCGCAGGACCTGCACGTGCTCACGAAGCCGGACCTGACCCCGGTCACGGACGCCGACAAGTCGGTCGAGGAGGGCATCCGCCGTACCCTGTCCCGCGCCCGCCCCCGCGACGCGGTGCTCGGGGAGGAGCAGGGCGCCACCGGCCACTCCCAGCGCCGCTGGGTGGTCGACCCGATCGACGGCACCAAGAACTACGTGCGCGGCGTGCCGGTGTGGGCGACGCTGATCGCGCTGATGGTCGACGACGAGGTGGTCGTCGGCTGCGTGTCCGCCCCCCAGCTGAACCGCCGCTGGTGGGCCTCCAAGGACGGTGGCGCCTGGACCGGACGCTCGCTTCTCAAGGCCGCCCCGTGCCGGGTCTCCGACGTCTCCCGCCTCGACGACGCCTCGCTGTCCTACTCCTCGCTGTCCGGCTGGGAGGACCTCGACCGGCTCGACGCTTTCCTGACCCTGTCCCGCCGCTGCTGGCGGACCCGGGCGTACGGCGACTTCTGGTCCTACATGCTCGTCGCCGAGGGCGCGGTCGACCTGGCCGCCGAACCCGACCTCGAGCTCTACGACATGGCCGCGCTCGACGTGATCGTGCGCGAGGCCGGTGGCATGTTCACCTCGCTCGACGGCAAGCCCGGTCCGTTGGGCGGCAACGCGCTCGCCACCAACGGACGACTGCACGACCAGGCCCTCGCGTTCCTGGGCGCGCTGCCCGACGACGCGGGCGACCCGGACGCGCGGCCGCGCGGGCCGGGGTCGGTGCACGACCTCAGCGCGCGTCGCCGGCCCGCGCAGGCGGAGCCGTCAGCGGATCGCCGGCCCGTCGACGAGTGAACAGCGGCAGGAGGTACGGCGCGACCAGCAGCCCGGCAAGGTCGAACCAGCCGTAGCCGCCCGCGGCCCCCGACGGCGGGTTGCCGATGCTGATCGAGCCGGTCGGCCCGACCGTGCTCCACGCCCAGTTCCCCAGGTGCGTGCCGACCAGCTCCAGCCAGCTCACCACGACGAACGCACCGACGTACACCGCCGTGGACGGCCCGAACAGCAGGAACGCCGCGAGGCAGGCGAACCAGAACGCGCCCAGCGCGTCCGGGCGGTCCGCCACCAGCAGTCCGTAGCCGGCCCAGGCGCCGCCGACCACCAGCACGACCGCGCCCCAGGCGCGCAGGTGCCGCGCCACGAACCGGCCGTGGCCGAGCGCGAACGCCGAGAGGTAGACCAGCCCGTGCCCGGGCGGGACGTACATCGGCACGTTGTGGAACCGGTAGGTGTAGACCCCCAGCGTCGGGCTGAAGACGAACTCCACGAGAGTGGCGAAGGCGACCACCACCACGGTCTGCACTCGCACCACCGGGTCCACCAGGCGCAGCGCGCCGAGCAGCAACAGCCACGTGCCGAGCCCCAGTCCCCGCTGCAGCCACAGCCCCCCTCCTCCGCCGGCCCGGTCCAGCCACAGCACCAGCGTCAGCCAGCCCATCAACACCAGGCTGGCCCCGGGGTGCAGTCGCAGTCGCGGGACGGGGATCACCGCCCCATCCTCCCAGGCCGTATCAGCCACGAAGACGGGCCTTTCGGCATCTACCGCGCTACCCCCCTTTCTGGCTAGCCTCTGCAAAACGCCACAGCGCACCAACCACTGTCACCCCCGGAGGTCGTCCGATGCGGATCAACGAGGTGCTGGCCGGCAAGGCGAGCGGTGAGGTCATCACGATCAGCCCCGAAGCGAGCGTGCGAGAGCTGCTGGCCAAGCTCGCCGAGCACAACGTGGGTGCGCTCATCGTCAGCAGCGACGGCGGCACCGTGGAGGGCATCGTGTCCGAGCGGGACGTCGTCCGCCGTCTGCACGAGCAGCAGGACCTCTTCGACTCCCCCGTCTCGGCGATCATGACCAGCGACGTGCAGACCTGCGACGGCCACGAGCCTCTGCACGACCTGATGCAGCTGATGACCGAGCACCGGATCCGCCACGTCCCCGTGCTCACCGACGGCAAGCTGACCGGCATCGTGAGCATCGGCGACCTGGTGAAGAGCCGGATGAAGGAGCTGGAGTTCGAGCGCGACCAGCTTGACTCCTACGTGCACATGACCTGAGCCGGCACCCCGACGGCACGGTCCTTCCGAACGCTCAGAAGGCGGTGCCGAGCAGGTAGCCCGCGACCGCCGCGGCCAGGCCGGCCCCGAGGCTGCCGACCACGTTCGCCAGCGCGTAGAGCCACGCACCCTCCTCGACCAGGCGCAGCGTCTCGTAGCTGAACGTGCTGTAGGTGCTCAGCGCACCGCAGAACCCGGTGCCGACGCCGAGGGAGACCGGCGCCGGGACGTCGTGGCCCACGGACAGTCCGACCAGGACACCGAGCACCAGCGACGCCACCACGTTGACCGCCATCGTCCCCCAGGGCAGCACCGAGTCGTGCCGGGCGGCGACCGCGCGGTCGGTGAGGTAGCGCGCCGGCGCGCCGACCGCGGCCCCGAGGCACACGAAGAGAAACGCCATCAGCCGTTGCTCCCCGGCTCACGCCAGCGGTGGCTCACCACGTGGACGTCGTCGACGACCACCAGCCCCTCCTGGACCAGCTCTTCGAGCTGCGGCAGGAAGTCGTCCACCCGCGCGGCGGTGTCCACGATCACCACCGCGACCGGCAGGTCCTCGGACAGTGACAGGATCCGGCTGGTGTGGATACGGCTCGAGGCGCCGTAACCCTCGATGCCGCGGAACACGCTGGCGCCGGCGAGACCCGCCGCGCGGGCGCGGTGCACGATCTCGGTGTACAGCGGCTTGTGGTGCCAGGTGTCGTCCTCACCGACGTAGACGGTGATCCGGCGTGCCGGTCCTTGCAGCCTCATCGGTCCACCTCGTCGTACACGCGGCCCCGGCCGCTCCTGAATCGGACCACCCCGCGCGCTGCGGCCACCCCCAGCGTGACGGCCACCACCGCGGCGAGCGCGGTGCCGAGCAGGTACGCCAGCGCCAGTCCCGGCCGGTCCGCGCGCAACAGCGACTGGGTCTGCACGGCGTACGTCGAGAAGGTGGTGTAGCCGCCCAGCACACCGACGCCGAGGAACGGCCGCACCAGCGGGTGCGCACCGCCCGCCTCGACCACCCAGACCATCACCAGCCCGATCAGCAGACACCCGCTGACGTTGGTGACCAGGGTCCCCCACGGAAAGCCGTCGGCGGGAGTGGGCCAGGCAAGCTCGACCGCGTGCCGGCCGGCCGCGCCGGTCAGGCCGCCCAGAGCGATCGCCACCAGCACCCGCCGCTGCAACCGCTGCGTGCGGGCCGGGCGGCTGGCGAGATCGGGGTCGATCGGCTCCGTCTCCGTGGCGGCGGACTGTCGCGACATGGTTCTCCTACCGTTGCGAGGGCAAGGGCAGGGACTGTTGGCAGCCTGCGCTGCGGTTGTCGGCGAGCCCCACCGCCATCGGCGACGATTCTAGCCGGACCTAGACTGAGACCCCCGGAGGCCCGCATCCGGGCCTTCCCGCCGTCGGACCCTCCAGGAGCAGCCACGTGACCTCGCCCGAGAAGCCCGAGATCGACTTCCCCGACTCCCCGCCGCCGACCGACCTCGAGGTCACCGACCTCTCCGAGGGCAGCGGCGCCGAGGCGACCGCCGGCAAGACCGTGCTCGTGCACTACGTCGGTGTCGCGCACTCCACCGGCGAGGAGTTCGACGCCAGCTACAACCGCGGCGAGCCCCTGTCGTTCCGACTCGGCGTCGGCCAGGTCATCGCCGGTTGGGACCAGGGCGTGCAGGGCATGAAGGTCGGTGGCCGCCGGCGCCTGGTGATCCCTCCGCACCTCGGGTACGGCGACCGGGGCGCGGGCGGCGTGATCAAGCCGGGCGAGACCCTGATCTTCGTCGTCGACCTCGTCGACGTGCGCTGAGTCGACGTGCCCTGAGTCCACGTGCACTGAGGCGCCCGGGCATGGTCGGGGCGTCGCTCAGCAGACGCGGACCGACGCCCCATCCAGCGACACCACGTCGCCCTTGGCCAGCTGACGGCCCCGCCGGGTCTCCGTCTCGCCGTTGACCGACACCAGCCCCTGCGCGAGCAGGGGTTTGGCGTCCGCACCGTTGTCGACGAGGTCGGCCAGCTTCAGCAGCTGACCGAGCCGGATCGACTCGTCGCGGATCGGGACGTCTCGGGGCGCGCTCACGTCGCCCATTGTGCCCGGCTCAGGCCAGCAGCGTCGCGGCGTGGATGAGCACGCCGACCAGGCCGCCGACGATGGTGCCGTTGATCCGGATGAACTGCAGGTCGCGCCCGACGTGCAGCTCGATGCGCCGGGCCGCTTCCTTGCCGTCCCAGCGGTCGATGGTGTGGGTGATCACCGCCGTCAGCTCGTCGCCGTACCTGCCCACCACAAAGACGACGAGGTCGGCGGCCTGCCGTTCGAGTCGTGCGGCCAGCGGGCCGTCCGTGCGCAGCCGGCGGCCGAGGTCGGTGAGCTCCTCGACGGCGCGGCGGCGCAGCGGCCCCTCGGGATCCTCGAGCGCCTGCAGCAAAGCCCGCCGGAAGGCGTTCCACAGTGAGGTGGCGGTGACCAGCAGCTGGGGGTGGCCCAGCACGCGGGCCTTCAGGTGCTCGGCGCGCTCCTGCGTCTCCGGGTCGTGCAGGAGGTCGTCGGCGAGCCGCACGAGAAAGGCGTCGAGAGCCTGCCGCGCGTGGTGGTAGGGGTCGCGGCGGATGTCCTCGACCCAGGCCACCACCTCGATGTGGAGCCGGTGCGTCACGCGGTCGTTGAGCGACGGTGGCGACCACCAGGGAGCGCGCTCGCTGACGATGTCGCTGAACGTCTCCTCGTTCTCGCTCAGCCACCGGTGCGCCTCCTCCAGCGCCAGGTCGACCAGCCCGTGATGGGCCTTGTCGGCCACGATCTCCCCGAGCAGGCTGCCGGCGACGGGACTGAGCGGCTCCTCGAGGAACCGGGGCAGCAGGGCTTCCTCGACGAGCATCGTCAGGTCCTCGTCGCGGATCCGAGAGAGCCCGATGTCGAGCACCGCGGCCGCCTCGTCGACCAGCTTTCGGGCGTTGCCCTCGTCGGTCAGCCAGCCGCCGACCCGGTCCGGGAGCGCCGCGACACTGAGCCGGTCGCGGATCACCGGCTCCTGCAGGAAGTTCTCGCCGACGAACTCCTCCAGGCTGCGGCCGAGCAGCTCCTTGCGCTTCGGGATCAGCGCCGTGTGCGGGATCGGGACGCCGAGCGGGTGCTTGAACAGCGCGGTCACCGCGAACCAGTCCGCGATCGCACCGACCATGGATGCCTCGGCGCCGGCGTTGACGAACCCCCAGAAGCCCTCACCGCCGAGCGTCAGGGCGAAGACGACGGCCGCGAGGAGCAGCAGCGAGAGCGCCAGGGCACGCATGCGACGCAGGCCCCGACGACGCTCGGCGTCGAGCTCGGGGTTCGGCGTGACCATCGGGATCGACATCGCGCTCGAACGTACACGACCGACATGCAAGGATTCCCCCATGAGCCGAACCGTCATCACCTTCGGGACCTTCGACGTCTTCCACGTCGGCCACCTGCGGGTGATCAAGCGAGCCGCCGCGCTCGGCGACCGGCTGATCGTCGGCGTCTCCGCCGACGCGCTCAACGAACGCAAGAAGGGCCGCGCGCCCGTGTTCTCCCAGTCCGAGCGCATGGAGATCGTGGCAGCGCTCAAGTGGGTCGACGAGGTGTTCGTCGAGGAGAGCCTCGAGCAGAAGCGCGAGTACGTCGAGAGGTACGGCGCCGACGTGCTCGTCATGGGCGACGACTGGGCAGGCCGGTTCGACGAGCTGAAGGAGATCTGCGAGGTGCACTACCTGCCCCGCACCCCCGCGGTGTCGACCACCGCCCTGATCGAGAAGATCGCCGCCGGCTTCGAGGCGGAGTAGCCTAGGTCTGCCCCTATTGCCGTCTGGTGAAGCGGACGGAGCCGTCGGGGTGGCGGGTCATGTCCCAGGTTTCGGGGTGGTCGGCCATCTGGTGGTGGGGTGGGCACAGCGGGATGCCGGTGGAGGCGTCGGTGCGGCCGCCCTTGGCCCAGGGGTCGGGGTGGTGGTACTCGCAGAACGACGGTGGCCGGTCGCAGTGCACACTCGCGCAACCACCGTGCTTCTGGTGGCGGTGGTCGATGACGAGCTTCTGGTAGAAGTCGTAGCAGCGTTTCTTGCGGCCCACGTCGATCGGCATCGAGTCGCCGTCGAGGACCATCGGGACGATCCCCGCCTTGCAGCACAGTCGGCGGGCTTCGCCGGCGGAGAGCCGCTGCCCGGACTCCAGGGTCGCGACCCCGAGACCGTCCTGCAGGGTCTGCCACGGGATCGTGACCACGATCGTGAACGGGGACCCGTGCGCACTCGGCAGGGTCGTCAGGTTCAGGTGGGTCTCCAGCAGCTCCATGAACCCACGCCCGAACAACGTCGCCTGCGACAGCTTCCGCCCGGTCTCCGGGTCCAGGCGCCCCTCGCCCAACCGGCGGGGGCTGGTCAACGCCTGCAGGGCCTTGGTCAGCACCGCCGCGTGCAGGCTCGGCAGCCGGAACCGGCCCTCCACGGTGCCGTCCCCGTTCTCCCGCATCGACAGGTGCGCCACCCGACGGGCCCGGGCCTCCTCGGCGGCGAGCCTGCGGCCCTCGACCAGGTCGGCGGCCTCGGGGCAGACCACCTCGAACAGCCGTTTGCCGAACCGCCGCAACGTGGGCAGGTCGTAGTCACCGGCCAGGTCCACCAGGTGCGCCTCGGCACGCGCCTGGGTGCCGGGCGGGAGGTCGTCGTGCTCGTCGGTCAACGCCTGCACCGCGTGGACCACCACGCGTGCCTTCGCCGCATCGATCACCCCGGCGGCCAGCGCTTTGCGGGTGGTCTCGAAGTCGGTGTCCAACGCCCGCGCCAGATGCACGTCGGCGGCCACGGACCGGGTCGTGGCCGCGGTCTGGTGGGCCAGCCACGCCGCCGTCGACGTCGCCACCGTCTGCGTGCCGACCTCGTTGCGGTCCGCGGCCGCCAGGATCCGCAGCTCCAGCTCGACCAGCCGCGCCTGTTCGCGCCGCAACGCGACCAGCGCCTCGGCCTGCTCGCCCGGGCTCAACGCCCACGCCGGCGTCGACGCCAGGCCGTCCAACCCCCGACCCAACGAATCGGTGAACCCCAACACCCCCGGCCGCGCCACACCCTCACCAGCAGCCCCGGCGGCCCGCTCGCCCGGTGAGCGGCGGGGGTCGCGAGGAGCGTCCGGAGTTGCGGTCATGGGTCCAAACTAGCCGCCACCACCCCCATTTTCGCCCACGCGTTCGAATCTGTGCACAACCCGATGATCGCCGCCACTGTGGATCAAAACCGGCCGAAACCGCCTCCCGCTACCGGCGCAGCCGTGGCCGCCGCGGCCCGTGAGCCTTCAGGAGCGCCTCACCCGCCTCGCCCCCAGTTGGCGACGATCGCGGCCGTCGGCGGGATGACCGCGGCGACCACGCTCATCACCACCGCCGCGGTGGTCGAGTAGAAGCGGACCACGTTCCACGCCAGGACGATCAGCAGCAGGCACACGCCCATCAGCCAGAAGTAGGCCCTGCGCGAGGGCGTGTCGCTGGTCATACCGCGAGGCTACGACGGTGCCGGGCGCCACCGGAGAGATAGACTCGAGGCACTTCACGCACCCACGGAGCCCACCATGTCCGGCCAGACGGTCCCGCCCCGCCCTCGCAAGCACCTCATGACCCCGGGCCAGAGCCGCCCGAGGTACCGCGAGCCGATGAGCCTCTCGCGGGTGCAGCGCTGGGTGCTGTCCACGCTGGCCGCCACCACGATCCTGCACATGTCCGCGGGCCTCGTGGTCGCCGCGGCATTCTCCACGCGCCTCGACGCGAAGATCGGCCTGCTGGTGATCGCGGGCGCCTTCGGAGTGCTCGCGGTGCTGGCGGCGCTGGTGATCCACAAGCAGCGACTGCTCAGCCCCTGGCTGGTCCTCGGCGTACTCCCCAGCGTGATCGGCGCCTGGTTCGTCTTCTAGCCACGTCCCTCCGGCCAACGCTGCCCGCCCGGTGGTCTGGTCAGCCTGCCGGTCTCCGGGCTCGCTCCTAGCCGTGGTGCAAGAGCCCGTCGGCCCCCTTGGTCACCCGACCGTCGGCGACCGCGAAAGCCAGCGCCCGCTCGAAGCGGTGCTTCTCCCAGTGCCCCGCGCCCACGGTCCGGCGCAGGGCCTGGGCGGTGAGCGAACCGTGGGCCTCCAGCGCCCGGCCGATCCGCGCCACCTCGTCGAAGACCTGGCGGTCTCGGCCACCTTCGGCGCTGTCCTCCGACAGCGGCGGCGCCGGCATGACGTCTCCGTTCGGGGTCACGCCGCCCGCATCCGCACCTGAGGACATCGCCTCATCCCTTCCTGAGGGAACACTGAGACACACCTACCCCGGAAGGGCCGTCCTAAGCCTGTGCCGAGGCGCCCGACCCGGCGGCGCTCGGGGTGGGGTCGAGGAAGACATGCTTCACGTCCTCGAAGCGCTCGCGCACGCGCTCGTCCACCTCGTCGGCCACCTGCTCGAGATCCCCGCCGGTGGTGTCGTCCACGACGTCGACGCGCGCGGCCACCAGCACCGCGTCCGGCCCGAGGCGCATGGTGAGCAGCTCGACCACCGTGTCCACGCCCGGCGACTCCTCGATCGTGCGCTGGATGCCGTCCCGGACCTCGCCGGGCACCGAGCTGCCGATCAGCAGCTGCTTGTTCTGCAAGCCGAGCGTGATCGCGACCGCGATCAGCAGCGCCCCGATCGCGAAGGACGCGACCGCGTCCCACACCGGCGAGCCGGTGAGCGCGTGCAGGCCGAGCCCCGCCGCGGCCAGCGCGAGCCCGAGCAGAGCGGCGGTGTCCTCGAAAGCGACCGTCTTCACCGTGGGATCGGGCGTCTCCACGATGTGCTCGAGCATTCCGGTGTCCTTCTCGCGCGCCTCCCCACGCAGCTGCAGCAGCGCCTTGGTCCAGGACGAGCCCTCGAAGAGCGCCGACAGACCCAGCACCGCCATGGGGATCAGCAGTCCGTGCAGCGGCTCGGGATGCATGATCGCGTAGATGCCCTCGAAGAAGGAGAAACCGGACCCGAGCACGAAGATGCCGACCGCCGCCAGCAGCGACCAGAAGTAGCGCTCGAGGCCGTAGCCGAACGGGTGGGCGGCGTCGGCCTTCTTGTTCCCGCGTTTGAGCGCGGTCAGCAAGAAGCCCTCGTTCATGGTGTCGGCGACCGAGTGGGCGCTCTCGGCCAGCATGGCCGAGGAGCCGGACAGGATGCCCGCCGCTCCCTTCGCGATCGCGATCGCCAAGTTCGCTCCACCGGCGAGCAGCACTGTGCCCTTGGACTCTCCCTCTGCCATGAGAGGCATCGTTCCCCGATGAAGGCTTCGGAAACCCGCCAGGACGCGTACGACGTGTGCGGCATCGGCCTTGCGGGTACGCCGTACGCCGGGGGCGTCTGGCGTCGTCAGGTGTCGTCATGAGGCAGCCCGGAGAGGGAGCCGGAGAGGGAGGAGGTGTCCGCGTGCCCATCCATCAGGCGCACGACTGGCTCAACGAGCACCCGCGCATCGCGCTCGCGCTCAAGTCGGCGATCGCCACCTCGCTGGCCTGGCTCGTGGTCCGGTCCTTCGGTGACCTGGTGCACCAGCACCCCTACTACGCGCCTCTGGGTGCCGTGCTCGCGGTGGACACGACCGTGGCCTCCTCGATCCGGGAGTCGTTCCAAGGCTTGCTCGCAATCCTGATCGGCGCCGCGCTCGCCCTCGTGCTGGGCCTGGCCGACCTGGGTGACGTCGTCGCTGTCGGCATCGTGGTCGCGGTGGCCACGCTGATCGGGGGCTGGTGGAGGCTGGGCACGAAGGGGAGCTGGGTCCCGCTGACCGGCGTCTTCGTGCTGATCATCGGCGGCCACAACGAGATCGGCTACGCCAGCGACTACCTGCTGCTGACCGCCCTCGGCGCCGTGGTGGGCGTCCTGGTCAACCTCGCCTTTCCCTCGCTCCCGTTGACCCCGGCACAGACGACCGTCACCCGACTGCGCCACTCGCTGGCCGACCAGCTCGACGACCTCGCCGAGGGACTGCTGCAGGAGAGCCCTCCCGATCTCGACGGGTGGCAGCAGAGACGGCGCGACATCCGTTCGCTCACCATGCGCATGCACGACATGGTTGCCCAGGCGATGGAGGCCCGCCGAGGCAACTGGCGGGTCCGGCGCTGGCAGCGGCAGGCCGACGAGCAGTACCAGACCGCGCGCTCCTTGGAGCAGCTCGCCTTCCTCGTCGAGGAGATGACCTCGTTCGTGACCTGGCACGAGCGAGCGGGGCAGGATCAGGTGGCGCTGGGGCCGGAGCTTCGGCCCTACGTCGCGCACGCCTTCCAGGAGATGGCCGAGACGCTGCGCTCGGTGGACGGCGAGGACGTGGACCTGGACCGGCTCAGCGACGCCGATGCGGCGCTCTGCCGGCTCGTCGAGGAGGTGCGCACGGTGCGGGAGAAGAGCGGCAGCGACTTGTTCGGTGCGGGCACGGTCATCATGACGTTGCGCCGGTCGATCGCGGCAGTCGCACCCTCCGACTTCGAGCCGGAGATCCAGTCGTCCTAGGGGTTCACCGGACCGTGATGACCGCGTCGCCGCCGCCCGCCACGAGCTCGCCGACCACCGGGTAGCCGGGGACCTCGCCGGCGACGAGTAGGCCGCCGGAGGTCTGCGCGTCGGCAAGCAGCAGCAGCTCCTCCTCACCGACCGACGACGAGACCCTGGGGCGCACCCAGTCGAGGTTGCGTCGCGACCCACCGGGCACGAACCCCTCGGCCAGCGACGGCCGTGCGTCGGCCAGGTAGGGCACCGCGGCCGCATCCACAACGGCAGCCACCCCGCTGGCCCGGCACAGCTTGTAGAGGTGGCCGAGCAGGCCGAACCCCGTCACGTCCGTCGCGCACACCGCGCCCGCCGCCAGCGCGGCGCGCGAGGCGTCGCGGTTGAGCGTGGTCATCGTCTCCACCGCGTCGGGGAACACGGTCCCGGTTGCCTTGTGCCGGTTGTTGAGCACGCCGAGACCCAGGGGTTTGGTCAGGGTCAGCGGCAGCCCCGCCTTGCCCGCGTCGTTGCGCAGCAGCCGGTCGGCCGCGGCGATACCGGTCACCGCGACGCCGTACTTCGGCTCCGGGTCGTCGATGCTGTGGCCGCCGGCCAGGAAGGTGTCCGCGGCGGCGCAGACCTCGGCTCCCCCGCGCAGCACCTCGGCGGCGACCTCGAACGGGATCCGGTCCCGCGGCCACGCGAGCAGGTTCACGCCGACCAGCGGCTCGCCGCCCATCGCGTAGACGTCGGAGAGCGCGTTCGCCGCCGCGATCCGGCCCCAGTCGTAGGCGTCGTCGACCACCGGCGTGAAGAAGTCCGCGGTCGCGATCACCGCACGCTCACCGTCGATGCGCACCGCGGCCGCGTCGTCGCCGTTCTCCAGCCCGACGAGCAGGTCGGTCGACACGCGTCCCGACGGCAGGTCGGCGAGCACGCGTTCGAGCTCGCCGGGCGGCACCTTGCAGGCGCAGCCTCCGCCGGAGGCGTACTGGGTGAGCCTGAGGCTGGTCGCGGGGGCGGCGGTGTCGGTCACCCGGCCAACCTACCCACTGGCCGGTTCTTCACGCGCGGGTTCCTCACGCGTCGGCAGCGACCCGCAGATCGGCCACCAGCGCCTCGAAGTCGGTGTCGCGCTCGCGCGAACGGAGGACCGCCGACGGGTGGGTGGTCGGCAGCACCCACTCCGGCAGGTGAGGTACGGCGAACCGGTCGGTGGGCCAGGCCACGAGGGTGCCGCGGGCCGGGGTCACCCGGAACGACGAGCCGTAGACCGCCTTGCCCGCGGTGGCGCCGAGCAGCACCACCCCGCGCGGCCGGACCGTCTCGAGCTCGGCGAGCAGCCAGGGCCCGCACGCGGTGACGTGCACCTGGCTCGGCGACTTGTGGATGCGCTGCTTCCCCCGGGTTCCCGAGAACCGGAAGTGCTTGACCACGTTGGTCTTGAAGACCGACTCCGGGGCGATGCCTGCCTCGGCCAGTGCCTTGTCGAGCAGTCTTCCCGCGGGACCGACGAACGGCTCCCCGGCCTGGTCCTCCTTGTCGCCCGGCTGCTCGCCGAGCAGCATCAGCGTCGCCTTCGGGTTGCCGTCGCCCATCACCGCCTGGGTGGCGTCGTGGTAGAGCTCGCACCCACGGCAGTCCTGGACCGCCGAGCGAAGGCTGCTCAGCGTCGGCCGGGCCGGGACCCACTCCCCGGCGCCGGGTCGCTCCTGCGTGCCGGCCACGGCTCAGCCGCGGACGGGCTGCTGCTGCACCTTCGCCGTGCCGTTGCGGGCGGCGAGCCTTTCGCGCTGCGGCACCACGGTGTACTTCGGGTCCCTCGCGGACGCGAGACCCGCCTCGAAGATCCCGAACCGGGTGAGCAGCGAGGCGGTGACGTAGGTGGCTCCCGCGAGCACCGAGACCGTGCGCGACCTGCCGCCGACCACCGAGAGTGCGGCCGAGGTCGCGGTCATCGCCCGGGCGGTCTTCATCAGCAAGCCGGGCCTGCCCTGCTCGTAGGGCTCGGCGATCATGCCGAGCCGGCGCTTGAGCAGCTCGGCACCGGTGAGCTCGACCGCGGCTCCGGCGACCGCCATCCGGCGCGCGGGACCGTTCTCGGCCTTCGGCGCCAGCAGCATGCCGAGCCCCCCGGCCGCGGTCATCCCCGACCCGGCGAAGATGAACGGCATCTCGCGGTAGCCCTCGTGCCAGGCCGGCACCGCGGTGTTGGAGACCAGTGCCGCGGTGTAGGTGGCCAGCGGCGGCCCGAAGGCGGCCGTGCCCACGCCGGCGAGCCGGCCCAGGCGCGGCAGCTTGCCGGTGAGGTTCGACGCCGCCGCCACTGCGGACAGGCCACCGAACGGGGCGAGGATGTAGGAGCCCACCGACAGCGGCGAGGTCACCTTCAGCACCCGCAGCATGTGGAGGAACCGCTCCGGCCGCCCCAGGTCGTGGACGAGCGCGGCGGTGCCGATCACGGCCCCGCCGGCGGCGGCGCTGCGGGCCACGCGCTCGAGCCCGGGCATCCGGCGCACCGCTGCCCCCTCGGCGAGGATCCCCGAGGCGCCGGCCAGGCCGCCGATGAACAGGTAGAGCGGGACGTCGGGCGTCTTCCAGGTCGGCGTCTTGATGATCTGCTTGCCGTAGTAGGACTCGAACTCCGGCTCCGGCACCATCGAGCGTTCGCGCATCAGCTCACCGCCGCCTTCCGAAGAACGAGGCCACGCCCAGGCCGGTCAGCGTCACGGCCGCCGCACCCACGTGCTTCCACATCGAGACGATCGACCGGGTGGTGACCACCGGGTCCGGGGGCAGGCCGTAGACCTCCGGCTCGTCGAGCAGCAGGAAGAACGCGCCGTCTCCGCCCACGCCGTCCTCGGGGTCGTGGCCGTAGAGCCGGGCGACGTCGACCCCCTGCTCGTGCAGCTGCTCGAGGCGCTTGTCCGCGCGCTCGCGCAGCTCGTCGAGGTCACCGAACTGGATCGACTCCGTGGGGCAGGCCTGGGCGCACGCCGGGGTCTGGTCCTCCTTGAGCCGGTCGTAGCACAGCGTGCACTTGAACGCCCGGCCGTCGTCCTCGCGCAGATCGATCACGCCGTACGGGCAGGCGGGCACGCAGTAGCCGCACCCGTTGCAGATGTCCTCCTGCACCACCACCGTGCCGAACTCGGTCCGGAACAGCGACCCGGTCGGGCACACGTCCAGGCAGGCCGCGTGCGTGCAGTGCTTGCACACGTCCGAGGACATCAGCCAGCGCACCCCCGAGTCGCCGGACTGCGCGCCCTGGTCCTCGTCGGTGAGCACGCCGCTCTCGTAGCCGTCGAAGCCGGGCGGGCCCATCCCGGGCAGCCCGAGGTCGGTCGTCGTGGGGTGCACGGGCTTCTCGACGAAGGCCACGTGACGCCAGGTGTCGGCCCCGAGCGCCTGAGTGTTGTCGTAGGACATGCCGGACAGCGTGATGCCGTCCTCCGGCACGTGGTTCCACTCCTTGCAGGCCACCTCGCAGGCCTTGCAGCCGATGCACACGGAGGTGTCGGTGAAGAACCCCTTCCGCGGCGGGTGCTCGTCGTAGCCCGCGTCGGTCTGGACATCGGACAGCGGGCCGGCGAACGACCGGGCGGTGGGCCACCTACTCACTGGCCACTCCCCTCGCGGTCGCCGCCCGCGTCCGGGCCGGGCACCCCGGCGCGCCGGCGGTAGTCCTCGACATAGCTGAGCAGCTCCTTGCCTTGCGGGCGTCGGCCCGGACGGATGTCACAGGTGCCGATCTTGCTCTGGATGAACACGTTGGGGTCGAGCGTCACCTGCAGGAGGTCGTTGGCCGAGTCGCCGGTGCTGACCCCGTTGGCGCCCCAGTGGTAGGGCAGGCCGACCTGCTCGACGAGCCGGTCCGCCACGCGCAGCGAGCGCATCCGGTCGGTCACCAGGACCCGCGCCTCGATCGCCGTACGAGCCGTGACGATCGTGGCGTAGCCGCCGTGGGTCAGACCCCGCTCGGCAGCCAGCCTCGGCGAGACCTCACAGAACATCTCCGGTTGCAGCTCGGAGAGGTAGGGCAGGGTCCGGCTCATCCCGCCTGCGGTGTGGTGCTCGGTCAGCCGGTACGTCGTGAAGACGTAGGGGAAGACGTCGGAGTACGACGGGTTCACCGGGTTGGCGTCGCTCTGCACGGTCTTGCGCGCGGGGTTGCTCTGCTGGCCGTAGATCGCGTTGTGGAAGGGCGACTCCACCTCCTCGTAGTGCGCCGGGAGTGGCCCGTCCGCCAGACCCGCGGGGACGTAGAGCCAGCCCTTGCCGTCGGTCTGCATGATGAACGGGTCCTTGCCGCTCAGCGCGTCGGGGCCCTCCGCACCCTCCTCGGGCACGAAGTCCGGCGCCCGGTCGGCGATGAAGTCCGGCACGTCCTCGCCGGTCCAGCTGCCGCTCTCGGCGTCCCACCAGACGTACTTCTTGCGCTCGCTCCACGGCTTGCCGTCGGGGTCGGCCGAGGCGCGGTTGTAGATGATGCGGCGGTTGGCCGGCCACACCCAGCCCCACTCGGGCGCGACGTAGGTCTGCTCCCAGTGCGGCTTGCGGCGACGGGCCTGGTTGACCTCGTCGGCGAAGACGCCGCAGTAGATCCAGCACCCGCTCCTGGTGGAGCCGTCGTCCTTGAGCTGGGTGTAGGACGACAGCGCCTTGCCGTCGGGGCCGACCCCGTTGATCTCGCGCAGCACGGCCTCACCGTCGGGCTCCTGGAGCGGACCCTCGGTGGGGTAGTCCCAGGCCAGGTCGAGCAGGGGGCGGTCCATCTCGTCGGTCGAACCGGCGAGCTTCTCGCGGATCCGCTGGCCGAGCTCGTAGAAGAACTGCAGGTCGCTGCGCGCGTCGCCCGGCGGCTCGACGGCCTTGTCGCGCCACTGGAGCATGCGCTGGGTCTGCGTGAAGGAGCCGGCCTTCTCCACGTGCGACGCGGCCGGGAGGAAGAACACCTCGGTGCCGATCTTCTCGGTCTCGAGCTCACCGGTGGCGAGCTCGGGGCCGTCCTTCCAGAACGTCGCCGACTCGATCATCGCCATGTCCCGCACGACGAGCCAGTCGAGGTTGGCCAGGCCGAGCCGCTGCATCTTGCCGTTGGCCGAGCCGACCGCCGGGTTCTCCCCGACCAGGAAGTAGCCCTTGACCTTGCCCTCGATCTGCCCCACCACGGTGTTGTAGGTCCCGTGGTCGCCGGTCAGCCGGGGCAGGTAGTCGAAGCAGAAGTCGTTGTCCGCGGTCGCCGCGTCGCCCCAGTAGGACTTCAGCAGGCTGACCGCGTAGGACTTCATGTTGCCCCAGAAGCCGGTCTTGCCGGCGTCCTGCGCCACGAAGTCGTCGAGGTTGCGGTGCAGGGAGGCGTGCGGCATCGGGATGTAGCCGGGCAGGATGTTGAACAGCGTCGGGATGTCGGTCGAGCCCTGGATGCTGGCGTGGCCGCGCAGCGCCATGATCCCGCCGCCCGGGCGGCCCATGTTGCCCAGCAGCAGCTGCAGGATCGAGGCGGTGCGGATGTTCTGCACGCCCACCGTGTGCTGGGTCCAGCCCACCGCGTAGCAGAACGCGCTGGTCCGCTCGCGCCCGGAGTTCTCCGTCAGCGCCTTGGCGACCTGGTCGAACTGCTCCGGGCTGATCCCGCAGACCCGCTCGACCATCTCCGGGGTGTAGCGGGCGAAGTGCCGCTTGAGGATCTGGTAGACGCAGCGCGGGTGCTGGAGCGTCTCGTCCCGCTCGGGCTTGCCGCCGATCGACGGCCCGCCCGAGCCGGCCGCCTCCGCCCGCGCGGACCCGTGCGAGGCCTTGTCGTGTGCACCTCCGTCGCCGCCGGCCGACTCGTCGGGCTTGGGGCCCCCTGGCTGCGCCGGGTCACGCTGCCCGGCCGCGGGGGCCTGCGGCGCGCCGGCGTACTGCCACGAGCTGGGGTCGTACTGCCCGCTCTCCGGGTCGTAGCCCGAGAACAGCCCGTCGAGGTCCTCGGTGTCGACGAAGTCCTCGCCGACGATGGCCGCGGCGTTGGTGTAGTTCACGACGTACTCGCGGAAGTCCAGCTCGTTGGCGAGCACGTAGTTCACCAGCGCCCCGAGGAACGCGATATCGGTGCCGGCCCGGAGCGGGACGTGCAGGTCTGCCACCGCCGAGGTGCGGGTGAACCGCGGGTCGACGTGGATCACCGTGGCGCCGCGGCGCTTGGCCTCCATCACCCACTGGAACCCGACCGGATGGCACTCGGCCATGTTCGAGCCCTCGATGAGGATGCAGTCAGCGTTGGCGAGGTCCTGCTGGAAGTTGGTGGCCCCTCCACGGCCGAACGAGGTTCCCAGACCGGGAACAGTGGAGGAGTGTCAAATGCGGGCCTGGTTCTCGATCTGTATCGCGCCCATCGCCGTGTAGAGCTTCTTCATGAGGTAGTTCTCCTCGTTGTCGAGGGTCGCTCCTCCGAGGCTGGCGATGCCCATGGTCCGCCGAAGACGCTTGCCGTCCTCGGACTCCCACTGCCACGTCTCCTTGCGGGTCTTGATGACGCGGTCCGCGATCATGTCCATCGCGGTGTCGAGGTCGAGGTCCTCCCACTCCGTGCCGTGGGGGCGCCGGTAGCGCACCTTCGTCACCCGCGACGGCGCGGTGACCAGCTGCAGGCTGGCGCTGCCCTTGGGGCACAGCCGGCCCCGCGAGATCGGGCTGGCCGGGTTGCCCTCGATCTGGGTGACCTTGCCGTCCTTGACGAAGACCTTCTGGCCGCAGCCGACCGCGCAGAACGGGCAGACCGACTCCACGACCTTGTCGGCCTGGGTGGTGCGCGGCTCCAAGGACTTGCTGCGCGCCGACATCGCGGCCTGGCCGCGGCCAAGCCTGTCGTTGCCCAGCGCCTGGCGCAATGTGGGCCAGGACTCGATGAACGTACGCACTCCCACGCGGGTCTCCGTTCTGCTGCGGTGGTCGGCTCCTGGGTAACCCGTTCCCGTGCCCCCAAACGTGACACCACTCGCGGCCCTTGTCGAGCCCCACCCGTAGAGTGTCGCGCGGAGGCGTTTCTCGTCTGGTGACGGGCGCGGTCCTCAAAACCGTAGGGGCCCAGCAGCTGGGTCCGGCGGGTTCGATTCCCGTCCGCCTCCGCCATGCGCATCGACGTCCCGGGCGCTCAGGGCCGATCGGCCCGGGTTCGGGGGGAGCCGACGACGCGACCGCGGGGCGTTCCCTACAGTCGTGCTCGTGGGGCGCACTCTGCTGGTCACCAACGACTTCCCGCCGCGACAGGGCGGGATCCAGAGCTTCGTGCACCACCTCGCGGTCCGCCAGCCACCTGACTCGCTGGTCGTCTACGCCTCCCGGTCCCCCGGGTGGCAGGACTTCGACCGCGCCCAGCCGTTCGAGGTCGTCCGGGCCGACACCACGATGCTGCTGCCCACGCCCGCCGTACGACGGCAGGCCGCCGCGCTGGCCCGGAGCCGGGACTGCGAGGTGGCGTGGTTCGGCGCGATGGCGCCGCTCGGGCTGCTGGGCCCGACCCTGAGGAACGCGGGGGTACGGCGCACGGTCGCGCAGACCCACGGCCACGAAGCCGGCTGGGCGATCCTGCCCGGCGCCCGCGGGCTGCTGCGCCGCATCGCCGTCGACACCGACGTGGTGACCTACCTCGGCGGCTACACCCGTGACCGGCTCGCCCGCGCGGTGCCGCCCGACACCCGCCTCGAGCAGCTGGCGCCGGGGGTGGACCTGGCGCAGTTCCACCCGGGGCTACGGGGGACCGACGGCGCCACGGTCCGCGCCCGGCTCGGCCTGGCGGACCGCCCGGTGGTGGTCTGCGTCTCCAGGCTCGTGCCGAGGAAGGGGCAGGACGTGCTTCTCCGGGCGCTGCCCGCAGTTCGTCGCCGGGTCCCGGACGCGGCGCTGCTCCTGGTCTCCGACGGGCCCTACCGGAGCCGGCTCGAGCGGCTCGTGCGCGACACCGGCATGTCCCGTGACGTGGTCCTGACCGGAGCCGTGCCCGAGGAGGAGCTCGCCGCCCACTATGCAGCCGGAGACGTCTTCGCGATGCCGTGCCGCACCCGCCGCGGCGGCCTCGACGTCGAGGGTTTCGGGATCGTGTACCTCGAGGCTGCCGCGACGGGACTGCCCGTCCTGGCCGGCCGGTCCGGCGGCGCCCCGGACGCCGTACGCGACGGGGAGACGGGGTTCGTCGTCGACGGTCGCGACGTCGAGGCCGTGGCGGAGCGGCTCACCACGCTGCTCACCGAGAGCGCCCTCGCCGCCACCATGGGCCGGGCGGGGCGGGCCTGGGTGGAGCGTCAGTGGGGCTGGGACCACGTGGGCCGGAGGATGCGGGTCCTGCTGGACGGCGCCGGCGGAGCACCCGCCTGACCGGTCGACCGCGCGGTCTTTCCGGATTCTCAGCAGCCTCTCATCCGGGCAGGAGACCCTTCGTCGTGAGGTGGCGACACGTTGCGAAGACGTGTCTCGGAAAGGGGACGACGGTCATGTCGCGCGGCGTGCGTGTGTCGGTGCTGCTCGGCCTGGTGCTGGCACTGGCGGTGAGCGCCTGCACCTCCTCCCGCCTCACGGGCCCGCCCCCGAAGACACGCAAGCAGGTCATCGCCTTCAACAAGGCCCTGGCCCCGGCCTCGGCGCGGAGGTGGGTCTCACCCGTGGACCGCAGACCGGGTCAGGACAAGATCAAGCACGTCGTGATGATCATGCAGGAGAACCGGTCCTTCGACTCCTACTTCGCCACCTTCCCCGGGGCCGACGGCATCGCGATGCGGCACGGGAAGCCCGTGGCCTGCCTGCCGCTGCCCGCCGCCGGGCGCTGCGTGCACCCCTACCCCGACCATCACGACCTCAACGGCGGCGGGCCGCACGGCGTCTACTCGTGGACCAAGGACGTCGACCACGGCCGGATGGACGGGTTCGCCAGGCAGGCCGTCACCGCGACGAAGCGCTGCAAGGACGAGAACAACCCGCGGTGCAGCAACGGCAGCGGCCTGGACGTGATGGGCTACCACACCGGCAGCGACATCCCGAACTACTGGGCCTACGCGAAGAGCTTCGTCCTCCAGGACCACCTGTTCGAGCCGCTGAAGGCGTGGAGCCTGCCGGCCCATCTCTGGACGGTCTCGGGGTGGTCGGCCCGCTGCCGCACCGCAGACCCCTACAGCTGCACGAACTTCCTCGGGATGGCCCGCCAGCAGCCGGCGAACGGCTGGATCGGCACCGCGACGCACCGGCTGCAGCGCCGACCGGTCTACGCGTGGACGGACCTGACGTACCTGCTGCACCAGCACCACGTGAGCTGGGGCTACTACGTGATGCCCGGCAGCGAGCCCGACTGCCGCAACAGCAACGCGATCGCCTGCGCGCCGGTCAGGCAGTCACCCAAGACGCCGGGCATCTGGAACCCGCTCCCGAACTTCGTCGACGTCCGCAAGGACCACCAGCTCCACGACATCGCGCCGACCTCGACGTTCGTCCGCAAGGCCCGCACCGGCCGGCTTCCGGCCGTCAGCTGGGTGGTCCCCTCCGGCAAGAACAGCGAGCACCCGCCGCACCTGGTCAGCGACGGCCAGTCCTACGTGACCCGCCTCGTCAACGCGGTGATGTCAGGACCCGACTGGAGGTCGACCGCGATCTTCGTGACGTGGGACGACTGGGGCGGCTTCTACGACCACGTGCAACCACCGACGGTGGACTCCAGCGGCTACGGCGGACGCGTGCCGGGGCTGCTCATCAGCCCCTACGCGCGCAAGGGGTACGTCGACCACCAGACGCTGTCCTTCGACGCCTATATCAAGCTCATCGAGGACCTGTTCCTCGGCGGCCGACGGCTCGACCCGGCCACCGACGGGCGTCCCGACCCCCGTCCCGACGTACGCGAGAACGCCCCTCAGCTGGGCAACCTGCTGACCGAGTTCGACTTCCACCAGCCGCCACGCAGACCCCTGCCCCTGCCGGCGCATCCCCGGACCACGCTTGTCCCATAGCCTCTTCGGTCCATTGTCCCGCTCCGCCTCCGCCCGTACCGTCGAAGGCACAGGGAGGGACCGCGGTGGACGATCCTGAGCGCACCGGCCCGGCTGAGGCGGTCACCGCAGGCACCGGGCTGTCGGCCGAACTCTCCTATGCCCACCTGCCTCCGAACCGGTTCCAGCGGTCGGTGCGGGTGCTCACGGCCACCCGTCCCGGCGCGTGGTTCTTCGCCAGGGCGCTGCCCTCGATGGACCGGTTCACGGCGCGACTCAGCGGCGGGCACACGAGCATCCCCGAGTTGTTTGCCGGGCTCCCCGCGCTCTTGCTGACGACGACGGGCCGCCGCTCCAAGCAGCCACGCGAGACTCACCTCATCGCCGTGCCTGTCGGCGACGCCCTCGCCCTCCTCGGGACGAACTTCGGCCAACCACGAACCCCGACATGGGTGCTCAACCTCGAGGCCGAGCCCCGGGCGAGGGTGACCTACCGCGGCCACACGTGTGACGTGGCCGCGCGCCCCGCGACGGAGGCCGAACGAGCCACCATCATGGCGAGCGCAGCCGGCGTGTACGGCGGCTACCTGAAGTACCAGCAGCGCATCACCGGACGCGCGTTGCGCATCTTCGTGCTCGACCGCATCCCGATGCGTCGACGGTGATCGCCCGGACGCAAGAGGCCGGCTCGTAGATATTCCGGCGGGCGGGTCAGACGTCCCTCAGCGTGGCAAAGATGTCCCCCTGCACGCGGCGCGGGCCCCGGCCCTGCTCGATGAACCACTCGTGGCCGCAAGCCAGCGCGAACAGCGGTCGTGGCAGGTGCACCAGGCGCTCGAGCACCCGGACCTGACCGTCGCCGCGTCGCTGGGAGGCGTGCGCGGCCATCGCGGCACGCTTGCGCGACAGGTATCCGGTGACCCGGACCCGGTGCGTGATCTCGCGCCCCGCTGCGAAGACCCGGGAGGTTCCCAACGGCGCCGACCCACCGAGCCGGTCCCCCACCAGCCTCAGCAGGGCCAGCACGCCGCGGAACAGTGACGCCGACACGGTGGCCTCCAGGACCACCGGGGTGCCGGCGAGGGCGGCAGCCCGTGAGCCCACGCGGTGGACCTGCACGTGGTCGGGGTGGCCGTAGCCGCCGTTGCGGTCATAGACGGTCAGCACGTCGGCGTGCTCCTCGACGAGCAGCGCGGCGAGCCGTCGCGCAGCCTCCTCGAGGTCGACGTGCGCGAACAGGCCCCGGTCGGCGGGGTCCGGAAGCAGCCCGGAGTCGGGGTAGTCCAAGCACACCACGCGTGCACATCCGAGCGCGTCGGCGGCCGCCCGGAGCTCGTCCAGGCGCCGCTGGGCCAGCAGCTCACCGGTCCCGTCCGACGAGCCGGCGAGCCCGCGCTCACCGCGGGTGGCGGTGACGAGCACGACGCGGTGGCCTTCGGCCGCGGCCTTCGCCAGCGTTCCACCTGTGAGCAACGCCTCGTCGTCGGGGTGGGCGTGGAAGGACACCACCGTGAACCGGTCGGCGGGTCGCATCCGGGGTGACGGCAACACGCTCACGGCTCGAGCATCGCGAGCGCGCGCGAGCCGGCGCGTCGACGGCTGGTCGCCTCGGCGAGCGCATAGACGCGGTCGTGACGGTCCAGCGCCTGCGGCCAGGTCAGCCCGGGTGGGACCGTGCGGTTGTGCTCGGAGATCTTGCGCCGCAGCGCGTCGTCCTCCACCAGGGTGCGGAGCCGGTCGACCATGGCGGCGTCGGACTCGCACAGCCAACCGTCGATGCCGTCACGCACGAACTCCCCGACGCCGGTGCCCGAGCGGCCGACGACCGGGAGGCCGAGGGCGCGCGCCTCGAGCGCGGCGATCCCGAACGACTCCAGGACCGCGGGTGCGACGTAGAGGTCGGCCCGCGCCACCTGCTCCAGCACTCCGGACACCGGCAACCTGCCGGTGACGGTGACCGCGTCCGTCAGGCCGCGGCGGCGCACTCGCTGCTCGAGGCGGGGTCGCAGCGGCCCGTCGCCGACGATGGTGAGCTCGACAGGACGGTGCGTGGCGCCTCGGAGCCGGTCCACCATCCGGACCAGGGCCAGCGGGCGCTTCCGCCGGGCGATCCGCATGGTGCTCACCAGCCGGACCGGGACCTCCCCGTCCTGGTCGGGGACGGGCGGCCGCGCCGGCACGTCGGCGGCGTTCGGAAGCACCAGGACCCGGGCCCGGGCGGGAAGCTGCCGGGCCAGCCGGTCGGCGGCCACCTGGCTGACCGCGGTCCACAGCACCGGCGCGTCCCGCAGCCCGACCGCCAGGGCGGCCAGTCCCGGCACCGGCCCGAGGCCCTGCCACAGCGAGTGCACGGTGACCACGGTGGGCACGCCCGACCGGACGGCGCGGGCGGCGACGGGCGCCGAGAACGGCGCCAGCACCGAGACGTGCACGTGGCACACGTCATAGGCCCCGAAGTCCACCTGGCGCGCCTCGCGAGTGCCGGGCCGCACCCGGCGGACCGTCACGGGTCCCGTGTCGTCGTCGTGCTCCCCGTCGACGTCCCGGGACGTCGAGGTCAGGACGGTGACGTCGTGGGAGCGGGCCGCCTGCCGGGCGGCGAGCTGGGAGACGTGCATCTCGATGCCGCCGAGCGCCGGCGGGTAGTGGTCGCTGACGTGCAGGATCTTCATGCGGCCACGCCCGACGTCCTGGCTCGCGCCCCCGGTCGGTGCAGCCACGCCCAGGCGCCGAGGAGGACGGCGCCCACGGGGATCTCCATCGCGAACAGGAACACGCGGTACACGAGCACCCCGGCCACCACCTGGACCGGCGACAGGCCGGCGGCGACCAGCCACGCGATCGTGCCGAGCTCGGCGACTCCCGTGCCTCCCGGTGTGATGGGCACCAGGGTGGCCAGCCGCTCGATGGCGGCAGCCGCGAGTACGACGGTCACGGGCACGTCGAGCCCGACCGAGCGGAGCGCGAGGTAGAGCAGCAGCACCTGCGCTGCGACGTACCCCAGGCTCGCGGGCACCAGCTGCGACCAGCCCTGTGCGAACTGGGCGCGCATCCGGACACCGTACTCGGCGATGAGGAGGCGCAGCCGCGTCCACCGGCCGGCACCCGCCCGCGGCGAGGCGTCCTGCCGGACGACGACCGCGTGTAGCACCAGCGCCAGCAGCAGCACCGCGACGCACCCGAGGGACAGCGCCCACAGCGCCAGGGGCACGTGTGCGGACACCGCGAGCATCGTCGCGACGGCGATCACCGGCAGGACCAGCTTCGTCGCGACGTCGAGTGCGTTGGTGAGCGCGCAGAACGTCGCGAACGCGCCGTCGGAGTGGCCCCAGGCGCGCACCATGCGCCAGTTCAGCGCCGTGGCCGCGGCGCCGCCGAGCGGGACCGCGTTCGCGACCGCGCTACCGCTCAGGTTGAGCAGCAGGCCGCGCCTGATGCCGAGGCCCGGGAGCGCGGCTCGCAGCACGAACGAGTAGATGCCGAGGCCCCCGAGCCAGACGGCGGTGAGCAGCGCCAGCTGCGTCCACCGGAGGTCGGTCAGGATGCCCAGGACGTCGAGCCAGCGGACGCCGGCGACGCCGTGGACGGCGGTCCACAAAACTGCGGCCGCAAGGAGGAGCACCGCTAGAGCCCTCCACGGGTGCTGCCGCAGCCTGGCCAGCGCAGACAATGCCTTCCCCCAGCTCGGTGCGATCGGTAGTAGTCCGTCGGTCCGTGGACCGGGACCCAGAATGCCCCGGTAAGTTGAGAGTTCACTTAGTAAGGAGCGAGCGGCGGCAGCACGCCGTCGGCGCCACGCCCGCCATGCCCGCCATGCCCGCCGGCCGCGGTGCACCCTCCCGGGTCCCCGGTCCTACGATGTACGCCCACCCCGACCGCACGACGACCCGCGTCCCGACGACCCGAGGAGCCCGCGCTGGACGACCCCCGCCGCCGTACGCCGCGGACCGACCACGTGCTGGCCGCCCCGGCCCTGCAGCGCGCCGCCGGCCGGCTCGGCCCGCGCCTGGTCAAGCAGGCCGTCGGCGAGGCCCTGGCCGCCTGTCGCCGCGGCGAGGTCGACCCGTCGGCAGTGGCCGACCTCGCGGTGACGCTCCTCCCCCGCCACGCCACCTCGATGCACGAGGTGCTCAACGCCACCGGGGTGGTGGTGCACACCAACCTCGGCCGCGCGGCGCTCTCCGAGGCTGCCGTCGAGGCGGTCAGCCTGGCCGCCGGGCCGACCGACGTCGAGCTCGACCTGGCCACCGGCCGTCGAGGACCTCGGGGCGCCGGGGCCCTGGCCGCGCTGGCGGCGGCCGTCCCGGACGCCGGCGGCGTGCACGTGGTCAACAACGGTGCCGCCGCGCTGGCGCTGGTCGCGTGTGCGCTCGCGGCGGGCCGCACGGTCGTGGTCGCCCGCGGCGAGATGGTCGAGATCGGCGACGGGTTCCGCATCCCCGAGCTCTTGGAGTCGGTGGGTGCCCGGCTGCGCGAGGTCGGTACGACGAACCGGGTGCGGCTGGAGGACTACGTGGCCGCGGTCGACGAGACCACCGCGTTCGTCCTCAAGGTGCACCCGTCGAACTTCCGGGTGGAGGGCTTCACCTCCTCGGTCCCCGTCGCTGACCTGGCGACACTGCCGGTGCCGCTCGTGCACGACATCGGTTCCGGCCTGCTCACCACGCACCCACGCCTCCCTCACGAGCCGGACGCCACCAGCAGCCTGCGCGCGGGGGCGGACCTGGTGACCGCCTCCGGCGACAAGCTGCTCGGGGGTCCGCAGTGCGGCCTGATGCTGGGCACCGAGGACCTCGTCACCCGGCTGCGCCGGCACCCGTTCGCCCGTGCGCTGCGCGTCGACAAGCTCACGCTGGCCGCGCTCGAGGCGACGCTGAGCGGGCCCACGCCGCCGGTGCACCGGGCCTTGGAGTCCGACGTCGCCGAGCTGACCGCCCGCGCCCGCGCGGTGGCGGCGGCGCTGACGGACGCCGTGCCCGCCGAAGCGGTCCCGTCCTCGGCCGCCGTAGGGGGCGGCGGCGCCCCGGGTGTTGAGCTTCCGAGCGCGGCGGTCGCGGTGCCCGCCGCCCTGGCCGGCCCGCTGCGCGCCGGCGACCCGCCGGTGGTCGGGCGCGTGGTGAGCGGCCGGCTGCTGCTCGACCTCGTCGCGGTGCCCGTCGCAGCCGACGAGCAGCTGGTGGAGGCGGTCCGCACGGCCGCCGCGAGGAGGGACTGAGCATGCACGTGATCGCGACCGCCGGCCACGTCGACCACGGCAAGTCGACACTGGTGCGGGCACTGACCGGCACGGACCCGGACCGGCTCGAGGAGGAGCACCGGCGCGGCCTCTCGATCCAGCTGGGGTACGCCTGGGCGACACTGCCGGGTGCGGGCGAGGTGGCCTTCGTCGACGTCCCCGGCCACGAGCGGTTCGTCACCACGACGCTGTCCGGCATGGGACCGGTGCCCGCGGTGCTGTTCGTGGTCGCGGCCGACGACCCGTGGATGCCGCAGTCGGCCGAGCACCTCGCCGCGCTCGACGCGCTGGGGGTCCGGCACGGGGTGCTGGCGGTGACCCGGGCGGACCTCGCGGACCCCGCGCCGGCGCTGGCACGCGCGCACAAGGAGATCGCCGGCACGTCGCTGGGCGAGGTGCCCGCGGTGGCGGTCAGCGCGGTCACCGGCTCGGGCCTGGACCGGCTCCGCGAGGAGCTCACCGCGCTGGTGCGCCGGCTCGAGCCACCGCCGTCCGACGCGCCCGTGCGGCTGTGGGTGGACCGCAGCTTCGTGATCCGCGGGGCCGGCACCGTGGTCACCGGCACGCTGCCGGAGGGGACGGTGCGGACCGGGGACGTGCTCTGCCTCGGTGAGCACCGGCTCCGCGTCCGCGGCATCGAGTCGCTGGAGCGGCCGGTCGAGTCGGTGAGCGGCACCGCGCGGGTCGCGCTCAACCTGGGCGGCCGGACACCCGACGACCTGGGCCGCGGCAGCGTGCTGGTCTCACCGGACGCCTGGCACCACACCGACGTCGTCGACGTCCGGCTCAGCTCGGACGAGCAGCCGCCGGATCGACCCAGCCTGCACGTGGGCGCCACCTCGATGACCGTCCACGCCCGGCCGCTGGCGCCCGGGCTCGCGCGGCTGACCCTGCCCGCGGCGCTGCCGCTGCGGGTCGGTGACCGCGCGCTGCTGCGCGACCCGGGCAACCGCCGGGTGTGGGGGCTGCAGGTGCTGGACCCGGCTCCGCCACCGCTGCGCCGCCGGGGAGCGGCCGGGGCCCGGGCCCGCGACCTGGCCGGCGCCGACGGTTCGCCGGCCGTCGAGCTCCGCCGCCGCGGGGTGGCGCGGCGCTCGCTGCTGCGCCGCATCGGCGTCCCCGTCCAGGCCCCGCCGGCCGGGGCCGTGGCGGCGGGTGACTGGCTGGTCGACCCCGGCCTGGCCGCGGACCTGCGGCGACGGCTGCGCGCCATGGTGGAGGCGACGATGTCCTCGGTCGACCCCGGGCTGCCGGTCGCCTCGGCGGCACGCGAGCTCGGGCTGCCGGCGGAGGAGATCGTGGTCGCGCTGGTCGGCCCACCGCTGCGGGTGCAGGGTGCGCGGGTGCTCGCCGGCGGCGGCACCGCCCTGCCGGAACCGGTCGCGCGGGCCTGGGCGGAGGTGCGCGCCGACCTCGAGTCCGACCCCTTCTCGGCACCGGACGCGAACCGGCTCGCCGGGCTGGGGCTGGACAAGCGGGCGCTCGCCGCCCTCGAGCGGGCCGGTGAGCTGCTGCGCCTCGATGCCGCGATCGTGCTGCTCCCAGGGGCCGACGGGGAGGCGGCGAGCCGGCTGGCCCGGCTCCCGCAGCCGTTCACCACCAGCCAGGCGCGCCAGGCGCTCGGCACCACCCGCCGGGTGGCGCTGCCGCTGCTGGCCCACCTCGACCGGCGCGGGCTGACCCGCCGGCTGCCCGACGACACCCGGACGGTGGGTGGCCGGCTGAGTCAGGTGTAGATCGAGGCGGCCACCCAGATCATGATCCCGCCGGCGGCGAGAAGGGCGCCGAGGAACAGGATCAGGATGCCCAGGCCTGACGACTCCTGGCCGAGCAGCTTGCGTGGGGTGGGCTCAGGCATTCCCAGCCGCCTTCCGTAGCTCGGGGATGACTTCGTTCGCGTAGACCTTGAAGAACTCGGGGGACGTCGGTCCGACCTGGGAGATGTAGAGCTCGTCGTAGCCCGCGTCGACGTACGGGCGCAGCATCTCGACGTGGTGGTCCACGTCCGGGCCGCAGGGCATCGACTCCCCCACCATCTCGGGGGTGACCAGCGTGGCGGCCTGCTCGAAGTGCGCCGGGCTCGGCAGCACCTGCGCCAGCTCGCCGGGGATGCCCGCGTTGCTCCACAGCCGGTGCGCGGTGGCCAGCGCCTCGTCACGGTCGGGCCCGTAGCAGGCCTTCGCGCCGGCGACCGCGGGCCCACGCCCGCCCGCGGAGCGGTACGACGCGATGGCGTCCGCGTCGGGCATCGTGTTCACGAACCCGTCCCCGGTGCGGCCGGCGAGCTCGATCGCCTTGGGGCCGAAGCCGGAGACCAGCACCGGCACCTCCTTCTCGGGGCGGGTGAACACGGTGGCGTCCTCGACGGTGTAGTGCGTGCCGTGGTGGGTGAGGTTCTCGCCGCCGACCAGCCGGCGGATGATCTCGATGGCCTCCTCCAGCATCTCCAGGCGCACGTCGGCGGTGGGCCAGCGGGCGCCGGTGACGTGCTCGTTGAGCGCCTCGCCCGACCCGACGCCGAGCCGGAAGCCCCCGCGGCACATCACCGCGGCGGTGGCCGCGGCCTGCGCCACGATCGCCGGGTGCAGGCGCACGGTCGGGCAGGTCACCGCGGTGGTGACCTCCAGGGACGTCGCCTCCGCCAGCGCCCCGATCACCGACCAGACGAAGGGGCTCTGGCCCTGCTCGGTGTTCCAGGGGTGGAAGTGGTCGGAGATCCACAGCCCGTCGAAGCCGGCTTCCTCGGCCGCGCGGGCCTGGTCGACCAGCGCGCCCGGGCCGTGCTCCTCGCAGGAGAGGAAGTAGCCGATCCTCATGCGAGCCCCTCCTCACGCCGCACGCGCTTGCCGCGGACCTCGTCCTCGAACACGACGCCCTCGGCGTCGAAGGTGTTGCCCTCGGGGCTGGTCAGGCTGGACTCCGCGATGATGCCGCGCACCCGTGGCCGCTCCACCTCGGGGTTCGTGCAGCTGACCACCACGTAGTTGTGCCCGCCCTCGAACAGCGGCACCGCCTCGAAGCCTTCACGCTCCAGCGCGGCGATCAGCACCGTCGGGTCCTGGCCGGTGGGCACCCGGTAGCGCAGCCGGCCCTCCACGGGGTCGAGCTTCTGGTGACCGGTGCCGCTCGCGTGCTTCGTGGACCGCATCGTCATCCACACCCCGATCGCGACGAGGATGCCGAGCACGACGACCACCACCACGATGCCAAAGCCGAGCACCATCTCACGTCTTCCTTCCTCGCCGCCGGTGAGTCTCTCGTTGGCCCCTGTACCCAGGGCTCCTGACGGCATGTGGTCCCCGGCCCGGAATGTGGAGGCCGAGTTGCGCCCCGGGCGCCGGCCTTGCCCGGCGCCCCGGCCACCCGCGCGGCGCATGAGCGCGGCGGGCGTGGGTAGAGCCGCAGCATGAGTCCACGCCTGCCCGGCCTCCTGTCAGACCTCGGGTCCGCGTGCACCGCGCCGTGGTCACCGGAGGGGCCGGCTTCGTCGGCTCGTGGACCTGCGAACGGCTGCTCGACCTCGGTGTCGCGGTCGTGTGCGTGGACAACTTCGCCACCGGCTCGCGCGCGAACCTGGCGGAGCTCGAGCAACGGTCGGGCTTCACCCTGGTCGAGCAGGACGTCTCCCGGGGCCTGCACGTCGACGGTGACGTCGACTGGGTCCTGCACCTGGCGTCGCCGGCCTCGCCGCTGCACTACCTGCGACTGCCGATCGAGACCCTCGAGGTGGGCAGCCTGGGCACCATGCACGCCCTCGACCTCGCCCGGGAGAAGGGCGCGCGCTTCCTGCTGGCCTCCACCTCCGAGGTGTACGGCGACCCCTCTGTGCACCCGCAGCCGGAGACCCACTGGGGCAACGTGAACCCGGTCGGGCCGCGCAGCGTCTACGACGAGGCCAAGCGCTTCGCGGAGGCGGTCACGACGGCCTACCGGCGCGAGCACGGCGTGGACACCGCGATCGTGCGGGTCTTCAACACCTTCGGGCCGCGGATGCGCGTCGATGACGGGCGCGCGATCCCGGCGTTCATGTCACAGGCGCTGGCAGGCCGGCCGATGACGGTCGCCGGGGACGGCAGTCAGACCCGCTCGCTGTGCTTCGTGGAGGACACCGTCGAGGGCATCCTCGCGGTCGCCGCGAGCGGCCACCCGGGACCGGTCAACATCGGCAGCGCGGACGAGGTCACCATTCTCGAGCTGGCCGAGCGCGTGCGCGACCTGGCCGGCTCCTCCTCCCCCGTCGAGCTCGTCGACCTGCCCGCGGACGACCCCAAGCGCCGCCGTGCCGACACCGCTCTCGCCGCCGAGGTCCTCGGCTGGCAGCCGCAGGTCGCGCTCACCGACGGGCTGAAGCGCACGCTGGAGTGGTTCGCCGAGCAGAGCGCGGATACGCCTGAGGCGGCGGCGCACGGCCGAGGCTGACCCTCAGTCGTTGTCGGGGGCGCGGCCGCCGCCGCTCGGCTCCTCGTACGTCGCCCACCAGCCGACCGAGTGCCACCGGCGCACGAAGTCCCAGTGCGCGACGTAGGCACGGTAGACCTCGGGGGACGGGATCCGCAGCGTCACCTCGTCGGCGTGCAGGGCCCGGTCGGTCCAGTTGTTCGAGCCGGTCCAGGTCACCCACGCCGCGCTGTTGCCGGCCACGTTGCCGGACACCGCGACCAGCTTCAGGTGCGAGTACTTCACCGCGACCAGCCCCTTCGGCCCCGGGAACAGCACCCGCCGGGCGACCATCCGCGGGCCGGTGCCGCGCGTCAGCAGGGTGTGGGTGCCCTTGCCCATGAAGCTGTAGAGGATCCGCACGTAGCAGCCCGCGTCGTACATCCGGCGGGCCTGCCGGGCCAGGTAGAGCCCGCGCAGACCGTGCCAGGAGTGCATCTCGACGTAGAGCACGCTGTGGCCGGCGATCCCCGCGCCCCCGGTGGCGCCGCTGCAACGGATGCTGCGCAGGGCGCGCATCGTGCGGTCGGTGCGCTCGGTCGCGGTGCGGAACGGGTAGAACGTCGAGGTGTAGCTGCCGGCGCGGAAGACCCACGGGCCGTCACCGGGCACGTCGGGCACCATCCGCTCGAACATCCGGCGGTACTGCCCGTAGAGGGCGCGGTTGCCGTTGACCGTGAAGAGGTCGTTCCACTGGACACTGACGGCGTTGGAGGTCATGTTCGACGAACCCACCATCACCGTGTCCGTGGCACGCCCGGCGGTGCTGAACAGATAGAACTTGCTGTGCAGCACGGAGGTGCCCAGGCACCCGTTGCTGCACCGCCGGGCGAAGCTCCGTTTGGCCTCCCAGTTGGTGCCGCGCCTGCCGAGGACCGCGGCCAGGCGGCCCCAGGAGGGCGACAGCTGGGGTGTCAGGTGGGAGTTCATCAGCACCTGCACGCTCACGCAGCGCCGGTGGGCGGCGATCAGCGCGTTGACGAAGGGGTAGTCGGCGATGGAGTACAGCGAGATCTTGATCTCCGCCGGCGCCAGCGCCGGGTTCTCCGGGCAGGCGACCGGGGTCCCGGCCGACGTCCTCAGCAGCCGTCCGTCGGCGTCGCGCGGCAGGCGGTAGCCCGGCGTCGCGTCGATGGCCCGGATCACGTGGGTGAGCAGCCTCCGGCGCTGCGTCACGGCGCCGTAAGGGTTGTTGAACGCCGGACCGGCGGCGGGCGTCACGTCACCGGGGGCGAACCTCTCCCAGGTGGTCGGGTCGTCGGCGTTCGGTGCAGCCGCGCCCGCCGGGCCGGAGACCAGCAGCACGGGCCCGGCCACCATCAGGGCGAGAGCGAGCAGACGAACGCACAGCTGGCGAAGCACGACGAGCCCCCGTGGTGTCGAACCGACACCTCGATGGAAGCACCTCTGCCCCTACCGTGCAGGCGAATGCGCCACCTCGTCGCCGCCTCGACACCCGGCCCGTCCGGTCCCCCCGTCGAGCAGCCGGCCCGCGGCCGCGACCACCTCCGCGACCTCCACCCCGAGCAGCGCCGGGTCGACCTGGGCTCCCCACGGGTCACCGACGTCGAAGCCGTGCCAGAGCACGGTGTGCGGACCGTCGGCGGGCGGCCCCCAGCGAGCGGGTGGCATCGGCCCGAACAGCACCACGGACGGGGTCGCGAGCGCGCTGGCGAGGTGGGCCATCCCGGTGTCCCCGCAGACCACCAGGGCGCGCCGAGGCCACCTGAGCGGCGAGCGCGGCCAGGTCGGTGCGACCGGCCAGCACGGCGTCGGCGGGCAGTCCCGCGGCCCGCCGTACGTCGTCGGCGAGGCCGGTCTCGTCGGGACCCCCGGTGAGCACCACCGGGTGGCCGCGCTCCGCCGCCCAGCGGACGACCTCGGCGAACCGTTCCGCAGGCCAGCGACGCGCCGGGAAGGCGGCACCGGGGTGGACGACCACGGCACCGGGCACGGGCGCGGACGTCCGCGGCGGGGCGAGGCGGAGGTCGCCGGGGTCGGCGGGGATGCCGAGAGACTCCTCGAGCAGCCGGCACCAGCGGCGCACCTCGTGCTCGTCGGCGACCCAGGCCGGACCGTCGTGACGCGCCTCCCGGGACCCGAAGGCGACCAGCCGGCGCGGCGAGAGCGCGGCCAGCAGCCGGTGGCTCTGCGGGCCCCTGCCGTGCAGGTTGACCGCGAGGTCCGGCGGTGGCCCGTCCCAGGCCGGCTCCTGCAGGCCGGAGGTGTCGAGCAGCCGGTCCACCGCACCGGTGAGCTCCGCGAGCGGCCCGAGGGTCCGCGGGGCCGCGAGGACGAGCTCGGCGGCCGGGAAGGCACGGCGCAGCGCGCGCAGGGCCGGCACGCCGGTGAGGAAGTCCCCGAGACCTAGCGCCCGGAGCACCAGCAGCCGGTCTGCGGGCGCCGTGCCGGGTGAGTCGATCAGGGCCACGACCCCTCGACCGAGGGGTCACCACGAGCTCGCGGACCTCGCAGCCTTCGGGCTGCCGGAGCGCGAAGACGACGGCCTGCGCGACGTTCTCCGGCTGGTTGAGCTTGGCGTCCGGCGGCGGCATGTACTGCTCGCTGCGGCCGTCGAAGAAGTGCGTGTGCATGCCGCCGGGAACGAGCATCGTCGTGCCGATGCGGCCCTGGGTCTCGGCGGCCAGGGCGCGGCTGAACCCGACCACGCCGAACTTCGAGGCGGAGTAGGCGGTGGCGTCGCTCAGCGCGCGGACGCCGAGCGTGGACGCCACCGTGACGACGTGCCCGTGCCGCTCGAGCAGGTCCGGGAGCGCGGCCCGCACGACCGCGGCGGTGCCGATGAGGTTGACCAGGATCACCCGGTCCCAGTCCTCGGCGGCCACGTCCTCCAGCTTGCCGCAGGCGTCGGTGCCGGCGCGGGTGACCACCGCGTCGATGCCACCGACCCGCTGCGACACCGCCCGGACCGCGTCCTCGGCGGCGCGGGCGTCGGAGAGGTCGACGATCTCCTGCTCGACATCGGCCCCGGACTTGACCCGGTCGAGGTTGACCGGCCGGCCACCCGCCCCGGCCACGGCGGCGATCACCGCCTCGCCCAGACCGGAGGACCCTCCGGTCACGAGCACGGTCCCGAGGCTGCCCTGTGTCATGTGATGCTCTCCTTCTCGTCGTCGGTGCTGCGTGCACCCGCGGCCCGGGCGGCCGCGGTCTGCACGAGCTTGGTGGTCGAACGGCCCTCGAGGTAGGGCAGCGCGACCGCCTGGCCGCCCCACTCCGCGAGCACCGCCGACTCGGGTACGTCGGCGCCGGCGTAGTCACCGCCCTTGGCCCACACGTCGGGCCGGAGGCGCCCGATCGCCTCGACCGGGGTGTCCTCCTCGAAGACCACGACGGCGTCGACGCACTCGAGCGCCTCGAGCACCCGGGCCCGGTCGGCGGCCGGGCGGTCGCGCGGGCCCCTTGAGCCGGCGCACCGACTCGTCGCTGTTGAGGCACACCACCAGGCAGTCACCGAGGCGGCGGGCCGCCCGCAGCGTGGCCACGTGGCCGGCGTGCAGCAGGTCGAAGCAGCCGCCGGCAGCCACCGCGTCCTGCACCGCCTCGCTGGTCACCCGGCCGGAAGCGAGGGCCAGGGCGGCGCTCACCGCGAACCGGTCACCGGCCCCGCAGGGGTCCACGCAGTGCACCGAGGGGGCCGGTGCGACGACCGGCGCGCCCTCCCCGTAGGACAGCAGCGCGCCGCGCTCGCCGAGGGTCACGGCCACGGCCTGCGCGCCCCACTGCGCGACCAGTCCGTCGGCGCGGCTGCCGGCCCGCGCGAGGGCGCCGCCCTTCTCCGGTGCGCGGATCTCGTGGCGCGCGGCGAACGTCGCGGCCTCGGCCTGGTTCGGGGTCGCCAGCCGGGCCCGTCGTACCGGCTCGGCGCCGCGGGGGTGCGGGTCCCACACGATCGGGACGCGCCCGGGAAGCTCCTCGAGCAGCGCGCGCAGGGCGGCGACGCCGGACACGCCGCGTCCGTAGTCGGCGACGAGCACGCCGGCCGCCTCACGCAGGACCCGACCGACGGCGTCCGGCACGCCGAGCACCCGCCCCGGGGGCGCTGCCGCTGTCGAGACGCAGCAGCGACTGGCCAGCGGCACGGACCCGCTTCTTCACCGGGGTCGACCCGTCGTAGGGCAGCCGCAGCAGGTCCACGCCCTCGGCACCCAGCAGCCGCTCGAGCCGCAGGCCCGCGTCGTCGTCCCTGAGGGCGGTCACCAGCACGACCTCGTGCCCGTCCCGCGCGGCCATCGTGGCCGCCAGCGCGGCCCCGCCCGGCCGGGGGTGCTCACGCAGGTCGTCGAGCACCGGCACCGGAGCGTCGGGGGTCAGCCGGCCGGCGCTGCCCTCGAGGTCGACGTCGAGGAGCGCGTCACCGACCACCACCAGGGGGCCGCCGCTCATGCATAGCTCCGCGACGGGGCCTGCGCCGGGATGGCGGTCTCGGGGATCACCCCGAGCCGGCGGTCGACCGCGGCGCAGAGGATGTGCAGTCCGACCAGGTGCAGCTCCTGCACGGTGGCGGTGAACGTCGCCTCGACGCACATCGCCTCGTCCGCCACGTCGGCAAGCGGGTTCGGACCCGGACCGGTGAACGCCCACACGGCCATCCCGCAGTCACGGCCCCGCTCGGCGGCGGCCACGATGTTGGGGCTGCGGCCGCTGGTGGACATCAGCACGAGCACGTCACCGGCCCGGCCGTGGGCCTGCACCTGGCGGGCGAACAGCTCCTCGGCCGGGTAGTCGTTGCAGATCGCGGTCAGGCTCGAGGTCTCCGCGCTCAGGCAGATCGCGGACAGCGACGCCCGGTCGTCGCGGTAACGGCCGACCAGCTCGGCGGTCAGGTGCTGGGCCTGCGCCGCGCTCCCGCCGTTGCCGGCCGCGAGCAGCCGGCCGCCGCCCGCGAGCACGTCGGCGAGGTGGGCGCCCAGCGGTCGGCGACGTCGACGCAGGCGTCGAAGGACTTGGCCGCGGTGATCAGCTCGTTGAGGTGGTCGTGGGAGCAGGGCGTGGTGGGCTTCATCGGGAGGCTCCTGAGGGAAGTCGGACGGAGGCGACGGAGGCGTACACGTCCTCGGTCGCGGCGGCGACCTGCCGCCACTGGTAGGTCTTCACGGCGCGTTCGCGTCCGGCTCGGCCGTAGGCGGCCCGCCGCTCGGGGTCGGCGAGCAGGTCGCGCAGCACCGGCGCGAGCAGGTCCGGACGGCGCGGCGGCACGAGCTCGCCGGTGCGGCCCGGGACGACGGTGTCGAGCAGCCCGCCGACGGCGGAGCCGACGACGGGACGGCCGCAGGCCATCGCCTCCACCGGCACGATCCCGAACGGTTCGTACCACGGCACCGCCACCACGACGTCGGCCGCGCACATCAGTGCCGGCACGTCCGGACGCGCCACCGACCCGAGGAAGCTCACCCGGTCCGCGACGCCCAGTCGCTCGGCCAGGCCGCGCAGGCGCGTCACCTCCGGGTCGGTGTCGAGCAGGTCGGGGGCGGGCCCGCCGGCGATCATCAGCTCCACGCCGGCCATCGAGGCGACCGCCTCGATGGCGTTGCCGACGCCCTTGCGCTCGACGATGCGGCCGATGACCAGCAGCCGGTGGTGCTCGGTGCGGGTCGCGGGCGTCGGCCGGAACACGTCGGTGTCCACGCCGCACGGGATGATGGTGGCCCGGCCCGAGGGCAGGCCCAGGGCGCGCAGCTCGGCGACCTCGTCGCTGCAGGTGGCCACCACGTGGTCGACGGTGCGGCACAGCTTGCGCTCCAGCGCGATCCGGCTCGGCGGGCTGGTGTCGCGGGGGCCCTGGTTGCGCCGCTTCACCGTCCCCAGCGCGTGGAAGGTCTGCACCACCGGGACGCCCAGCTCGCGTGCGGCCTGCTCCGAGGCGATGCCGCTCATCCAGAAGTGCGCGTGCACCACGTCGGGCGGGTCCTCGCGCCAGCGCTCCTGCAGGTAGTCCGCGAACGCGGGCATGTACTGCAGCAGCTGGTCCTTGGGTACGTCGGACGGCGGCCCGGCCGGGACGTGCTCGACGACGTAGCCGCCCGGGGCGCTCACGCGGACCGGGGCCGCGGCGGTGTCCCGCCGGCTGTAGACGGTGACGTCGTGTCCTCGAGAGGCGAGCCCCTCGGCGAGCGCGGCCACGTGCACGTTCTGGCCGCCCGCGTCCACGCCTCCTACTGCGGCGAGAGGGTTCGCGTGCTCTGACACCAGCGCAATCCTCATGGGTCCTCCTGGCCAGGCCCACCGGTGTGCACCGGCTCGGGCATCGGTTGGGGAAGGCCGCACAGCTGCTCGACGGCACTCACGACTTCGTGGGCACGGACGGTGCTCAGACAGGGATGCCCCGGGAACGGGCACCGGGTCACCCGGGTGTCCCGGCAGACCGCCTCCTGGTCGCCCAGCAGGACCGTCGGCACCCGGTAGGGCGCCCAGCGCACCGCGGGGACGGTCGGGGCGAACAGCGACACCACGGGGCGACCGACGGCCGCGGCCAGGTGGGCCGGCCCGGTGTTGCCGACCACCACGACCCGGGCGGCGGCGAGCACGGCGGCCAGCTCCTCCAGGGTGGTGGCGCCGCCGAGGTCCACCCCGGAGGTCCCGGCCGCCCGCGCCACGGACGCGGTCAGGTCGGTCTCGGACGGCGCGCCGGTGACCGCCACCCGGTGACCGCGGGCGGCGAGCAGCGCGGCCGCCTCGGCGTACCTCTCCGCCGGCCAAGCCCGCGCCGGGACCGACGTCCCGGGGTGCAGCACCACGAACGGGGCCTCCGGCAGCAGCCTGGAGACATCGGGCAGCGGCCGGCGCACCGCGAGCGCGCCGTCGTCGCCGTTCGGCAGCGCGAACCCGGCCGCCTCCGCGAGCGAGAGCGCACGCTCGGCCTCCGGGAGCAGGTCGTCGACCCGGTGCCGCAGGTCGAGAAGGGCGCCGGGGTAGTCGTCGCTGACGGCGCCCACCCAGGGCACGCCGGCCAGCCGCAGCACCAGCGCCATCGGCAGCGGCGACTGGTGGAACGACGTGAGCACCAGCGCCCGGTCGTAGTCGCCGTCGGCCAGGGTCTTGACCAGGCCCTCGACGTCGGCGGGGTCCACCGGTGCGGGTGCGGGGTCGATCCACGGGCAGCGCCACTCCAGGACCTCGTCGACGCCGGGCAGCAGCCGGGCCGCCGCCGCGCCGTTCGGCCCGGCGAGCGCGGTGACCCGGTCGCTGCCGGCCGCCACGGCACGGACCGCCGGGCCGGCGAGGAGGACGTCACCGGCGTTGTCGGAGCGGACGACGAGGGTGTGCCTCACCAGCGCCCCGCCACCAGGTCGTCGACCGCCGCGGTGAGACCCGCCGCCACGTGGTCGGCGGCGGCCACCTCCTCCGCCCGGGTCACCGGCGTGGGCACCAGCACGCCGTGGGCGCCGGCGGCCTGCGCCGCGCCCATGTCGGAGCCGATGTCGCCGACCACCGCGCAGCGTGCGGGGTCGACGCCGAGCTCGGCGCAGGCGTCCTTCACCATGCCGGGGGCCGGCTTGCGACAGCTGCAGCCCTCGTCGCGGGTGTGCGGACAGTAGCGCCAGACGTCGAAGGGGCCGAGCAGCTCCTCGACGCGCTGGTTGACGGCCTCGGCCTGGGCCGCGGTGATCCGGCCTGAGCCGATGCCGGACTGGTTGCTGACCACCCCGACGCGGACGCCGAGGCCGCGCAACCGGTCGAGGACGACGTGGGCATCCTCGACGGGCACCACCTTCTCCGGGTCGCCGTTGTAGGGCACGTCGTGGACCAGGGTGCCGTCGCGGTCGAAGAGCACCAGGTCCGGGAGGCCACGCCACGCGCCGGCGTGCCGGTGCTGCCAGGCGCCGCGCACCGAGTGCCAGCTCGCCGCAAACGGGATCGCGGCGCTGGTCAGCACCATCCGCCGCACCTCCGCGCGGTCCCGCGGCCCCGGCGCCACGCGCCTCCAGGTGAACTCGCCGGTGCCGGCCGTCCAGGCGAGGGCGCCGGCCAGCGCGGTCCGGCGGTGGCCCGTCGCCCACGCGGCAAGGGCGAGCACCGCTGAGCCGGCGACCGCCGCGTGCCGGCTGCGACGGCCCTGCGGCGCCCCCGCGCGCGTGCGCCAGTCGGGTCCGTGCACGGCGCGCATCAGGAAGTCGTCGGCGTTGCCGGCCTGCTGCCGCAGGCTGGCCCAGTCGTCGGCCGGGCGCACCGGGTGGGTGATCCACCGCTCCCCCGTGACGATCGGGCCGCAGGCCTCGGTGATCCGCAGGCCGAGGTCGGCGTCCTCGCGGAAGGCCCGCGGGAAGCGCTCGTCGAAACCGCCGACCGCGGCGAGCGCGGCGCGGCGGTAGCTCATGTCGGCGGTGATCCAGGTGGCCGTGGCCAGCCCGGCGGTCCCGCGCTCCCAGTCCGTGGGGCGGCGGTCCTCCGGCAGCGGCACCCGCACCCGGCCCTGACTGCCGGCCACCGCGGCCCCCGCGCCGCGCAGATCGCGCAGCAAGGTGGCGTACCAGTCGGGGTCCGTCACCACGTCGTCGTCGAGGAAGCTCACCCACGGCGTGGTCACGTGCCGCCACCCGATGTTGCGGGCCCGCGCCGGGCCGCCTCCGCCGGCGCGCAGCACGCGCAGGCCGGGCAGGGCACCGGCGAGGTCGGCGAGATCCGCGGCCAGGTCGGTCCCCTCGCGCCGGTCGTCGACGACCAGCACCGGTGCGCGCACCGGCTCGCTGCCGCCGGCCAGCGCCTCGAGCAGCACGCGCAGGCTGGGCCGGCCGACCGTCGGGACGACGAGCGAGGTCAGCTCCTCGTGGGTGTCTCCGTCCGCCACCGCGTCAGACACCTCGCGGACGTCGTACGACGAACGGGCCGATCGCGAGCAGGTCCACCGGCGCCGACCCGAAGCACTCCAGGGCGTCGCGCGGGTCGTCGACCATCGGCCGGCCGGCGGTGTTGAGGCTGGTGTTGATCACGACGGGGATGCCGGTGCGCCGCTCGAAGCCCTCGATCATCCGGTGCACGAGCGGCTCGGTCTCGGCGTGCACGGTCTGCACGCGCGCCGTGCCGTCGACGTGCACGACCGCGGGGATCCGGTCGCGCCACTGCCGGTCGACGTCGTGGACGAACAGCATGTAGGGCGAGGGCAGCGGGCCGCGGCTGAAGATCGCGGACGCGCGCTCGGCGAGCACCATCGGCGCCACCGGCCGGAACTGCTCGCGACCCTTCACGTCGTTGAGCCGCTCGAGGTTCTTCTCGTGGCCGGGATGGGCGAGCAGGGAGCGGTGGCCCAGCGCGCGGGGGCCGTACTCGCTGCGTCCCTGGAACCAGGCGACCACGCCGTTGTCGGCGAGGCACTCGGCCACCTCCTCCGCGACGTCGTCGGGCCGCTCGAAGGGGACCCGCGCCGTGGTCAGCCAGGCCTCGATCTCCTCCTCGCTCCAGCTGCGGCCGAGGTCGGCTCCCGGCATCGCGCCGGTCACGTCTCCTCCGGCGCGCGCGACGTGCAGGGCGCTGCCGAGCGCGGTGCCGGCGTCGCCGGCGGCGGGCTGCACCCACACCTCGTCGTACGGGCTGTCGGCGGCGAGCCGGGTGTTCGCGACGCAGTTGAGCGCGACTCCCCCGGCCAGCGTGAGCGCGGACGCGCCGGTGCGCTCGTGCAGCCAGCCGGTCAGCTCCAGCAGCACCTCCTCGAGACGGTGCTGCACGCTGGCGGCGAGGTCGGCGTGGTCCTGCGTCCACTCCTCGTCGGCGCCGCGCTGCTTGACCAGCGACTGCCAGTCCACCGGGTCCGTGCGGAAGCCACCGTCGCCGGTGGTGTAGACGGCCCGCCGCAGCTCGTCGAGGAAGCGCGGCTCACCGTAGGAGGCGAGCGCCATCACCTTGAACTCGTCGCTGCTGCGCAGGAACCCGAGGTGCTCGGTCACCGTCTCGTAGAGCAGGCCCAGCGAGTGCGGGAGGTCCTGGGTGCGCAGCACGTCGAGCCGCCCGTCGCGGTAGTGGCCGGCCAGATGGCTGGCGCACTCGCCGCGGCCGTCGAGGACGAGCACGTCGGCGTCGGCGTGGTGCGGCGAGGCGAGGCCGGCGGAGGCGGCATGCGCGACGTGGTGCGGCACGAACCGCACGGCGGCCGGGTCCAGCCCGGGAAGCGCGGTGGCGAGGAAGCCGGGCGCCCGCTGGGCGTAGGTCTGGCGCAGGTGGTCCCAGGGGTCGTCGAGACCGAGCTCCTCCGCGGGCCGGGCCAGCTGCGGGTCGTAGGAGTAGGCGACGGCGTCGATGTCGCTGATGTCGAGGCCGGCCTCGCGCAGGCACCAGCGCGCGGCGAGCTCCGGCAGCTCCCAGGCGGAGAACGGCACCGGCGCTTGCCGTGCTTGCGCCGGGAGAAGCGCTCCTCCTCGGCGGCGGCAACCGTCTCGCCGTCCACGACCAGCGCCGCGGCGGGGTCGTGGAAGAGCGCGTTGATGCCGAGAACCTTCATTCATCGCTCCTCACCTGGGGTACGTGGTGGGGCGGTTCCCACTTCTCCTGGCGACAAACGGGCCGGTGAGGGAAGTGCTTCTCCGAAAGTCAAGATGCTGGCCGAGATTCGCGGAAACTTCTGGAATGAAAGGCCGTCGTCGGGGAACGGTCGCCGCGTGCGAGTCAGTGTGATCGGGACGGGCTACCTCGGGGCCACCCATGCCGCCTGCCTGGCGGCGGTGGGCCACGAGGTGATCGGCGTCGACACCAGCCGGGAGCGGGTCGAGCGGCTCTGCCACGGGTCCGCCCCCTTCCACGAGCCCGGTCTCGACGAGCTGCTCGAGCAAGGCGTGCGCTCGGGACGGCTCGGCTTCTCCACAGACCCGGCGGCCGCCGCCGGCGCGGCCGTGCACTTCCTGTGCGTGGGCACGCCGCAGCGCGCCGGCAGCCACGCCGCCGACCTCTCCGCGCTGGGCGCCGCCGTCGGCACCCTGACGCCGCTGCTGGACGAGCCCTGCCTGGTGGTGGGCAAGTCGACGGTCCCGGTCGGCACCGCCCGCGAGCTCGGCGCCCGCCTGCGCCGGGAGGCCCCGGCCGGAGACGACGTCGCCGTCGCCTGGAACCCGGAGTTCCTCCGCGAGGGGCACGCGGTCGAGGACTCGCTGCGACCGGACCGCCTGGTCTTCGGCGTCGAGACCGACGAGGCCGACCAGGTGCTGCGCGACGTGTACGCCGAGATGATCAACGCCGGCGTGCCCGTCGTACGCACCGACCTCGCGACCGCGGAGCTGGCGAAGGTGTCGGCCAACGCGATGCTGGCCGCGCGGATCTCGCTGGTCAACATGCTCGCCGAGGTGTGCGAGGCCTCCGACGCCGACGTGGGTGACCTGACCGACATCCTCGGCCTGGACGAACGCATCGGCGCCAAGTTCCTGAACCCCGGCGTGGGCTTCGGAGGCGGCTGCCTGCCCAAGGACACGCGCGCGTTCGTGGCCCGCGCGGAGGAGCTCGGCGTTGCGGGACCCGCGGCCGTGCTGCGGGAGGTCGACGCGATCAACATGCGCCAGCGGGCGCGCACGATCGACCTCGCCGTGCAGATGCTCGGCGGCCGCCCCGCGGGAGCCCGCATCGCGGTGCTCGGGGCCGCGTTCAAGGCCGACTCCGACGACGTACGCGACTCCCCCGCGCTGGACGTGGCGGCCACCCTGCAGGCGCGCGGCGGCGACGTGCGCGTGCACGACCCGAAGGCCAACGACAACGCGCGCCGCGCCTGCCCGGGCCTGACGACCGCGGCGAGCGTCGAGGAGGCGTGCCGCGACGCCGACATCGTGCTGGTGCTCACCGACTGGGCCGAGTTCGCCGGCATCGACCCGGTCGCGCTCGCCGACGTCGTACGGCGGCCGCGGGTCATCGACGGACGGCTGGTCCTCGACCCCGACAAGTGGCGGGCGGCCGGCTGGGACTTCCACGCTCTCGGACGAGGAACGAGGTAGCAGATGCGGATCCTGATGTGGCACGTGCACGGCTCCTGGACGACGTCGTTCGTGCAGGGCGAGCACGAGTACGTCCTTCCGCTCACCCCCGGGCGGGACTCCGACGGGCTGGGCCGCGCCCGGACCTGGGACTGGCCGGAGAGCGTCGTCGAGGTGCCGTACGACGAGCTTCGTGACACCGACTTCGACTTCGTGCTGCTCCAGCGCCCGCACGAGCTCGAGCTCGCCGAGCGCTGGACCGGCCGACGGCCCGGACGCGACGTGCCGGCCGCGTACGTCGAGCACAACACCCCCGGCGGCGAGGTGCCGCACACACGTCATCCGCTGGCCGACCAGAGCACGATCCCGGTCGTGCACGTCACGCACTTCAACCGGCTGTTCTGGGACTGCGGCAGCGCGCCGACCGACGTGGTCGAGCACGGCATCGTCGACCCCGGCCACCTCTACTCCGGCGACTGGGCCCGCGCCGCGGTCGCGATCAACGACCCGGTGCGGCGCTGGCGCGCGGTCGGCACCGACCTGCTGCCCGGCCTCGCCCGCACCGCCGCCCTCGACGTGTTCGGCATGAACGTCCACCAGCTCGACGACCGGCTCGACATCCCCGGTGACCGGCTGTGGACCTTCGAGGACCTCCCCCAGCACCAGATGCACCGGGAGATGGCGCGGCGGCGGGTCTACGTGCACACCGCGCGCTGGACCTCCCTGGGGCTCTCGCTGCTCGAGGCGATGCACCTCGGCATGCCGGTCGTCGCGCTGGCCACCACGGAGGCGGTGGCCGCCGTACCTCCCGAGGCCGGCGTGGTCTCCACCCGTCTTGAGGAGCTGTCCGCGGCGGTGTGGCGCTTCGTCCACGACCCGTCCGAGGCGCAGGCGGTCGGAGCGGTCGCCCGCGAGGTCGCACTGTCGCGCTACGGCCTCGGCCGCTTCCTGGCCGACTGGGACGCCCGGCTCAACGCCTGGGCCCCCGCGGCCACCGCCGCTTGATGGCGCCACCAGCGCTGCCCGAGGTCCTGGTCATCGGGGCGATGAAGTGCGGCACGAGCGCGGTGCACACCTACCTGGACGCGCACCCCGACATCGCCATGTCGCAGACCAAGGAGCTCAACTTCTTCAACGGGCCGCAGGAGCCGCCGCGCACCGACCCCGACGCCTGGTGGGTCGACGGGCAGTGGCACCGCGGCCTGGAGTGGTACGCCGCGCAGTTCGACGCGGACGCGCAGGTCCGCGGCGAGTCCTCGCCTGCCTACACCTCCCCCAGCTTCCCGGAGGTCCCCGGACGCATCGCCGCCGTGCTGCCCGACGTGCGGCTGGTCTACCTCGTCCGCGACCCGGTGGCGCGGGCGGTGTCGCAGTACGCCCACCACCGGCGCGACGGCGCCGAGCCACGCCCGTTGGAGGAGGCACTGCTCGACCCGGACAGCCAGTACCTCGCCCGCAGCCGCTACCACGAGCGACTCGCGCCGTATCTCCTGCTGTTCGAGCGCAAGCAGGTGCACGTCGTCGTCCAGGAACGGCTGCTGGCCGACCGGGCGGGGGAGATCGCCCGGCTCTACGAGCACGTCGGCGTGGACCCGACGTGGTCCGACGACACCCACGAGCGGCGCGTCCACGTCGGAGGCTCTCGCCAGGAGGTGCCCGAGTCGGTGCGCGCGGCGTTCCTCGCGCGGACCGCCGACGACACCGACCGGCTGCGGGACCTGCTCGACGACGACCTGGAGGAATGGTGCCGATGAACCTCGCCGCGACCACCACGATCGTGGTGATGACCCGTGACCGCTGGCCGGACCTGCAACGGTCGCTGGCCCGCCACGAGGCGCCGGTGATCGTGGTCGACAACGGCTCGACCGACGGCACGCCCGGGCTCGTGCGCGAGCACTTCCCGGACGTCGAGGTCCTCGAGCTGGGCGAGAACCGCGGGTCGATGGCCCGCAACATCGGCGTGGAGCGGGCGCGCACGCCCTACGTCGCGTTCTCCGACGACGACTCCTGGTGGGCTCCCGGCGCGCTGGAGGAGGCCGCCCGGCTCCTCGACGCGCACCCGCGGCTCGCGGTTCTCGCCGGGCGGATGCTGGTCGGCGAGCAGGAGCGGCCCGACCCGATCTGCGCGATGATGGCCGACTCCCCGCTCCCCCGCGCGGACGACCTGCCCGGGCCCTCGATCCTCGGCTTCCTGGCCTGCGGTGCGGTGGTGCGCCGCGAGGCCTACCTCGCCGCCGGCGGGTTCGACGACGTCATCTTCTTCATGGGCGAGGAGGAGCGGCTGGCGCTGGACCTGGTGACGTTGGGGTGGGGGCTGGCGTACGTCGACCAGGTGGTCGCCCACCACCACCCCTCCCCCTCGCGTGACAGCCTCGAACGGCGAGCGCGGGCCGCGCGCAACCGGCTGCTGACCACGATCCTGCGCCGGCCCTGGCCGGTCGTCGCCCGGTCGCTGGCCGAGGACCTGCGTGCCGGCAGGGCCGGCCGGCTCGCGGTCCGGCAGGCACTGGCCCGGCTGCCACGGGCGCTTCGCCAGCGACGGGTGGTGCCTCCGCACGTCGAGGCCGCGCGCCGGCTGCTCGACCAGCCGGCGTGATCCGGCAGCGGTTCAGCCGCGCTGCCGGCGCCCGTAGCGGAAGTAGGCCACGGGCAGGGCACCGACGGAGTTGACCAGGACGAGCGCGACTGCCCAGACGCCCTTCCGGCCGTGCACCTCCCCGGCGGGACGACGTCGCAGGTCCCGCAAGGCGGCCATCTTCAGCAGCCCGTCGACCGTGCCCCCGACGAGGATGAACCTCCGGGTGCCTGGGCTGAGCTCGCTCCACCGCTTCTTCACCGTACTGCCTCCCCTTCTCTGCGGTGCCTCGCCCCGCACCTGCATCATGACGGGGCCGGCGTGCACGCCCGCCAGTGGGGTCCGGCCAGCTCGGGGAACCGGGCGCCCAGCACACTCACCGGGATCGTCGCCCTGGTCACCGTGCGACGGTTGAACCGCACGCCGTCCGAGGCCAGCGCGAACGTGCGCCGGACCACCCGGAACCGCCGGCCGTCCTCGAGCTGCGCCGCCCGGACCAGCACCAGCCGACCGCCGGCGGTGCAGCCGGCACCGCGGGGGAACATCACCCCACCGCCGACGACGATGAACGACCCGTCCGGCTGGTCGGGCACGCGCACGGCACGCAGGCGACCGCCGGCCACGGTGAACAGCTGGGCGAGGACGGCGTCGGCCGCGGCGCCGGTGTCCACGACGACCTGGCCACCCGGCCGGTCGCCGAGGTGAGGCAGACCGACGATCCGGGCCCGGATCCCGCGCACCGGGATGGCCGCCGGGATCAGGTGCCGGGAGAGGACGCCGCCGCCGGCCACCCGCACGGCGACGAACGCCCGGCAGGGCTCGGCCGCGCTCGCGTCGGTGGCGGCGGCGACCGTGTCGGGCCGTCCGTCGCCCGTGACGTCGACGCGCAGGGTCGAGCGCGCCAGTGCGCGGTCGACCACCGCCTGCTGGCGAGGACACTGCGGGGACGCGGTCGGCGGTGACGGCTGCGACTGTGGCTGGAGCCGGGTGGCCCCCGGCGGGCCGGCCGTCCCGCAGCCGTCAGCAGGAGGACGCCGGCGACCAGCGCCCCGAGTGCCCTGGACCGCTGGGCTGCCCTGCGTGGTGTGGGCGCTCCGGTCGCCCCGCGCCGCTTGCGCCTCATGGGCGCCTCCCCGTCCGGAGGACCGACCCGCCGGTCCCGCCTGCTCCCTATGGTCGCACCCGCGCGGCTGCTCGCGGCGGCAATCCACGCCGATCCGGGGATGTCATACGGGGCGGTCGCCCCAGAAGCCGGCCCGGATGACGCCCCGGGACGTCATCCGCCCCGGTCGCCCCAGAAGCCGGCCCGGATGACGTCCGCCTGGACGTCGTCCGGGCACGCGGGCTCAGCCGGGCAGGCCGAGGTGAACGACCTTGGTCACCGTCATCTCGTCGAGCAGCTCCGGCCCGTAGCCGAAGCCGGTCCCGCTGGCGCCCCGCGGGTGCGCAGCCCCACCGGGCGCCCCGCCGAAGGCCGCGTTGACCTTCACCGTGCCCACCGGCAGCTCGCGCCAGGCGCGCTGGGCGTGCTCCATGGACGGCGTCAGCACAACCGCGGCCAGCCCGTAGCGGTCCTCGCACGCGGCGGCGACGGCCGCGTCGAAGTCAGGCACGACCGCCACCGGAGCGACCGGCCCGAAGGTCTCCTCGTGCATCACCGCCATGTCGGCGGTGCACCCGGACAGCACCGTGGCCGGGTAGAACGTGCCCGCCCCTTCGGGAAGCGTGCCGCCGGCGCGAAGCTCGGCCCCGGCCTGGACCGCGGCGGTGACCTGGGCGTGGACGGCGTCACGCATCCGGGCGTCGACCAGGGGGCCCAGCTGCGTCGCCGGTTCCGTGCCCGGCCCCATGACCATGCCCTCGGCGCGTCGTACCAGCGCGGCGAGGAACGCCTCGGCGACCTCCTCCACCACGTAGACCCGCTCCACGGACGTGCAGATCTGGCCGGCGTTGGCGAAGCTGCCCATCGCCGCCTGCTCGGCCGCCCACTCGGGGTCGACACCGGCGTCGACGATCATCGGGTCGTTGCCGCCGTTCTCCAGCAGCGCCTTGGCGCCGGTGCGAGCGGTGGCCTCGGCGATGGACCGGCCGGTGCCGGTCGAGCCGACGTGGGCAACCACGTCCACCTCCGGGGAGGCGGCGAGCGCGGCGCCGGCGGTGCCGTCACCGACGACCACCTCGAGCACGCCGTTCGGCAGCTCCGCGGCGATCAGGCGGGCCAGCTCCAGGCCCGTGTGGGGCGTGCGCTCGGAGGGCTTGAACACGACGGTGTTGCCGGTGACCAGCGCGGCCCCGATCAGCCCGCAGGGGACGGCGACCGGGTCGTTCCAGGGCGTGATCGCGGCGACCACGCCACGCGGTCCGGGGACCATCAGGTCAGTGGCGTCCCACGACCCCTGCAGGGACTTGCCCCGGTGCAGCGGGCCGAGCTCGGCGTACTGCCGCAGCGTGCCGATGCCGGCCTCCACACCGCCGCGCGCGTCGTCGAGCGGCTTGCCCATCTCACGGGTGGTGAGCCGCGTGAGCTCGTCGGCAGCTCCCTCGAGGCGGTTCGCCGCGGCGTGCACCATCGCGGCGCGCTCCGCGGGCGCCGTCCGGGCCCATTCCGGCGCGGCCTTGGCAGCGGCGCCGACGGCGGCCGCCACCTCGGCGGGGGTCGCCAGGTCCAGCTCGCCCACCACGGAGCCGTCGGCCGGGTCCAGGATGGTCAGGGTCTCGGGCACACGTGCTCCTTCGTTGGGGAAAGGCGATGACGTCCTTCCATACCCGAGAACCGACTTCTCACCCCCGCCCTGCCAGGGCCGTCGACGCCGGAGCGGGCCAGGCGCCGGCACGTCGGTCAGCGGCGGTCGCTGCTGCTCTTGCCGCTCCCCTCGCCGCGGTCGAGGCGCTCGCGCTGCGGCTGGACGGTGTACTTGGGGTCCTTGGACGACGCCATGCCCGCCTCGAAGATGCCGAAGCGGGTGACCCCGGAGGCGACGACCAGCGTGCCGCCACCGAGCGCGCAGATGACCCGGTTGCGCCGGCCGAGGACCGCGAAGGCCAGACCGACGGCGGTCAGGCCCTGTCCCATCTTCATGCGCCGCCCGGCCTTGCCCTCCTGGTAGGACTCGGCCACCATGCCCATCCGCCGCTCCATCAGCTGTGAGGCGACCAGCTCGCAGGCGCCGCCGAGGACCGCCAGCCGGCGGGGCAGGCCTTGCTGGGCCCTCGGGGCGGCTGCCAGGCCCAGGCCCCCGGCCGCGGTCGCTCCCGACCCGACGAACACGAACGGCATCTCCCGGTAGCCGTCGTGCCAGGCCGGCACGGCGGTGTCGCTGAGCAGCGCCGCGGTGTACGACGCGACGCCGGGGCCGAGCAGCGCTGCGCCCCGCCGTGGCCAGCGCACCGAGCGGGCGCCACCGGCCGGTCACGCTGGAGCCGGCCGCGACCATGGTCGCCGGGGCGTAGCCGGCCAGCAGCCAGGAGCCGACGCTCATCGGCGAGGTCACCTTGAACACCCGCAGCATGTTGAGGAACCGGGTCGGGCCGCCCGAGGTCGTGCACGAGCGCGACCAGCGAGAGGGCGGCGGCCGCGGAGGCACCGAGCTTGCTCGCCCGGGACAGATCGTGCTCGACCGCGCAGGTCGGCGGCGGCCGCCATCGCGGAGGACGCGCCGGCCAGCCCGCCGAGGAACAGGTAGCCGGCGATGTCCGGCTCCGCCCAGACCGGCCTGTTGAGCACCGGCATGCCGTAGTACGAGCGGGAACTCCGCGTCCGGCACCATCGGCTGCTCGCCCTGCGCGAACGCTTCCGCCTGGTGCTGTAGTCCGGACCGCCTGCCGTCCCGGCACCTGGTCCTGCGGCCCCTCGCGGGTCACCGGCGACTCGTTGCTCACGGCTTCCTCCCGATGGCAGCGGCGGCGACACCCGCCAGCAGCGTGGCGGCGGCGGCCCGACCTGCCGCCACATCGCCGGCAGGTCGCGCGTGGTCACCACCGGGTCGGGCGGCAGCCCGTAGACCTCCGGCTCGTCGAGCAGCAGGAAGAACGCGCCGGCGCCGCCCACGCCGTCGTCGGGGTCGTCGCCGTAGAGCCGGGCGTCGTCGACCCCCTGCGTCGTGCAGCTCGCTCGACCCGCTGCGTCCGCCCGCTCGCGCAGCTCGTCGAGCGGCCCGAACTGGATCGAGTCGGTCGGGCACGCCTTGGCGCAGGCCGGCTCCATGCCCGTCGCCGAGCCGGTCGTAGCACAGCGTGCACTTCCAGACCCGGCCGTCGTCCTTGCGCTGGTCGATCACGCCGTACGGGCAGGCGGGGACGCAGTAGCCGCAGCCGTTGCAGATGTCCTCCTGCACGACCACGGTGCCGAACTCGGTGCGGAACAGCGAGCCGGTCGGGCACACGTCCAGGCAGGCGGCGTGGGTGCAGTGCTTGCACACGTCGCGAGGCCATCAGCCAGCGACAGGGTGGTCTCGTCGGTGTCGGGGCTGTCAGCGGCCGGGCCACCGGCACCCGGCAGCCCCACCTCGGGCATGCCCAGGTCGACGGTGCTCACCGACTTGCTCGCCTCGACGAAGGCGACGTGCCGCCAGGTGTCGGCGCCGAGGCCCTGCGGTGTTGTCGTAGGACATGCCCGGTGAAGTTCAGCCCGTCCTCGGGGACGTGGTTCCACTCCTTGCACGCCACCTCGCAGGCCTTGCAGCCGATGCACACCGAGGTGTCGGTGAAGAAGCCCATGCGCGGCGGGTGGTCGCGGTAGCCGCTGACCTCCGCGGGGTCGACGTCCCCATGGAGCGCGTCCTTCATCTCGGTCATGTCAGATCTCCGTCCCGGTCTGGTCGGTGATGCCGGCCCGCCGCTGGTAGTCGCGCACGAGGCTCACCAGGGCGGCGCCGCGCGGACGCCGGCCCGGCCGGATGTCGCAGGTCGAGCGCCTTGACCTCCTGGATGTGCACGTTCGGGTCGAGCGCCAGGTGGCGTGCAGCTCGTTGGCCGAGTCGCCGGTGGCGTAGCCGTTGCGCCCCCAGTGGTAGGGCAGCCCGACCTGGTGGACGGTGCGGCCGTCGCACGGTCGAGCGGCGCCATCCGGTCGGTGACCAGCACCCGCGCCTCGATCGCGTTGCGCGCGGTGACGATGGTCGCCCAGCCGCCGTGCCGCAGCCCGCGCTCGGCGGCCAGCTCCGGCGAGACCTCGCAGAACATCTCCGGCTGCAGCTCGGACAGGTAGGGCACGCCAGCGGCTCATGCCGCCGGCGGTGTGGTGCTCGGTGAGCCGGTAGGTCGTGACCACGTAGGGGAAGACGTCGGCGCCCGGCTCGCCGTCGCTCGGCTGCGTAGCGGTTGTCCTCGTGCGGGTTGCAGCTCGCGCGCCGGGTTGCGCTGCTGGCCGTAGAGCGGGTTGCGGACCGGCGACTCCTGCGGCTCGTAGTGCGTCGGCAGCGGCCCGTCGGTGAGCCCGGCCGGCACGAACAGCCAGCCTTGCCGTCGGCCTGCATGATGAACGGGTCGATCGCCCGAGAGCGCCTCGGCGCCTTGGCGCCCGTCCGGCGGCCGGTAGTCGCGGCGACTTGGTCGGCGGTCGAAGTCCGGGATGTCGTGGCCGGTCCACAGGGCCTTCTCCTCGTCCCACCAGACGTAGCGCCTTGCGCTCGCTCCACGGCCTGCCGTCGGGGTCGGCCGAGGCGCGGTTGTAGAGGATCCGCCGGTTGGCCGGCCACGCCCAGCCCCACTCCGGGCGACCCAGTCCTGCTCCCTGCGCCGGCTTGCGCCGGGCCGCCTGGTTGACGCCGTCGGTGTAGACGCCGCAGTAGATCCAGCAGCCGCACGCGGTCGAGCCGTCCTCGTTGAGCTGCTCGTACGACGCCAGCGGCTCGCCGTCGGCGTCCCAGCCGTTGATCTCGGCGAGCACCGCCTCGGCGTCGGGCTCGTCGAGCGCGCCCCTCGGTCGGGTAGTCCCAGGTCAGGTCGAGCACCGGCCGGTCCCGCCGGTCGGTCGAGCCGGCCAGCTTCTCCCGGATGCTGCGGCCGAGGTGGAACATGAACCACAGGTCGCTGCGCGCGTCACCGGCGCGGCTCGACGGCCTGGTGGTGCCACTGCAGCAGCCGCTGGGTGTTGGTGAAGCTGCCGTCCTTCTCGGTGTGCGCCGCCGCCGGGCAGGAAGAACACCTCGGTGCCGATGTCCTCGGTGCGCAGCTCGCCGGTCTCGATCTCGGGGCCGTCCTTCCACCAGGTCGCGCTCTCGATCAGCGAGAAGTCGCGCACCACCAGCCAGTCGAGGTTGGCCATGCCCAGCCGCTGCATCTTGCGCGTTCGCCGAGCCGACCGCCGGGTTCTCGCCGAGCAGGAAGTAGCCCTTGGCCTTGCCCGTCGAGCTGCCACATGCACCGTCTCGTAGGTGCTGTGGTCGCCGGTGAGCCGCGGCAGGTAGTCGAAGCAGAAGTCGTTCTCCGGCGTGGCCGCCGCACCCCAGTAGGCCTTGAGCAGGCTGACCATGTAGGCCCGCATCTCGGCCCAGTAGCCCTTGTCGCGTCGAGTTCGGCCTCGATGTAGTCGTCGAGGTCCTCGTGCTCGTGCGCGTGCGGCATCGGCAGGTAGCCGGGCAGCAGGTTGTAGAGCGTCGGGATGTCGGTCGAGCCCTGGATGCTGGCGTGGCCGCGCAGCGCCTGGATCCCGCCGCCGGGCCGCCCGATGTTGCCCAGCAGCGTCTGCAGGATGGCCGCGCTGCGGATGTACTGCACGCCGACGCGTGTGCTGGGTCCAGCCCACCGCGTAGACGAAGTTGCTGGTCCGCTCCCGCCCGGAGTTCTCGGTCAGCGCCTTCGCGACCTTGAGGAACAGGTCCTGCGGGATGCCGCAGATGCTGCTCCACCATCTCCGGGGTGTAGCGGGCGTAGTGGCGCTTGAGGATCTGGAAGACGCAGCGCGGGTGCTGCAGGGTCTCGTCGCGCTGCGAAGTCGCCGACGATCGAGGCGCCCCCCGAGCCGTGCGACTCACCGCGGCCGGACTTGCGGACCCGGTCCTCGTACTCCTTGTCGCGCTTGCCGGAGGCCGCCTGCACCTCCGCGCCTTCGTACTGCCAGGTGTGGAAGTCGTAGCTGCGGCTCTCCGGGTCGAACCCGGAGAACACCCCGTCGTGGTCCTCGGCGTCGACGTAGTCCTCGGTGATGATCGTCGGCCGCGTTGGTGTAGGCCACGACGTACTCCTTGAAGTAGGCGTCGTTCTGCAGCACGTGGTTGATCAGCCCGCCGAGGAAGGCGATGTCGCGTGCCGGCGCGGATCGGCACGTGGAGGTCGGCGAGCGCGCTGGTGCGGGTGTAGCGGGGGTCGACGTGGATGATCGTCGCGCCCCGCGCCTTGGCCTCCATCACCCACTGGAACCCGACCGGGATGGCACTCGGCCATGTTCGAGCCCTCGATGACGATGCAGTCGGAGTTCTGCAGGTCCTGCTGGTAGGTGGTGGCGCCGCCGCGGCCGAACGTGGTGCCCAAACTGGGGACGGTGGCGGAGTGTCAAATGCGGGCCTGGTTCTCGATCTGGATGGCGCCGAGCGCGGTGAAGAGCTTCTTGATGAGGTAGTTCTCCTCGTTGTCCAGCGTCGCGCCGCCCAGGCTGGCGAACCCCATCGTCCGGTTCACCTGCTTGCCGTCGACCTCGTCCTGCCAGAAGGCCTTGCGGGTCTCGATGACCCGGTCGGCGATCATGTCCATCGCGGTGTCGAGGTCGAGCTCCTCCCACTCGGTGCCGTGCGGGCGCCGGTAGAGCACCTGGTGCAGACGGGAGGGGCCGGTGGTCAGCTGCAGGCTGGCCGAGCCCTTCGGGCACAGCCGGCCGCGGCTGACCGGCGAGTCGGGGTCGCCCTCGATCTGGGTGACCTTGTCATCCTCGACGTACACGTTCTGGCCGCAGCCGACGGCGCAGAACGGGCAGATGGACTTGACCACCTTCTCGGCGCTGCGGACGCGCGGTTGCAGGGTGGCACTGTGCTTGGACTTGACCGCGGCGCCACGGCCGAGCGGGTCCTCGCCCTGCAGCTGCCGGAAGACCGGCCAGCCCTCGATGAACGTCCGCACTCCCACGTCAGCTCTCCTTCTCCTGCTGCTCTTCCAGCTGCTGCGCCGAGGGGGCGTCCTCGGGCGTCACCACGTCCTTGCCGGTCCCCTTCGCCGGCTTGCCCTTGCGGTGGGCGGGCGGCTCCCGGCCGCGTCGCGCGCCTTGTCCATCGCCGCGCCGGCCGCGCCGGCGACCTTGTCGGCCGGCGGCGCGTCCGGTGCGTCCGGATGGGGCCGAGTCGGCGCCGACGGCTCCCGGTTGCGGAACTTGTCCGCCAGCTCCTCGCGCTCCTCCTGCGGCACCCGCGCGCGCACGTCGAGGAAGACCTTCTCCTCGAAGGCCACGTGCTTGCGGGCCGCCAGCGTCAGCTTCTCGACGAGATCGTCGAACTCCTCGTCGCTACCACCGAGCTTCCCGAGGCGGGTCAGGACGTCCTTGCCCTCCTGCTCCTGCTGCAGGGCGGTGTCGGCGCGCTCGTCGCCGTCCGGGAGCGCGCGGCGGACGGCCGGCCAGAAGTACTCCTCCTCGGTGGCCTCGTGCTTCGACAGCTTCACCGCCACCATGTCCACGATCGACTTGCGCGCCGACATCTGGGCGTCGGACCCGCCCATGCGCTTGCCGGGGATGGCCGAGAGCTGCTCGAGCAGCGCCTTGACCTGGTTGTGGTCGCGGGTCAGGACGTCGACGATGTCCGGCGTCTCGTCGCCCTCCTCGATCTCACCGGGCTCCGCGGTCCGCGCGGCAGCGGCCGCCTGCATCTGCCGGTCCGCGGCGACCCGGCCCTTGATCCAGGTGATCACCGACTCCTTGGACGTCGGATTGTCCGCGGGCTGCGGGTTCGCGAGGTGCTGGCTGGTGCCCAGGAAGCCGGGGCGGTCGTGCGCCTGCGGGGACGGGGCGTCGGAGCCGTCGGCGGACAGCCCGGTGGCCACCAGGTAGGCGAGTCCCGGACGGATCCCCAGCCGCTGACCGATCTCCTTGTAGCTGACACCCTCGCGAACCAGGGCCAGGACTCGTTCTCGCACGCTCACCTCCGGGGTCGGAGCACCGCTACCCAGGCCGGTGAAGACCATGCATGGTTCGAGCCGGGAGTACGTCGACCCATCCTCGTGCGCGGACCGATCGAGGGCGGAGCGGCGTACCGTTGCTCCGCTGCGAAGGCCACGCAGGGCCGGCACAAGCGCCGGGTCGGCACCGTTGCGGGCGGCACAAGCGCCGGGTCGGCGGTCAGGGGCGCGCGCGGTCCAGGTGGGCCAGGCAGCGGCTGGGCTCGACGAGCGGCTCCAGCGTTGAGGCGGCTACCGGCGCGCCCATCTGCTCGAGCATGCCGCGCATGAGCCCGAGGTGGACCGAGCACACCACGTCGTGGTGGCCCTCGGCCACCTCGAGGAACGGGCAGTGGCTGACCTCGAGCCGCAGGTCGTCGCCCTCCTCCGCGACGTGGGACTCGAAGCCGATCCGGCCGAGCCCGCCGACCAGCTCCTCGAGCGCCTCGGACTCGGCGGGCCGGCGGAACGGGGCCGTCGGCGCGGCGAGGTACCTGCCCCAGGCCCGGCCGGCCTCCTCCGCGGACGAGGCCGGGTCCGGCAGCCGGTCGGCCAGGTAGCTGGTCAGGATCTCGGCCAGCAGCCGGTAGCTGCGATGCGCGACGTCCGGGGCGTCGGAGCCGACGCGGTAGAGCACCTTCGGCCGACCGGGAGTGCTTCGCTCCTCCCGCTGCCGCACGACCAGGTCGGCCTCGGTGAGCCCGTCGAGGTGGAAGCGGGCGGTGTTGGCGTGCAGGCCCAGTCGCTCGGCCACCGTCGCGGCGGTCAACGGCTCGTCGGCGTCCTGGAGCAGCGCGAGCACCCGCGCCCGGGTGGGCCCCAGCCCGTGCCCCGGGTCGTCCACGAGCGGTCCGCTGTCGGTGTCCATCCCGGTCATCGTTCCATGTCGGGCGGGTTCGCGGGCGATCCGGCGCGGCGGTTTCGGGGCGCGCCGGCCTCGCCCCGCGGGCGACCTCTCACTGCTGCGCTCCATACCGCTCCTCGGACCTGGCCGTTCCATCTGTGCAATAGTTTTTACAAGTGTATCGTTCAAAGCCTGAGGAGAGGAGCGTAACCGTGACCTACGTGATCGGCGAGCCGTGCATCGACGTGAAGGACCGCGCCTGCGTGGACGAGTGCCCGGTCGACTGCATCTACGAGGGTGGCCGGTCCCTCTACATCCACCCCGACGAGTGCGTGGACTGCGGGGCCTGTGAACCGGTCTGCCCGGTGGAGGCGATCTACTACGAGGACGACCTGCCCGAGGACCTGGAGCCCTACAAGGACGACAACGCCCGGTTCTTCGTCGAGACGCTGCCCGGGCGCGACGAGCCGCTCGGCTCACCGGGCGGCGCCGCGAAGCTGGGCGCTCTGGGCAGCGACACCGAGCTCGTCGCCGCCCAGCCGCCGCGCGAGGACTGAGCCCGGCTCACCCACGTGTGCCCACCCCTGTGCTCACGGGGCGGGCTCACCACGTGCTCACCGGCGCCCACCGAGGACGTCGGCGAGCACGGCGGCCTGGCTCAGGTCGGGGGCCGAGGTGGCGGTCAGCAGCGTGACGGGGCCGTCGGCCGCCAGCGCGCGCAGCCGCTCCAGCGCCGCGGCCCGCTGCGGGTCGGCCAGCTCCTCGACGTAGCGACGGGAGAACTCGTCGAACCGTTCGGGTGCGTGGGCATACCACCGCCGCAGCTCGGTCGAGGGTGCGACCTCCTTGAGCCACGCGTCGAGACCGGCGTCGGCCTTGCGCAGCCCACGCGGCCAGAGGCGGTCGACGAGCACCCGGTTGCCGTCGTCGGCCTGCGCCGGGTCGTAGACCCGTCGTACCCGCACGCTGACGCCCATGCCGCCCAGCGTGGCGCGGAGACCGCCCGACCGCAAACGTCAGACGAGGACCCGGAGAGGTCAGGCGCAGTCGACGCAGAGGGTTCGCGCGCGGTCCACGAGCTGGGACCGGTGCCGGACCAGGAAGCAGCCCAGGCAGGTGAACTCGTCGGCGCGCTGGGGCTGCACCTCGACGACGAGGAGCTCGTCGGAGAGGTCAGCGCCCGGCAGCACGAACGCGTCGGTCTCGACCGCGTCCACCGGCTCGTCACCGGTCCCCGCCCGGGCGGCCAGCCGGTCGTGGGCGGCCTTCACCTCCTCGATCGACGCGGGGTCGAGGTCCTCGTTGCGGGTGCGCGGTGCGTCGTAGTCGACGGCCATGGTGGGTCCTTTCCTACCGGGTGCTCGCGATGAAGCCTGTCGTGCGCCGGGCACCGGCGCTGAGAGACGAACGGACGGAACCGGGGGGACCAAGGTCACGCCAGGTCACGCGAGGTCACGCGAGGGCGGGTCGGGTTGACCACCGCCGGAACGGGTAGTCCTGGGGCATGAGCGAGCACGAAGCAGCCGACGCCCCGACGGACCGGTGCCCGCACTGCGGCACCGAGCTCGCGGTGGCCACCGTCGACTTCGCCGACACCCCGGACGTGTCCGAGGACCTCGACCACGAGAAGGCCATGGTCAACCCGGGTCAGATGGCGCAGACCACCTACTGCCCGAACCCGGAGTGCCCGGGACCCGCGGCCGACTCCGGCGCCGAACTGTAGTCACCACCGTCGGGCGACCGCCGCTCGTGGAGGTACCGGTCCCCCACCGCGTGCACGATGCGGGCGCGGGCCCGCTCCAGGTCCGCGGCACGTCGCGCGGCCAGGTCGCCCTCGAGCGCGGCCACCTCCGCGGCGAGGTCCCGGTCGGCGATGGTGTGCTCCAGCCACCGTGACAGGTCGCCGCGCTCGAGGTGGTACTCCAGCACCTCGGGGTCGAGCTGGCGCACCGCCGCGCGGAACTCCTGCAGCGTGCCGGCCACCACCGGGACGCCCTGCCGGGCGTGGAAGTAGAACCGTCGCTCGGCCGGCAGCTGGACGTCGGCGTACTTGTGCCGGTGCCGGACATGAGGGGTACGACGGGTCCCGACCGTGAACGGGCGCGGCGTCGAGGACCCCAGCCGCAGGGTTGCCCGGTGGGCCTCCCCGAACCCGAGCTCTGCCGCGTCGTACCCGTCGGTCAGCTCGATCACCACGTCGGCACAGTCGACGTTCTCGACCGGCAGCAGCGCGGGCATGAACGAGGACAGCACGTAGCCGCTCTGCGGGGTCCAGGTGCCCTCGGCGTCCAGCTCGCGCCCGCCCCGCAGGTGCGCCTCGTCGAAGAGCACCCAGTGCGGGACCCCGTGCTGCTGGCGGTGCGCGCGCCCCACCGACGCCAGCCGCCGCACGTACGACAGCTTGTCGGCCTCGGGCAGCCCGGAGAGGTCGAGGACCAGGCTGCTGAGCGGGTGCAGCAGCGAGGAGACCAGCTCCAGCGGGGTGGGCAGGTAGTCCACGGCGTCGACCACGCGCACCCCGCCCATCTCCTGGAGCGCGACGTGGTCGCCCTCGGGGTCGACCACCAGCACCGAGTAGCCGGCGAGGACCCACCGTTCGGCCAGCAACCCGACGACGTAGCTCTTGCCGGCACCGCTGGGCCCGGTGACGAGGACCCGCCCCTGGCTGCCGGGCACCCGCGCCGGCTTGCCGTCGTCGTACCTGCCGACCTCGACCCACCGGCGCAGCGGGCACAACCGGCGCGCGCCGGTGAGCAGCGGGCCGGTGAGGAGCGCGGCCACGCCGTCGCCGTCCTCGCCGTCGAGGACGAGGTCGGCGTGCGCGCGCACGGTGCGCACCGCGTTCGCCACCGCGACCCCGACCTCGGCGGTCTGCAGCATCGACAGGTCGTTCTCGGCGTCCCCGACCGCGACCGCGTTGTGCGGTGAGTGGTTGAGCTCGACGAGGACCGCGGCCAGGCCGGTGCCCTTCGTCACGCCGGCCGGGAGCACCATGGCCGCGGCGCGGTTGTGCAGCACCTGGTAGTCCAGCTCGAGCTCGGCGATCGCGTCGACCACCGCGCCGGCCTCGGTGCCGTCGACCGCCAGCAGCACATCTCCGAGCCTGAAGGGCACGCCTCGCTCGGCGAGCAGCTCGGTCAGCACGGGGTCCGGTGGTGGCGCGAGCGCACGCGACCGGCCCGCGACCACCACCACGGCGCCGTTCTCGAGCACCATGACGTCGAAGTGCTCGCCGATCCCGGGGAACTCCGCCTCGAGCTCGGAGCGGATCCGGCCGGTGACCAGGGCCACCGTCAGGCCGTCGGCGCGGGCCCGGGCGACCGCCGCGAGCGCCGTCGCGGAGAGCACGCCGTGCGAGGTGAGCGTCCCGTCGAGATCCAGGGCCGCGACCCGGAAGAAACCCACACCCGCCCCCTCCCGATCCGACGCTCCACAGTGAAGCAGCAGGCCCGGCCGGCGGCGAGAGTCCTAGGTCCTCGGCGGCCTCCGTGGCCTCCGTGGCCTCCACGGCCCCGGCAGCGGCCCCGGCAACGGCCCCGGCAGCGGCGGGGGCGACAGCGACAGCGGCGACGACGGGGTGGTCCACGCGCACAGAAATGACCTGCGAGGCGTTTTCCCTTCGCCGGTATTGTCCGGATCAGGTTCCTGGGGGTCGCCGGCCGATCTCTCGAAATGCCGACCTCTCAGCCTTTCGGCTCCCTCGCCCGTCTCGCAGGCCACTTCGAATATCGCCCCCGCAGCGCGCCGCCGGACAGGGTCCAAGGTCCCGTGTTCGCGGCGTCGCGGTTGCCTAGCCTGGAGAGGACAGCAGCGAGGCGATCGGAGGCCCATGCGGATCTTCGAAGGCATGCCGGTGGACGCTACCGACGGCCCTTGCGGGGAGGTGGCCGACCTCGTGGTGGACCCGGTCGCGGGCGCCGTCACCCACGTGGTGGTGAAGCCGCACGGCGAGGGTGGCCGGCTGGTGCCGGTGGACGCGGTGGTCTCCGCCGACGGCCGGCTCGTGGTCTCCTCGACCGTCGGGGAGCTGGAGGCCCTCGACACGGTCGAGCACACGGACTTCCTGGAGCTGCACGGCTGGCCGCACCTCGACGACGGCTGGGACGTCGGCATCGCCCGGGTGCTGGCCTGGCCCTACTTCGTCTCCGACGAGCCGGTGGCCTCGGTGCCGCATTGGGACGGCACCGAGGACGGGGACGGCGAGGAGGTGCGCACCAGCACGGAGTTCGACCGCATCCCGCGCGGCACCGCCGAGATCCGGCGCGAGAGCCCGGTGCTGAGCAGCGACGGCGAGCGGGTCGGCCACGTCGACGGGCTGGTGCTCGACAGCGACCACACGATCACCCACGTGGTGCTCGACAAGGGGCATGCGTGGGGGCACCGGGAGGTCACCATCCCGGTCTCGGCGGTGGCGCGGGTCACCACCGACGAGGTGCAGCTGAAGGTCACCCGGGACCAGGTCGCGGCGTTCCCCTCGGCGCGCTTCCACCGACACCGCGGATGAGGGGCACGGCGGACGAGGCAGCACCGCGGATGAGGCGGCACCGTGTCGCCCCCTGCCGATCGGGTACGCGGCACGGGGCGGCGCAACCAGCCCCAGACCAGCTCCCCAGACCAGCTCCGGGAGACCAGCTCCCCAGACCAGCCGGGAGACCAACCCGCATCCCAGCCCGCAGACCAACCGGCAGAACAGCAGCAGAGACGAGAACAGGTGAGTCGATGAGCAGCTTCTACTCCCCCGGCGGCTTCGGGGGCGGTCCGTTCGACGAGTTCTTCGCGCGCTTCTTCGGTGCGCCGGGACAGCGTCCGGTGCACCGCGTGGATCTCACGCGGTTGCTCACCGAGCAGTCCCGCGTGCTCGTCGCCGGAGCGGCCCAGCGGGCCGTCGAGGGCGGCAGCCGCGACCTCGACGCCGTCCACCTGCTCTGGGCGACCACCCACGACGACACCACCAGGCAGCTACTCGCCCGCGCCGGCACGGACCCGGACATCCTGGCCCGGGAGCTGGAGTCGCAGCTCGGGGACGGACCGGCCCACCAGGAGCCACCGACGCTCACTCCGGCGGCCAAGCGCGCGCTGCTCGACGCCCACCAGATCTCCCGGGCGCTCGGCGCGACCTACATCGGTCCCGAGCACATCCTGTTCGCACTCGCGGTGAACCCCGAGTCGCACGCCGGGCGCATCCTGGGCGCCGCCGGGGTCACGCCCGAGCGGCTCCGGCAGGCAGCCGCCGGTGGCGCCGTACCGAGCGCCGGCGGTGCAGGAACCGGCCCCGGGAGCGGGGCCGGAGGCGGAGCCGGCCGCGCCTCGCAGACACCCACGCTCGACGAGTACGGCCGCGACCTCACCGCGATGGCGGCCGAGGGTCGGCTGGACCCGGTCGTCGGCCGGGACGCGGAGATCGAGCAGACCATCGAGGTGCTCTCGCGCCGCACCAAGAACAACCCCGTGCTCATCGGGGAGGCGGGCGTGGGCAAGACCGCGATCGTGGAGGGCATCGCCCAGCGGATCGTCGACGGCGAGGTGCCCGACACGCTGCGCGGGCGGCGGCTGGTGCAGATCGACCTCACCGGCCTGGTCGCCGGCACCCGCTACCGCGGCGACTTCGAGGAGCGCCTGAAGAACCTGATGGACGAGATCCGCGAGCACAGCGACGAGCTGGTCGCGTTCATCGACGAGCTGCACACCGTCGTCGGTGCGGGCAGCTCCGAGGGCTCCATGGGGGCGGGCAACATGCTCAAGCCCGCGCTCGCCCGCGGCGAGCTGCACATCGTCGGCGCCACCACGCTCGACGAGTACCGCCGCAACGTCGAGAAGGACCCCGCGCTCGAGCGCCGGTTCCAGCCGATCCTGGTGCCCGAGCCCACCGTGGACGACGCGATCACGATCCTTCAGGGGCTACGGGATCGCTACGAGGCGCACCACCAGGTCCGCTACACCGACGAGGCGCTCGTCGCGGCGGTGGAGCTCTCCGACCGCTACCTCACCGACCGCTTCCTGCCCGACAAGGCCATCGACCTGATCGACCAGGCCGGTGCGCGGGTGCGGCTGCGCACGAAGACCCCGACCACCGACGTCCGGGAGATCGAGCAGCAGATCGAGGCGCTGCAGCGGGAGAAGGACGAGGCGGTCTGCGCGGAGAACTACGAGCGCGCGACCGCGCTGCGCGACGAGGTCGCCGCCCTGCAGGACCGCGTGGACGCGGCCCGCGGCGGCGACAGCGGCGTCCCGGAGGTCACCGTCGACGACATCGCCGAGATCGTCGCGCGGAGCACCGGCATCCCGGTCAGCCAGCTCACCGAGGAGGAGCGCGAGCGGCTGCTCAAGCTCGAGGAGCGGCTGCACGAACGGGTGGTGGGCCAGGACGAGGCGGTCGCGGTCGTCGCGGAGGCGGTACGACGCTCCCGCGCCGGTCTCGGCGACCCGGACCGTCCGATCGGCAGCTTCTTGTTCCTCGGCCCCACCGGTGTCGGCAAGACCGAGCTCGCCCGGGCACTCGCCGCGTCGCTGTTCGGCGACGAGGACCGGATGATCCGCCTGGACATGAGCGAGTTCCAGGAGCGGCACACGGTCAGCCGCCTGGTCGGTGCGCCCCCGGGCTACGTCGGCTACGAGGAGGCCGGACAGCTCACCGAGCAGGTGCGGCGGCGGCCGTACTCGGTGGTGCTGCTCGACGAGATCGAGAAGGCGCACCCCGACGTGTTCAACACGCTGCTGCAGCTGCTCGACGACGGCCGGCTCACCGACTCGCAGGGGCGCACGGTCGACTTCCGCAACACCGTGGTCATCATGACCAGCAACCTCGGCTCGGACCTCATCGTGGGGCGCCGCGGCAGCCTCGGCTTCCAGGCCGGCGGCGAGGGCGCCACCGACCGGGAGGCCGACGCGCTGCGCGAGCAGATCATGCGCCGGCTCCGCGACGGCTTCCGCCCGGAGTTCCTCAACCGCATCGACGAGATCGTGGTGTTCCGCCAGCTCGAGGACGAGCAGCTGCGCCGGATCACCGAGCTGCTGCTCGACGAGACCCGCCGCCGGCTGCACGCCCAGGACATCACCCTGGACCTCGCTCCCGAGGCGGTCGACCGGCTCGCCGAGCTCGGCCACCAGCGCGAGTTCGGCGCCCGCCCGCTGCGCCGTACGATCCAGCGTCAGATCGACAACCGGCTGTCGCGACTGCTGCTGAGCGGCGAGATCCGGCCCGGGCACCACGTCGAGGTGAGCGTCGCCGACGGCGAGTTCCGGTTCCGGCAGGCCGACGCCGTGCCCGCCGAGGACGCCTGAGTCAGGCCAGCAGGCCCTCGCCGAGCGCGGTGGCCGCGGTCGGCGCGAGCGGAAGGCGCGGCAGCAGCGTGGCCTGGAAGGCGTGGTAGACGTCCGGTTTGCCGTCCCACGTCTCCGCGCTCGGCTCGTTGGCCGGGGACAGCTCGTGGATCCACGACCCGCGGGCGGTGTCACGCAGGTGCGCGACGACGTGGTCCCACCAGGTGCGGTACCAGTCGGTGTAGGCCTGCTCACCGGTCGCGGCGTACAGCGCCGCCGCGGCGACCAGCGCCTCCGCGGCGACCCAGTGCATCCGCTGGCGTACGACGGGCGTGCCGTCCCAGTCCACGGTGTAGACGAAGCCCTCCGCGCCGTCGACCGCCCACCCGTCACGCACCGCGGTCTCGAAGAGCCTGCCGGCGTGCTCGACCAACCACCCGGGCGCGTCGTCGCCGAGCGCCGCGCCGAGCTGCACGGTCAGCCGCGCCCACTCCAGGGAGTGGCCGACCGTGGCGCCGTACGGACGGAACGGGTGTGCGGGCTGGTCGCGGTGGTAGTCGAGGTCGGGCGACCAGGCCTCGTCGAAGTGCTCCGGGATGCGCCAGTCGTGCGCGGGCGCGAGCTCGCCCACCACCCGGCTCACGATGCGCAGCGCCCGCTGCCGCAGGGCCTCCTCGCCGAGCACGTCGGCGGCCGCCAGCAGGGCCTCGACGGTGTGCATGTTCGCGTTGGCGCCGCGGTAGCCGTCGAGCCGCGAGAACGAGGCGTCCCACTCCTCGACGACCATCCCGTGCTCGTCGTCCCAGAAGTGCGCGTCATGCACCCGCAGGGCCTCGCGCAGCAGCTCCCGGGCGCGAGGCCGGCCGGCAGCCGTCGCACTCGCCGCCGCGAGCATCACGAACGCGTGCTCGTACGCCGCCTTCTGCGGCGGCGCGGGGAGGCTGTCCGGGCGGAGTGCGGTGTACCAGCCTCCGTGCGCCGCGTCGCGGAACGGCCCGGCCAGCGCCGCCAGCCCGTGGTCGACCAACGCGGCCGAGCCGGGCCGGCCCATCAAGTGCGCGAGCGCGTAGACGTGGGTCATCCGGCAGGTGATCCACAGCGGGAAGGGCCGACCCGCGTCGAGGACACCGGCACGGTCGAGCCACCCGAAGCCCAGCGGGTGCCGCGCGGCACGGCCGAACCCGAGGAGCCGGTCCCCCTCCGCCTCCAGCCAACGGGCGTGCGCGGGGCTGCTGAGCCAGTCCACCATGCCCGGCAATCTACTGGGGCGGCAGCACCGGCTCCTGGCCGGGCGGGCCGCGCTGCGCGTCCGGGCCTGTCAACGCCCGGTCGCTGCCCGGCGCCGCAGGGCTCTCCCCGGTCGCGGGCCGTGGCCGCCTGGGAGTAGGGCGCGCGACGCTCAGCCCGGCGGCCGCGTAGGCCTCCTGCTCGTCGAGGGTCTCCTTCACCAGCAGCCGGCGGGCGAGCCGCTCCAGGCTCTCCCGGTGGCCGGTGAGGACCCGCACCGCCTCGGCGTAGCACTCCTCGATGATGCGCCGGGTCTCCTCGTCGCCGAGCACCACCTCCTCGGCCGCCCGGCCGCCGAGCGCGCCGATGATCCGGCCGCGCAGGTAGGAGCTCGGGTAGCCGTGCCGCTCGACCTCCGGCGCCTGGAAGGTGACCCCGCGCGCCTCCCCCCGCGGGATGATCGACACCTTGCGCACCCGGTCCGCGCCCGGCGTGATCATGCCGAGCAACGCGTGGCCGGCCTCGTGGTAGGCGGGGCGTCGCTTCTCCTCCGGGGTCAGCATCAGGTGGCGCGCCGTCCCCAGCACCACCTTCTCGAGGGCGTCGGTGAAGTCGGCCATCGCGACCTCGCGGTGGTCGCGCCGGGCGGCCAGCAGCGCCCCCTCGTTGACCAGGGTCTTGAGGTCGGCGCCCACCATGCCCGGGGTCGCAGCGGCGAGCCGGACGAGGTCCACGTCGGCCGCCAGCGGCATGCCCTGTGTGTGCACACCGAGGATCTGGGTGCGACCGCCCTGGTCCGGCGGGTTGACCACCACCTGGCGGTCGAACCGGCCGGCGCGCAGCAGGGCGGGGTCGAGGATCTCCGGCCGGTTGGTCGCGGCCAGCACCACCACCCCCTCGTTGCCGGTGAAGCCGTCCATCTCGGTGAGGATCTGCTCCCGCTCGTCGTGCCCGCTCAGCGACACGCCGCTGCCCCGGGTGCGCCCCACCGCGTCGAGCTCGTCGATGAAGATGATCGACGGTGCCGCCTGCTTGGCCTGCTCGAACAGGTCCCGGACCCGGCTGGCGCCCACGCCCACGCCCACGATCATCTTCCTCGCTGCGCTCCGCCCGGTGCTCGCTGATCCGCAGGGTGCCCTCGTCGACACTGATGTCCACGTCCTCGGCGGGGTCGACCCCGGGCAGCTCGGCGCGGATCACGCAGGTGCCGTCCTCGACGTACTCCTCCGCCCGGATCCCGCCGCGGCCCTCGCCGAGTCGCTCAAGGCCCTCGCCCGCGAACACGCCCCGGAACATGTCACGCCGCATCTGGTCGAGGCGGTCCTCGCCCCACGGCACGTCCAACGGCCAGCCGGGACGCTCGTGCCTCATCATGCTCATGGCCTCTCCTTCCGGGCCGCGCGTTGCAGCGAGCCCTCGCTGGGGTCTCCGCCTCCTGGCCACCGCCCGGGCGTCGCACGTCGAAAGGGGCGTTGGTCCCCGGCGCCCGGCTCGGCGCCCGGCTCGGCGCCTGGCTTGGGGATCTGACCCGGATTCGCAGGTAAGGCCGGCGACACGGTGGGTTGAAATGGAGCAGGTGCCTTTGGTTTCGGCAAGATCGCGGTTGTCGAAGCCAAAGATCTCGGGCCGAGGAAAGGCACCTGCAGGGTGAACAGAGTACGGCGTGTTCGTGGGCGTGGTGGCCAGGTTGTGATCGGCGAGTCTGATCCGGACCTGACACCGGCGGCGGGGATGGTGGCGGTGACCGAGCTGGTCGACCGTCTGGGCATCGTCGCGGCGTTTGACGCCGCGATCGGGCCGATCAAGCAGCGCTCCCGCGGCTTGTCTGGTGGTGAGTTCCTCCTCGGGGTGGCCTGTGCGCAGCTGGCCGGTGAGGACTTCCTGATCGGGCTGGATCGACGCCGCGCCGATGCCGCTGGTGCCCGGCTGGCTCCGGTGCTGACCGCGCCTTCGACGACCGCGGCGACGCTGGCCAAGCGGTTCGATGCCAGCCGGTGGCAGGCGGTCGAGGCGGCGATCGGGCAGGTCACCGGCCGGATGCTGGCCCGCCTGGCTCCGGCGCGTCGCCGGCAGCTGGTCGCGGCGCCGACGCTGGATCTGGACGCCACCGACGTCGAGGTCTACGGATCCCGCAAGCGTGGGGTGGCCTACAACTACAAGGGCCAGCGTGCCGGGCGTCCGCATCTGGCCTGCTGGGCCGAGGCCGGCGTGGTGCTGGCCGCCGACCTGCTCGCCGGTGATGAGGATCCCCGCGCCGGTGTGGTCGACCTGTTCGGCCGGGCGTTGCGGGCCCTGGACCTTGCCGCGCCCGGGCACGGACGGTTCCGGGTGCGCGGTGACATCGGCTACTTCACCAAGGACCTGGCCGAGGCCATCCTCGCCGCCGGAGGCGACTTCGCGATCGGCGCGACTCGTAACCCCGCCACCTGGCGGGCCGCGGCCAGCGTCGATGAGGACGCCTGGAGCGACGCGACCGGGATGCCCGGGGCGCAGGTCGCGGTCGCCGACTACGTCCCCGGCGGCTGGCCGGCCGGCACCCGGTGCCTGATCCGCCGGGTGCGTCACGACGCCGCGGTGATCTCACGTGACCCCCGTGCCCGCCGGCGCCGCACCATCCCGGCCGACCAGCTCACCTTGGCCCTCGACGGGCTCACCGACCAGGTCTGGGCGTACTCGTTCATCGTCACCAACCTCGACGTCTCCACACCGGACAAAGCCCGCCAGGTCGAGGCCTGGTACCGACACCGCACCGACATCGAAGACCGCATCCGCGACGCCAAACACGGCGCCGCGCTGCGTCACCTGCCCTCCGGCTACCCGGCGGTCAACACCGCCTGGATGTGGGGAGCCCTGCTCGCGGTCAACCTCTCGGCCTGGCTGCACGAGCTCGCCGGGCTCGACCACGGCGACGGTCGCGGCCGCGCCCACCTCCACCGGCTCCGCCGCGAACTGATCTGCCTGCCCGGACGCGTCCTGCGCCACGCCCGCCGCACCATCCTGCGGCTACCGCCCGGTGACCACCGGCTCGCCGCCGCCCTCGCGCGACTGCGAGAACTCGTCCCCGCAGCCTGACCACCACGACCCGAAAGACCTCGGAACCCGCGTACCCGGAGCGACACCCCCGGGGCGTCAGCATGCCCGCCCAGCCGAGACCGACCCCCGGCACCGCTAAACAGCCACACGACTCCAGACGGACAGCCCTACCTGCGAATCCGGGTCTGACTCGGGCGCCGAGCTCGGGCGCCAGGCCCGAATGCCGGGCGCCGGCGCGGGTACTCACCGCAGATGAGCGCCGATCTCCACTTCTACTTCGACCCCGTCTGCCCCTTCGCCTGGATGACCAGCAAGTGGGTGCGGATGGTGACCGCACAGCGCGACTACGCCGTGGACTGGCGCTTCATCTCGCTGCGTCTGCTCAACGCGCACGTGGACTACGACAGCCACTTCCCGCCGGAGTACGAAGCCGGGCACACCGCGGGCCTCCGGTTGCTGCGGGTGGCGGCCCGGGTGCGCGCGGAGCACGGTCGCGAGGCCGTCGGCCCGTTGTACGACGCGCTCGGCCGGCGCATCTTCGAGTCGGCGCCCGGCACCTGGCGCGAGCGGCGCGGGCAGCCCGACCGGACCGACCGGACGGACCGGCCCGACCAGACGGACCAGGCCGACCAGACGGACCAGGCCGACCAGACGGACCAGGCCGACCAGCTTGAGCAACCGGACGGCGCAGTCACCGACCACCGCGGCACCGCGGAGTTCGTGCGCCCCGCGCTGGCCGAGGCCGGGCTGCCGGAGCACCTGGTGGCCGCGCTCGACGACGACAGCCTCGACCTCGAGCTGCGAGAGGAGACCGACGAGGCGCTGGCGCTGACCGGCAAGGACGTCGGCACGCCGATCATCCACGTCGACCCGCCGCAGGGCCTGGCGTTCTTCGGGCCGGTGATCAGCCGGCTGCCCGACGAGCAGGACGCGGCACGCCTGTGGGACCACGTCGTCGGTCTGGCCGCCTTCCCCGGCTTCGCCGAGCTCAAGCGCAGCCTGCGCGAACGGCCGCAGCTGCCCGCGCTCGGGGTCGACCCCGGCGAGGTCGGCGTGCAGGAGGACTGGCACGGCGGCAGCCGGCGACCCAAGAAGTAGCCGGTCGCCGGCCACCGGCATGATCGGGGGCATGACGCGCACACGCCCGGTCCACGCGTTCGGCGACGACGCACTCGGAACCGGTGACGCCCTCGAGGTGGCCGCCCGGATCCGCTCCGGCGAGGTGAGCGCCGGCGAGGTGCGTGCGGCGGCGCTGCGCCGCGCGCAGCTGGTCCAGCCGCTGCTGGAGGCGGTCGCGTGCACCGGCGCCACGGACCGGGCCAGCACCCAGCGCACCGGGAGCACTCCGGACGCCCGGGACGCCGGGAACGCCCGGGACGCCCGGGACAGGGACCGGACGGGGCCCTTCGCCGGGGTGCCCACCTACGTCAAGGACAACGTCGACGTGGCCGGCCTGCCCACGACGCAGGGCTCCCGCGCGTTCACCGCCCGGCCGGCCGGCACGGACAGCCCGGTCGTCACGCAGCTGCGGGCGCTGGGGCTGGAGGTGCTCGGCAAGAGCCGGATGCCGGAGTTCGGCCTGAGCGCGTCCACCGAGTTCGCGGACGCGCCGCCGGTGCGCAACCCGTGGCATCCCGGGCACTCGGCGGGCGCGTCCTCCGGAGGCGCGGCCGCGCTGGTGGCGGCCGGCGTGGTGCCGCTCGCCCACGGCAACGACGGCGGCGGCTCGCTGCGGATCCCGGCGGCCGCCTGCGGGCTCGTCGGCCTCAAGGCCACCCGCGGCCGTCTGGTCCCCGACCCCAACGACACCCGCCTGCCGGTGCGGATCGTCAGCCAGGGTGTGCTGACCCAGTCCATGCGCGACACCGCGGCGTTCTTCGCCGCGGCGGAGGCCCGCCGGCGCAACCGCTCACTCCCACCGGTGCGGGAGGTGACCGGCCCGAGCCGCACCCGGCTGCGCATCGGGCTGGTGCTCGACTCCGTCACCGGCACGCCGACCGACGAGGAGACCCGGGCCGCCGTGCGGGACACCGCCGCGCTGCTCGAGGACCTCGGCCACCACGTCGAGGAGGTGCCACCGCCCGCCACCGAGCAGTTCGCCGAGGACTTCAGCCTCTACTGGGGGATGCTCGGGCTCCTCATCTGCAGCACCGGCCGCTTCGCGTTCGGGCGGGACTTCGAGGTGGCGCGCACCGAGGAGCTCACGCGCGGGCTGGCCGGCATGTGTCGCAGCCGGCTGCGCAAGCTGCCCGGGGCCGTGCGCCGGCTGCGCTGCAGCACCCGCGACTACCGCGCGCTGTTCACCCGCTCCGACGTGCTGCTCTCCCCCGCCCTCGCACACACCACCCCCCGCCTCGGCGAGCTCGCGCCCACCTTGCCGTTCGACGAGCTGTTCCCCCGCATCCAGACCTACGTCGGTTTCACCCCGCTCAACAACGCCGCCGGCGGCCCGGCGCTCGCCCTGCCCGTGGGCCGCTCGCGCACGGGCCTGCCGATCGGCGGCCACCTCTCGGCCGACCTCGGCGACGAGCGCACGCTGCTCGAGCTCGGGTTCGAGCTGGAGTCGGCCCGGCCGTGGCCGCGGGCCGACCAGGTCGACGCCGTGCCCGTGGGCTGAGCGGGCACCGCGACGCCGTACGCCTCCTCACCGTCCCCGGCGCGTAGCAAAGCCCGTTCGGGGAACCGGTACCTCAGACGGCCGCTCCCGGCCGGGAAGGTGGTGTGCGTCCATGGTGGTCGTGGCGATCCTCGCCGCGCTCGGCGCAGCGGGCAGCAACAGCCTCGCGGCGTACCTCCAGCAGAGCGCGGACAAGGACCTCGCCGGGGACTCGATCTCCCTCTCGGACGTGCCCAGCCTGCTCCGGCACAAGCGGTGGCTCTTCGGCCAGGTCTTCGACGTCTCCGCCTTCCTGCTCCAGGCCGTGGCGCTGGCGTTCGGCACGCTGGTGTTCGTCGAGCCGCTGCTGGTGATGTCGTTGCCGATCACCGTCGGACTCCAGGCCTGGTCGGCGCGAAGCCGTCCCGGACGCCTCGGCGTGGGCGGGTCACTGCTGTGCGTCGTCGCCCTCAGCGTCTTCATCGGCGTGGGCCGTCCGACCGCCGGGGGCTCGAGCATCACGGGCGGGGAGGTCGTGGCGCTGTGGACGGCGGTTGCGGTGCTGCTCGCGATCTTCCTCGGTGCCGCCTACGCCACGCGCGGCAACCTGCGCGCCGTCGCGTTCGCGGCCGCAGCCAGCACGGTGTACGGCGTCACGGCCGGCCTCACCAAGGTGGTGACCGGCCAGCTGCAGCACGGCGGAATCCTCGCGCCGCTGCAGGGCTGGGAGCTCTACTGCGCGATCGCCACCGGGGTCACGGGCGTGCTGCTGACCCAGAACGCCCTCAAACCGGGCGCGCTCGCCGCGCCGGTCGCGGTGATCACGCTGGGCGACCCGCTGGTGGCCATCGCGATCGGGCTGCTCTGGCTCGGCGAGACGGTCAATGCCGCACCCTGGGCGGTGGCCGTCGAGGTGCTCGCCATCCTCACCATGTGCGCGGGGATCGCTCTGCTGGCCAAGCAGTCGGAGTCCGCGTCCGCGCCGGCCGCCGACGGTGACGACGGCAAGAAGGACGGCGACGCGGAAGCCGGTGACGGCGAGGACCGGCTCACGGTGTCCTGAGCGCCGGTGTGCTGAGTGAGGCGCGGCTGCCCAGCTCGCTCATCCACTCAGCCGACTCATCCACTCAGCCGACTCAGGCAATCAGGACCACTCGGGCACTCAGGGCACTCGGGGCACTCAGGCGGCAACGTCCCCGGGGTTCCCGCGGGCCACGAGCACCGCACAGTACGCGTGCTCCGCGCAGGCCGCGCTGACCGACCCGAGCAGCAGGCCCGCGAAGCCGCCGTGGCCGCGGCTGCCGACGACCAGCAGCTGCGCGCCCCGGCTCGCCTCGAGCAGCACCTCCCGCGCCGTGCCCGGGGCGACCGAGGTGACCAGGCCGGGCGGCCGCTGCGCGCCGAACGCCTCGTCGAGCGCCTCCTCCAGCACCTTCTCGGCGTCGACGTCCGGTCGCCAGTCGCCCAGGTAGACGGCGGCGCCGTAGGTGGTGGGGTACTGCCACGCGATCACCGCGTGCACGGTCGCTCCCAGCGTGGCGGCGACCTGCGCTCCCCACTTGAGGGCCGCCAGCGAGCTGGGCGAACCGTCGACGCCGACGACGACCCGTCTCGTGGTGGTCTGCTGCTCTTCGCTCATTTTGCCCTCCTGCAGCCAGCCTCGGGCAGCCCACCGGGTCGGCGCCAGGGACCTCCGTCCCAAGTTGCCGCGTCCGGGGCGATCAGCCGGACAGCGCCTCGGTGAGCAGGGCGACCAGCGCCTCGAGCTGGACGTCGGCAGAGGCCCCGACCTCCTCGCCGGACCCGTCGAGCGCGCGGGACGCGAGCCCGGCCTTGCTGTCGATCAGCTCGGCGATCTTGGTGTCGATCGTCTGCGCGGCGATGATGCGCCAGGCGGTGACCGGCTGCTCCTGACCGATCCGGTGCACCCGGTCGATGGCCTGCGTCTGCTCGGCGTCGGTCCAGGACAGCTCGGCGAGCACCAGGTCGGAGGCGACCTGCAGGTTCAGGCCCACCCCGGCAGCGGTCAGCGAGCAGACCGCGACCGCGACGTCGGGGTCGTGGACGAAGGCGTCGATGCTCTTCTCGCGCGCCGTACGGCTCTGGTCGCCCCGGATGGAGACGTGGGCGATGCCACGCCGCTCGAAGAGGTCCTCGGCCGCGTCCATGACGTCGACGTGCTTGGCGAAGAACACCACCTTGCCGACGCTTCGCGCCAGCTGTGCGGCGTAGTCGGCGGCCAGCCCCGCCTTGGCCTGGCCGATGCGGCGCATCATGCCGAAGACGTTCTCGCCGGTCTCGGCCGCCTTGCTCTCGCGCTCCCAGGTCGCCACCTGGCGCACCAGGTCGTGGTCGATCGGGTCCCTCGCGGCGTCGCCGCCGCGGTTGGCGAGCGCGGTCTCGTAGCGGGCGACGAGACGGCGGGCGAGCTCCTGCTCGGCCGCCCGGATGCCGCGCCCCACCTCGTCGTCGAGCTCGACCGGCAGGTCGGCCACCCGCCGGGCGGGAATGTCCTTGGCGACGTCGGCCTTGCGGCGTCGCACGATGCCCATGTCGACCACGCAGTTGCGGGCGGCCCGGTAGAAGCCCGCGTCGGTCGGGTCGAGCCCGGTGGCCTCCAGCGCCCCCATCAGCTCGGGAAGCGGCTTCTTGTCGTCGATCCAGCCGAGGAACTGCCAGATCGCCCGGAAGTCCTCGATGTCGTTGATCAGCGGAGTGCCGGTCAGCGCCATCAGCAGCGGTCGCGCGCTGCGGGCACGGACCCGCTCGGACAGGTGCAGCACGTTCTGCGAACGCTGCGAGGTCTTGTTCTTGATGAAGTGCGCCTCGTCCACGACCATGCCGCGGAAGCCGAGGCCGCCCAGCCAGCCCACGTGGCGGTCGAGGACCTCGTAGTTCACCACCACGATGTCGGCGAAGCCGTCGATGTTCTCCCCGTTGCCGTGGATCACCGTGGCGGCGTGCTTCGGCGTCCACAGGCCGGCCTCCCGCGCCCAGTTCGCCTTGACCACGTTCGGCACGACCACCAGCAGCGGGTAGGCGTCCGCGGCCTGGGCGGCGAGGAGCGCCTGGGCGGTCTTGCCCAGGCCTGGCTCGTCGGCGAGCAGGAAGCTGCGGTGCCCCTCGGCGGCCGCGGCGACGACCTGCGCCTGGTGCAGCATCAGGTCGAGGCGGCCGGGAGCCTTCAGGTCGGTCGGCTCCGGCAGCTGCATGCACGCCGACGCGCCCTTCCCGGCGTACTCGAACGACCGGAACAACGGTCCCAGCAGCTCCCAGCTCGCCAGGCGACGCGCCTGCGGCTTCGCCTGCTCGACCGCGCTGAAGTCGGGCGGGAGGAACGGGTTGGCGAGCTGGCGGGAGACGACCGACTGCGGCACCACCTGCCGCTCGGCGGCGGCCGGCGGCACCTGCTCCGGCGTCGGCGCAAGCTCCTCGGCGGGGACCTCGAGCCCGGCCGCCTTCATCATGTCCCGCTTGAGCTCACGCGCCGCTGCCGAGACCTCGGCGTCCTCGGCGAGCAGGGAGAACAGCGAGGTGTCGCGCGCGGCCGTCTGGGCGAGGATGGTCGCGATGCCGTCCAGACGCTTCAGCTGGGCGGCGCGTTGCGCGTCGTTCAGGGCGTCGTCGACCTTCACCCGGGCACGCTCGTCGCGCACGAGCAGCGCGACCACCTGGAACTTGGTGCGCACCGAGGGCATCACCGAGCGGCGTTCGACGGCCGCCTCGACCTCGCGCACCGCGCGGGCCAGCACCGGCAGGATGCCGTCGTTGTCCAGGTCGCGCGCCCGGCGCTGGGCGCGCGGCGCGGTACGGCGAGCAGCCGATGGGCGCTGGCCTCGTCGAGCCACAGACTCCTCCTCTGACCTGCCCCGCGCAGGGATGCACGGAGCCTGGTGCCGCACGCAGGTGCGGCCCGGGCGGCGTGGCGCCGGGCGCTCGGCCCGAGGCTCCACCCCGCGACACGGCCCCACAGCGGTGCAGCGACGACCGAGCTCTTGAACAGCCGCCCCGCTCTGAAGGTGGGACCTACGACCCCCGACCACGGCCGGGAGCCTTTCCACCGGCCGCCGAACCAAGGGTCATCGGACCAGCAGCCTCATCGACCGGTGCTGCTTCGATGGTAGCGCGTCCCGCGGCCCGGGGAGGAAACCGGTGGCGTGTCCGGCTAGGAAGTCGTCGAGGACTTGATCGCCTCGTGGTTGCGGATGACCTCGTCGACGATCAGCCCGAGGAACTTCTCGGCGAAGGCCGGGTCGAGCCCGGAGCTGTCCGCGAGCGCGCGCAGTCGGTCGATCTGGTAGGCCTCCCGCGCCGGATCGGCGGGCGGCATCCCGGCACGCGCCTTCAGCTGCCCCACCTGGCGGGTGCACTTGAACCGCTCCGCGAGCAGGTGCACCAGGGCCGCGTCCAGGTTGTCGATGCTGGCGCGCAACCGGCTCAACCGGGCGACGGGATCCTCCTGCGGGTCTGCGCTCATGCGCCCCATGCTCCCTTGCCGTCGGCGGCGGCCACCGGGACGTCTCGGACCGCGGGACGTCTCGGGGAGCGGGATGTTCCGTGCAGCGGGATGTTCCGGGAACGGGACGTCTCGGATCCTTACCCGCCGGCTACCCGCGCCCGGCTCAGGTGACGAAGCCCTGCCGCTGCAGCCAGGAGTAGGCGACGTCGGCGGGCTTCTCACCCTTGACGTCCACGCGGGCGTTCAGGGTCTGCAGCGTGTCGTTGTCCAGCTTGGCGGCCACCGGATCGAACAGGGCACGCAGCTGCGGGTGCTCCTGCAGCACCGGTTCGCGGATCACCGGGCAGACGCTGTAGTTGGGGAAGAACTGGTGGTCGTCCTTCAGGACCAGCAGGTTCAGCGCCTTGATCCGGCCGTCGGTGGTGAAGATCTCCCCGAAGTTGCAGGCGCCCTTGTCGGTGGCGGCGTAGATGGCACCGGTCGCCATCGTCTTGACGTTCTTGCTGGGCAGGTCCTTGATCGACATCCCGTAGGCCTTCAGCATCGGCTCGAAGCCGTCGTTGCGGCTGCGGAACTCCGACTCCACGCAGAAGGTCTGCTCCTTCACCGGGAGGTTCTTGATCTGCGACAGCTTCGTGACCCCGAGCTTCTTCGCGGTCTCGGCCGCGGCGGCGAAGCCGTAGGTATTGTTCATCGGCGCGGGCTTCAACCAGGCCAGGTCGTTGTTGCGCAGGTCCTCCTTGCGGACCGCGTCGTACTGCTTCTGCTGGTCGGGGATGCCGTTCGCGTGGCCGAGGTACTGGATCCACGCGGTGCCGGTGTACTCCCACTGCATGTCGACGTCGCCGGTCAGCTCGGCCTGCCGCGCGCTGGCGCTGCCCGGGATGTTGGTGTAGTCCTTCACGTCCGCACCCGCGGACTTGAGCAGGATGACCGCCATCTTGCCGAGCACGAGCTGCTCGGTGAAGTTCTTGGAGCCGACGGCGATGCTCGCGCCGTCGAGGGAGGGTACGTCGGACAGCGGGCCGGCCAGCTCGCCCGAGGGGGTGAAGCCTCCGGCGGTGCCCAACCCGCACGACGAGAGCAGGAGCGCGGAAACCACCCCCAGCACGGGGGCAAGCAGAGCACGCACGCGGTTCGAGCCAGTCACGGTCACAGCCCCTTCGGGCGCACGAGCGCCTCCAGGACGCGGCCGACCCACTCCACCGCCAGCGCCAGCAGCGCGACGAGCAGCGCGCCGCTGACCAGGACCGGGAAGCGGAACAGCTCCACGCCGGTGGTGATCAGGCTGCCGAGGCCACCGGCGCTCACGAACGTCGCGAAGGTGGCGGTGCCGACGACCAGCACCAGGGAGGTGCGCACGCCCGCCATGATCACCGGGATGGCCAGCGGCAGCTCGACGCGCAGCAGCACTCGAAGGTTGGACATGCCGATCCCGCGAGCCGCCTCGGTCAGCGCCGGGTCGACCGACTCGAGCCCGGCGATGGTGTTGCGCAGCACCGGCAGCACGCCGTAGAAGGCCAGCGCGGCGACCGCACTCCAGAAGCCGAAGCCCCACCACAGCGCGAGCAGCACGATCAGCCCGATGGCAGGCGCCGACTGCCCCATGTTCGCCAGGCCGACCGCGACCGGCGCGGCCCGCCGCAGCCGGGGGCGGGTCACCGCGATCCCGAGGGGTACCGCGACGGCCACCACGATCCCCGAGGCGACGAGGGTGATCTGCACGTGCTGCCAGGTCAGGTGGGCGAGGTTGCCCCAGGCGAGGGGGCGCGCCTCGATCGAGTCCAGGTTGGCGTTCAGGCGCCACACCACCCACCCGACGAACACGACGGTCACGACCACCGGCAGGCCGGTCAGCAGCGTCAGCGTCTCCCGGTCGAGCCGGCGGGTGCGTCGCCGCGCCGCCGGGCCCGGAGCCGGGCCGGTGGGAGACTCGAGCGCCGGGTCGACCGTGGTCTCGATCCCGCTCATGCCGACGTTCCTCCCCGGGCGCCGTCGGCTCCGGCGAACTCCCCGCCGGACTGCCGGTCGGCGCCGTCCGCCTCTCGGTCTGCCTCCGCATGGGTGGCCTGGGTGGCCTGCACGAGCTCGGTCACCCGCTCGAAGTCCACGACGCCGAGGTACTCGTCGCGCCGGCCGGTCACCACCACCCCGCCGTACCCGGACGTCAGCATCGAGTCCAGCGCGTCGTTGAGGGTGGCCCGGCGGTCCACGCAGATCAGCTCGTCCTCGCCGCGCGGCTTCACCGTGTCGTGGTCGCGCAGGTCACGCAACCACACCCAGGCCCGCGGCCGGCGACGCTCGTCGATGACGATCACTGCCTGGTCGCCGTTGCGTTTCGCGCGGGCGACGGCCTCGGCCGAGCGCTCGCCGACGCGGGCGGTCGTCGCTTCGCGCAGCTCGAGGTCGCTGACCCGCAGCAGGGAGAGCTGCTTCAGAGTGGAGCCGGCGCCGACGAAGTCCTCCACGAACCGGTTCGCCGGAGCGGCGAGGATCCCCTCAGGGGTGTCGTACTGGGCGATCTCCGCACCCTCCTGCAGGATCAGGATGCGGTCACCGAGCTTGATCGCCTCGTCGATGTCGTGGGTGACGCACACGATGGTCTTGCCGAGCTCCTCCTGGATGCTCAGCAGCTCGTCCTGCAGCCGCTGGCGGGTGATCGGGTCCACCGCGCCGAACGGCTCGTCCATGAGCACCACCGGCGGGTCGGCCGCCAGGCCTCGTGCCACCCCGACGCGCTGCTGCTGCCCGCCCGACAGCTCGCGCGGGTAACGGTCCTTGTAGCGGCTCGGGTCCAGGCCCACCAGCTCCAGCAGGTCGTCGACCCGGTCCGCGACCCGCTGGCCGTCCCACTTGAGAAGCTTGGGCACCAGCGCGATGTTCTCCGCGACCGTCATGTGCGGGAACAGGCTGCCGCCCTGGATGACATAGCCGATGTGGCGCCGCAGCTGGTCGACGTTCTTGCTCCGGACGTCCTCGCCACCGATGTCGATGGTGCCCGAGGTGGGCTCGATGAGCCGGTTGATCATCTTCAGCGAGGTGGTCTTGCCGCAGCCCGACGGCCCGACGAACATCACGATCTCGCCGGCCGGGATGTGCAGCGAGAGCCCGTCGACGGCGGCCACCTGCTGCCCCGGGTACTTCTTGACCACGTCCTTGAGGGTCAGGTCGACCCCGCTGACGGTGCTGTCGGTTTCAGGCACGGATTCCCTCCGAGGTGGTCAGGCGGGCGAACAGGAGCAGGATCCCGTCGAGCAGGAGCGCGAGGATGACGATCCCCACCGTCCCGGTCAGCGCGGAGTGGACGGCGTCGGCGCCGCCGACCTGCGCCAGCCCGGTGAAGATGTAGCTGCCCAGACCCGGACCCAGGACGTACGCCGCGATCGCCGCCACGCCCATCGACATCTGGGCAGAGACCCGGATACCGGCGAGCACCACCGGCCACGCCAGGGGGAGCTGGACCTTCAGCAGCACCGCGGCCGCGCTCATGCCCATCCCCCGGGCGGACTCCAGCAGGGTCTTGTCGACGCCGGCCAGGCCGACGACGGCGTTGCGCAGGATCGGCAGCACCGCGTAGAAGGTGATCGCCGGGAACGCGGCCGCGACACCGATCCCCAGCAGCGGCAGCAGCAGCCCGAGCAGCGCGAACGAGGGAATCGTCAGTCCCACGACGCTGATCGCGTTGGCGAGCGGCTCGAGTCTGCGCACGCGTGTCACGACGACGGCGAGCACGAGAGCGATGACGGTCGCGAGCGCCACCGCCTGCACCACCATGCTCAGGTGCTGGTAGGCGCTGTACAGGAGGTTGTGCCGCTCGCCGCTCAGGTAGTCCCACACGGCGTGGACGCCTACCCCGGTCTCCCCTGCCGAAACATCACGACCGGGCAAACGGCGCGTCCGGTCCAAACCTCGGACGGCCGAAGCTGCGCGTGTTCGCTCGCCGGGGGCCCGGCCGTCCCCTAGCGTCCGGTCATGCCCAGTCTCACCCGCGCCGAGGCGCGCGCCCGCGCCGACCTGCTCTCCGTCCGGTCGTACGACGTCTCGCTGGATCTCACCGGCGACGACCGCACGTTCCTGTCCCGGTCGGTGGTCCGGTTCACCGCGCGCGAGAGCCGAGAGACCTTCGTCGACGTCAAGGCCGAGCAGCTCGACGCCGTACGCCTCAACGGGACGACGCTGCCCACCGACGCCTGGCGGGACGGCCGGCTGCCGCTGCGACCCGACGCGGGGGAGAACGAGCTCGTGGTCCAGGCGCGGATGGCCTACAGCCACGACGGTGAGGGCATGCACCGCGCGGTCGACCCCGCGGACGGCCGGAGCTACGTCTACGCGATGTCGTTCCTCGATGCCGCGCCCCGGGTCTTCGGCTGCTTCGACCAGCCGGACCTCAAGGCGCCGTTCACCGTGCGGGTCGACGTACCCCGCGACTGGGTGCTGCGCGGCAACGGCCGCGCGACGCAGACCGAGCCCGGACACTGGGAGCTGGCCACCACCGAGCCCATGCCCACCTACGGCATGACCGTGGTGGCCGGGCCGCTGCACGTGCTCACCGCCGAGCACGACGGGATCGCGCTCGGCCTGTCGGCCCGCGCCAGCCTCGCCCCGCACCTCGACTGCGAGGCCGAGGAGCTGTTCACGGTCACCGGCCAGTGCTTCGACGAGCTGCACCGGCTGTTCGGGGTCCGCTACGTCTTCGGCGACTACCACCAGGCGTTCGTGCCCGAGTTCAACGCCGGCGCCATGGAGAACCCGGGCTGCGTCACGCTGCGCGACCAGTTCGTGTTCACCACCGCGGTCACCGAGGCCGAGCGCAGCGAGCGGGCCATGGTGGTGGCGCACGAGATGGCCCACCAGTGGTTCGGCGACCTGGTCACCATGCGGTGGTGGGACGACCTGTGGCTCAACGAGTCGTTCGCGGAGTACATGGGGCACCGGGTGGCCGCGGACGCGACACGGTTCCGCGACGGCTGGGTGAGCGGTGCCTACGACCGGATGGCCTGGGGGGTGGCCAGCGACCAGCGGCCGAGCACCCATCCGGTGGCCGGGAACGGCGCGAAGGACGCGGCCGAGGCACTCGAGAACTTCGACGGGATCAGCTACGCCAAGGGCGCCGCCGTGCTCAAGCAGCTGAACGCCCGCCTCGGCGACGAGGTGTTCTTCGACGGCGTCCGCCGCCATTTCGCGGCGCACCGGTTCGGCAACGCGACCATGCGTGACCTGTTCGCCGCGTGGGAGGAGGCGGGGGCCGGCGACCTCGGCCCGTTCATCGAAGGCTGGCTGCTCACGCCTGGCATCGACCTTCTGCAGGTCGACCGCGGGCCAGGCGGCGCCGCGGTACGTCGAATCGCGCCCCCGGCCTACCCTGCGGAGCGCGAGCACGCCCTGCACGTCGCCGCGCACGCGCCCGGCCAGGGGGCGGACGACTGGCTGGTCGAGCAGCTCGTGGTCCGGGGCGACGGCGTTGTCGTCCCTGGCGACGGCACATCACCGGTCGTCCTCGACGCGCAGCAGGAGACCTTCGCGCGCCTGGGCCTGAACGAGCCGACGCTGGCGGCCCTGCCGGACCTGCTGCCCGCGATGACCGACCCGTTGATGCGTGCCGCGGTGTGGAGCGCCGTGCGCGACAGCACGCGCAACGGACTCCTCGCTCCGGGAACCGCATTGGACCTGGTGGTCGCGGGCCTGCCCACCGAGGGGCACGACCAGGCGGTCACGGCGGTCGGCCGCTTCGCCGTCGCGGGGATCGTCGACCTGCTCCTGGACGACCCGGCCGGAGGACGCGCCCGGGTGCACGAGGCGGCCGCTCGCCGGCTGGAGACCGCGGAGCCCGGCTCGAGCCTGCAGCTGGCCGCGCTGCGTCTCGCGGTGGGCACCGCCGGGGAAGCCCGGCTGCGACGCTGGCTCGGCGGCGACCTGCCCTCCGGTACGGCACCCGACCTGGACCTGCGCTGGCGCATCCTGGTCCGGCTCGCCGAGCTCGGGGCCGTCGACCGCGACCAGCTGGACGCGGCCCTGGCCGAGCAGGACACCTCGCAGGCCCGCGAGCACCACGTGCGGGCGGCCTGCTCGCTGCCGACCGAGGAGGCCAAGGCCTTCGCCTGGGGACACTTCCAGGGCCGGGGCGCCGCGGGCCCGGTGACCTTGGAGACGGCTTCGCAGGGCCTGTGGCTGCGGGGGCATGAGGAGGTCACATCGCCGTACGTCGCACGCTACTTCGACGAGGTTCCCCGCGTCGACGAGCACTTCTCGGGCTACCTGCTGACCCCGGCGACGTCCCTGTTCTTCCCGCGCTACGCCGTTGCGGGCGACACCGTCGAGCGGGCCCGGGCCGTGCTGGCTCGGTCGGACCTGGCCTCGGCGGTACGGCGGGGGCTGGTGGACGCGGCCGACGACCTCGAGCGGGCACTCCGGGCGCGAGAGGCGAACGAGGTCCGGCGTGGCTGATGCGACGTGCGCCCCTCAGCTCCCGGCGAGGCTGGGGTCGCGGGTAGCGGCCGGCCGCGTCGGGGTGAGGAAGACACGCCCCACGACGAACAGTCCTCGCTGGGGGATGTAGAAGTCGGTCAGCTGGGCCTGCTCGGACAGCGCTCCGACCGGCCCGAGATCCTCCCCGTCGACGACGGCGTGACTGGCCGTGACGGACCAGATCCGCAGCGGGTTGGCGTCGAACCGCTGTCCGTTGGGAGTGGTGCCGGTGAGCCTCAGCTTCCCGGCCCCCAGCGCCGGCCTCGCGACCCCACCGATGGCCGAGAGCACCGGACGCGACCGCCAGGCCACCATCGGCAGTCTGGGCCCTAGCAGGCTCATCGCCCGGGTGACCGGCGTTGATCCGACCTCGACGTGCCAGTCCACGTCGGCACTGTCGGCGGTGCGGACACGCAGGTGCCGCTCCCCGGCCACTCCACCGCGATCGGCCCGACGCGCACGCGCTCGACGCCGGCACCGAAATACCGGGGGCAGGCCACGGCCGAGCTTGCCGACTCGTAGAACGTCCACCGCCCGTGCGGATCCCGGTGCGGCCCTCTCTTCGCGTGGCTTCTGGGATCGTCATCCCAGCCCTCGTGCCTGTCAAGGCAGTATCGGGACACTCGCAGCCGCCAGACGTCCAGTCCCTGACGTCCGTCCCGGAGGTGTCGGAGCCCCGGCCTGGGGTCGTGCTTGTCGAGACCCGCCGCGTGCTGTCCCCGCGTCTATTCGCGGGGGTGTCGTTCTCGGATCCAGTCGTCATGGTCGGCGACCCGTTCGTGGGTTTGGGGGTTGGGGCGGTGGCGGCCGGGTGGTGGTTTGAACTCGGGTCGCCCGTCGAGGGGGTTGAGCCGGATCTGCCAGGCGGTGGCGTGGACGATCGTGTGATGCGCCCGACAGAGCAACGCGACGTTGTCGAGGCTGGTGGGGCCGCCGTCGACCCAGTGGACGAGGTGGTGGGCATCGCAGGCGATCGGGGGTCGTCGGCAGCCGGGGAAGACGCAGTGCTTGTCGCGGGCGATCAACGCCAGCCACAGGGTCAGGTTCACCAGCCGTTGGCTGCGGCCCACGTCGAGCACGCCGGAGGGACCGCCCAAGATCATCGGGAGGATCTCGGCATCGCACGCCAGCCGGCGCACCGCCTGGGCGGAGAGGCGTTCGCCGCTGGTCAGGGTCGCGGTGCCGACCTGCTCCTTGAGGGTCGCCCAGTCCACGTGCACGAGCAGCTGCGGCTTGCGGCCGTGGTCGGCGGGCAGGACCTGCGCGTCGGCCAGGCGCTGGCATGCCTCGACCAGCGCGTCCCAGGTGCGGGCTCCGTGGTCGCGGGGGTCCTTGGCGTCCAGGCCGGGCCCGTGCCCGGGGTCGGGGTCCGTCCCCGGCCCGGGACGCTGGGCCGGCTCGGGGTCGGCGGCGCAGTCCGCGCAGGCCGCCTCTGCCGTCCCGGCGCGGGCGGGAGAGGGGGCGGCCAGCGACTGCAGGGCGGTCTGGATGACTGCGGCGTCCTCCACGGTGCCGCGGCCCTTGACGCGGACGCCGCCGAGGCCGTCGCCGACGAAGGCCAGGAACCGGTTCAGGTGCGCGGAGCGCTCGTGGCGGTGGAGCTTCTTCTCCTCCCGGGCGGCGACCCCGTCGGGGTCGAGGACCTCCAACAGCTCCCGCCCCAGCTTGTCCAGCTCGGTCGCGTTCAAGGCGGCCGCGTGCTCGAGGAGGAACTTCTCGCCCACGGCGAGTAGCTCCCCGTCGACCGGTAGCAGGTCCAGGCACGCCACGATCACCCCGGCATGCTCCGGGGAGATCGCGCCCGCGGCCAGCGCCTGGTGGGTGGCGTCACGGCCGCCGGCAGTCAGCGCCGTCGCGGTGCGCAGCAACCGGCGTCCGGCGGACTGCCGGCCACCGCAGGTGCGGGTCAGGTAGTCCGCCGCCGAGGCCCACCCCTCGGCCTTCTGCGCCTCGGTGGCCTCGATCTCCACCGCGACCTGGGCCTGCACCGCCGCCAGCGTCGAGCGCAGCTTCTCGATCGCGAGGTTGGCCTCGAGCAGGTCGGCCGGGGTCCTCGCGGCCCACAGCTGCTCGGTCAAGGTCAGCACCTGCCCACGCGCCTGCTCCAGCACCCCGGCCGGGGTGTGGGGTGCGTGCGCGTTGCTGGTCATGGGTCTTACTCAACCACCCGCCACCGACAGAACCCAGACATGATTCGAACAACGCGCGAATCTGTGGACGACCGGCGCACGCCCCTGAGCACGCCTGCGGCGCAAGCGCCGACTCAACCCCTTTCCGCGCGGCGCAAGCGCCGACTGACGGTCGTGGGGCGCGGCGTCAGCGCCGAGTCGAGTTGGGTGGCGAGGCAGCCCTACGACGCCTCGCGGTTACTGTCGGGGCCGGTCGCCGCAGGGCAGAAGAGCAGAGGGTGCAGAAGAGCAGACGGTGCAGGAGAGCAGACGGATGGCTTCCTCGAACGGATCCGGACAGGACTGGGCCAAGCTGGGCGCGGAGCCGGGACTGTGCGCACGCTGTGTCCACGGCAGGCTCAACGAGACCCGTCGCGGCACCGCCTACCTGCGCTGCCTCAAGGCGCTGACCGACGAGCGCTTCGCTCGCTACCCGAGGCTGCCGGTGCTCCAGTGCCCCGGGTTCGAGAGGGCGCCGCCGTAGGGCAGAGCAGCCACCGCGGCTACCGCATCAGTCGACCAGGAGGACGTGGAGGCTGCGGGGGCCGTGGACGCCTTCGACGCGGGAGAGCTCGATGTCGCTGGTGGCTGACGGTCCGCTGATCCAGGTCTGCGGGCGGCGGGGGTCGAGGCGGTCCAGCTCGGCGACGGCTTCGGGGACGCCGGCCACGACCTGGTCGGCGCGGACCACGCACACGTGCAGGTCCGGGACCAGCGTCAGGGCGCGGCGGCCCTCGCCGGGTCCGTGGGTCAGCACGATCGTGCCGGTCTCGGCGATCCCGAGCGTGGCGCCGGTGAGCACCGCGCCGTACCCGTCGAGCTCGGCGGCACCCAGTCCCTCACCGTCGTGCGCGCCGGGCACCGTCCACGGCGTGCCCTGCGGGACGAGCACGCGTTCGACGTCGGCCAGTGCCGCCGCGATGCGCTCGTGCAGGTCCTCGGCGCCGCACCGCTCCACGACCGCCCGGTAGTCCGCGACCCGTTCCGCGAACAGCGCCACCACCTGCTCGCCGTCCGAGCCGGGCCGGTCGCGGTAGCCGCGCGCGACGTGCACCCCGGACGTGTCGGCGCCGGCCGTGGCGCGTCGTACCGCCGCCAGGATCTCCTCACGCGCACTCATCGCCCGTCCTCCCCCTGGTCGTCGAGCCCGCCGTCGGTGCGTTTCCACCAGGCGCGGAACGACTCGACCGGCGGTGCCGGCAGGTCGCGGGCGCCGGTCCACTTCGATCCGGGCCACGGCAGCCATCCCAGTGCGCGTCGGCCGCCGGGGAGGGTACGACGGCCCAGCGCGCCACTGACCCGACCGGCCAGCCCGGACGCCTTCTCCAGCAGGCCGAGCCGGGCACCGGACGCGAACGACCACGCCGCTGCCTTCATCGCCGCCGCCTCGCCCGCGTGCGACCCGGTCGCCGACCCCCGGTGCGCGTCGACGACCTGCGCGCGCAGATCCACCAGCACCGAGGGGATGTCGATCCGCACCGGGCACACCTCAAAGCAGGCCCCGCACAACGACGAGGCGAAGGGCAGCGAGTCGACCTGCTCATCCGCGCCCACCCCGCGCAGCAGCGGGTTCAAGATCGCGCCGATCGGCCCCGGATACACCGACCCGTAGGCGTGCCCACCGGTGCGCTCGTAGACCGGGCACACGTTCAGGCACGCCGAGCAGCGGATGCACCGCAGCGCCTGGCGGCCGACCTCGTCGGCCAGCGCCCGGGTCCGGCCGTTGTCGACCAGCACCACGTGCACCTCCTGCGGGCCGTCGCCGGGCGTCACCCCGGTCCACAGGGAGGTGTAGGGGTTCATCCGCTCCCCCGTCGACGACCGGGGCAGCAGCTGCAAGAACACGTCGAGGTCCCGATACGTCGGCACCACCTTCTCGATGCCCACCACGCTGACCAGCACCTCGGGCAGGGTCAGGCACATCCGGCCGTTGCCCTCCGACTCCACCACCACCAGCGTCCCGGTCTCGGCGACCGCGAAGTTCGCCCCCGAGACCGCCACCTTGGCCCGCAGGAACTTCTCCCGCAGGTGCAGCCGGGCCGCCTCCGCCAGCCGCGCCGGCTCGTCGGTCAGGTCCGCCGGCGCGGCCCGCCCGGACGCCGCCATCCTCTCGGTGAAGATCCGCCGGATCTCCGCCCGGTTGCGGTGGATCGCCGGCACCAGGATGTGGGAGGGCAGGTCCTCGCCCAGCTGCACGATCAGCTCGGCCAGATCCGTCTCCCACGCGGCGATCCCCTCTGCCGCCAGGTGCTCGTTCAAACCGATCTCGGCGGTGGCCATCGACTTCACCTTGACCACCTCGTCGACCCCGTGGCCCTTCGCCACCGCGGCAACGACCCGGCAGGCCTCCTCGGCGTCGCGCGCCCAGTGCACCACCGCGCCCCGCGCGGTCAGCTCCTCCTCCAGGCGCACCAGGTGCTCCTCGAGGTGCGCCAGCGTGTTGTCCTTGACCGCCGCGCCCGCCAGCCGCAGCTCCTCCCAGTCGGCAACCTCCGCGACCACCCCGGCCCGCTTGGCGCGGATCGTCGACGTCGCGTGCGCCAGGTTCGAACGCAGCTGAGTGTCGGCCAGCGCCGCCCGCGCCGCGACCGGAAACGCCGGCATCCCCACGAACGTCGCGCTCATTGGCCGCCTCCCGAGCTGTCGAAGGGCCCTGGTTCCGGACGCGGACCCGACCGCGTCTCCACCGCCCCGGCAGGCAGCACCGCCGACGGCTCCACCGCACCCTCGGTCGCGGCCAGCACCTCGGCCAGGTGCAGCACCCGCACCCCCGACTGCTGACGCGACAGCAGGCCCCCGATGTGCATCAGGCACGAGCTGTCCCCGGCCACCAGCACCTCCGCGCCGGTCTCGCGCACGTGCCGTGCCTTGTCCGAGCCCATCGCCACGCTCACGTCGGCGTTCTTCACCGCGAACGTCCCCCCGAACCCGCAGCACTCCTCCGCCGCCGGCAGCTCCACCAGCCGCAGCCCCCGCACCGCCTCCAGCAACCGCCGCGGCCGGTCCCCCACCCCCAGCATCCGCAACGAGTGGCACGTCGGGTGATACGTCACCGTGTGCGGGAACGACGCGCCGGTGTCGCTCACCCCCAGCACGTCGACCAGGAACTCGCTCAGCTCGTACGTCGGTGGCGCCGACTCCACCGCCGCCGCCAGCCCGGCATCGCCCGACCGGCGCGCCACCATCTCGTGCTGGTGACGGGCCGACCCCGCGCACGAGCCCGACGGCGTCACCACCGCGTCGTACCCCGCGAACGACGACACCCAGTTCCGCACCACCGGCACCGCCTCGTCGAGGTACCCGGTGTTCACCATCGGCTGCCCACAACACGTCTGCGCAACCGGGAAGTCGACGTCCACCCCCAGCCGCCGCAGCAACGCCACCGTCGCCCGACCCACGTCCGGGAACATCGCGTCGTTCACACACGTCACCATCAACGCCACCCGCATGTGGTTCACCCTCGCACAAACGGCGGAGGGCGCCCGCTCGTCCGCCGCCGGACGAGTCAGCCGGAGGCCTCCAGGGACCGACCGATGCCGTGGGCCGCCACCCGCAGCGCGGCGACCAGGCGGGTGCGGTCGCGCTTGAGCGTCGGCACCACGATCCCGACCGCAGCGACCACCTCGCCCTGGGACGAGCCGTGACGCACCGGCACGGCCACCGAGCAGGCGCCCAGCGTCATCTCCTCCTTGGTCACCGCGTAGCCGTCGTGCCGGAGCCGGCCGAGCTGCTCCAACATCTGCCCGGGCTGGGTGACCGTGTAGGGCGTCATCCGCGCGAGGTTCCCCAGCACCTGCTCCTGCACCCGCCTCGGCGCGTAGGCCAGCAGCACCTTTCCGACGCCCGTGGCGTGCAGCGGCAGCCGCGACCCCACGGTGCTCACCACCGGCACCGACGTGCGACCGGAGACCCGCTCGACGTACAACGCCTGCGTGCGGTCGCGGATCGCGAGGTGCACGGTGGCCAGTGTGGTGGCGTGCAGGTCGCTGAGGAACGGCGACGCGATCTCCCGCAGCCCGGACTGGAGCGGGGCGAGCAGGCCCAGGTCCCACAACCGGCGACCGATGACGTACTCCCCCGACGGCCGGCGCACCAGCATCCCGCCGCGCACGAGCTCGCCGGCCAGGCGGTGCGCCGTCGGCGTCGGCAACCCGGCCCGGCGAGCCATCTCGGTCAGGGTGAGGTGCCGGTGGTCGCCGTCGAAGGCCGACAGCAGCGCGAGCGCCCGCGACACCACCGAGGCGCCGGCGGTGGAGACGTTGCCAGCCATCGCCGCCCCCTCCCTCTCGCTCGGCTTTCACTCAGTGGAATCCTACTGTCGCCCGTGACGGCGAACACGTCTAGGTTGGCGGCCGTGACCACACCCCGAACCCCCGAGTTGGAGCCCCAGTCGGTCATCAGCGCGGAGATCGAGAAGATCCACGCGGATGCCCGGGCCGGGGAGACCAAGCCCCGGATCGACTTCCCGCCCTACCGCAGCTCGCTGCTGCGCCACCCCACGAAGGCGCTCCACCACGCCGACCCCGAGGGCGTCGAGCTGGTGGCGCCGGTGTTCGGCCACTCCGACGTGGACCCGCTCGAGGCAGACCTGACCATCCAGGACGGTGGCGACCCGACCGGCGAGCGGATGCTGCTCACCGGACGCATCCTGGACGGCGAGGGCCGGCCGGTGCGCCACCAGCTGGTCGAGATCTGGCAGGCCAACGCCGCGGGCCGCTACATCCACAAGCGCGACCAGCACCCAGCGCCGCTCGACCCGCACTTCACCGGCGTCGGGCGCTGCCTCACCGACGCGGAGGGCCACTACCGGTTCACGACGATCAAGCCCGGGCCGTACCCCTGGCGCAACCACCACAACGCCTGGCGGCCCGCCCACATCCACTTCTCGCTGTTCGGCCGGGAGTTCACGCAGCGGATGATCACCCAGATGTACTTCCCGGGCGACCCGCTGTTCGCGCTGGACCCGATCTACCAGTCGATCACCGACCAGGCCGCCCGGGACCGTCTCGTCGCGACCTACGACCACGACCTGACCACGCACGAGTGGGCCACCGGCTACCGCTGGGACATCGTCCTCACCGGCAGCCACGCCACCCCGCTGGAACGAGAGGGCGACGATGCCTGAGAAGCTCACCGCCACCCCGGGCCAGACCATCGGCCCGTTCTTCCACTACGCGCTGCCCTACGAGCGCGGCCACGAGCTGGTGCCGCCCGCCACGCCGGGCGCGGTCCGCCTCCACGGCACCGTGTACGACGGAAGCGGCGCGCCGATCCCCGACGCCCTGCTGGAGATCCGCCAGGCCGCCCCGGACGGCACCGTCCCCGCCGTCGAGGGCTCGCGCCGCCGCGACGGCGTGTTCACCGGCTGGGGCCGCTGCGCGACCGACCCGGGCGGGCGCTACTCCTTCACGACGCTCGAGCCGCGTCCGGTCGACGGGCGCGCGCCGATGTTCGCGGTCGTGCTGCTCGCGCGCGGCCTGCTCAACCGGCTGTTCACCCGCGCCTACGTGCCCGGTGAGGCGGCGGGGGCCGACCCGTTCCTGAGCGGACTGCCCACGGATCAGCGCGACACGCTGGTGGCGGCCCGCGAGCCCGATGGCAGCCTGCGCTTCGACATCCACCTGCAGGGCGACCGGGAGACCCTCTTCCTCACCTTCCCCGGACACGACTCCGGACAGCTCTCCGGACACCTCTCCGGGCAGGCATGACCCGCTACGGACTGCTGACGCCCGGCTCGCACCGGGTCGCCGGCGCCCTCGACGACGCCGCCATGGTGGGCGCCATGCTGCAGGTCGAGGTGGCCTGGACGCGGGCGCTCGCGCGGGTCGGCGCGGTCGACGGCGAGCACGCCCGTGCGGTGGCCAAGGCGGCCGAGGACCTCGACGTCGACCTGCCCGCGCTCGCCGCGGAGGCGGAGGACGCCGGCAACCCGGTGGTGCCGCTGCTGAAGCAGCTGCGCGCGGCCCTGCAGGCGGACGGCCACGAGAACGCCGCACGGGTCGTGCACCGCGGCCTCACCAGCCAGGACGTCGTGGACACCGCGCTGGTGCTGCTGGCCCGTGACGCCCTCGTGCGGATCGGCGACGACCTCGCGGCCACCGCGCACGCGCTCGCGCTGCTCGCCGACCGGCACCGGGCGACGGTCATGGCCGGGCGCACCCTCACCCAGCACGCCGTACCGATCACGTTCGGGCTCAAGGCCGCCCAGTGGCTGGCCGGCGTCCTCGACGCCTCTACCCAGGTCGACGAGGCCCTCCGGGGACTGCCCGTGCAGTGCGGCGGCGCGGCCGGCACGCTGTCGCTGGTGGGCGAGCTGACCGACCAGCCGCTGGCCGCCGCCGAGGCGTTCGCCGACGAGCTGGCCCTGCGCTGGCCCGGGCTGCCGTGGCACACCACCCGCTTCCCGGTCACCCGCCTCGGCGCCGCGGTCGTGACCGCCTGCGACGCGCTCGGTGTGGTGGCCGCCGACGTGGCCACGCTGTCGCGCCCGGAGATCGGCGAGCTCCGCGAGCCGGCGACCGGGGGCCGCGGCGCGTCGTCGACGATGCCGCACAAGCGCAACCCGGTGCTCAGCGTGCTGATCCGCAGTGTCGCTCTGCAGGCGCCGCTGCTGGGCGCCCAACTGCACCTCGCCGCCGCGCAGGCCGTCGACGAGCGCCCGGACGGTGCCTGGCACGCCGAGTGGCCCTCGTTGGTCCGGCTTCTCGAGGTGGGGGTGACCGCCGCCTCCCAGGCCGCGGAGCTGACCGCCGGCCTCGAGGTGGGGGCCGAGCGGATGGCGCAGCGGACCGCCGCCGTGGCCGGGGACCTGCTCGCCGAGCGCGGTGGCGGCGGCGATCCCGGTGCCTACCTCGGCTCGACCGACGCCTTCATCGACATCGTGCTCGCTCGCGTCCCCACCGAAAGGGCCGTCCATGGCTGAACCCGACCTGGCCCCCACGAGTCTGGCCGGCGACGCGTCCTCCCCGCGCCTGCTGGTCGTCGGGCCGTCCCTCGGCACCTCCGTCGAGGCGCTGTGGGAGGCCGCGGCCCGCCGCCTCGGTGACGGCTTCCACGTCGTGGGCTGGGACCTGCCCGGCCACGGTCGCAGCAAGCCGGCGACGGCGCCGTTCACCGTCGAGGAGCTCGCCGCAGAGGTGCGCCGCCTCGCCGCCGCCGTGGCCGACGGCCGGCCGGCGACCTACGCCGGGGTGTCCCTCGGCGGCGCCGTCGCGCTGGCACTGGCGCTGGACCCGGGCGTGTTCGCCTCGGTGGCCTGCATCGCGAGCGCCGCGAAGCTCGGCGACGCGGACTCCTGGCACGAACGGGCGGCCCTGGTGCGCAAGGCCGGCACCCCGGTGATGGTCGCCGGGTCGTCCGAGCGCTGGTTCGCTCCCGGCTTCCTCGAGCGCGACCCCGCCACCGGCAACCGGCTGCTGCTCTCGCTCGCCGACGCCGACAAGGACTCCTACGCGCTGGCGTGCGAGGCCCTCGCCGGGTTCGACGTACGCGACCGGCTCGCCGACGCCAGAGTGCCCCTGCTCGTCGCGCCCGGCGAGCAGGACGTCGTGGTCTCGCCGGAGGTCGCCCGGCAGACCACCGCGGACCGCGCACCGGGCGCCTCGCTGCACGTCTTCACCGGCTGCGGCCACCTGCCCCCCGCCGAGGATCCCGAGGCCGTGGCCCGGGTCCTGACCGACTTCGCCACCGGAGGAGACCGATGAGCGACGCCTACGACGACGGCATGCGCGTGCGCCGGGAGGTGCTCGGCGACGCCCACGTCGACCGGGCCGAGGCCCGCAAGACCGCCTTCACCACCGACTTCCAGGAGCTGATCACGCGCTACGCGTGGGGCAGCGTCTGGACCCGCCCCGGCCTCGACCGACGGACGCGCAGCGTCGCGGTGCTCACCGCGATGATCGCGCTCGGCCACTGGGACGAGCTCGCGATGCACGTCCGTGCGGCCCGCACCAACGGGCTGACCCCGGACGAGATCGCCGAGGTCATCATCCAGGCAGGTGTCTACTGTGGCGTCCCTGCCGCCAACCACGCCTTCGCCGTCGCACAAGACGTGCTCGACTCCCGGGAGACTGCTGATGAATGACGTGTTCGTGTACGACGCCGTGCGCACCCCGTTCGGCAAGTACGGCGGCGCGCTGGCCGGCGTCCGTCCCGACGACCTCGGCGCGCTCGTGGTGCGGACGCTCGTCGAGCGCGCCGGCCTCGAGGGAGGCCAGGTCGACGAGATCGTGTTCGGCAACGCCAACGGCGCCGGGGAGGACAACCGCAACGTCGGCCGGATGGCCGGACTCCTCGCGGGGCTGCCCCCGTCGGTCCCCGCCTCGACGGTGAACCGGCTGTGCGGCTCGAGCCTCGACGCCACCATCGCCGGTGCCCGGCAGCTCGCCCTCGGTGAGTCCGATGTGGTGCTCGTCGGTGGCGTCGAGTCGATGTCGCGCGCGCCGTGGGTCCTGCCCAAGCCCGAGCGGGCCTACCCGGCCGGGAACGCCGAACTGGTGTCGACCGCTCTCGGCTGGCGGCTGGTCAACCCGCAGATGCCGCAGGAGTGGACGGTCACCCTGGGCGAGGCCACCGAGCAGCTGCGTGAGCGCGAGGGCGTCAGCCGCGAGGACCAGGACGCGTTCGCGCTCCGCTCCCACCAGCTCGCGGCCAAGGCGTGGGAGAGCGGCTTCTACGACAACCTCGTGGTCGCCGTACCCGACGTGGACCTGGACCGCGACGAGTCCATCCGCCCGAGCTCCACCCTGGACCAGCTGGCCAAGCTCAAGCCGGTCTTCCGCAAGGACGGCACCGTCACCGCCGGCAACGCCTCGCCGCTCAGCGACGGCGCCTCGGCCGCGCTGCTGGGCAGCGCCGGCGCCGCCGAGCAGGTCGGCGCCGAGCCGCTCGCGCGCATCGCCGGCTGGGGCGCGTTCGCCAACGAGCCCCAGTTCTTCGGCTTCGCCCCGGTCGAGGCCGCCAACATCGCGGTTCGGCGCGCCGGGATCGCCTGGAAGGACGTCGGCGCGATCGAGCTCAACGAGGCCTTCGCCGCGCAGTCCCTGGCCTGCGTCCGGGCCTGGGACGTCGACCCGGAGATCGTCAACCGGCACGGCGGCGCGATCTCGATCGGCCACCCGCTGGGCGCGTCCGGCACCCGCATCCTCGGCACCCTGTCCCGCTCGCTCGAGGCGAGCGGCGAGCGCTGGGGAGTCGCCGCGATCTGCATCGGCGTCGGCCAGGGGCTGGCCGTGGTGCTCGAGAACCCCAAGGCAGCCGCGGCGTGAGCGCAACGAGGTTCGTCACGACCGCCAAGGAGGCGGTCGCCGACGTGCAGGACGGGGCGACCGTGATGATCGGCGGGTTCGGCGTCGCCGGTCAGCCGGTCGAGCTGATCGAGGCACTGCTGGGGTCCGGCGCCACGGACCTGACCGTGGTCAACAACAACGCCGGCAACGGGGAACGGGGGCTCGCCGCGCTGATCCGCGAGGGCCGGGTCCGCAAGATCATCTGCTCGTTCCCACGGCAGTCGGACTCCTACCACTTCGATGAGAAGTACCGCGCCGGTGAGATCGAGCTCGAGCTCACCGCCCAGGGCAACCTCGCCGAGCGGATCCGCGCCGCGGGCGCCGGCATCGGGGCCTTCTTCACCCCGACCGGCTACGGCACCCCGCTGGCCGAGGGCAAGGAGGTGCGTGAGATCGACGGGCGGCACCACGTGCTCGAGTACCCGCTCCGTGCCGACGTCGCGCTGGTCAAGGCGCACGCGGCCGACCGGCTCGGCAACCTCGTCTACCGCAAGACCGCGCGCAACTTCGGCCCGATCATGGCGGCCGCCGCCACCACCACGGTCGTCCAGGTGCAGGAGGTCCGACCGATCGGCGGGATCGACCCCGAGGCCGTGGTGACCCCCTCGATCTACGTCGACCGGGTGGTCGAGGTGCCGCCGACGCGACCGGCGACCGCCGAGGAGGCACAGTGAGCATCACCGCAGCGCGTATGGGCTCCGACCAGCTGGCCGGCCTGGTGGCCCGCGACATCCCGCCGGGCTCGTTCGTCAACCTGGGCATCGGCCAGCCGACCAAGGTCACCAACCACCTCGATCCCGGAGCCGGGGTCATCCTGCACACCGAGAACGGGATGCTCGGCATGGGTCCCGAGGCGCACGGCGACGCGGTCGACCCCGACCTGATCAACGCCGGCAAGGTCGCGGTGACCGAGCTGCCGGGGGCGTCGTACTTCCACCACGCGGACTCCTTCGCGATGATGCGCGGCGGCCACCTCGACATCTGTGTGCTGGGCGCGTTCCAGGTCTCGGCCGCCGGCGACCTGGCCAACTGGCACACCGGCAAGCCGGAGGCCATTCCCGCCGTCGGCGGCGCGATGGACCTCGCCACCGGGGCGAAGCAGACCTTCGTGATGATGAACCTGCTGACCCGGGACGGACGGTCCAAGCTGGTGGCCGAGTGCACCATGCCGCTGACCGGCGTCGGGTGCGTCAGCCGGGTCTACACCGACCAGGCGGTGTTCCTTCTCGAGCCGGAGGGCGTGGTCGTTCGCGACCTCTTCGGCCTCTCCTTCTCCGATCTGCAGGGTCTCGTCGAACTGCCGCTCACGGACGGGACCGGCTCCTGATGGCGGCGACCCGCACCCAGGTCGGCATCGTGGGGGCCGGGCCGGCCGGGCTGATGCTCTCGCACCTGCTGCACCGCGCCGGCATCGAGTCGGTGGTGGTCGACAACCGCTCCCGGGAGACGATCGAGGCGACCCACCGCGCGGGCATCCTCGAGCGCGACAGCGTCCGGATGCTGCTCGAGACCGGCGTCTCCGACCGGGTGTTGACCGACGGGCACGAGCACCGGGGCATCGACCTGCGCTTCGGCGGCGTCTCCCACCGCATCGACTTCCAGGGCCTGGTCGGGGCCTCGACCTGGCTCTACCCCCAGACCGACGTGTTCATCGACCTCGCGAACGCCCGCGACCGCGACGGCGGCGACGTCCGCTTCGGCATCACCGACACCCGCGTCGTCGACCTCACCTCCGACTCCCCCGGCATCCTCTTCACCGACGCCGACGGGGCGACCCAGGAGGTCCGCTGCGGCCTGGTGGTCGGCGCCGACGGCTCGCGGAGCATGACCCGCCACGAGATCCCCGACCGCAGGCAGTACTTCCGGGAGTACCCCTTCGCCTGGTTCGGCATCCTGTGCGAGGCACCCCCGTCGGCGCCGGAGCTGATCTACTGCCGCTCACCCCGCGGGTTCGCGCTGATCTCCCAGCGCACCGAGGCGATCCAGCGGATGTACTTCCAGTGCTCCCCCACCGAGTCCGTCGACGACTGGTCGCAGGACCGCATCTGGGAGGAGCTGCAGGCCCGGCTGGCCGGCGAGGACGGCTTCTGCCTCACCGAGGGCCGCATCTTCGAGAAGACCGTGCTGCCGTTCCGCTCCTTCGTCTGCGAGCCCATGCGTCACGGCAACCTGCTGCTCGCCGGCGACGCCGCCCACACCGTGCCGCCCACCGGCGCCAAGGGCCTCAACCTCGCCCTCGCCGACGTCCGCGTCCTCGCCGAGACCCTCGAACACGCGATCAAGCGGTCCGACCGCGACGCGCTCGACGAGTACACCCCGCGGGCGCTGGACCGGGTCTGGAAGGCCCAGCACTTCTCCTACTGGATGACCTCGATGCTGCACCAGGTCGACGGCGCCACCGACTTCGACGAACGCCGCCAGCTCGGCGAGCTCGAGGCCGTCACCGGCTCGGTCCACGGCTCGACGTACCTGGCCGAGGCCTACACCGGCTGGCCCACCTGACTTTGCGGAGTTTCTCATTCCATGCATCCGTGGAATGATGGATCCATGACGCCCGCCGACACCTCGGTCCCCACCACCGCCGAGACGTCCTCCGCTCCGCCGAACGGCGGACGGCACCCCGAGCGGGGCCTCCGGCTCGGGCTGCGGGAGAACCTGCCCCAGTTCGCCCTCCTGGTCGCGGTCAACGCCCTCGTCGGCGGCATGCTCGGCCAGGAACGCACCGTGGTGCCGCTGCTGGGCAAGCAGGTCTTCGGCCTGCCCGGCTACACCGCCGGCCTGACGTTCATCCTCGTCTTCGGGCTGGCCAAGGCGGCCAGCAACTACGTCGCCGGCACCTGGATGGACCGCTGGGGACGCAAGCCCGTGCTCGTGGTCGGCTGGCTCGTCGCGGTGCCGGTGCCGCTGCTGCTGATCTGGGCGCCGTCGTGGGGCTGGGTGATCGCGGCGAACGTGCTGCTCGGCGTCAGCCAGGGCATGACCTGGTCCACCACGGTGGTGATGAAGATCGACCTGGTCGGACCGGCCCGCCGAGGCCTGGCGATGGGGCTGAACGAGGCTGCAGGGTACGCCGCGGTGGCGGCTACCGCCCTGGCCACCGGCTACCTCGCCCAGGCCTACGGGCTGCGACCGGAGCCGTTCATCCTCGGCATCGCGTTCGCCGCCCTCGGCCTCGGCCTGTCGACGCTGGTGGTCAAGGAGACCCGCGAGCACGCCCGGCTGGAGGCCGCCACCCACGTCGCCCGCGCCGACGGCCGCCACGACCACCTGCACAGCGAGCTCACCAGCCGGGAGGTGCTCGTGCAGACCAGCTTCCGCGAGCCCGCCCTCTCCGCGGCCAGCCAGGCGGGAATGGTCAACAACCTCAACGACGGTCTCGCCTGGGGACTGTTCCCCATCCTCTTCGCCGCCGCCGGCCTGTCGTTGGCCAAGATCGGCATCCTCGCCGCGCTCTACCCGGCGGTCTGGGGGCTCGGCCAACTGGTCACCGGTGCCCTGTCCGATCGGCTCGGCCGCAAGTGGATGATCGCCTCCGGCATGCTGCTGCAGGCCGCGGCGCTGGCGATGATCGCCGCCGTCGGCGCGTTCTGGCTCTGGGCGCTGGCCGCCGTCCTGCTGGGCGCCGGCACCGCGCTGGTCTACCCGACGCTGCTGGCCGCCATCGGCGACGTCGCCCACCCCGCGTGGCGGGCTCGTGCTGTCGGGGTCTACCGGCTCTGGCGCGACGGCGGCTTCGCCGTCGGGGCGCTGCTGGCCGGTCTCGTCGCCGATGCCCTCGGTGTGCGTGCCGCGGTGTGGGTGGTCGCCGGTCTCACGGCGCTGTCCGGGCTGGTGGTCGCGGTCCGCATGTACGAGACTCACCACCGCCCCGAAGCCAGCGCCCCGGAAGGAGCAGCCGATGAGTGAGCGTGCCGCCAAGGAGGCCCTGTTCGCCGAGTTCGCCGCGGTCGGCAAGGTGCTCGGCAACCCCAAGAGGCTGGAGCTGCTGGACCTGCTCGCCCAGGGCCCGCGCAGCGTGGACGAGCTGGCACGCGCCGCCCGGGTCGGCACCACCACCTGCTCGGCGCACCTGCAGACGCTCCGCGAGGCCGGCCTGGTCGAGTCCCGCCGCGACGGCAAGCGGATCTACTACTCCCTCGCCGGCGACGACGTCGCCGGCCTGTGGGAGCACCTGCGCCGCGTCGCGCAGCAGCACCGTCCGCACACCGAGCTCGCCCGGCGGGCCTACCTCGGCCCCGACGACACCACCGCGATCGACACCGACGACCTGCTGCGCCGCCTCGAGGCAGGCGACACCGTCGTGCTCGATGTCCGCCCCCGCGCCGAGTACGACGGCGGGCACCTGCCCGGCGCCGTGCACATCCCGCTCGACGAGCTCGAGCAGCGCCTGGCCGAGCTGCCCGCCGACCGCGAGATCGTCGCCTACTGCCGCGGCCGCTACTGTGTGCTGGCCCACGACGCGGTGCGCTTCCTCAGCTCGCACGGCCGGACCGCGCGCCGCGCCGCCGACGGGGTCCTCGAGTGGCGGATCGCCGGCGTCCCCGTGGAGACCGGCGCAGCCTGACCGGCGGCACGAGCGCGGGCCGCCAGCACTCCCCCGGGCAGGAAGCGCTCACCCGGGACGGCGGCGCCCGACCCGGTGGCGGTCGCGAGGGCGGCTAGCGGCTCGTGAGCGGCAGCCGCACGGTGAACGTCGAGCCGCGGCCCGGCCCGCCGCTGCGGACGCTGATCCCCCCGCCGTGCGCCTCGACGAGCGCCTTGGCGATGCTCAGACCGATGCCCGAACCGCCGTGGCCGCGGTCGCGGGCCGCGTCCGCGCGGTAGAAGCGGTCGAACACGTGGCTCAGATGCTCGGGCGCGAGGCCCTCGCCGGTGTCGCTGACGGCGTACTCCACCCAGCGCTCGACCCGGCGGCAGGCCACGGTGACCTCGCCCCCGGGAGCGGTGTGGCGCAACGCGTTGTCGAGGAGGTTGCCGAGCACCTGCCCGATCCGGACCTCGTCGACGAGGACGGTGGCGGAGGTGCGGTCCTCCAGGCGCAGCCGCACCCCCTTGGCCTCGAACCGGTCGCGCGCCTGCTGCACCGCCGCGGTAGCCACCGCGGACGCGGCCAGCGGCGCGGGTGTGACCTCCGGGTTGCCCTCCTCCGCGCCCGAGACCGCGCTGACGTCCTCGGCCAGGCGGCGCAGCCGGTGGGCGCTGGAGCGGATCACCCCCAGGGTCGCCGCATCGAGGTCGCGGATCCCGTCCTCGACCGCCTCGAGGTGCGCCTCGATGGTGGCCAGCGGGGTGCGCATCTCGTGCGCGAGGTCGGACAGCATCCGCCGGCGGGTCGCCTCGGTGGCCTCCAGCCGCTCGGCGAGGGCGTTGTACGTCGAGGCCAGCGTGCCGAACTCCGCACCGAGCCCCGGGTCGGCGACCCGCGTCCCCGCCCGGCCCGCCGCGATCGCCGAGGCGGCCTCGGTCACGCTGCCGATGGAGCGCTGCACCCGACGGCTGAGGTACCAGGTCACGGCGAGCGCGGCCACCACCGCAGCGACCAGCGCCACGGCGATGGAGACCAGCAGCGCGGAGGCGAACGCCTGCTCCACGTGCCGGGTCTCGCCGGCGGTCCCGGGGACACCGGCACGGCGCAGGTGCTCGTGGAAGATGCCGGGCCCTACCGCGGTGGCCACCAGCCACGTCGTCACACCGCCGGCGCCCAGCACCAGCGACTCGGCCACGAGCAACCGGAGGGCGAAGCCCGGTGTCCGCCGCGTCCGGGGCTCGCCCGTCTCCACGGGCGTCGCACCCGGCGACGGGAGACTCACTCGCCGGTCCCCATCCGGTAGCCGACACCACGGACCGTGCGCACGAACCGCCCGGCGCCGGCGTCGTCGCCCAGCTTCTGGCGCAGGTGGCCGATGTGGACGTCGACGAGGTGCTCGTCGCCCACCCATTCCGGCCCCCACACCGCGTCGACGAGCTGCCGGCGGCTGAACGCCATCCGCGGACGTTCGGACAGCGCTGCGAGCAGGTCGAACTCGGTGCGCGTCAGGGCAACCGGCTCCCCGTCGAGCCACACGTCGTGACCGACCGGGTCGAGGCAGAGGGGCCCGAATCGCCGTACGCCCTCGCCGGGCGCGGCGGCGGCTGCGCCGATGGGACGCGGACGGCGCAGCATCGCCTGGACCCGGGCCATCAGCTCCCGGGGGCTGAACGGCTTCACCATGTAGTCGTCCGCACCGACCGACAGCCCGACCAGCGTGTCCACCTCGTCGCTGCGCGCGGTAAGCATCACCACGTAGGCGTCGGAGAAGGTGCGCAGCTGCCGGCAGACCTCGACCCCGTCCAGGCTCGGCAGCCCCAGGTCGAGCACGACCACGTCCGGCCGGACCTGTCGCGCAAGGGCCACCGCGTGCAGGCCGTCGTGCGCGAGCGACACGGCGAACCCGTCACGCTCCAGGTAGCTGCCGACCAGTCCCGCCAGGTCGGTCTCGTCCTCGATCACCAGCGCACACAGGCCTGCTCCCACCTGGCTCACGCCGGCCGAGACGGCCCGGGACCGCGGTGCCGCCCTCGCCCTGTCGGTCATGCCTCCATGGTGGCAGCACCGGACGAAGGTCCCGCGCAACCGGGCGGTTCGGCGGGATTTCTTCAGCGAACCTTCACACGATCACGACCGCACGGACAGGCGGGGCAAGCGAAGGTGGAGGCGTCGGCAACGAAGGAGCTGAGCGCGATGATGGGCTGGTACGGCAGCGGAACGGGCTGGGGCGGCTGGGTCGCCATGTCCGTGGTGATGGTGCTGTTCTGGGCGCTGGTGGTCTTCGCGGTCGTCGCCCTCTTCCGAGGCAGCGGAAGGCGACCCCGCGACGACAGGTCCGCGGAGCAGCGCGACGCGATGGCCATCCTCGACGAGCGGTTCGCCCGTGGCGAGATCGACGAGGACGACTACCGCGCCCGTCGTGAAGTCCTCCACGGCGCGCACCGCTGAGGGGCGTGGCTGTCGTGCAGCGGATGTCGACGCGGGCCGTGGTCGCCCTGGGAGCGACCACGGCCCTCCTCCTCGGCGGTGCCTCGACCGCCCTCGTGGCCGCGGTGGGAAGTCCGCAGGGCTTCTCGAGGCACGCACCCGCAGTGGCGGCACCGGATGCCTCGTGCGCGGTGCCGTCGCTGCCGGGAACCGTGGTGACGGCCACGCTGGCCGACATGCGGGGCGGTCAGCACGGCCCCATGATGGATGGGTCGATGAGGGACGGCCGCTGGACCGGCACCGGCTGGCACGGCGGGATGATGCGCGTCGCGCTGAGCCGGGGCACGGTCGCCGCGGGCACCGTGTCCCTGCGGGTCCGCAACGCCGGCGTCATGGAGCACGAGTTGGTGGTGCTGCCCCTCGGTGCCCGCGCCGAGACAGGCGAACGCGTCGTCGGACCCGACGGCAGGGTGAGTGAGAAGGGCAGCCTCGGCGAGGCGTCGGCCACCTGCGCCGCCGGTGAGGGCGAGGGGCTGGACCCGGGCTCGACCGGCTGGACGACTCTGAAGCTGCGCCCCGGCCGCTACGAGTTGGTGTGCAACCTGCCCGGCCACTACGCCGCGGGCATGTTCGCCGAGCTGGACGTCACGGCGTCGAGCAGCTGAAGCCGGCCGCCGACGCCCCGGGCCCGCGCTCAGCCTGTCAGGTGCGGCCACAACGCCCCGGCACCGACGCCCACCCCCAGGCTGATGGCCGCGGCGGTGAGCGCGGCACCCGCCGCCCACGGCGCCGGGACGAAGGCCCCGGTGGCCGTGCGCTCGGTCGCGTCCACGGGCTGGAAGACCGCGATGATCCAGCGCAGGTAGTAGAAGAGGCTGACCAGGGTGTTCAGCAGCACCACGAAGGTGAGCCACGGGAACCCGCCGTCCCAGGCCGCGGTCGCCGTGGTCAGCTTGCCCACGAAGAGGGCGGTGGGCGGGGTGCCGACGAGCCCGAGCAGTACGACGAGCAGCGACCCGGCCAGCCAGGGCCGCGAGCGCGACAGGCCGCGGTAGGACGCGAGCTCCCTGCGCTGCGGGAGGGCCGCGACGACCGCGAAGGCACCGATGTTGGTCGCGGCGTACCCGGCCAGGAAGATCAGCATCGACGGCAGGGCGAGGCGCGTGCCACCGGCGACCGCGACCGGCACCAGGGCGTAGCCGACCTGGCTGACCGTCGACCAGCCGAGCAGCCGGCGTGGGTCGGTCTGCAGGTAGGCGGCGAGGTTGCCCAGCGTCATGCTCGCCGTCGCCAGCACGGCCACCAGCCATCCCCACTCCGCGGCACCCGGCAGCCCGTCGACCAGCCGGAACGCGGCCACCACGGCGCCCACCTTCGGCACCGTGGTGAGGTAGGCGGCCGCCGCGCCGGAGCTGCCCTCGGCGGCGTCGGGCACCCAGAAGTGCGCGGGCACTCCGCCGGCCTTGAACATCAGGCCGACCAGCACCAGCACCGCCCCGGCGGCGACGGCTGCCGACGGCGCAGCGGCGAGCGTCGTGTGCAGCCGGGCGTAGGCGGTCTCCCCGCCCACGCCGTACAGCACGGTGACGCCGAGCAGCAGCAGGATGCCGAACAGCGCGCCCATCAGGTAGGTCTTCAGCGTGGCCTCGGCGGACCCGGGACGGCTCACGACTCCGATCAGTCCGTACATCGGGATGCTGGCCAGCAGGAAGCCGACGGCCAGCAGCATCAGGTCGGAGGCCCCGGCGAGGACCAGCACCCCGGTCGCGGAGAGCAGCATCAGCACGTAGGACTCGCTCTCCCGTGCGTGGTGACGCAGCTCGTCGCCGGCGAGCACGACGACCAGCAACGTGGCCAGCGCGGCCACGATGCGGACGACCCCGGTTGCGGTGTCCACGGCGAAGCTGCCCTCGAACGCGGAGCGGGCGCCCCCGCCCAGGTCGACCGCGGCGACGACGGCCGCGGCGAGCAGGCCCCCGGCGGCGAGGGCACGTCCCGGCCACTGCCGGGTGCGCGGCGAGAACGACCCGGCCACGAGCACCACCAGCGCGGTCGCCAGCAGCAGGGCTTCGGGCAGCAGGGCACGTACGTCGGTCAGCACGCCGGCCTCACCGGGCGGTCAGGGCGACGACCGCCCTGGCGGCGGGTTCGATGACGTCGAGCAGCGGCCGCGGCAGCACGCCCACCAGCAGGGACAGCAGCATCAGGCCGCCGGCAGACCACAGCTCGGCCGGCCGCAGGTCGCTGAACCCGGCCGAGCGGCCGCGCGTGGTCCCGGTGAAGACGCGCTGCAGGGCGTGCAGGAACAGGGCCGCGGTCACCAGGATGCCGAGCAGGGCGACGGCGGTGGCCGGGACGACCGCGATGCTGCCGGTGAAGACCTGGAACTCGGCGATGAAGCCGGAGAACGCGGGCAGGCCCAGGGAGGCGAAGGCCGCCACCGCGAACAGGCCGGCGTAGCGCGGCGCCGTCGAGGACAGCCCGCCGTACTCCTCCAGGTCGTAGCTCCCGCCGCGGTCGTGCATCACCCCGGCCAGCAGGAACAGGGCCCCGGTGATGAGAGCGTGGCTGACCATCTGGGTGACCGCGCCGGTGACCGCGACGCTGCGGGCCTGCGCGGTCCCGCCCGAGACCACCCCCGCGACCCCCACCGCGACCACGATGTAGCCCATGTGGTTCACCGAGGTGTAGGCGACCATCCGCTTCAGGTCGCGCTGGGCCAGGGCGACCAGCGCGCCGTACAGCACCGAGACGACGCCGACCGCGATGATCACCGGTGCCCACGCGCGCCAGGCACCCGGCAGCATCGGCATCGCGATCCGGACGAACCCGTAGGTGCCCATCTTCAGCAGCACGCCGGCCAGCACTGCCGAGCCGATCGCCGGTGCGTCGGTGTGGGCGGGCGGCAGCCAGGTGTGGAACGGGAACGTCGGTGTCTTCACCGCCAGCCCGAGCAGGATCGCGGCGAGCACCAGGCCGGCCACGACCGGACTGCCGGCCAGCGCCGGGTGCCGCGAGAGCGCGACCATGTCGAAGGTGTGCGGACTCGCCGCGACGTAGAGGCCGATGAACCCGGCAAGCAGCGCCAGCGACCCGAGGAACGTGTAGAGGAAGAACTTCAGCGCCGAGCGGGCCCGGTCGCCGTGCCCCCAGCCGGCGATCGAGAAGTACATCCCCACGATCGAGAGGTCGAAGAAGACGAAGAACACGATCAGGTCGGCGGAGACGAACAGCCCGAGCGACACGCACTCCAGGAACAGGAACAGCGCGGCCTGCAGCCGGGCGCGGTCCCGCTCACGCAGCGCATAGACCGCCGCGGCGGCGAAGACCACGGCGGTCATCGCGACCAGCGGCAGCGACAGCCCGTCGACGCCGACGTGGTAGCTGGTGCCCACCCCCGGGATCCACGGGACCTGCTGCTCGTAGGCCAGCCGGCCGGCGTCCGGGGTGGTGTAGCCCGCCCAGAGCAGGCCCACCAGGCCCAGCTCGACCAGGGTGGTGGCCACGAAGACCCACCGCGCGCCGCGGTCACCGAGGCTCGGCACCACGAGGAGCACGACCGCCACCAGCAGCGGCAGGAACACGATCAGGGAGAGCACGCTCACCTCACCACGACGAGGACGACGACGGCCGCGGCCACCGCGGACACGGCCTGGATGTAGTACTGGTGCAGCAGGCCCGTCTGCGGCCGGCGGGCCAGGGCGCCCAGCCGCCGCACGCCGCCGGCGAGCGCCCGCACGCCCCCGTCGACTCCCCGCACGTCCAGTGCGCCGAGGCGGCGGGCCAGCGCGCCGGTGGCCGCGGCGGCGCGTACGACGGACCCGTCGACGACGCGGTCGTCGACGGTGGCCAGCCCGCGCGCCAGCCGCAGCGTCGGCCGGACGACGACGCGCTCGGCGAGCGGCTCGAGGCCGAGCCAGCCGCGCAGGAGGGCCGGTCGCTCGAGAAGCCCCAGCAGGCTGGTGCGAGCCGCGAGCACGACGGCCAGGAGCGCGAGGACGGCCGAGAGGGCGAGCTCCCACCCGCCGGCCGTGGGCTCGCCCGGGCGTCCCAGCAGCGCGCGCACCCGCTCCTCGAGTGGGGGCAGAGCGAGCACCTCGAGGGTCAGGGCGCCGAGCGCCAGCGGCACGAGCGGCAACCGCAGGAGCGGGCCGACCGTGCGGGTCCCCCGCTCCTCGTCGTCGTAGCCGGCCTCGGCGTCGGCGGGAAGCGGACGCCAGACCACCACCAGGATCTTCGCGGCGTAGGCGGCCGAGAGCACCACGCCGACCAGGCCGGCGACGTAGAGCGCCACCGACTCGTGCAGGGCCGCGGCCAGCACCGAGTCCTTCGTGGCCCACAGGGCAAGTGGTGGCACGCCGGCCAGGGAGAGTGCACCGACGGTCGCGAGGGCACCGACGTCCCGCCATCGACGGGCCGCGCCGCTCAGCGCGGGCAGCTGCTTGGTGCCGAGCGCGGCGAGCCAGGCCCCGGCGACCAGGAACAGGAGCGCCTTGGTGGCCGCGTGCGCGACCAGCTGCGTGGCGCCGCCGCTGATCCCGGAGACGCCCGCCGCGAGCACGACGAACCCCAGCTGGGCGGAGGTGGAGGCGGCGAGCAGCTGCTTGAGGTCGTCCTGGGCCACCGCGACGGCGCCGAGCCCGATCGCGGTCAGCACGCCGATCCATGCCACGGTCGGGCCGGCCCACGCCGTGGCGTGCAGGAGCGGTGCGGTGCGCAGCAGCAGGTAGCCGCCCATCGCCACCATCGCCGCCGAGTGCAGCAGCGCGCTCACCGGGCTGGGGCCGTCCATCGCCCGCGAGAGCCAGAACGAGAAGGGCAGCTGCGCCGCCTTGCCGAGGGCCGCGGCAACCACACCGGCGGCCACCACGTCGCGCCACGGGCCAGCGGCGCCGGGCAGGTCCGAGAGCGCCAGGCCGGCGCCCCCCGCGAGCGCCGCACCGGCGGCGAGGTAGAGCCCGAGGTCGCCGGCGCGGGTGGTGACGAAGGCGACCAGACCCGAGGCGACCCGGCGCTCCTCACGCCACCAGAAGCCGATCAGCGCGTACGACGTCGCGCCCATGACCTCCCAGGCGAGCAGCAGCGTCGGCAGCGTCGTGGCCGCGACGGTGACCAGTGCGGCCGCCGAGAACACCAGCATCAGCCCGTGGAAGCGGGGCTGCGACTCCCGCACGTCGCCGGCCGCGAAGACCAGCACCAGCAGGGTGACGGCGGCGACGGTGGGCAGCAGCAGCGCGGCGAGCCCGTCCACCGCCAGCCCGAACGAGGAGCCGGCGACGAAGGGCACCGCCAACGACGGGCGGCCCGCGACGACCAGCCCCGACAGCGCCAGCACCACCGTCGCCACCCCGAGGCCGGTGACCGCGGCCGCACGTCCGACCCACGCCGGCAGCAGCGCCAGCAGCCCGCCGGCGACCGCGGGGAGCAGCACCAGCGCCCACAGCACGGCGCTCACTGCTTGAGCTCCGTGGCCATGTCCGTCATGTCCGCGCCGCGCTGCCGGTGCAGCAACGTGGCCACAGCGAAGCCCATCGCCATCTCCACGGTCATCGCGGCGATGACGACCAGCAGCAGCACCTGACCGGTCGGGTCCGGCGCGAGGAACCACCAGAAAGCGGCCGCGGCCAGGATCACCGCGTTGATCATCAGCTCGAGGCCCATCATCACCATCACGACGACCTGCTGGGAGATCGCGCCGTACAGCCCCACGGCGAAGATCGCGGCCGCGACCAGGAGCACGGTCTGCAGCGTCATCGTCCCACCCCGCCCGGCTGCGGGTCGTCAGCCGGTCGCTGCAACAGATCGTCGCCCAGCCGGTCGTAGCGGCTGCGCCCCGACGCCAGCACCACGCCGGCCACGATGGTGGCGACCATGACCGGGCTGACGGCGACCATCACCAGCATCTTCGAGCCCATCAGCGCCTGCCCGAGCGCGGCCGTGACGTCCGCCGAGGGCGCGCCGCGGCGGGTGGGCCACGGCACGAGGAGCGCGCCCGAACCGAGCAGCAGGAAGGTGCCGACCCCGATCCCCAGGGCCGTGCGGTTGGAGTGCACCATGCTCATCGGCATCAGCGCCGGGTTCATGCCCATGTACATGACCATGTAGACCGCCATCACGGCCATCTCCATGACCATCATCAAGACGGTGACCACGCCGACGTACCCCTGGTGCAGCACGAGCACGATGCCGCCGACGGCGACGAACGAGAGCGCCAGGGCGTACGTCGCCCGCGCCATCGAGTCGACGTAGAACACCGCCGCGCCCGCGAGCACCGCGACGGCCCCGAGGATCCAGAAGACGACGACCGCGACCACCTCAGCTCCTTCCTCCGGTGGCCACCGCGACCACCGCGACCACCAGGTCCTGCACGAGCACGGCGGGCAGCAGCACGACCCACGCCGCCTCGACGAACTTGTCGGGACGCAGCGCGGGCAGCCACCGGCGCACCGTCACCAGCACCGCGAGCACCGCGACGGTCTTGACCAGCACCCACGCCCACGACGGCAGCAGCGGACCCGCCCCTCCGGCGAGGAACAGCGGCACCGCGAAGGCCGACCCCGCGGCCAGCAGCGCATAGCGCCCGGCCAGGAACAGCAGCCGGTCGACGCCGCTGAGCTCGGCCAGCACTCCCCCAGCCAGGTCCCCGCCGGCCGCCACCGAGAACGGTCCCCACACGGAGAAGGCCACCACGCCGAGGCAGTAGACGACGAACGCCACCGGCATCCACACCACGTACCACAGCCCGCCCTGCGCGGCCGCAACGTCGCCGACCCGCAGGCTTCCGGCGCCGACCGCGGGGGCGACCAAGGCGAACATCAGCGGCAGCTCGTAGCCGAGCGCCAGAGCGAGGAAGCGGTAGCCGCCGACCAGCCCGTAGACCGCGTTCGGGCCCCACCCGGTCAGCCAGACCAGCGCCCACACCATGACGTCGAGCGCGTTGAACCACACCACGCCCACCGGGCTGTCGAACAGCGTGCGGCCGCCGAACGGCACCAGGGTCACCATCAGCAACGCAACGGGTACGAGCGACGAGGTGGCCACCCGCCACAGCAGCAGGTCGGCCGCCACGGTCCGCCGGCGTCGCTGCCGCAGCAGCCGGGCGACCTCCGCGAGCGGCGCCGCCCCGCCCCGGGAGTGGTTGCGTCCATCGGCGAGGGCTCCGTCCAGCGCCGCCGCCAGGAGCGCCAGAGCTCCCAGCAGCGCCGCCGCCGGCAGGACCCACCAGGCCGGGGCGACGGACACCACGTCAGGCATGGGCGGCCTCCTGCACCGGGAGGAGGTACGGCGCCAGGCCGGCCACGACGAGCCGCACCGAGGCGAGCTCCAGTCCGGCCAGCAGGTCGGGCAGCAGGTGCCTCGCGTCGTACGGCGCCGCGGCGGACGTCGTGCCGGCGTACGCCCGGACCGCGTCGTCGACCAGGCGCAGCAGCCGGTCGTGCACGTCGCCGGCGAGCGAGTCGCGCAGCTCCGCCGGCACCGCGCCGGCGTCGATCGTGCCGAGGCCGCGCAGCATCCACCGCAGCAGTCGCGCGCGGGCCAGCCGTCCGCGCAGCCGGGCGAGAGTCGCACCGGCGGCGGGGTCGCCCGCCAGGCACAGGTCGCGGGCGTGTCGGGCCGCAGCGGCACCGCGCTCCCAGCCGGCCAGCGCCAGCACCGACACGCCCGCGTCCACCCGACGGGCGGCCTCGTGCGCCGGGTCCGTCGGCACCGGCGTCGGCGCACCCCCGGCCTGGTCGACCTCGACGTCGGCGACCACGTCGCCGTGCAGCACGGTGCGCACGACCAGGCCCGCGGGCCAGTGCGGCAGCACCGGCCCCAACGGGAGATGCAGCACGTCCATCTCCAGGCCGTCGCGGTCGTCGGCGCCCTCGGCCAGCGGGATGCCGGCCGGAGCCATCTCCATGTCGCCGTGGCCCATGTCCCCGTGGTCCATGTCGTCGTCGGCGTCGTCGGCGTCGTCGTCGTCGGCGGGTGGCCGGTCCGCGGGGACGCGGTGGCGCGCATCGTCCACCTGGGCCGCACCGTCACGGAGCCGGTCCCGCGCGGCGTCGAGGGAGGGACTCACCTGCTCCGGCTCTCCGACGTCCACGCGGGCCCGCGGCCCCGGCAGCTGGTCGAACACCTCGGCGAGCTGCTCGGCCAGGCTGCCGACCGACGGCCCGCAGACCGCGAGCACGTCCGCCTCGGCAGGCGACGCAGCGAGCACCCAGCCGCGCGCGGTCACCTCCCGCTCCAGCGCGACCCTCGTCGTGAACGCTCCGGGCACCTCGGCCACCAGCACGTGCACGCGCCGGGTCGCGGCACGAGCGAGCGCCTCGCTCAGGCCCATCGGAACGCTCCCTCCCGACGGGCCCAGAGCACGGCGACCATCAGCACCCCGAGGAACACGAACATCTCGACCACCGCCTCGGCGCCCAGGCGGCCGACGACCACCGCCCAGGGGTACATGAACAGCATCTCCACGTCGAAGGCCAGGAACACCAGCGTGGTGAGGTACCAGCGGACGTGGAACCGTGACAGCGCATGCTCCTGCGGCTCGAAGCCGGAGAGGAACGGCAGCGACACGAGGGGGTCGGACCAGACGGCGGTCGCGCGCGCCAGCAGCCACAGGGACGCGACAGCCAGGACCGCGAGCAGTGTCATCGCGACGAGCCCGGAGTACATGGCGCTCCCTCCTGCGGTGGCTGACGCAGACGTGCATACCCGCACGGGCGTGCGGGTATGCCCCCGACACGAGAGGAGGTGCGGCCACGTGGTGGCGAAGGCGCATGTCCACCCGGTCGACGAGGAGGCCGTCGCCCGGGCGCAGACGCGGCTGCCGTCCCTGGAGGACACGCATCGGGTGACCAGCGTGCTGACCCTGATGGCCGACCCCACCCGCCTCCGGGTTCTCTACGTCCTCGACGAGGCGGAGGAGCTCTGCGTCGGCGACCTGGCGCTCACGCTGGCCATCAGCCAGGACGCGGTGGGCTACGCCCTGCGGGTGCTGCGCACCGCCGGGCTCGTCACCCGGCGCAAGGAGGGACGCACCGTCTTCTACCGCTTGACCCGGGGATTCCCCGAACCGCTGCGCCAGCACTGCTTGATGCAGCTCGCCGCGTTGTCCCCGTGGGGCGCAACGGCCCCATAGGGCCCCGCGCCGACGTCGGCTCGGAGGTCAGCGCTCCTCGGCCGGTTCTTCGTCGTCCCGGGGCCGGCTCCCGGCCCGCGTGCGCCACCCGGCGACGGCCGCGGCGAGGAGCGCGACCGCGGCCGGCAGCACCCAGCCGGGGGTCGCCCCGAGCCACCGCGACAGGGACTCCTGCGCGGTCGCCTCGACCCCCGAGGTGTCGCCGAGCCCGAAGACTCCGACGATGCCCGCGGTGCCGTCGTAGCGCAGGAACAGCACCCCGATGACCACGAAGAGTGCTCCGGAGACCAGCGAGGTGGTGTGGGTGTGCAGCGGCCCGAGGTGCAGGGCGCGCCCGCGCACCCACGACCGGCGCGCGAGACCGAAGCGGTCCCACAGGTAGGCCAGCACGAACAACGGCGTCACCATCCCGAGCGCGTAGACGGCGAGCAGCAGCGCCCCGCCGGCGACGGAGGCGGTGGCGGCCATGGTCAGGATCGCCCCGAGGATGGGGCCGGAGCAGAACCCGGCCAGCCCGTAGACCGCACCGAGGGCCAGCAAGGAGAGGGCGTCGCTGCCCCGGCGCCGGGTGGCGAGCTGCTGGAGCCTGCCGGCGAAGGGCACCTGGAACCCCCGGCCGAGCGCCTGGTAGACCCCGAGCGCCACCAGGGTCCACCCGGCCACGGCGATCAGCGTGTCGCGGTGGCCGTAGAACAGCGAGGAGACCAGGCTGACGCCGGTGCCCAGCGGGACCAGGGTGAGGGCCAGCCCCAGGTAGAAGACGAGGGTGCGCCGCAGCAGCAGGGACGGGGACGCGAAGGCGTAAGCGAAGAATGACGGCAGCAGCAGCGCGCTGCACGGGGACAGCAACGCGAGGACGCCTGCGGCCAGCGCCACCAGCACGCTGACCTCGCCCATCAGCTCGGGCCCTGCCGGCCGCTCTTCGCCGAGCGCCGGGCCTGCTCGATGGCCTGCTCGAAGTTCGCCAGCGGCATCGCGCCGATCACCGGCCGGCCGTTGATCAGGAACGACGGGGTCCCGGTGACCCCCGCCGACAGCCCCTCGTTGAAGTCGTGCTGCACCAGCTTCGCGGCGAGGGGACCGTTCATGTCCTTGTTGAACTGCTTCACGTCCAGGCCCGTGCGTTCGGCGAGCGAGCGCAGGTAGCCGGCGGTGAGCCGGCCGCTGTTCGGCGGCGGCTGGGAGGCGTAGAGCGCGTCGTGGTAAGCCCAGAACTTGTCCTGCTCGGCAGCGGCGCGAGCGGCCCGCGCGGCCCGCTTCGACTCCGGCCCGAGGTAGGGGAAGTCACGCCACTCGATACGCAGCACCCCGGTGTCGACGTACTTCTTCCGCAGCACCGGCTCGGTCTCACGCGCGAACCTGCCACAGAAGGGGCACTGGAAGTCCGAGTAGGCGACCATCACCACCGGGGCGTCCACCTTGCCGAGGGCGGTCGGGTCGCCCGCGCGACGCCGCGCGAGGGAGGCGAGCGCGCCGTACCCCTCGGTGTCGTCCGTCGGCGCGGCCGACGATCGCTCGACCGGGGAGGCCTTCTGGCCCCCGGAGTCGTCGTTGCGCGACAGGGGGCTGGCCAACGAAACCAGCGCGACCAGGGCGGCGATCGCGGCGACGATCCACGCGGGCTTCGCCGACCGCCTCTGGCGGGCCGGTGCGGGGGGGCTCATGGAGACTCCTCCTGAGGTGCGGCGGTGGGAAGCGGGCAGCGGCCACGGGTGCGCAGCCGGAGCACCACTGCCCAGGTGAGCAGGGCCAGCGCGACCACCTGGAGCAGCGGCTGGAACGGGGCGAACCAGGTGACCGCACCGGAGGCGCCGAGCGCCACGAGAGCGAGCTTGTTGCAGACCGGGCAGCCCACGGCGAGGTAGGTGAGCACCCCGGCCGCAAGCCCCCGGCGACCGTTGGCCGGGTCGTCGGTCGCGGCCACTCCGGCGCTCGGGCCGACGTAGGTGGCGGCCAGCAGGCCGCTGAGCGCGGCGGAGGCCGCCAGCGACGGCCAGGCCCACCAGGTCGGAGGGATCTCGCGGCTGAACAGCGGCGTGTCGATGAGGTCCGTGGGCACGCCGACGAGCACGACCACGACCACCGCGGTCGCGGCCGCGACCAGCGCCATGCGAGCGGCTGCCTGCCACCGGGCCGGCTCCCGCGTGGCCGTCGGGGGCACGCCGTCGACCGGGGCACTCATGCGCCGACCTGCACGGGGTAGCCGGCGCCGCGCCACTCGAGCATCCCGCCCTCGAGCCGGCGGGCGGGGATGCCGCGCTCCCGCAGCAGCCGGACCGCGTCGTGAGCCAGCACGCACCACGCACCGCGGCAGTAGGCGATCACCTCTCCCCCGGTGCCCAGTTCCTCGGTGCCGAGCAGCGCGGGGAACGGCACGGACCGGGCGCTCGGGATGTGGCTGGCGGCGTACTCCTCCGCGGGACGGACGTCGAGCAGCACGACGGAGCCGTCGTCCATCCGCTCCAGGAGCTCCTCACGCGCGACCTGCTCCACGTCGTCGAGGCCGGCCCCGCCGAGGTAGGAGCGCAGGGCCTCACCGACGTCGGCGGAGTACGTCGTGGCCACCTCGCGCATCGCCGCGTAGAGCGTCGCCACGCGGTCTCCCGCAAGCCGGTAGTGGACCCGGGTCCCGTCGCGACGCGTCCGGACCACCCGGGACAGCTTCAGGATCTGCAGGTGGGCGGAGACGGTGGTGACTCCCATGCCGGCCTCCCGCGCCAGGGACTCCACCGTGCGCTCGCCCTGGGCGAGCAGGTCCAGCAGCTCCAGGCGCTTGGGGCTGGCGAATGCCTTGCCGACGACCGCCAGGCGGTCGAACAGCTCGGCGCGGCTCTCGTCACGCTCCACCACCACGCTCCTTTCTCCAAAGATCTTTGGATGACGATAGCAGCCGGAGCGAACCGGGCAGATCCGGCGCGGGTCGCTTCGGAATAACCCCCCGGGGTGTTAGGTTGTGGCCTCGTGGGTATACCCCCCGAGGTATCCATCCCGCGCCAAGCACACCGTCAAGGAGGAGCACTCTGATGCAGCTGACCACCCCCGAGATCGACGCCGACCAGCTCGCCGACGCCGTGAAGCTGGGGGCGACCATCGTCGACGTCCGCGAACCCGGCGAGTACCTGGCCGGCCACGTGCCGGGGGCGATGCTCGTCCCGATGGGGCAGCTGCCCAGCCGGCTCCACGAGCTCGACCGCAACGGCCCGGTGCACGTCGTGTGCGCCTCGGGCAACCGCAGCGCCGCGATGACCGACTTCCTGCGCGCCGCGGGCTTCGACGCCTACTCGGTGGCCGGCGGCACGAGCGGCTGGACCGCCTCCGGACGGCCCCTCGTCGCCGGCCACGCCCCGCGCGCCTGAGCGCCGATCCAGCCCTGACCTCCGACAACCCCGACCTGGAGGAGACAGACATGCCTGACCTGACCCCCGACACCCTCGTCGACACCCTTACGGTGATCCCGCTCGAGACCCCGACCCTCGGCGACCGCAGCTACCTCGTCCACGACGGCGAAGTCGCCTTCGTGGTGGACCCGCAGCGCGACATCGACCGTGTGCTCGACCTGCTGGAACAGCAGGGCGTGCGGCTGACCCACGTCTTCGAGTCGCACATCCACAACGACTACGTCACCGGCGGTCTCGCGCTGGCCGAGCGCACCGGCGCGGCGTACTTCGTCAACGCCGACGACGACGTGTCGTTCGACCGCACGCCGGTCCGTGACGGGGAGACTCTCGAGGTCGGTCCGCGGATGCGCGTGACCGCGGTCGCCACGCCCGGCCACACGTTCACGCACCTGTCCTACGTGCTCACCGACGCCGGCACCGACGAGCGGCTCGCGGTGTTCTCCGGCGGCTCGCTGCTGTACGGCGCGACCGGCCGGCCGGACCTGCTCGGCCCCGAGCACACCGACGACCTGGTGCGCGCCCAGCACGCCTCGGCGCACCGGCTGGCCGAGATGCTGCCGGACGCGGCCGAGGTCTACCCCACCCACGGGTTCGGCTCGTTCTGCTCCGCGACCCAGTCCGAGGCCAGCTCCTCGACGATCGGGCAGGAGAAGAAGTCCAACCCCGTGCTCACCCAGGACGAGGAGACCTACGTCCGCGAGCTGGTCGCGGGCCTGAGCGCCTACCCGGCCTACTACGCGCACATGTCGCCGGCCAACGCCGCCGGCCCCTCCGAGCCGGACCTCTCGCCGCCCGCCGAGGCCGACCCGGCCGAGCTGCGGCGCCGCATCGAGGCCGGTGAGTGGGTCGTGGACCTGCGCAACCGCACCGTGTTCGCCGCCGGCCACGTGCCCGGGACGCTGAACTTCGGGCTCGACGGCGGCTTCGCGACCTACCTGGGCTGGCTGGTCGAGTGGGGCGCCCCGCTCACCCTGCTCGGCGAGACCGCGGACGACGTCGCGTCGGCGCAGCGGGAGCTGGTCCGGATCGGCATCGACCGGCCGGCCGCGGCCGCCACCGGCAAGCCCGGCGACTGGGTGGCCGGCACCGGGCACGAGCTCGCGTCGTTCCCCACCGCCACGTTCGGCGACCTGGCCCAGGTGCGCCACCACCGCGACGTGGTGGTCCTCGACGTGCGCCGCGCGGACGAGTTCGCCGACTCGGCGCTCGACGGGGCGGTCAACATCCCCATCCACGAGCTGCCGCGACGTCTCGCCGACGTCCCGCAGGGCGAGGTGTGGGTGCACTGCGCCGGCGGTTACCGTGCCTCGGTCGCCGCGTCCTTCCTGGCCGCCGCCGGCCGGCAGCTGGTCACCATCGACGACGCCTTCGACAACGCCAAGGACGCCGGCCTGACACTGGTGTCCCCGGCCGCCTGACCCATACCGCACCTTCGACGAGCACGACACGACAACCACCTCAGAAGGAGAACCACCATGTGCAGAGCAGTCAACTGTCGCAAGTGCGGCAAGACCACCTGGGCCGGCTGCGGCCAGCACGTCAACCAGGTCCTGGCCGGTGTGCCCAAGTCGCAGCGCTGCGAGGGTCACGCCAAGGAGCCGTCCGAGGGCGGCTGGTTCGGCAAGCTGTTCGGGGGCCGCTGACCCCCACGCGCAGCAGTCGCGCTCGCACGGCCCCGTGGTGCTCCACGGGGCCGTGCCACGTTCCGGTCGACGTCCGTCACGACACGTCGGCGGAGAACGCGCGCAGGTGCATCAGCGAGGCCCGCTGCAGATGGGTGTAGGCCGTCTCGACGTCCGGCGCGTCGAGCCCCTGCCTGGCCTGCTCGAGCGCGTCGATGTCGGCGCGTTCGACCTGTCGTCCCACACGCAGGGCGGCGGCAGGCGATCCCGAGCCCGCGTCGACGAACCGCTGGTAGTCCGCGGCCACGGCCGACGTCGCGAACTCGCCCGGGCCCAGTCCCCGCGTCGGGTCGGCGACGTCGTAGCGGTCGAGCAGCGTGCGCACCATGGTCAGGTGCCTGGCCTCGGCCGCCGCGATCCGGGTGAACCGCGCGTCGCCCGAGCTCGCGGCCAGCCGCACGTAGACGTCGTGGGCGAGCTTCTCCTCCTCCGCGTTGCGCGCCAGCGTGCGCTTCTGGGCACCGGTGAGCGAGCCCTGGGCGTCCCCGTCGAGCATCGGGCACCCGTCGTCGGCCCCGAAGCCGTGCCTCAGGCCGGCGGCGGGTCCGCCCCACTGGCCACCGCCCGTGCCCATCCCCGTGCCCATCCCCATGCCCATCCCCGTCACCGGGCCCCCACCGGCTCCGTTCCCGCGCCACGGCCGCACGCTGCTGGTCTGCGGGGCCGGGTCGTCGCCGGCCGCGAGCACGGCCGGTGCCGTCGCCAGGCCGGCGCCCACGACGCCGGCGGCAACTGCCGTTGCGATTGCGGTTGCAGTGCGCATCTGTCTCGACCTCCTCGTGAGGGACCCCGGTCGGGTCGCCTTCTCGATGTCTCCAGGCTGGGCCGGAGGTGCGGAGGAAGCGTGCCGACGATGTGGAGATGCCGTGGAGATCACACGAGGTTCGGGCCCCGGGCCGGCGGCGACGGCGGAGGATGAGCACATGAGCACCGTGCTCGTCGTGGAGGACGACCGGGAGATCCGTGAGCTGCTGCGCCGCTACCTCGAGCGGGCCGGCCACGGCGTGCTCAGCACCGCCTCCGGCGCCGAGGCGCTCCGCCTGGTGGAGCGGGACAGCGCGGACCTGGTCGTGCTCGACCTCGGCCTCCCCGACGTGGACGGCCTGGAGGTGCTGAGGACCGCGCGCGGCGAGGGACGTCGTACGCCGGTGGTGGTGCTCACCGCTCGCAGCAACGTGGATCAGCGCATCGAGGGGCTCAGCCTGGGCGCCGACGACTACGTGACCAAGCCCTTCAGCCCGCGTGAGGTCGTGCTGCGGGTGGCCGCGGTCCTGGCCCGCGCCGGCGTCGCCGCCGACGGACACGTGCAGACCTTCGCCGGCGGGCGGCTGCGGCTCGACCTGACCCGCCGCAAGGTCACGCTGGACGAGCGGGTCCTCGACCTCACCCCCACCGAGTGGGGCGTGCTCACCGCGCTGGCGGCCGTGCCGGGCCGGCCCTTCTCCCGCTACGAGCTGGTGAACCGCGTCCATGGGTACGAGTTCGCCGGCTACGAGCGCAGCATCGACTCCCACGTGAAGAACCTGCGGCGCAAGCTCGGCGACGACGGGGCCACGATCGTGGAGACGGTGACCGGCGTCGGCTACCGGTTGGGCGTGCCGCATGACCGGTGAGCCGCGGCGCGCGCAGCCGCTGGGACCGCTCGGCCGCCGCTTCGCGGCCGCGTTCGCTCTCGTGGCGCTGCTCGCCGTGGCCCTGGTCACCGCCGCCGCGCTGGTGGGGTCCAACCGAGGGCTGACCTCGCAGAGCGCCCAGCAGCGCCAGGACGCCGCCGGCCAAGTGGTGCACGCGGCGGCCGCCGCCTACGTCGACACCGGCAGCTGGACCGGTGCCGATCTCGGCCGCGCGTCGACGCTGGCCGACGGCGCCGGGGCGGTGCTGCGGGTCCGAGACGGCGACGGCCGACTGGTGTGGCCGCGCACGGCGGCCGGGCGCGGCCCCATGGCCGGCATGGGCATGATGCATTCCGCGGGCGCCGAGGTCACGAGGCCGGTGACGGTGGCCGGTCGCACCGTCGGCGAGGTGGTGCTGCTGTTCCGGCCCGCCGACACCTCAGGGCGCCCGGTGGCGTGGACCTGGATCCTGGCCGCCGCGGCCGCCGCGGTGCTGCTGGCGCTCGGCTCGGCGTGGTTCGTCAGCCGCTCACTGACCCGACCGGTCACCGCGCTCACCACTGCCGCGCGGTCGTTCGCCGGCGGGAACCGGAGCGCGTTCGTCGAGGTGCGCGGCGTGGGCGAGCTCGGTGAGCTCGCGGACGCGTTCGAGGAGGCCGTGCACGCCGTCCGGGCGGCGGAGAGCTCCCGCCAGCAGATGGCCGCCGACGTCGCCCACGAGCTGCGCACGCCGCTGGCCGCGCTCCAGGCCGGCCTGGAGGAGCTGCGGGACGGTTTCGCGCCCGCCGACGCCGAGGCCCTGGCCCGGCTGCACGACCAGGCGCTGCGCGTGGGCCGCCTGGTGCAGGACCTCGACACGTTGTTCGTCGCGGAGAGCCCGCCCACCGCCGTACGGCGGGACCGGGTGGACCTGGTGGCGGTGGCGAGGAAGGAGACCGACGCGCGCAGCGCCCAGCTCCGCGCGGCCGGCCTCGAGCTGGTGGCCGATCTTCCCGGCGCCGCGGTGTGGGTGCGCGGTGACGCCGAGCGGCTGCACCAGGTGGCCGGCAACCTGCTGCAGAACTGTGTGCGCCACTGCCGCGCGGGTGACCGGGTCACGGTGCGGGTGCGCGCCGACGGGCCCCGGTTGGTGGTCGTCGACACCGGGCCAGGGATCCCCCCTGCGGACCTCGGTCGCGTGTTCGACAGGTTCTGGCGAGGTGCCGGCCAGTCCGGCCGCCCCGGCTCCGGGCTCGGGCTCGCCGTGGTGCGCGGTCTGGTCGAGGCCCAGGGCGGCACCGTCACGGCGCAGTCCGACGGGCACTCGGGCAGCACCTTCACCGTCGCCCTTCCTGCGTGGTCCTGACCCGGGGCGCGAGGACGCCCCGGGCCCCACGCCGGCGCCGGGAGGCTGCGAGAATGGGCTCTCGTGACGTCACCATCGGGCGGGACCGAGTCAGTGGCCGCGGACGCACGCCAGGCGCGCACGTCGTGGTCGCCGTGGCGGACGGTGGTCGCGTTCGGGCTGGTGAGCCTGGCTGCCGACATGGTCTACGAGGGCATGCGGTCCGTGGCCGGCCCGTTGCTGGGCTCGCTGGGCGCCTCGGCGTTGACGGTCGGGCTGGTCACCGGGGCCGGCGAGGCAGTCGCGCTCGTCCTCCGGCTGGGAACCGGTCCGTGGGCGGACCGCAGCCATCGCCACTGGCGCCTGACGGTGGTGGGCTATGCCATGACGGCGGTCTGCGTGCCGCTGTTGGCGGTGACCCCGTTCCTGGGCGTCGCCGGGGTGACGGTGGCCGCCACGTTGATCCTGCTGGAGCGCACCGGCAAGGCGGTGCGCAGTCCGTCGAAGTCCGCGCTGCTCGCGCGGATGGCCGCACCGACCGGTCGGGGCCGTGGCTTCGCGGTGCACAAGGCGCTGGACCAGGTGGGCGCGTTCGCGGGCCCGCTGCTGCTCACGGGCGCGACCGCGGTCACCGGCGTGCTGTGGCCCGGGCTCGCGCTGCTGGCCGTGCCCGGCGTGATCTCGCTCCTGCTGCTGGCCCAGCTCCGCCGCAAGGTCCCGTCGGTGGCGGAACCGGACCCCGAGGACGAGGCTCCCGCCTCTCCGGTGCGGGGGTCCTCCGCAGGCGCGCTGCGCGCGTCGCTGCTCGGCAGCGACCTCCCCCGCGAGTTCCACGTCTTCTCGGTCGCGGTCGCCCTCACCACCGCGGGGTTGATGACCTTCGGTGTCATCTCGTTCCGGTTCGTGCACGCGGGACTGGTGCCGCTGGCTGCCGCGCCGGTGGTGTACGCGCTGGCGATGGCCGCCGAGGCGGTCGCGGCGCTGGGAACGGGCGGGGTGTTCGACCGGCACGGCGGAAGGGTGCTCCTGCTGGTGCCGTTCGTGGTGACCGCTGTGCCCCCGCTCGTGTTCGCCCCGCTGCTGTGGCCGGTGCTGGTCGGCGTGGTGCTGTGGGGCGCGGCCACCGGGGTCCAGGACTCCACGGTCAAGGCGTACGTCGCCGACCTGGTGCCCGCCGGACGGCGCGCGACCGCTTACGGCGTCTTCGCCGCGGTCCAGGGCGTCGGCGCGCTCGCGGGTGGCGCGCTGGCCGGCGCGCTGGCCACCGACCGCCCTGTCTTGCTCACCGCGTGCGTGGGCACCCTGCAGGCCGCCGCCCTGCTGCTGCTGGTGCGAACCCTGCGCAGGTCGGCCAAGGCGGCACCGAGCCGCTGAGGCCCCGCACCGGCCGCGGCCCCCTCACTCGCCGCCGGCCTCGACGCCGAGAACCTGGTCGGCCGACAGCTCGTCGCGGACCACCGCAGCGGCTACCTCCGCCAGTTTCCTGTTGGTGTTGCGCGCGAAGGCGCGAAGCTGCCGGAACGAGGTCGGCATGTCGAGCTTTCCGCGTTCGGCCAGCACACCCTTGGCCTGCTCCACGACGATCCGCGAGTTCAACGCGTTCTGGAGCTGTTCGGCAAGAAGGGACGTCCGGGAGATGGAGCGCTGTTGCAGGATCCCGATCGTCGCCACGTCGGCGAGCGCCTGCGCGATGCGACGGTCCTCCTCCCCGAGCGTGTGCCCGGCCTGGGAGTTGAACAGGTTCAGCCCGCCCACGACGTCGCTGCGCAACCTCATCGGCAAGGCATGCACGGCGACGAACCCTGCGGACAGCGCAGCCGGCGCGAACGTCGGCCACCTGCCCGTGTGGTCGGACAGGTCGGGCACCGTCACCGGCGCACCGGTGCTGACGCATTCCACGCACGGACCCTCCTCGGACTGCAGCTGGAGCAGCTCGAGGATCGTCGTACCCTCACTCGAGGAGGCGACGAGCTGGAGGTGGCCTCGCTGGTCGCTGAGCAGGATCCCGGCCTGGTCCACCTGCAGGAGGTCGACGCAGCTGCGCACCAGTCCCTCCAGGAGCTCGACGATGTCGTAGTCATCGACCAGCGTGTCGGCGAGAGCCACGAACTGCTGCGCCAGCATCACGGCGCGGTCCGCTTCTCTCCGCGGGTCTGCCCCGGGGCTACCCTCGTTCATTGCTCCTCCTTGGGAAATCTTCGTCGTCCAGCCACGACGTCCGCAGCGAGCTCATTGATCGAGGTGCCCTCGCTGAAGGCGGTCGCGCGCAGGCGCGCAAGCGCTATGTGTATTGTGCTGCCGGTCTGGGCCATCACCATCCCGGCTGCTTGGTGGACCACCATGCGGTAGGACGTGTCCGCGACCGCGTCGCTGCCGGAGGCGCTCAGGTCCAGCAGGACGGACCCGATCCGGTCCACGGTCCTCAGGACTGCTGCCAGCTCCTCTCCCCGCAGCGCGCCGGGTTCGGCACGGTACAGGTCGAGGGTTCCCAGCAGGATCGCACCGACCTGGACAGGGAAGGCGAACACCGCCCGAACGCCCGACGACTCCACCTCCCTGACGAATGCCGGCCAGCGGTACGTCGCGTCGCTCAGGGACAGCACGTCATCGAGCAGCACGTGGGACCCCGAGTTGATCGCGTCCACGCAGGGACCCTCACCGAGGGTGAACTGGAGGTCCTCGACGAGGCGAGAACGCCGGTCCGAGACGTACGTCGGTTCCGGGATGCCGTCGCTGGACAGGACGGCGAGTCCGACTCCGTCGGCACGCGCCGCGTGCCGACACGCCAGACACAAGTCCTGCAGACGTTCCATCGTGTCCGCGTCCACGGGGGCAGGCCCGCTGGAAGTCTCATCCACCGCCACCACCACCGATCCGCTGACGCGTGCGCCGCCGGCGTTCCAGGGACGTCGACCTCAGCCTACGCCGCCGAGGGCGTCCCGGGCTCAGGCGGTCGATGGTTCGCTCCGCCTCGTCGTGCACGCCGGCTCACCCGACACGGCGTCCCGCCGGGCCGACCCCTGTGCGGCCCGGCGAGGACGCCGGTCGGGTGCCTGTTCCTGGCTGCTCGCCTCGGGCAGGCAGCCGGTGGGGATGGTGCACCACAGGGTGAAACCCTGGGCGGTGTGCTCGACGCCGGAATCGCCGCACATGCCGTCGACGATGCTGCGGGAGATGTAGCTGCTCAGCAGCCGATCGGAAGGTCCGGGCTTCGCGTCGCCGTCCCGCCAGCCCGTGACCTGGAGCATGAGGCTCCCGCCGTCGCACTCGGCGGCGAGAGTGACCGGGCCCTCGGCCTGCAGCACGACCTGGGTGACGATCTCGCTGGTGACCAGCAGCACGGCGGCAGCCGTCTCTGCGTCCGGCCGGGGACACAGCTGCCGCTCGACGAACGTTCTGGCCTGCGCCGGAGCGTGCAGCGAGCGTGGCAGGGTGCACGTCGCCCGGACACCTCGGCACTGCCCGGGACAGGGCGACGGCGTTCGCGGGGCCGGGAGCTCGCGCCGCGGCCGCTCCACGACTCCTGGATGGCGCGGATCGGTCATGAGGGCCACCTGCGACTCTGCCGTGCACGGACACCGGGCCGGTAAGCCCGGGCGCGTTGCTGGGAGCGATCTCCAGGCCGGAGAGGCCGGCCTGGGACTCTTGCGAGCCGCGGGCGCGCGGACCGGCTGGAACGCCGAGGTCCGGAGCGCAAGGCCACCATCGCACCGGTGGGTGCCACCGTCAACATGTGGCGACCGCGCTAGCCTCGGCCGGAAAGGCGGCCCACACCGACTTGGATCCGTCCCGGTTGTGGGTCACACCCCAGTCGTCGCTGACGACGTCCACGATCACCAGGCCACGCCCCCCGGGGTCCCACCGGTCGGCCGTGGTCAGGACCGGGACGAGGGGAGAGAAGTCGCGCACGGTCAGGGTCACCGAGGGCCCCTCCCGCTGCAGCAGCACGGTGAAGGGCAGCTGGGTGTGCTGGATGGCGTTGGTGGCCAGCTCGCTCACCACCAGCCGGACGTCCTCGGCCAAATGGGACAGACCATGCCCCAGCAGATGGAGCTGGACGAATTCGCGCGCTTCGGACGCGCTCGCCAACTCGGCCGTCAGACGGACCGAAGATGACCAGACGGTCTCGATACCCACGTGTGCCCCGCGCTCGTTGGATGTCGTTCCGAGCCAGGTGAACGCAGGGTCTAGACGATCCTCAAGCTCTTCCACCAGCGTACACGCCGCCCAGCACAGCGCCAGCCCACAACCGACGGCGCCCCTCCCCGACGGAGTACACTCCTGGCGTTGGTGCACGGACCCGTGCCCCGACGTTGCCCACCTCCTGGTGTGGGCAGCGGTCCGCGACGGTCCGGGTCAAGCAGAGTGCTCGGACCGCCGCGGGTCGCAGCGGCGGGCCGGGGCACCGCCCCTCGTCCCCCACCGTGTCGTCCCCACCGTGTCGTCCCCACCGTGCTGCCTCACCCGCGCGGGATGAGGCCCGGACGCCGCCTCTCGGGTTCCCTGAGGGAGTGCGACGACCCCCGGGAGGGACCCATGGCCATTCACAAGCGCGTCGGCGAGGTAGAGGACCTGACTGTCGTCCCGCGGTTCACGCGAGCAGGCATGCAGCACGTGCCCCGCAACCGGATGGCCGAGAAGGAGATGCTGCCCGGAACGGCGTACCAGATCGTCATGGACGAGGTCATGCTCGACGGCAACGCCCGGTTCAACCTCGCCACCTTCGTCACCACCTGGATGGACGAGGAGGCCGACAAGCTGTACGCCGCCACCTTCGACAAGAACATGGTCGACAAGGACGAGTACCCCCAGACCGCGGAGATCGAGGCGCGCTGCGTGAGCATGCTCGCCGACCTGTGGCACGCGCCGTACGCCGCCGAACCCGTGGGCACCTCGACCACCGGCAGCTCCGAGGGCTGCATGCTCGCCGGCCTCGCTCTCAAGCGTCGTTGGCAGCGGCTGCGCCGGAAGGCCGGCGAGCCGACCGACCGGCCGAACATCGTGATGGGCGCCAACGTACAGGTGGTCTGGGAGAAGTTCGCCAACTACTGGGACGTCGAGCCCAGGTACGTCCCGCTCGAGGGCAACGTCCTCCACCTGACCGCGGACCGCCTGCTCGAGCACGTGGACGAGAACACCATCGGCGTGGTCGCGATCCTCGGCTCGACCATGGACGGCAGCTACGAGCCCGTGCAGGAGATCTGCGCGAAGCTCGACGAGCTCGAGGCGAGCAGCGGCGTCTCGGTGCCGGTGCACGTCGACGCGGCCTCGGGTGGGTTCGTCGCGCCGTTCGTGCAGCCGGACCTGCCCTGGGACTTCCGTCTCGACCGCGTGGTGTCGATCCAGTCCTCCGGCCACAAGTTCGGGCTGGTCTACCCCGGCGTCGGCTGGGTACTGTGGCGCGACGCCGAGCACCTGCCCGACGACCTGGTCTTCCACGTGAACTACCTCGGCGGGGACATGCCCACGTTCGCGCTGAACTTCTCCCGTCCGGGTGCGCAGGTCGTGCTGCAGTACTTCCAGTTCCTCCGCCTCGGCAAGGACGGGTACCGGCTGGTGCAGCAGGCGTGCCAGGACGTCGCGGTGCACATCGCCCGTGCGCTCGAGCCGATGCCCGAGTTCGAGGTGATCACCGACGGCACCGACCTCCCGGTGGTGTGCTTCACGCTGTCGAAGGCGGTGACCAAGTACGACGTGTACGACGTGTCCCGCAAGCTTCGCGAACGGGGTTGGCTGGTCCCGGCGTACACCATGCCTCCGAAGCGGGAGGACCTCGCGGTGCTCCGCGTCGTCGCGCGCAACGGGTTCAGCTACGACATGGCCGACCTCTTCCTCCGCGACCTGCGTACGGCCATCGAGTGGCTCGACGACCTCGAGTCCCCCATGCCTCGCGAGGAGCAGCCGAGCGGCTTCCACCACTAGCCGGACCCTCGCGGTCCCGCGGGCGGGTTCCGCAGACAGCCGGTGGCCGGCTGTCGCACCAGGCCCGTCTCGTAGGCGAAGATCACCGCCTGGACGCGGTCCCGGAGCCCGAGCTTCGTGAGGACCCGGCCCACGTGGGTCTTGACCGTGGTCTCCGAGAGCACGAGCTCGGCGGCGATCTCGGCATTGGTCAGCCCGCGTGCGAGGAGGGTGAGCGTCTCTCGCTCCCTGGCAGTCAGGCTGGCGATCCGCTTCCGGGTGCCGGCATCGACCGCACGTGGGCGCTGCGGGAAGGACTCGATCATCCGTCCAATGATCCTGGAGGCGAGCAGCGACTCGCCGGCATGCACGGCACGGATGCCCGCGACGAGGAGCTCCGGCTGCACGTCCTTCAGGAGGAAGCCGCTGGCGCCTGCGTGGAGGGCCTCGTAGACGTACTCGTCCATGTCGAAGGTGGTCAGCACGATGACGCGTGCGCGGACGCCGGGGACACGGCTCAGGCGTTGAGTAGCAGTGATCCCGTCGGCCCCGGGCATGCGGACGTCCATCAGCACGATGTCCGGCCGCAGCTCGAGCGTCTTCGAGACCGCGTCGTCGCCGTCGACCGCCTCGCCGACCACCTCGATGCCCTGCTCGATCTCGAGGATCATCCGGAAGCCCCGGCGCACCAGCGCCTGGTCATCGGCGATCAGGACACCGATCCCGAGTGCTCCGAGGAGACGACCGGCTTCCCGACCGCCGTGTCGTCGAGCGGGATCGTCGCCTGCAGCAGGAAGCCGCCGCGGGCGTCGGTGCCTGCTGGGCCGGTCCTCAGGTGCCCGCCGTACACCGCGACCCGCTCCCGCATGCCGAGCAGGCCGTGGCCGGCCTCGCTCCCGCCGGGTGGACTCTCGCCGTCGTCGCGCACGGCGCGGCCAGCAGGACGATCCGCGCCCGAGCGGCCAGGCCCGCCTTCACCGTCGAGGACCGCGTCCACGCCGACAGCCGGGCGTGGTCTCCCTCACGCAACTCCAGAGCAGCAACTCGCATGCCCATTGTCTCGCGACACATAGCCAAACTATTTATGCCACGCCGCACTAGCGTCGAAGCCGCCTCCAGGGAGGAGGTGGACGCAACTCGAGCGGAGAGCATCATGGACAAGCGACGCGTCGCGGGCTTCGCGCTTCTGGCCTACGGGCTGATCACCTTCATCGCCTTCGCCGACAACGCACCCGGCGGCGACTACAAGGAATCCGCGGTGACGCGCTTCATCTCCTCGGGCCACATGTGGGCGGCCTTCGGCTGGGCCTATCTCGGCGTCCTCGGAGCTCTGGGGCTGCTCGTGTTCGGCCTGATGGTCCGGGAGGCGGCCGGAGCGGCCCGCGACCTCGTGACGGGACTGGCCGTCGTCGGTACGGCGACCAGCCTGGTGGGATGGTTCGTCACCGGAGGGATGGCCGTCTCGACGGCCGAAGGCGGCGCGCCCGTCCGCGACCACATCGCGCACGCGGTCGTCTACACCCTCAGTGAGACCGGCAACCTTCTTGCGGTCTGCAGCCCGGCTCTCTGCACCGGTGCGGCAGCGATCGTGCTCGCGGGCAAGGCCGCCATGCCGACCTGGCTGCGTGTCTTCTCCGTCGTCGCCGGGATCTGCGGGATCCTCGCGCCGTTCTTCTTCACCTACTTCGTCTTCGTGCTCTGGACGGTCACGGCCGGCGTGGCTCTCGCCAGCCGACGTGCCGCTCGGGAGGGCGCCGGGCTCCCCGCGACCCTGGCCTGATCCTCGGCTGCGGACCGGCCGGCACCGTTCGGAATGAAAATCGTTCCCGACTCGTTCTCTCCACGTGGCACTGGCACTGGCTCTCGGGACGTTCTTCTCCACCTCCGCCGGAGGGCTCTTCGCCCTGCGCCATCGCGACCGGCTCCACCTGATCCTTGGCTTCAGTGCCGGCGTCATCCTCGGCGTGGTCGCGTTCGACGTCCTCCCCGAGATCGACTCGCTCGCGCGGGCGACGCACACGTCGTTCGAGACGCCGATGATCGCCCTGGTCGCCGGGTTCCTGGTCTTCCACATCGTCGAGAAGGCGCTGCTGATCCACAGCGCACACGAGGGCGAGTACGACGCCCACGCGCACCCGTCCGTGGGCAAGGCGTCGGCGCTCGCACTGGCCGGCCACAGCCTCACCGACGGGGTCGCCATCGGCCTGGGGTTCCAGGTGAACCACGCGGTGGGGTTGGCCGTCGCGCTCGCGATCATCGGCCACGACTTCGCGGACGGGCTCAACACGGTGAGCCTGATGCTGACGCACCGGAACTCTCGCGGGGCGGCTCTGCGCTTCCTGCTTCTCGACGCGCTCACGCCGCTGCTGGGCGCCGGCCTGACACTGCTGGTGCACGTGCCCCGGGAGACTCTCCTCATCTACCTGGGCGTCTTCGCGGGCTTCCTGCTGTACGTCGGCGCCAGTGACGTCCTGCCGGAGGCGCACGCCAAGCACCCGTCGGCGCTGACGCTGCTGATGACCGTCGCGGGGGCGGCCGCGATGTTCGGGCTGATCCGCGCCATCGGCTGATCCCGACCGGCACGTGGCGAGGTGCGCCCGCGACAGGGGCGGCACGGAAAGTCGGGACCTTGGTCCCGACCATTCGCGAAATACCCACGCGGGTATATAAGTTGAGCAAGGTGGGAGCGCCCGCCACGGGGGCGGGTCGGTTGACGGCGCCAGGGGCGCCAGGAGGTGCGAAATGACGACCGATGTTGCATCCGTTCCAGAGGCCACCGGCCTCCCCGCCTGGAGCTCCGTGCTCGCCGTGGTGGCGCACCCCGACGACGAGTCCTTCGGGCTCGGCGCCGTCCTCGACGCGTTCGGCCGGGCCGGGTCGACCGTGACGGTGCTGTGCTTCACGGCGGGCGAGGCCTCGACCCTGCACGGCGTCGCCGGGGACCTGCGCGCCTTGCGCGCCGCCGAGCTGCAGGGCGCGGCGGCTGCCCTCGGCGTGTCCACGGCCCTGCTGCGCGACTACCCGGACGGCGCGCTGTCCTCCGTCGCCAGGCCGACGCTCGTCGAGGACGTCGTCCAGGCCGCCCGGACCTCCGGGGCGACCGGCCTGCTGGTCTTCGACCCCTCGGGAGTGACCGGGCACCCCGACCACGCCGCGGCCACCGCGGCGGCTCTGGAGGCAGCCGCGGTCCTCGAGCTCCCCGTGCTCGGCTGGACGGTGCCACGCGCGGTCGCCGACCAGCTCAACGACGAGTTCGGCACCGGGTTCGTCGGGCACGAGGCCGTCACGGACGACCTGATCCTCAGCGTGGACCGCACCCGCCAGCGGATCGCCAGCCTGGCGCACGGCAGCCAGGCGGTGCCCACCAGCGTCCTCTGGCGCCGCCTGGAGCTGCTCCGGGACGTGGAGCACCTGCGCTGGCTGCGCGGCGGGGCCTCCTCACAGACGGCCGCTGGCGAGGGCAAGCCGTCGACCCAGCGGGCGCCGGCGCCGGAGCTCGGCACGATGCGGGTCGAGTACGGCGGCGGGGACCGGTTCGAGGTCGGCATCCGCGACCACGTGGTGACCGTCGACCAGCCCACCGAGATCGGAGGCGACGACCTCGGACCCACGCCGACCGAGTTGTTCGTCGCCGGCCTGGCCTCGTGCGTCGCCTTCTACGCCCGCCGCTACCTGCGCCGCCACAAGCTGGACGCGACCGGCCTGGTCGTCCAGACCTCCTACCGTCTGGGCACCAAGCCCGCGCGGGTCAGCGACGTCGACATCTCCATCGAGCTTCCGACGGAGCTCCCCGAGCAGAGGCGGGACGGCCTGCTCGCGGTGGCCAGCCACTGCACGGTGCACAACTCCCTCACCACGCCGCCGGAGATCCGGATCGCGCTCACCTGAGACAGCCGTCCGGACGCGCTGCTCCACGGCTGCGGTCACGGGCGCGGGCGCAGGGAGGCCGCTCACCTTGTCCTTGCTCGCGACGTGGGCGGGTTGTCCCCGCTCGGGCGCGACGAGCAGTATCACCCGCTACCGGCAAGGCTGGGCCCTTCGGCCCTCGTGCACCAGGCGAGCGCGTCCGTAGGCTCGCTGCCATGCAGGCGGAGCACCCAGTCACGCCGCCCGTGGAGACGCCGCTGCTGCGACGCATCCGCGAGTCGGTCATCGGCGACGACCAGGTCATGCACGGCCCGTTCGGGCCTCGCCGGGTGACCTATGCCGACTACACCGCCTCCGGACGGGCGTTGTCCTTCCTCGAGGACTTCCTCCGCGACGAGGTCCTCCCCCGCTACGCCAACACCCACACCGAGTCCAGCGGCACCGGACTGCAGACGACGCGGCTGCGCGAGGACGCGCGCGCGATCATCCGCGAGGCCGTGGGCGGTGACGAGGACACGGTCGTCATCTTCACCGGCTCGGGCAGCACCGGGGCCATCGACAAGCTCATCGGCATCCTCGGCCTGCGGATCCCCTCCTCGCTCGAGGACCGCTACCACCTCAACCGTCACATCCCGCCCGAACGCCGGCCGGTGGTCTTCATCGGACCGTTCGAGCACCACTCCAACGAGCTGCCCTGGCGCGAGTCGATAGCAGACCTCGTCCGCATCCCCGCCGACGGCGACGGGCACATCGACATCAAGCGCCTGGAGGCGGAGCTGCGCCGCTACGCGGACCGGCCGCTGCGCATCGGCAGCTTCTCGGCAGCCAGCAACGTCACCGGCATCCTGTCCGACACCGGCGCCATCTCCGCCCTCCTGCACCGCCACGGCGCGCTCTCGTTCTGGGACTTCGCCGCCGCCGCGCCGTACGTCGACATCCAGATGTACGACGACCCCGCTGACCCCGCTGACCCCGCTGACCCGTTGCGCTACAAGGACGCGATCTTCCTCTCGCCGCACAAGTTCATCGGCGGGCCGAGCACCCCCGGGATCCTCGTGGCCCGCCGGGAGCTGCTGACGAACCGGGTCCCCGACGTGCCCGGCGGCGGCACCGTCGCCTACGTCAACCCCGAGGAGCACGTCTACCTCGCCGACCCCGTCCAGCGCGAGGAGGGCGGCACGCCGGCGATCGTGGAGTCGATCCGCGCCGGGCTGGTGTTCCAGCTCAAGGAGGCCGTCGGGATCGACGTCATCCGCGCCCACGAGGACAGCTACCTGCGCCGAGCGGTCGCCCGCTGGCACGACGAGCCCCACATCGAGGTGCTCGGCAGCCTCGACGCGGAGCGACTCTCGATCGTCTCCTTCGTGGTGCGCGGCCCCCGAGGCCCCTACCTGCACCACAACTACGTCGTGGCCCTGCTCAACGACCTGTTCGGCATCCAGTCGCGCGGGGGCTGCTCCTGTGCCGGGCCGTACGGCCACAAGCTGCTCGGGATCGACACCGAACGCTCCCACGAGCTCGAGAGCGAGATCACCCACGGCTGCGAAGGCATCAAGCCCGGATGGGTGCGCATCAACTTCAACTACTTCCTCTCGGAGGCGGTCTTCGACTACCTCGTGGAAGCCGTACGCCTGGTCGCCCACGACGGCTGGCGCATGCTAGGGCAGTACCGGTTCGACCTCGCCCGCGGGCTGTGGACCCACCGCAACGGCCCCGTCGAGCCGCCCCTGCGGCTCAGCCAGGTCGGCTACAGCGCCGACGGCACGATGACCTACCCCCGGCACGACGACACCGCACCCGAGTCGCGCCTGCGCGCCTACCTGGCCGAGGGCGCGGCGCTGCTGGCAAGCGCCACCCCACCGCACCTCGACGGAGACCGGGCCGTGGCGTCGGCGAGCTTCGAGCACCTGCGCTGGTTCGAGCTGCCGCCCCCCTGCTTGGTCGAGCGAGCTCCCGCCCAGCGGGTCGAGGCCTGACCGCTGCACGATGCCCGGTCCCCGCGCCCACCCCGACCGGCACGGCGCGGGCCTGGGCCAGACCCGGCGGCCAACCCCGCCACCGAGCGTTCCGGACAGCTCGGTCGTGGGTGACCGTGGCATGGCATGTCCGGACGTCACCGTCGGGCCGTTGGGCCCTGTCCGCCGCCCACCGACCGCCGCAAGGTGGAGGAGCGGAGGACCGATGACGACAAGAACCGAAGATTCGCAGCGTAACGGAGCGCCCGGTGCCGCGGCCACGTGACTTGCTGCAGCGCTTCAAGTTCACCGGCGCGCCGGGGGCGGCGGCCGCCGGGGGCGTGCCCGCCGACCGCGCGGCGGAGGCCGCTGCGGAGCTCGCCGCGGTCCTCGCCCTGCTCGACCCCGCCCAGCGGCAGGCGCAGCAGGTCCGAGCCGATGCCCGGGCGGAGGCCGACCGGCTCCGCCGGGAGGCCGCGGACGAGGCAGCACGGCGACTCGCGGACGCGCGGGCACGGGCAGAGGAGTGGCGTCGCGACGCCGCGGCCGGGGTCGCCGCACGCACGGCCCGGACGATGATGGCGACAGGGCAGGCGGCCGACCGCGAGGCGGCCGAGGCACGCGAGCGCGCCGCACGGCGCATGCCCGGGTACGTCGACCGCGTGGTCGCAGCGGTCCTCGACGCGACGCGGCGGGACACGCCGTGACCGCCGGATGGGTGGCGGGAACGGTCCGCGCCGCCGCCCTGGCACAGCGCCGCCTGACCCCGGGACAGCGGCGGGAGCTTGCCTACGAGCCGACGGCGCGGTCCGCCGTGGTCCGGCTGGCCACGACGCCGTACGGGCACGACGTGGCCGCAGCCCACGAGCTGGCCCAGGCGCAGCACGCGGTGGGCGCAACGCTGCTCTGGCACCTGCGGGTGCTGGCCGGCTGGGTCCCCCGACAGGGCGCCCACGCGTTGCGGGTCCTGGCGGCCGGTTTCGAGGTGGCCAACGTGGACGACCACCTGGTGCACCTCGCCGGCGGCACCGTGGAGCCGCCGTACGTCCTCGGCGCCCTCGAGACCGCGTGGTCGCGGCTGGCCCGCACACACTCCCCGGAGCAGCTCCGCGCCGCGCTGACTGCCTCACCCTGGGGCGACCCGGGGTCGGCCGTCGCCTCGGACGTCCACCTGACCATGACCCTCGCCTGGGCCGAACGCGTCGCGGAGGTCGTGCCGGAAGCGGCGGAGTGGGCCCGCGCGGCGGCCGCGCTGACGGTGCTGCGAGACGCGCTGCTCGTTCGGCAAGCGCCGCCGACGGGCCGCGTCGCGGCCCGGACCGTTCGGCTGCTCGGCCCGAGGTTCGCCGCCGCCGTGACCGGACCGGTGCCGACCCTGCAGCAGGCGGTCGAGCGGCTTCCCCGGGGCACCCGGCGGCTGTTCGACGGTGTCACGGAGCCCGCCGACCTGTGGCGTGTGGAGCTGGCGTGGCTGCACCGGCTGGAGGAGGAGGGCTCGGCGCTGCTGCGCCGCGGCGGGTACGGTCCCGAGCACCTCGTCGGCACCGTGGCGGTGCTCGCGGCGGACGCGTGGCGGGCCCGCGCGGCGCTCGAGGCCGCGGCGCTGGGCGAGACGCCGGGTCCGGCTCCCCCCGCCGAGTCCGCCGCGGAGGTGCTCGATGCCTTGGCGTGACACCGGCGCCCCGGTCCGGATGCAGCGGGTGGCAGTCGTCAGCCCGTCGGCCCGGTTGCGCGACGCGCTCGTGGTGGTCGCCGCCGCCGGCACCGTCCAGCTCGACGTCGCCGCCCCGGACGGCACCCCACGGGCCAACCCCGTGCGCGAGCTGCTGCAGGGACTCCACGTGGAGGAGCCCGTGACGCCCCGGTTGAGCAGGCAGGCGCCGGACGTCGCGGACCTGGCGCGGTCCGGCCGGGCCGACCTGCTTGCCGGGGAGGCGGCGCTCCAGGAGGTGATGGCAGCAGCGGTCGTCCGCGGCGACGTCGCCGCGGTCGCCGGCTGGACCCCGGCCGAGTCGCTGCCCTCGCTCGTCGACCGGCTGGCCCCGACCGGCACTGCCGCCGCCCCGCTCCCCCGCCCGCGCGGCGTCGACCCGCCGACGTTGCTGCACTCCGGTGGCCGCGTGCGGCGTTCGTTCGCGCCGTTGGTGGACACCTACGCCACCGTCCCGTACGCCGACGTCGACCCGACCTACATCGCCGGGGCCGCCTACGTCGTCATGTTCGGGATGATGTTCGGCGACGTGGGGCACGGACTGCTGCTGGTGCTCGCCGGGCTGCTGCTGCGACGGGGCCGTCCGGCCTGGGCGGCCGGCGCCCGCCGGGTGTGGCCCTTCGTCGTCGCGGCCGGGGGCGCCGCGACCGTGTTCGGCCTGCTCTACGGGGAGTGCTTCGGTCCCACCGGCCTCGTACCCGTGCTCTGGCTGCGACCGCTTGACCACCCGATCACGCTGCTCGGCATGGCGCTCGGCGTCGGGGCGGTGCTGCTGTCGGGCGCCTACGCCGTCGGCACCGTGAACCGGTGGCGGGAGGGGGGTTGGCCGCTCGCGCTGGTCTCGGCGTCGGGCCTGGCCGGCGCCGCGGTGTTCGCCGGCGCGGGAGTCGTCCTGCTCGGGGCGGTCACGCACGTCGGGTGGGTGACCGTCACCGGGGCCGTCGTGGCGACCGGGGGCCTCGTGCTCTGCTACGTCGGTTTCCTCTCCGCCGCCGGAGGCGGCGCAGCCGGGGTCACGCAGGCGACGGTGGAGCTCTTCGACACGACCTTGCGTCTCGGCGCGAACGTGGTGTCCTTCACCCGGCTGGCGGCCTTCGGGCTCACCCATGCGGCCCTGGGACTGATCGTGTGGGAGCTGACGGCCGACCTGTGGCGCCGTGGCGGCGGCCTCGTCGTGGTGGCCGTGGTCGCCTTCCTGGTGGGCAACGCCGTCGCCTTCGCCCTCGAGGCGCTGATCGCGGGCGTGCAGGCGCTGCGGCTGTCCTACTACGAGCTGTTCTCCCGGGTCTTCGCCACCGAGGGCAGTGCGTTCACTCCGTGGCGGATCCCGGTGGACGACGCCGGTGTCGTAGTGCTGGCGATGGGAGCGGGTGAGGCGTCATGACTGCCTGGTTGGTGGCGGTCCCTGCGTTCGTGGTGGTCGTGGCGGGGGCGCTGGTCATGCTGCGCCGCCGCGGTCGCTCGGCGGTGGCCGCCCTGGTGGCCGTCGACCTCCTGGTGCTGGTGGCGGCCCTGGTCGTGCTGGCGCTGGTCCTGAGCAACCCTCCGGCGCTGGCCCAGCCGCCGCTGGCGACGGCGTCAGCACCGCAGGCGGTCGCGTCCGCCTCGAGTGCTGGTTGGGCGGCGCTCCTGGGCGCGGCGATCGCCGTCGCAGGGTCGTCGGTCGGTGCCGCGATCGCGGTGGCCTACACCGGCGCTGCCGCCCTGGCCGCGATGAGCGAGCGGCCCGAGCTGTTCGGGCGCGCCATGGTGATCGTGGGCCTCGCCGAGGGCATCGCGATCTACGGGCTCATCGTCGCGATCATCCTGATCGGCAAGGCCTGACCATGGGCCGGATCGCGGTCATCGGCGCGCACCCGTCGGTCGTGGGGTTCGCGCTGGCCGGCGCGCTCGTCCTCGAGGCGGAGGACGAGACCGCCGTGCACGCCGCCTGGCAGGCACTCCCCGACGACGTGGCGGTCGTCGTGCTCACCCCCGCCGTGGCCCGGGTGCTCCCGGACGAGACGCCCTCGCGGCTGGCCCCGCTGCGGGTGGTGCTGCCGTGGTGAGCACGCCGGACGTCACTCCGGACGTCACGCTGGAGCCGGTACGGCGCGCCCTGCTCGACGCCGCGCAGGAGGACGCCCGGCGCGTCGTCGCCGCCGCCCGCGCGGACGCCGCCCGGATCCTCGAGCGAGCGACGGAGGAAGCACGAGCGGTCCGCCAGGACGCGAGCGACCGCGGCGAGGCCGAGGGCAGGCGGGAGGCAGCGGCGACCACCCGGCACGCCCGACGGCAGGCGCAGGCAGCCGTCCTGCGGGTCAGGCGGGAGGCGTACGCGCGAGCTGCGCAGCGAGGTGCTCACCCGCCTCGAGGACGTGCGCGGCGACCCGACGTACCCCGAGCTCGTCGAGCGGCTCACCGGCCGGGCTCGCGCACTGCTCGGTCAGAGCGCGCGGACCGTCGAGGTCCCCGAGGGCGGCGTCGTCGCGGAGACCGACGGACGCCGGGTCGAGCTGACCTTCCCCGTCCTCGCCGACCAGGCGGTGGCGGCGCTCGGCGCGGAGCTCGAAGGGCTGTGGAAGCCGTGAGCGCCCGGGTGGCACGCGTGTCCGGGTCGCTGGTCGAGATCGAGGGCCTGGCCGGCGCGGCGATGTCGGACGTGGTGGCGCTCGGGCCGCACCGGCTCCCCGGCGAGGTCGTCGCGATCCGAAGGGACCGCGTGACCGTGCAGGCCTACGAGAACACCGGCGGGCTCTCCCCGGGCGCGGTCGCGGACTCCAGCGGCGCCCCGGTCTCCGCCCGTCTCGGTCCCGGGCTCCTCGGCGGCGTCTTCGACGGGCTGCTGCGCCCGTTGTCGAGCGCCGGCGCATGGCTGTTTCCGGGGGCCACCGGGGAGGCGTCCACCGGCCGGTGGCGGTTCCGCGCCGTCCACTCCAGGACGGCGCCCGTGTCGAGCCCGGCGACGAGCTCGGCACCGTGGACCACGCCGGCCCCCTGACCCTGCGCGTCCTGGTGCCGCCCGGCGTGTCCGGCGTCGCCGAGGGCGTCCTCGCCGCCGGGGAGTACGACGACGACGCGGTGGTGGCGCGGGTGGGAGGCGTGCCCGTGCCCCTTGCCCAGCCGTGGCCGCTGCGCCGGCCGCGGCCGTGCCGCGAACGCGTGGACAGCTCCGAGGCCCTGCACACGGGGCAGCGGGTGCTCGACCTGCTCTACCCGGTGGCGCGGGGCAGCAGCGCCGCCGTGCCGGGAGGGTTCGGCACGGGCAAGACGATCCTGCTCCAGCAGATCGCCAAGTGGTGCGACGCGGACGTCATCGTCTACGTCGGCTGCGGGGAGCGGGGCAACGAGATGGCCGACGTGGTCGCCGACCTGGCCAGCGTGCAGGATCCCCGGACCGGCGACCTGCTGATCCGGCGCACGGTGGTCATCGCCAACACCTCGAACATGCCGATGATGGCGCGCGAGGTCAGCATCTACACCGGGGTGACGGTGGCGGAGTACTTCCGCGACATGGGCCACCACGTAGTCGTCATCGCCGACTCGACGTCTCGGTGGGCCGAGGCGCTGCGCGAGTTCGCGTCCCGGACCGGGGCGCTGCCCGCCGAGGAGGGCTACCCCTCCACGCTGGCCTCCGCCCTCGCCGCGTTCTACGAACGCGCGGGACAGGTGGTGACGCTGGGGGGCCGCACCGGGTCGGTGACGATCATCGGCGCCGTCTCCCCTCCCGGCGGAGACATGACCGAGCCCGTCACCGCCCACACCGAACGGTTCGTCCGCGCGCTGTGGACGCTGGACCGCGACCTGGCCTACGCCCGTCACTACCCCGCGGTCGCCTGGAGCGGGTCGTTCTCGCGCGACGCCACCGCGCTAGCGGCCTGGCACGTCCGCCGGGGCGACCTCGGGTGGCTGGACCGCCGGGGCCGCGTGCTCGCCCTGCTCTCGGAGTCCGACCGGCTCGAGGCCCTGGCCGACCTGGTCGGGGTGGCGTCGATGCCCGGGCCGGAGCGGGTGGTCATGCTGGCCGGACGGCTGCTGCGCGAGGGCGTGCTGCAGCAGAGCTCGCTCAGCTCCGTCGACGCCTCCTGCGGGCCCGCCCGCGCCGCGGCGCTGACCGACGCGGTCCTCGCCGTGGTGGGCCGGTGCCGTGAGCTGATCGACCACGGCGTCCCCGCCGCCGCGGTGGAGGAGGTCGACTTCGCGCCGCTGCTGCGGGCCCGGGAGGAGGCCGCCGAGGTCGTCGCGGTGGCGGCCGCCCGCGACCGGGTGCTGACGGCGCTGGCGGGGTTGGCATGACCACGTCGCCGCAGGACCTGAGACCGCCTCAACCGCTCGTCGAGTACACCGAGGTGAGCGAGCTGCGCGGTCCGCTGCTGGTGGTCCGCGACGTCGCCGGGGTCGGGTGGGACGAGTTCGCCGACATCCGTCTCGCCGGCGGGGAGGTCCGGCACGGGTTGGTGCTCGAGGTGGCTGGCGACCTGGCGGTGCTGCAGGTCCTGGAGGGCACCGAAGGCATGGCCCTGACCGGCAGCCGGGTCCGGTTCGCGGGCGAGCCGCTGCACATCCCCGTGGGCCCGGAGTGGCTGGGCCGGGTGTGCAACGGGCGAGGCGAGCCCGTCGACGGCGGGCCGCCCGTGCTGGCCGCCCAGCGCGCGCCGGTCGCCGGCTACCCGATCAACCCGGTACGGCGCGAACCGCCGGCCGAGCCGGTCCTCACCGGGGTGTCGGCGATCGACGCGCTGGCCACCCTGGTGCGCGGCCAGAAGCTGCCGGTGTTCTCGCAGGCCGGTCTGCCGCACCTGGCCCTGGCCACCCAGCTCGCGGCGCAGGCCACCGTCGAAGGTGCGCCGTTCTCGGTGGTGTTCGCCGGGATGGGTCTGACGCACGCCGACGCCGCCGCGGTGCGCGACGCCCTCGAGGAGCGGTCGGTCGCCGGGGAGCTGGTGCTGCTCCTCAACACCGCCGACGAGCCGGTCGTGGAGCGGGTGCTGACCCCCCGCCTGGCGCTGACGGTCGCCGAGCACCTCGCGTTCGAGGCCGGCCGGCACGTGCTGGTGGTGATGGCCGACATGACTGCCTACGCCGAAGCGCTGCGCGAGGTCTCCGCCGCGCGGGGCGAGATCCCCGGCCGCAGAGCGTTCCCCGGCTACCTCTACAGCGACCTCGCCTCGCTCTACGAACGGTGCGGACGGATCCGCGGGCGCCCCGGTTCCCTGACCGTCGTACCGGTGCTGACCATGCCCGCCGGGGACATCACCCACCCGGTCCCGGACCTCACCGGCTACATCACCGAGGGCCAGCTGGTGCTCTCCCCCGACCTCGACGCCCGGGGGATCTACCCGCCCGTCGACGTGCTCGGGTCACTGTCCCGGCTGATGCGCAAGGGGGCCGGGCCCGGCCGCACCCGCGAGGACCACCTCGACGTGGCCGCGCAGGTGCTGGCCGCGCTGAGCCGCGCACGCCAGGCCCGGGAGCTCGCCGAGCTGGTCGGTGCGGACGCCCTGAGTGCGACCGACCGGGCGTACCTCACGTTCGCGGAGCGGGCCGAGCGACACCTGGTCGACCAGGAGCCGACGGAGTCGCGTTCGCTGACCACGACCCTGGACCGGGCCTGGGACGTGCTCTCCGCGCTCCCCCGCCGGGAGCTCACGATGCTGCCCACGGCGCTCCTCGACGCCCGGCTCCCCCGAGGAGCGTGAGCCCGTGGCCGGTCTGCGGAGAGTCCCACCGGGACGAGCCGGCCAGGTCTGGCTGCAGCATCGGCTGGCCGTGGCCGAGCGTGGCGCCGACCTGCTGGACCAGAAGCTGCGGATCCTGCACGGGGAGGCCCTGCGGCTGAGACTGCTCACCGAGCGGACGGGAGCCACGTGGACGGCTGCCCAGCGAGAGGCGCACACGTGGCTCGTGCGCGCCGCTCTGGTGGCCGGGGAGCGCGGCCTGCGGCTCGCCGCGCTCGACGCCGACGCCGACGTGCGGATCGCCTGGACGCACACGATGGGCGGGACCTACCCCGTCAGCGCCGACGTCGCCCTCCGGCCCCCGCCACCGCACGCGCTGCCGCCCGCGAGCGCCGCCCTCGTCGCGGCGCGAGAGGCCTACGTGAGGGCGACGGACGCCGCGGTCCAGCACGCGGTGGCGCAGGCCGCACTGCGCATCGTCGCGGCCGAGGAGGCCGCCACCCGGCGCCGGTTGCGCGCCCTCACCACCCACTGGGCGCCCCAGCTGACGAGCGCACTGGCAGCCACCCGGCTCGCCCTCGAGGAGCAGGAGCACGAGGACGCGGTGCGACTGCGCTGGGTTCACGCCAACGCCGGAGTCGCGGGGACGGGTCCGGAGGATGCGAGGTGACGCCATGACGATGAGCAGGGTCCTCGTCGCGGTCGACGACAGCCCCGCCGCACTGGCGGCCGCGCGGGTGGCCGTGGGTCTCGCCGCGCGGCTGCCGGCACGGATGCGGTTCGTGCTCGTGCTCGGTGACGGCGAGCTGACGCGCCGGTTCCAGGCGCTGCGCCAGGACGGGACCGTGCAGCAGCGCCGCGCGGATGCGTCCGCGTCGCTGCTCGCGCACGTGCTCTCGCTGGCCGAGCGGGCCCAGGTCGCCGCCGAGACCGTGGAGCTGGCGGGCGACCCGGCCACGGTGCTGCTCGCGGAAGCCGTTGCCTGGGAGGCCGGGCTGGTCGTCCTGGGCCGGTCCCGGGAGCGTGGGACCGGCCGCTCCTACGTCGGCGCGACGGCCCAGCACGTCCTCGAGTTCAGCGAGGTTCCGGTGCTGCTCGTGCCGACGGGTGACCGCTGACTTCGCCGAGGGCCGTGCTCACGCCGGTCCTGCGCACGCGGACGAGAGGATTGACCTGGGCGTCTCGCCGGTACAACGATTGTCGAGGGTGGCCGGGGAACGTCCCCGACGTTCGCCCGTCCAGGAGGAGCGAATGGCCGGCTTCGAACCCCCGCCCAGGATCGTGCGCTGGACCCTGCGCCTCGAGGGAGCCACCGTGCTCGACCGGCCCGTGCAGGCGCTGGAACCGGCGATCCGGGCCGTGTTCGGCACCGGGACGCGGGGTTCGGTGCTGCGCGGCGAGTGGCTCGGCCACGCGATACATCCGCCGCTCACCGACCTCACGCTGGGGGTCTGGACCTCCGCCAGCCTGCTCGACCTGTTCGGCGGGCGCGGCTCGGTCGCCGCGGCCCAGAGGCTCATCGGCGCAGGTCTGCTGACGGTCGGCCCGACCGCCTGGGCCGGATGGGCCGAATGGTCGGCAGCCGGGTCCCGCGACAAGCGGGTCGGTCTCGTCCACGCCGTCGCCAACGGTGTCGCGATCGGCATGTACGCCGCTTCGTGGACCGCCCGCCGCCGGGGCCGGCACACCGCCGGAGTCGGACTCGCCCTCGCCGGGGCGGCCATCTCCTCGGCCGCCGGCTACCTGGGCGGCCACCTCGCCGACGCACGCAAGGTGGCGAGCCGCCATCCCGCCTTCCACGACGCCCAACCAACCGCCCGGCCAACCGCTGGGCCAACCGCTGGGCCAACCGCTGGGCCAACCGCTGGGCCAACCGCTGGGGCCGGCGCGGACGCGTAGCCCACCCGATGGCCGGCGAGGCGCCCCCAGGCGGCGAGGAGCGCCTGCGCTACGGCGAGCCGGTGGGCCGCTGGGTGCTGGCGGCGACGGTGCTGGGCTCCTCCGTCGCGTTCCTCGACGCGACCGTGGTGAACATCGCGCTGCCTGCCATCGGCAGGGACCTCGGCGCGAGCGTCGCGGGCCTGACGTGGACGGTGAACGCCTACACCCTGACGCTGGCCGCGTTCGTCCTCGTCGGTGGCTCGCTCGGCGACCGCTTCGGCCGACGTCGGGTCTTCATGGTGGGGGCGGCCTGGTTCGGGTCGGCCTCGCTGGCGTGTGCGCTGGCGACGGGCATCGGCATGCTCGTTGCCTTCCGTGCCCTCCAGGGTGTCGGCGCCGCGCTCCTCACTCCGGGTGCGCTGGCGATCCTGCAGGCCACCTTCCGGACCGAGGACCGGTCGCGGGCGATCGGTGCGTGGTCCGGGCTGGCCGGCATCGCCGGGGCGGTCGGGCCCTTCCTCGGCGGTTGGCTGGTCGAGGTCGGATCCTGGAGGTGGATCTTCTTCCTCAACGTGCCCGTGGTCGCCGCGGTCCTCGCCATCGCGGCCCGCCACGTTCCCGAGTCCCGTGACCTGTCGGCGGCCGGCCGGCTCGACCTGGTGGGAGCCGGCCTCGCCGCCCTCGGCCTCGGCACCCTCACCTACGGCCTGTCGGCCTGGTCCGAGCAGGGCGCCGGGTCGCTCGCGGTCGAGGCAAGCCTCGCCTTGGGGGTGGTGACGCTGGCCGGGTTCGTCGTACGGGAGCGGGCCACCGCCGATCCCATGCTTCCCCTCGGCGTCTTCGCCGCTCCCCGGTTCGCCGTCACCAACCTCGTCACGTTCCTTGTCTATGCCGCGCTGGGAGGCGTCTTCTTCTGGCTGGTGGTGACCCTCCAGGTGGTCTCCGGCTGGCGCCCGCTGGCCGCCGGACTGTCGCTGCTGCCCGTCACGGCTCTGATGCTGGTCTTCTCCTCCCGGGTGGGACAGCTCGGCGACCGGCTGGGACCTCGCCTCCCGATGACGGTCGGTCCCCTCCTCGGTGCCGCCGGGGTGGCGCTGCTGGCCCGCGTCGGGCCGAACGCCTCCTACCGCGCCGACGTCCTCCTCCCGGTCACCCTGCTGGGGGCGGGCCTGACCATTACCGTCACCCCGCTGACCAGCACCGTCCTCGGCGCGGTCGAGGAAGACCGAGCGGGTCTGGCCAGCGGCGTGAACAATGCGGTCGCCCGCACCGGCGGCCTGCTCCTCGTGGCGGTTCTCCCCGCGCTGACCGGTCTCGGCGCCGGCGGGTTCGGCGACCCGGCCGCCCTGGGACCGGCGTTTCCGACGGCCATGCTGGTCTGCGCGGGTCTCCTCGCCGTCGCGGGTGCCGTCGCCGGGCTGGCGATCCGGCCGTTGCCGACCCCTCCGACGTCCGAGGAAGGGCCGAGGTGCCCCCGCCGCTACTGCGCGGTCGATGCACCCCCGTTCGGCGTGGCCGATCGCGCGGAGAGCTGAGCCCGCGCGGACCTCGCGGGCGGGCGCCCGGAAACCCCCCGCGCTGGGTGAGGCGCCTCTCGACGGCCGGGCGGAGCCTGGCCGGAGCGCGAGGGTCGACGACCTGGTCGGGCGCGCGGGAGAGGGCCCCAGTGGCCGGAGCGAAGAGGGACCATGCTGAAGAAGATCGAGCACCTGAGCCTCGAGGAACGTGCTGCGCGGGGCGAGGCGGCCCGCGACCGGGTCGCCCCGTCGAGCCATGCCGGGTGGACGCCCGGGCCCGACCGGCCGGACCCCGTGGACCTGATCCAGGAGCAGGACGCCAGGCGCGACGCCGACCTCGTCCCCGTCCGGCACGGGCGCATGATGGCCTCGCCGTTCACGTTCTACCGTGGCGCCGCGAAGATCATGGCGACCGACCTCCAGGGGACACCCACGGCGGGGCTCGAGGTGCAGCTGTGCGGTGACGCGCACCTGTCGAACTTCGGTGTCTTCGGCTCCCCGGAGAGACGCCTGATGTTCGACATCAACGACTTCGACGAGACCCTCCCGGGCCCCTTCGAGTACGACGTCAAACGGCTCGCGGCAAGCCTCACCGTCGCGGCGTACAACAACGGCTTCGCGAGGTCCGACGCCAAGTCGATCACCCGGGCAGCGGTGGCGGCGTACCGGGAGGCGATGGGCGAGTTCTCGACGATGCGGACGCTCGACGTGTGGTACGCCCACCAGTCCGAGGACGACCTCAAGCAGGCGGTCTGGCAGGCCACCTCCGCGCCGGCGGACGGCAAGACGAAGGGCAAGGGCAAGAGGAAGGCCAAGGAGGCCAAGGAGGCCAGGAAGCTCCAGGAGCGCTTCGAGAAGAACGTTGCGAAGGCGCGCAGCCGTGACAGCCTTCAGGCGCTGTCGAAGCTCTCCGAGGTCGTCGACCACCGCTACCGGATCGCCAGCGCTCCCCCGCTCGTCGTCCCCGCACGCGAGCTCCACGCGACCTACGGCCTCGATCCCGAGCAGCTGGAGGTGGCCATCCTGAGCCTGTTCGCGCAGTACCGGCGAAGCCTCCAGCCGGACCGTCGACAGCTCCTCGACCGCTTCAAGGTCATGGACTGGGCGCGCAAGGTGGTCGGCGTCGGCAGCGTCGGCACCCGGGCCTTCATCGTGCTGCTGGAAGGCCGCGACGAGGACGACCCGTTGTTCCTGCAGGTCAAGGAAGCAACCACGTCGGTCCTCGAGGGCCCGCTGCGCAGGAGCAGCTATCCCCAGCCCGGCGAGCGGGTCGTGCAAGGACAACGGCTGATGCAGGCGACGAGCGACATCTTCCTCGGCTGGAGCAAGGGCGTGGAGGCCGGGCGCTACTTCTACTGGCGCCAGCTGCGGGACATGAAGGGGTCCGCCCTCGTCGAGCTGATGCCCCGGCAAGGCTTGGAGTTCTACGGACGGCTCTGCGGATGGACGCTGGCCCGCGCCCACGCCCGGTCCGGCGACCCGGTGGCGATCGCCGCCTACCTCGGCCGCGACGACTCCTTCGACCGGTCGATCACGGACTTCTCACAGCGGTACGCCGAGCAGAACGAGCGCGACTACGCCGCGTTCACCGGGGCCGTCAGCACCTCGCGCATGGAGGCCCTCGCAGGGGTCTGAGAGTCGGCGGGCGCACGGGCCGCGTGCCGGCGCGTGCCGACGTGAACCGCAAGCCGTACTCGGTCGTCACGTCGGTGACGGCCGAGTACGGATGGTGCTTTCGGACCTATCGGCGGTCGCGGCGGTCTTCGCGCCGGTCCTGCCGGTCGTCGCGGCGGTCTTCGCGCCGGTCGTGTCGCCGGTTAACCCCGTGGGCGACCACGACGGCACCCCCGACGGCTGCTGCGGTACGGCGTCTGCGCCTTGCTGCGAGCGGCATGATCACACCCCTTCCTTCTCGTCGGCCTCGATCGCGGCCAGCACGGCCTGGGTGGGGATCCGCCCGCTGGCCACGAGCTGGCCACCGGCATGGCGTACCGCGGACCCGAACGGCGCGGCCCACGAGTTCTCCCAGACCAGCACCGCCGCCGAGTGCCCGGGCTCGATGGTCTCGGCGAGGTCGGCCACGTCCTGCTCGGAGAGCACCATCGCGAGCTCCGCCTCGGAGGTACGCAACTCGCCCAGCTCGCTGGTGTCCAGGTCGGAGATCTCGGACATCTCCAGCGCGCCCTCCATGTCCTTCTTCATGAACACCATGTCCAGCACCCTGACCAGGCCCCGGTCCACGAGGTCCCGGAGGTAGGGCGCGACTTGTCCGTTCCCGTAGTCGGCACCCGGGAACTCCACCACGAGCCAGTCCACGGGGCCGATCTGGTCGATCGTTTCTGTCATTTGTCCGATCTCCGCTCTCCTGTTTGAAGCATCGACGTTCGAACAGCAATCGTCACCGCGCGGGCGTGGTGGCGCCTCACCCGCCCGGGATGAGGCGAACAGCGTGGTGCTGCGTTTCACTGGAGGCTCAGGCTTCTATCTGTGGAGGTCGCCGTGGGGCTTTCCTGGCGTGTCCGTTGGCGGATCTACGAGTACGTGCGCAACAGCCTGTGGATCGTGCCGCTCGCCCTGGTGGTCGTGGCCGGCGTGCTGGCCCTGGCCCTGCCCGCGCTCGACACGCGGACGGACGTCACCATCGGGATATCCTTCGGGGAGGACGCGGCGCGTGCCGTGCTCGGGGCCATCGCCAGCGGCATGATCACGTTCACCGGCTTCGTCTTCTCGATCCTGCTTCTCGCCGTACAGTTCGGGTCGAACCAGTTCTCGCCCCGCCTGCTGCGACGGTTCCTGCGCGACCCGACCACGAAGGTCGCGCTCGGCGTGTTCATGGCGACCTTCATCTACGCCCTCGGCGTGCTCCGGGTCGTCGGCACCGGGAACAACGCTGCGTTCGTGCCCGACAACTCGATCTCGGTCGCCCTCCTGCTGCTGCTGTTCAGCATGCTCATGTTCTTGCGACTCATGAGCCGCACCACCCAAGGACTTCGGGTGGCCGCGGTGCTCAGCGAGCTCGGCCGCGACGCTCGACGCGTCGTGGAGAGGGTCTACCCCGAGCCGGTCGGCGGGAACGAGTCCGAGCTCGACGCCGGCGCCAGACCGGCAGGGGCGTGGCGCACGGTGACCTACCGAGGCAGTCCGGGCGTGGTCCAGAGCGTGGACGTCCAGGGCCTCGTCCGGCGCGCCCGACAGGCCGACACCCTCCTCGAGCTCGTGCCCCGCTTCGGGGAGCTGATCGCCGACGGGTCCGCGCTGTTCACCGTCTACGGCGAGCAAGGTGAGATCGACGACGACTGGCTCCGCGGCACCGTGGCGACCGGCGACGAGCGGACCATGCCCCAGGACCCGGCCTTCGCGTTCCGCCTCTTCGCCGACATCTCGGCACGAGCGCTCTCCCCCGGCGTGAACGACCCGACCACCTCGACCCAGGCCCTGGACCAGATCGAGCTGCTCCTGTGCCTGGTCGGGACCCGCCGGCTCACCCCGGGCCTCGGTCGCGACGAGGCGGGGGAGGTCAGGTTCCGCTACCAGGCGCCGAGCTGGGAGGACTTCCTCAGCCTGGCCGTCGACGAGACCCGCCAGTATGGCGAGGGGTCCGTGCAGGTGATGCGCCGGCTGCGAGCACTCCTCGAGCACGTGCACGGGTCGCTGCCCCCGGGCCGGCAAGCCGCGGTCGAGGCGGAGCTGGCGTTGCTCGACGCCTCGGCCCACCGCGTCTTCGGCGACTCGACCGACAGGCTCACCGCGGTCTCCGGTGACCGGCAGGGCCTCGGCGCGACCGAGCTGCCTCACCATGGCCGGCTTCCCCAGCAGCGAGACGCGGCGGAGGCGCAGTCGTGATCTGGGCCTTGCTCGCACTGGTCGGTGTGCCCCTGTGGCTGTGCGCCGTCGGCATCTCCGCCCTGCTGTACCGGAACCGAACCTTGCGGAATCGGCACGGGGATATCCCGGCACGGCTGCTGAGGCCGGGGAAGCGCCGCTGGGTCCGTGGTCACGCGGTCTGGGTCTCCGACGTCTTCGCGTGGCGAGCCAGCCCCGCGGCGTGGAACGAGTGCCTGGAGCGGATCGTCGACGCCAGCCTCCGTGAGGCCACCCCGGCGGAGAAGCATGCGCTGCACCGCCTCGGCGATGCCGCGGTGGTGGCATCGCTGGTCGGCCCCGACGGCTCGGTCCTCCAGGTCGCCACGACACGTGACCACGCCTCGGCTCTCCTGGGGCCGTTCGCCGTCGGCCCTCCGGCGGTCTGACCGCTCCGCCCGAGGTGGACATGTCCCGCTCGGGACCATGGGTCTCTCTGGGCAAGCCCTTGCTCCCTTCCCGGCCCGGCTGGTCCCCCTGACGCTGGAAGCACGGACTCCGAAGGGAGGGACGTCGTGTCGAAGCAGATTCCTGTACCGGCCATGCCGACGAGAGAGGCCGACCCGGATCGGTCCGGCCCGATGAGCCCCCGTGCACCGGCGCCGGCCGCCGAGGAGACGTCCCCGAGCGCCCGGGCCGCGGCTCGGAAGGTGAAGAGAGAACGGCGGGCGCACATGTTCCCGCTGGCCTTCGGACTCCTCGACGCGCACTTCAGCCGCGTCGACTTCCTCGACACCGAGGTGGGGATCGAGCTCGAGAGGCTCTACCGTCAGCACCGCCCCCCGCGCGGTCCACGGCCTCCACGCGCCGGAAAGGCCGCGTAGCCCGGGCCGGGTGCTGCTGGTCGGCGACGGGGTCAACGACGCCCCGGCCATTGCCACCGCCGACGTCGGGGTCGGCATGGGCCGCAGCGGCTCCGACCTGGCCATGGAGACCGCCGACGCGATCCTGGTCCGCGACGACCTTTCCGCCCTGGCCACGATCATCGCGCTCTCCCGCCAGGCCCACCGCGTGGTCACGGCCAACCTCGTCATCGCCGCGCTGGTCATGACCGCCTGATCCTCTGGGACGTCCTCGGTACCCTCCCGCTGCCTCTCGGCGTCGCCGGCCACGAAGGCTCCACCGTCGTCGTCGGCCTCAACGGACTGCGACTGCTGCGCAAGTCGGTCTGGACGAACGCCGGCAGTACGGCGCGCTGACCGCCGCCCCGGGCGGGGCGGGTGAACCCAACAGGTGCTGTCTTCGTGAGTTCAGACGAACCACATCTCGGCCACGGGTCGCAGGACCTGTCGCCGAGGGAGAGAAGGCACCGTGTTCATCGATTCCCCTCGCACCGCTGGCCGCCTCCGGCTCGGCTTGGTCCTCGCCGTCCCCGCCCTCCTGGCCACGGCCTGCGGCGGCTCCTCCGGCTCGGCCGGCACGCAGGGCTCTGGCACGCAGAGCACCGGCGCGTCGACGAAGGCGGCCGGCGCGACGTCGCAGGTCGCGGAGGTCGGGACGCACAGCGGTGCCCTGGGCACCTTCCTGACCGACGCCTCCGGCAGGACGCTGTACCTGTTCGCCGCCGACCACGGCGACACGTCCACCTGCACCGGTGGCTGCGTGTCGGCGTGGCCGCCGCTCATGACCACGGGCTCACCCACCCCGACGGGCCAGGTCAAGGCGAACCTGCTCGGCACCCTCGGCAGCGGTGGCGGCAGGCGCCAGGTCACCTACAACGGCCACCCGCTGTACTACTTCGCCGGCGACACCTCCAGCGGTGAGACCAAGGGCGAGGGCGTCAACGGGTTCGGCGCCAAGTGGTGGGTGGTCTCCCCCGCCGGCACCGCCCTCACGCAAGGCTCCGGCGGCGCCACGTCCGGCTCGAGCGGCTCCGGCTACGGCAGCGGCGGTGGCGGCTACGGGTGACGGCACACCGGTCTCAGCCGTGCTGGGCGGTCCACCAGGCGGCGACCTGGGCGCGGGAGCGGGCACCGAGGCGCAACCGGATGCGTTCGACGTGCCCCTCGGCCGAGCGCTCGTCGATGCCGAGCCGATCGCCGATCTCCCGGTTGGTCAGACCCGCGCTGACCAGCGCCGCGACCTCCTGCTGGCGTGGCGTCAGCTCCGGTGCCGCCGCCCGCCCCGCCGGGGACGAGACCGGGAGGCCGAGGAAGCGGCGCACCACCGTGATCAGGGACCACATGTCACCGGTGTAGGGCAGGTGCGAGCTCCCGGGCACGATCTCCAGCCGTGCGCCCTGGATGCCGGCCGCCAGGCGCCGGCCCTGCTCGAGCTGGGCCGCGCGGTCCTGCTTCCGGTGCACCACCAGGGTGGGAGCGGCCACCTTCTCGGCCCCCGTAGAGCACGAGGCGACCGACACGCTGCGGCTGCCGTGCCGCCCACGCGGTGGCCACGGGCGCACCGAGGGAGCAGCCCATCAGGTCTGCGGGCCCGGAGCAGGAGGCGGCCAGCACGGCGGCCACGGTCTCCAGCTCGCGCTCCATCGAGAAGTCGTCGGCGCCCACCCCTCCCGAGAGGCCGCAGCCCGGCCGGTCGTAGCGGACCAGCCGGCGCCCACGCGCGAGCGCCTCCAACATCTTGCGCTCGGCCGGCAGCCCCCAGCTCGCCTCCAGATGGCTCAGCCAGCCACCGATGAAGAGCAGCGGTGGTCCCGCACCGGCCGTCGCGTAGGCGACCTCAGTGCCGTCGCCCAGCCGGGTGGAGCCGATCCGCTGCTCCATGCGCTCCCTCCTCGGGGCAACCTACGCCTTGCCGGCCGAGGTGGGGTAGTTCCACGCCTGACGCCGCCGCCGACCGGCAGCAGGGTGGGAATCGGTCGCTCGCCGCGACCGTGCAGCGTCTCGAAAGGCCACACCATGGACACCTCTGACCAGCAGTCGCCCGCCGCGCCCGACACCCCCACCACCAGCCGCGCCCCCAGCCCCGCCGCCAGCCCCGCCGCCCGAGCCCTGTCAGTCGGCTACGCAGCCGTGGTCTACCTCGCCTTCCTCGGCGTCGTCGGCTACTCCGTCGCGTTCCTGGCCGACGTCGTGGTGCCGCGGACGGTCGACCGGGGCCCGCAGACCGGAACGGTCACCGCCCTGGTCGTCGACTCCGTGCTGCTCGGCCTTTTCGCCGTTCAGCACACGGTGATGGCCCGCCCGGCGTTCAAGGCCCGGTGGACCGCGGTGCTGCCGGCGCACCTGGAGCGGTCGACCTTCGTGCTCGCCGCCACCGCCGCGCTGGCGGCTCGCCTACGCGCAGTGGCGGCCGCTCCCGACGGTCGTCTGGGACGTCGGTCCGCAGCCGGCACGAGTCGCCGTGTGGGTGCTCTACGGGGCCGGCTGGGCGCTCGTCATCGCCATGACCTTCGCGATCGACCACTTCGACATGTTCGGCCTGCGTCAGGTCGCCCGCCACCTGCACGGCGCGGCGCCGGACTCGCCGGGATTCCGGTGCCCGCTCCCCTACCGCCTGGCCCGGCACCCGATGCTGACCGGCTTCATCCTCGCGTTCCTCGCCGCTCCCACCATGACGATCGGCCACCTGCTGTTCGCGTGCCTCGGCTGCGGCTACATCGTCCTCGGGGTGCGGCTCGAGGAGCGCGACCTGCTCCGTGCCCTGCCGGAGTACGCCGGGTACGCCGCCACCACGCCGCGTTTCCTTCCGCATCCGCACCGGGCCTGACGGCGGCCTGCAGAAAGAGCTAGTCACCGGAGCCGTCGTCGCTGCCTGCAGCGTCGTCGTGTGCCACGGCGGGCACCCGGGCGGGCACTCCGTTCACGCAACGCGCCGTGAGCGCAGCCGTCTGCGGCCCTCGGGAGAACTCGATCGAGAGCGTCGCCGGCGTCTGGGTGTCGAGCCGGTAGCCCCACCCGTCGAGCGGGGAGGCGTAGAGCAGGTCGATGGCCTGTCCGCGGCAGGCCGTCCCCACGGTGCCTCCGGTGAGCTGCCAGCTCCGCGACGTCCGCGCGGACGCCTGCGCCGTGAGCGGCCGGTTCGCCGGATTCTTGCCGGACCGCACCCGCGACGAGTCGGCACCCGGCGCGGGGCCCCCCTCCGCGTGCGGCACGACCGGTCGCGCCGGGGCTGACCGGTCGAGCCGCTGGCGCACGTCGGATCCTGACAGCGGCCTCGCAGCCGTCGCCGTACCCTCGCGTCCGAGACGCGAGACCGCGGTCCAGGCCACCGCCCCCGCCAGGGCCGTCGCGACCAGCCAGACCACCGCCACGACCGAGCTGCGGACGAGGACCCTTCTGCGCGGCCACATCCGTGCAGGATGCCCCACCCTCGGTTAGCGGAAGGCTAAGAGCCGGCTATGACTTCCTCAACCTCGGGCTGTGTGCCCGATTTCTCCGTGGTCGGGCCCCGTCACGGCTCCTACGCTCGGCTGTGTGGCTGCCATCGTGATCATCGAGGATGACGCGACGATCCGCGGCGCCCTGGTACGAACCCTGAGCCAGCTGGCGCACGTCCCGACCACAGCGGCTACCGCGATGGAGGGGCTGCGCCTGGTGCTCGTCGAGCGCCCCGACGCCGTGCTGCTCGATCTGGGGCTGCCGGACCTTGACGGGTCCGCCCTGCTGGCGATGGTCCGCGCGGTGAGCACGGTCCCGGTCATCGTGATCAGTGCGCGCGACGACGACAAGGACATCGTGGCGCTGCTCGACGGCGGGGCCGACGACTACCTGGTGAAGCCGTTCTCGCCCCGGCAGCTGGAGGCGCGCATCCGGGCGGTCCTGCGGCGCGCGCAGACGGAGACTGCGCCGTCCCCGTTCGTCGTGGGCGGCCTGTCGATCGACCCGGCGGGCAGGAACGCGTCCTTGGACGGCGAGCCGCTCACCTTGAGCCCGAAGGAGTTCGACCTGCTCGCCTACCTCGCCGAGCACCGCGACCAGGTGGTCAGCAAGCGCACGCTGGCCACGGAGGTGTGGGGGCAGCCGTACGGCGGCTCCGACAAGACCTTCGACGTCCACCTGCACTGGCTGCGTCGCAAGCTGGGCGAGACCGCCGAGAAGCCCCGCTACCTGCGCCGGGTCCGCGGGGTCGGCGTGAAGCTGGTCGATCCCGGCTCATGAGGCGCCTCTTCGTCGTGTACGGCGTGGCGCTCACCGCCGCGGTCCTCCTGGCGCTTCTCGTCCCGCTCGGGCTGCTGGCCCGCACGCTCGCCACCGACCAGGCGATGACCGCGGCTCGGCAGGAGGCGCAGGGACTCACCGTCCTCGCGGCGACCTCCGACCGCTCCCGGCTCCGCGAGGCAGTGCAGGCACTCAACAACGGGGACCGGCGGACCACGGTCTTCCTGCCGGACGGGACCGCCATGGGCGCCGCCGCGGCCCGGACACCCAGCGTCGAGCTGGCCGTTCGGGGCCAGGCGTTCACCGCGACGACCGGCGCCGGGCAGGAGGTGCTCCTGCCCGTCGCCGGGGCCGACGGGGTCGCGGTGATACGCACCTTCGTCCCCGACTCGCAGCTGCGTGCGGGAGTGCCGGCGGCCTGGGCGACGCTCGCGTTGGTCGGGGCCTTCCTCCTCGGGGCTGCGGCCGTTGTGGGCTCGGCTCTGGCGCGCCGGTTGTCCCGGTCCGTCACCGTGCTGGCGGAGGTGGCCGAGCGGGTCGGAGCCGGTGACCTGAACGCGAAGGTCGAGCCGGCGGGGCCGCCGGAGGTGGTCTCCGTGGGCCGGGTCCTCAACGACCTCGGAGCGCGGATCCGGCAGATGCTGACCCAGGAGCGTGAGCTGAGCGCCGACCTCTCGCACCGGCTGCGAACACCGGTCACCGCTCTGCGCCTCGACGTCGACTCCCTGTCCGACCCCGAGGAACGCGCCCGCATGGCCGCCCACGTGGACGCGCTGACGACCGCCGTCGACGCGGCGGTCTCCGCCGCTCGCTCCCCCGGCCGACCACCTGTGCCCGCACGGTGCGACGCCGGCCAGGTCGTCAGGGAACGCGCGCTCTTCTGGTCGGTGCTGGCCGAGGAGACCCACCGCCCCTTCACGGTCTCCGCACCGGACGCGCCGGTCCAGGTCGGGGTCTCCGCTGATCTGCTCGGGGCGGCGCTGGACGCGCTCATGGACAACGTGTTGAGCCACACCCCGACCGGCACGCCCTTCGCGCTCGACGTGAGGACCACCAGGGACGGAGGAGTCGACGTCGCGGTCGAGGACGCCGGTCCGGGCGTGGCCGCGAGGGAGCTGGCGCACCGAGGCAACAGCGGCGCGGGCTCCACGGGTATCGGCCTCGACGTGGCACGGCGCACCGCGGCGCACGCGGGTGGCCGGGTCGCCGTTCGACGCGGCAGCGCCGGCGGTGCGCGGGTGGTCATGTCGTTCCCCGCCACCTTGCCGAACCTTAACCGTGCGATGGTGCGCCGCTAGCCCGCCACCTCCGATGGTGGTCCGACACCCGAACCGTCGGCACCACCTCGACAGGGAGCACCGTGAAGCAAAAGACCAGATCGGCTGCGGCGCTGGTCGCGACGAGCCTGCTGGCCGGAGGCGGGATCGCCGCGGCCGCGACCGGGCTCGAGCACCGCGCACCGGCGGTCACCACCAGCACCAGCAGGTCCGGGGCCGCCCGCTCGTCGGACGCGGCCCTCTCGGCGGCGGTGCAGGAGCTGCTGACCCGCAGCCGGGCGCTGCACGGCCGACTGGCGACCACCCGGCACGAGCTGCTCGTGCTCGACCATCGTCTGCACCAGCAGCGCCGCCTGGCCAAGCACCGGGCCTCGGCCCCGGTGGGGGCCCCGGTGGGGGCGGCCGGGAAGGCGGCCGCCGCGCCACCTGTCTCGACCGGCGCTCCGCCGGCGCACACCACCACCCGGGCCAGCGGCGCGGGATCGGCGACCGCACCCCAGGTGCACACCACCACCCGCGCCAGCGGCGCTGGATCCGGCACCGCCCCCCAGGTGCACACCACCACCCGCGCCAGCGGTGCCGGTGGCGGCGAGCACGAGGAGGGCGGCGATGACTAGCCGGCGGCGACCGCGGACGGGCGCCGCGTGGCTGGTCGCTCCGCTCGCCGCCGGGTCGCTCGCGCTCGGCACCGACTGGGCGCTGCAGCACGACCCGGTGCCGACGGCCTCGGTCGCCGCCCGTGCCGCGCCGACGGTCACCTCGCCACTGCAGCGGAAGGCCCAGCTGGCGGCTCGCCGCCTGCAGCAGTCGCAGACCGGCCTGGTGCGGCTGGAGACCGCGGTGCGGCAGCGCTCGGCCCAGCTCAGCCGCCTGGAGGCCGATGCCCGGGCGATCCGCGACGCCCGAGGTACGGGCCGGGCGGTGCCGCGACCCGGAGGCGGTGCCGCGGCTGCCCCAGCACCGGCGGCCCCTCTCCCGGCGCCCGTCTCGGTGCCGGCGCCGCCGGTGAACACCACCACAGGAGCGTCATGACCACAGACCTCGACCAGCCAAGCCTGCCTCCGGTCGCCGCACGGGTGACGTTCCGCGCCATGGCGACCGACGTGACCTTCCGGGTCGAGCGCCCGACCCCGCGGGCAGCCGCCGCTCTGGACCGGGCCCAGGCGGTGTTCGCGCACGTGGAGTCCGCCTGCACCCGGTTCGACGCGAACAGCGCGTTGATGCGCGCCAACCAGCAGCCGGACAACTGGCACCAGGTGCCACGGGCGTGCGCCGAGGTCGTCCGCGAGGCCGGACGAGCCCACCAGGAGACCGACGGGGTGTTCGACCCGCGGGTCCTCGACGCGTTGCTGCGGCTCGGCTACGACCGGACCCTGCCGTTCGGGGACGGGAAGGTCGCGATCCGAGGTCCGGCGGAGCCCGGTCCGGCGACCCAGGGCACCACTCCGCCACGCTGGGCTCCGCGCGTGGAGCAGCGCGCGGGGAGGCACCGCATCCACCTCGACGGCACGCCGATCGACCTGGGCGGCATCGGCAAAGGGCTTGCGGTCAGGTGGGCGTGGGAGGGGCTGCGCCGAGCCGGCGAGAGCGTCATGGTCGACGCCGGCGGCGACTGCCGCTTCTCCGGTCCGGGTCCCGACGGCGACGGCTGGCGCGTGGGCGTGGAGGACCCACGGGGCGGTGCCGACCCGGTCGCAGTGCTGGGACTCACCGACGCCGGCTGCGCCACCTCTTCCATCCGGGTCCGCCGCTGGACGGTCGAGGGCCGACCGGTGCACCACCTCATCGACCCGCGGACGGGGCGCAGCGGTGGCGACGGCCTGCTGGCGGTCACCGTGATCCACCCGGACCCGGCCTGGGCGGAGGTCTGGAGCAAGACACTCTTCCTGTGCGGGCCCGCTCGCATCGCCGAGGTCGCGGGGATCCGCCGCCTGGCGGCGGCCTGGGTCGAGGCCGACGGCACGTTGCGGATGACCAGCGCTGCGCGACCCTTCGTTATCTGGACGGCCGCAGATGGCTACCGCTGACGTCTCCCACCGGAGCGCCCTCCTGAGCCGCTTCCCCGGCATGACGTGGATCTTCCTCGCCCTGGCCAGTACGACGGGCACCGGCTTGCTGCTCCGGCACGTCGCCACCTCCCTGCGCGGCAGCACCACCGCACCGTGGGACCTCGGGCGGGCCAGCGGTCTGACGTCGTACGCGCTCCTGGTCCTGCTCGTGAGCGCCGGGCTGCTGCTCTCGCACCCCACGCTGCGGCGGCTGCGCCGGCCGAGCCCGCTGACCCGGATCCGGCTGCACGGCGCACTGGCGGTGTTCACGCTCGTGTTCACCCTGCTGCACGTCGTGGCGCTGGCCACCGACCCGTGGGCGCACGTCGGCTGGCCGGGTGCGCTGCTCCCGATGGCCTCGCGGTACCGACCGGTCGGGGTGACCATGGGCGTCCTCGCGGTCTGGTCCGGCCTGGTCACCGGCGTGACCGCGGCCCTGGCCGGGCGTGCGCTGGGCCGGGTCTGGTGGCCGGTGCACAAGGTCGCCGGGCTGGCGTTCCTGTTGGCATGGGCCCACGGCGTGGTCGCCGGCTCGGACTCGGCCGCGCTCCTGGTCGGCTACTTCGCGTCCGGCGGGGCGGTGCTCGTGCTGGCCCTGAGCAGGTACCAGGCCGGCACCGCGGCGGACCTCCGCGACGAGCTGACCACCGGACGGCTGGTCGAGAGCGCTGCTGCCCCGTCGGAGGCGGCCTGTGGGGAGGAGGCATGAGTACTGCCGGTGCCGCGCACTCGTCGAACCTGTGGTCGGTGCACGAGCCGGCGACCGGGCAGGACCTCCTTCCCGCTCCGGTCGTGGTCAGCCGCACCGGTGCGGCCGACCCGGCCCCGGGGACCGCCCCGGTCGCGGCCGAGAGCTGGTCCGACCACCGCGACCGCCGCGGACCGAGGCCCCGGGGCGGCCTGTGGCTGGTCGACGCCGCGACCGCCGAGGGGTTGCGCGGGTGCGGCGGGGGGTTCTTCCCGGCCGCCCTCAAGTGGCGCTCCGCCCTCTCCCGGCCTGGCCGCGTCACGGTGGTCGCGAACGCGGCGGAGAGCGAGACGCTCAGCGCCAAGGACGCCACCTTGCTGCGCCTGCGCCCGCACCTCGTGCTCGACGGGCTGGCCACCCTGTCGGAGACGCTGGAGGCCACCTCCGCGGTGCTCTGGATGCACGACTCGGACAGGGCGACACGTCGGGCGGTCGGCGAGGCCCTGCGGGACCGGCAACGAGCCGGGCTGGACGAGCTCCCGGTGGCGGTCCGGGCGGTCGGCGGCGGCTACCTGTCCGGAGAGTCGAGCGCGATCAAGCAGGCGCTTGACGGTGGACCACTCCTCCCCCGGTTCCGCACCGCCGAGCCGCCAGGCGACCGCGCCGTCGTGGTGCACAACGTCGAGACCCTCGCCCGGCTGTCGTCCCTCGGCACAAGCGCAGCATCCGCGGCGGCCCGCGAGGGCCGCCAGGGCCGATCGTGGGAGTCGACCCCGCCAAGCACCCGGCTGCTCACCGTGCTGACGCCGCACGACAGGCGCGTCGTCGAGGTCCCCGGTGGCACGCGCCTCGGCGAGCTGGTGACCTGGGTGACCGGCCGCCAGCCGCCGGGTGGCGCAGCGGTGCTCCTCGGCGGCTTCGGAGGCACGTGGCGGCGCTGGTCGGAGGTGGCCGGCGTGCGGGTGGACGAGCACGGCGCACGCGACCGCGGCGCCTCCCTCGGACCCGGGATCGTCGCGCCGCTCTGGGCGGAGGCGTGTGGCGTCTCGGTCACCGCCGCGATCGCCGGCTACCTGGCCCGCGCGTCGGCACGCCAGTGCGGTCCGTGCCTGTTCGGCCTGCCCGCCGTGGCGGAGGCGATGGGACGGCTGCGAGACGGCACCGCCAGGCGTGCGGAGCTGACACGGCTGCGTGGCGACCTGGCAGCCGTCGCCGGGCGCGGCGCCTGCCACCATCCCGACGGCGCGGTACGCCTGGTGCGCAGCGCCCTGGAGGTCTTCGGCGACGACGTCGAAGCGCACGCCGCTGGGGAGCCGTGCGGGCGTCCGGGCAGCACGATCCCGGTCCCGGAGGGCTGAGCCGTGCGTAGGTCCTCCGACCCGGTGCGCCTGGTGGTGAACCCGGTGGCCTGCGAGGCCGTCGGCCTCTGCACGCACCTGGCCGCGGACGTCGTGGAGCTCGACCGTTGGGGTTACCCGTTGGTGCCGACCGGGCCGCTGTCAGCAGGTCAGCGGGCAGCCGCCGGGCGCGCCGTACGCGCCTGTCCCCGTCGCGCCCTCAGCCTGGTCGCCGACAGCGGCTCGAGCGGGCCGGGTCAGCTGCGGGCGAGGTAGACGGTGTTCGAGGACTCGCCGCCGGTCAGCGCGTTGGGGAACGTCACGACCTGCGCCCACCCCCGCGAGAAGACCGATGACAGCACCTCGAGGAACTCCTCGTCCGGCGGGTCGTCGGACCACAGCGCGAAGACGGCGTCCGCCTTGAGGTACTGCCTCAGCCTCAGGAGCCCCTCACGGGTGTAGAAGGGGGCGTGGCTCCGGCTGAGCAGGTGCCGCGGGGTGTGGTCGATGTCGAGCAGGATCGCGTCGTACCTCGGCGGCGTGCCCTCCCCCCAGCCGGCGCCACCCGCAGCGAGGGCGAAGAAGTCGCCCTGCACCAGACGCACCCGCGGGTCCGCCGCGAGAGCGTCCGCGTCGGGCACCAGTCCGCGTCGGTGCCAGTCGATGACCGGCGCGAGGGCCTCGACGACGGTCAGGCTCGCCACCCGTGGGTCCTCCAGGACGGCGCCGGCAGTGTAGCCGAGCCCCAGCCCGCCCACGAGCACGTCGATCGGCTCTGCCTCGACCTCGGCCAGCCCCAGCCGCGCAAGCTCCTCCTCTGCGACGGTGAAGAGGCTGGACATGAGGAACTCCTCCTCCAGCTTGACCTCGAACACGTCCACGCCGAGCGTCGCCTCGACCCGGCGCCGGAGACTGATCGTCCCCATCGCGGTGTCCTGCCAGTCGAGAATCTCGAATCGTCGCGCCACCCGAGGATGGTGCCGTACGGCTCTGTCCCTGTCGACCCGGGGCTGCGCCGACACAACGCCGCGCTCGGCTCCGCTGAGACCACCAGTCCGACGCCTCCCGAGCCCGCCAGCAGCACCGCCGGCACCACCGCGGCCGGTCGCGCCGACGCCCGGCCGCGACACCCGCCTCGCTGCAGACGCGGGGGCCGCACCCGTGACAGGTTGGGAAGGACAGGCGCTTCCCCACGGATTACCTGGGCGGTCGCGAAAACCCCGCGGGTTGAGAGGAACGGAACCATGCGCAGTGAGCGAGTCACGTTTCCCGGATCGCACGGCACCCCCCTGGCCGGCCGGCTGGACCTGCCGGACGACGCTCCACGGGCGTACGCCCTCCTCGCGCACTGCTTCACCTGCGGCAAGGACGTCCGCGCCGCCTCGGAGATCGCGCGGGCTCTCGCAGGGCTCGGCATCGCGGTTCTCCGGTTCGACTTCACCGGCCTCGGCGGGTCCGACGGCGACTTCGCGAACACCAACTTCAGCTCGAACGTGGCCGACCTGGTCCACGCGGCGGGCTACCTGCGCGACCACCACCTGGCCCCGACGATCCTGGTCGGCCACTCCCTCGGTGGTGCAGCCGTCCTCGCGGCGGCCGGGCGGGTACCCGAGACGCGGGCGGTTGCCACCATCGCGGCTCCCGCCGGCACCGAGCACCTGCTCGAGCTGTTCCACGGCAGCCGCCGCGAGATCGAGGAGACCGGCGAGGCCGAGGTATGCCTGGCCTCGCGCCCGTTCCGGATCCGCAAGCAGCTCCTGGACGACATCGCCGACCAGCCGCAGGCGGCCCGGATCCAACAGTTGGGTGCCGCGCTGCTGGTGCTGCACTCCCCTTCCGACGAGGTCGTCGGGGTCGACCACGCCCGCCGGATCTTCGCTGCCGCGCGCCACCCGAAGTCGTTCGTCTCCCTGGACGGGGCCGACCACCTGCTCACCCGGCCCGCGGACGCCCGGTTCGCCGCCACCGTGCTGGCGGCCTGGGCTACCCGGTACGTCGAGGACCCCGCACCGTCGCTCGCATCCGCGTCGCCGCCCGCCACGGAGGAGGAGGACGGCGTGGTCGTCGTCTCCGAGAGCGGCCGCGGTCCCTACGGGCAGCGCATCACCGCGGGGCGGCACGTCCTGAGCGCCGACGAGCCGGTGCCGGTCGGGCAGGACACCGGCCCGTCGCCGTACGACCTCCTGCTCGCCGGTCTCGGCGCGTGTACGTCGATGACGCTTCGCATGTACGCCTCGCGCAAGCGGTGGCCGTTGGAGGCAGTGGTGGTCTCGCTGCGCCACTCCCGGATCCACGCCGACGACTGTGCGGGCTGCGCGACGGAGGACGGTCAGCTCGACCGGGTGGAGCGCGTGATCGAGCTGACCGGGAGCCTCGACGTCGAACAGCGTCGCCGGCTCCTCGAGATCGCAGACCGGTGCCCCGTGCACCGGACCCTGCACTCCGAGGTCGAGGTCCGCACCACCATGGCGCCCGAGGGGTTGCCCGCCCAGACGGACCAGGAGCTGAGCAACAGCAGGTCCGGCCCCCGCCGCGACCTCACTGCCGACCGCTGACGACGGCACACGCCACACCGCGGCCAGGCGTTTCGCCGCGCTGCCCCCTGACCGCTTCAGTTCGCAGGAAGACGGGTACGAACCTCCATGCGCCGGCATCAGGCCGGCGCACGTGGGAGGGAGACCCGAATGGCCAACGAGGCGAAACGCGGCGCTCAGGATGCGCTGTTCACCGCGATCCAGGACCAGGCCGAGACCAACATGAAGTCTGCGCTCAAGGCGACCGAGAAGGCCGAGCTGCTGCGCGACCTCGCGGAGGCCTACCGCTTCGCCGCGGGCGGTCCGGCGTCGGAGAACAGTGCGCGCAGACGGGAGTCCGCCGACGGGTCGGGCGCCCACGAGGACCAGCCTGACCGGTCACAGCGTCCGTCCCGGCACGAGTCGTCCTCTGCCACGCGTTCTGCCGACAAGTCGTCTGATGACGAGCAGGGCGCCGAGGAGGAGGCCCCGCGGCGCCGGCCGGTCCGGAAGCGTCGGTCCACACGCTGACGGCCGAAGCCGACCTCTCCTGAGCGGACACCGCGTCGCCGCCGGCACCATCTGGACCGGATCGGGTGCGCGGGCGTGCCGATCAGGCTAGGAAGGAGGGGTGGCCAGCACGCATCTCGAAGTCGAGCGCAAGTACGACCCCGGGGCGCAGACCACGCTGCCGGACCTGACGCGTCTGCCCGCAGTCGCGCGCGCGGCCGCACCGGAACGGCATGAGCTGGAGGCCGTCTACTACGACACCGAGGACCTCCGCCTTGCCGCCGGGCGGATCACCTTGCGGCGGCGCACGGGAGGAGACGACGAAGGCTGGCACCTCAAGGTTCCGCGGGCCGCCGGCGACCGCCAGGAAGTGCGGCTCCCCCTGGGCCGGCCGGGCGCGGGCGCCCCAGCCCAGCTGCGCTCGGCCCTCTTGGCCTTCACCCGCGGCGCCCCGCTCGTGCCGGTCGCGACGCTCCACACGTCGAGAACGGTGCGCCGGCTCCTGGCGGAGGACGGCTCCTGTCTCGCCGAGGTCTGCGAGGACGACGTCAAGGCGTTCGACGCCGCCACCACCCACGCCTTGCTCGCTTGGCGGGAGTGGGAGGTGGAGGTCGTCGACGGCGACAAGGAGCTGCTCGACCACGTCGATGGGCTGATGGACTCGGTGGGAGTCGCGCCGGCCGAGGCGCCGTCGAAGCTCGCCCGCGTCCTCGGTGACCGGGTGACGCGGCCGCCCGAACGGCCGCGGCCCCGCGGACAGGGTCCGGTGGGCGCGGTCCTCCAGGCACGTCTCGCCGAGCAGGTCGAGGTGCTGAAGCGGCGCGACATCGCCGTACGACGAGACGCCCACGACGGCGTCCACCAGCTGCGGGTCGCCATGCGCCGGCTGCGCAGCGCCCTCGCGACGTTCCGGCCACTGGTGAACCGCGACCTCACCGACCCTGTCCGCGAGGAGCTCCGGTGGATCGCCGGGATGCTGGGGGAGGCGCGTGACGCCGAGGTCATGGCCCAGCGGCTGGACCAGGTGGTGGCGGCGACGCCGGTCGAGCTCGTCCTCGGCGGCGTGTCCGCGCGGATCGAGCACACGCTGGGCACCCGCTATCGCGAGGGCCTGGCCGCGGCGGTGGAAGCGATGGAGTCGGCCCGGTACCTCGACCTGCTCGCCGCTCTGGACCGGCTCGTCGCCGACTCTCCCTGGACTCCACTGGCCCAGGAGCCGGCTGACGACGTGCTACCCGGCTTGCTACGCCGTGACTGGAAACGGCTGCGCAAGGCGGTCGCTGCCGCCGACGCCGCCGCGGACCATCGGACGCGAGACGTGGCGCTGCACGAGTCTCGCAAGGCCGCCAAGCGCCTGCGCTACGCCGCGGAGGCGGCACGGCCGGTGCTGGGCAAGGACGCGAAGAAGGTGGCCACCGCCGCGAAGACCATGCAGACCGTCCTCGGCGAGCACCACGACAGCGTCGTGATCCGGGCGGTGCTCCGTGACCTCGGCGTCCAGGCCCAGCTGGAGGGCGACTCTGCCTTCACCTTCGGCCTGCTCTACGGGCTCGAGCAGGCGCGCGGGGACGCGCTCGAGGAGCAGTTCCGGCAGGCGTGGAAGACCCAGGCCCCGAAGCTGCGACGCATGATCACCGGCTGAAGCAGCGAGGCGGCTTGCGCTGGGCGCGCACGCCGGTGTGGCGGGCGGGGCTGGCCGCTCAGCAACGGCTCGGCGTGTCGCCGGACCGTGTGGGCGAGGAACGCCGCGACGTAGGCGCCTGTGACCGACAGACCGCGCCGACCGTCGATGCCGCCGAGCGGCACCAGAGAACGCAGCGGGGCGGCCAGGTAGTAGGCGGCGTAGTCGGTGAAGTTGAAGTGCTCCGTCCCGTCGATGCGGTAGCACCACGACGGCCCGGTGCTCGCGGCGAGCAAGGAACGGGCCGACGCGCGGATGCCGCGCTCGACTGCGCTGGTCGGCTCGCATGAGCCGGTCGTGCAGGAGTTCTCGGCTCCGATGATCATGAGTGGCCGGCGCAAGCCACGGTGCACGACGGGCCCGAACGGGGTCCCGTCCAGGTCGACCGCTCCCGCGCAACGCGCGTCGGAGGCGCAGGCCTGGATCGACGACGCCCCACCGAAGGAGTGCCCGACGTAGGCGGTGGTGCCGGTGTCGATGTGCCCTGAGAAGCGACCCTCGTGGTCGAGGGCAGCGACGCGGGCGGCGGTGAGACGCGCGTCGGCGGCCCAGACCGGGACGAGCCGGCTCCCGGCGGCGGTGAACCGGGAGGGGTCCCGGCCGGGGTGCTGCGCACCGCGTGCCCGTGCAGCACGGTGAGGTTGAAGTGGAGCTCCGACCAGGCGCCGGGGGCGTAGCGGGTTCGGGGTCCGTTGCCGTGCCGCCCGGCCGGGTACCAGAGCCACACCGACAGCGTCCGCCTCGCGTTCGGCTGGGGGGCCAGCGGATCGGTGCGGTGGCGGTCGGTCCACTCGAAGGCGGTCCGGCCCACCGGATACGGCCCGGAAGGAGCCGGCAGCTCGACCGGCTGGTCGTGCTGCACCGCCGCGTAGCCGACGTAGCCGCCGGCGACCACGGTCACGGCAAGCGCGAGCGCCAGCAGGACGACCAGCGCCCGGCCGAGCCGACGCCGTCGCGCCGGAGGCGGCCGGTCGTGAGCCGTCTGCTCCACGTCGTCGTCGCCCTCCTTGGAGTCGCCAGGCCTGTGACGATCATGCTCCTCCGACGCCGACCGGTTACAGCTTTCGCGGGCTCACTGCAGGGCGGAGGTGAGGCGCATGACGTTGTCGGTGTAGCGGTCCTTCAGCGGGATGTTCGTCCATTCGCCGAGGGTCAGCTCCCGCGAGATCGACCGGTAATGGTCCTCGACCTTGCGGATCTCGCGCACGAAATCGCCGCCGAAGCACATCGTGGAGACCTCGAAGTTGAGCCCGAACGACCGCATGTCCATGTTGCTGGAGCCGATGACCGCGACGTCGTCGTCGACGGAGAAGTGCTTCGAATGCAGGATGTACGGCGGGGGGTACAGCCAGATGCGCACGCCGGCGTCGAGCAGCGCCTGGTAGTAGGAACGCTGGGCGTGGTAGACCATGAACTGGTCCCCGGCCTCGGACACGAACAGCTCGGTCTCCACACCCCGCTGAGCGGCCGTCGTGACGGCGTACAGCAGGGACTCGTCAGGGACGAAGTAGGGGCTGGTGATCGACAGCCGCCGCTGGGCACCGTAGATCATCGTGTTGAAGAGCCTGAGGTTGTTCTCGTGCGAGAACCCGGGGCCGCTGGGCACCACCTGGCAGGCCAGGCCTTCGGAGTGGGCAACCTCCGGGATGACGAACTCGTCCTGGTCCAGCATCTCGCGCGTCTCGACGTACCAGTCCGTCGCGAACACCACGTTGAGCTTGGTCACCGTCGGACCGGTGAGCCGCACGGTGAGCTCACGCCACTCGCGGCCCGCCTTGTGGTTCTTCGGCTTGTTGTAGCCGGGCTCGATCAGGTTCTGGGAACCGGTCATGGCGACCAGTCCGTCGACGACCAGGATCTTGCGGTGGTTGCGCAGGTCCGGTCGGCGCCACCGGCCCTTGAACGGCAGGATGGGCAGCATGGGGTGCCACAGGAAGCCCGCCTCGTCGAACCTGGGCTTCATCCCCTTGTAGCCGGGGATTCCTCGACTGGCGAGGTGGTCGAAGAGCACCCGCACCGTGACCCCGCGCTGCACCGCGCGGGCGCACGCCTCGAAGAACGGTGCGGTGACGTCGTCCCAGGCCATGATGAAGTACTCGACGTTGACGAACCGTTCCGCCTTCTCCACCTCGGCCGTCATCGCGGCGATCGATTCCTCGTAGTTCGAGAAGAGCTCCGCCCCGTTGCCCCAGGTGCAGGGCAGGGTCCCGAGGTTCTGGCTCATCGTGATCGCCGTGCGCAGCCATCGCGGCTCCACGTCGGCGGTCTGCGGTGCCACGTCGGAGGAGAACCGCTCGTGGACGAACTCGTTGACGTCGTTGTGGATGCGGCGCCGTCCCCGGTCGACCGTCCTGCTGCCGAGGGTGAAGAACAGCAGCAGTCCCACGAACGGGATCAGGTACACCAGCAGCAGCCAGGCCATCGCCGAGGACGGACGTCGGTTCTGAGGGATGAGACCGAGGGCGGCGACCTTCACGCCCAGGTCGACCACGATGGCGGCGACCGTGATCCACAAAGGTGCGTTGGTACCGGCCACGCGCGACACCAGAGCCACGGTCACGATTCCTTCTCTCCGGCGACGGTCGTCGCCTACGACTCGTGCCGCGGACCGGCCCTCGGCCGCGGGCCCTCACTTTCTGGCCGTGGCTCTCCGGGGCAGGTACACGGGGATCATCAGGGCTGCCTTGACCAGCAGGAAGAGCGTGATCGCCACCTGCACGCCCTGAACGGTCGTGTCCAGGTCCTTGCTGATGTCGTTGATCATCACGTTCATGTTGGAGCCGGCGAAGCTGCAGATGAACTGCGCCAGCGCGAGCGGCACGAGCACTCTGCGCAACGCAGCGGACGGGCCCCGCGTCGTCGTACCGACCTCGGCCATGCCCAGCCCCCTCGCCCCCGGCCCGGCGGCCCCGTCGCGCGGTGCCGTCTCCGGCCCCAGCGGGTCCCGAGCCGGTCAGCCGCCGTCCCGTGGGAACGGCAACCAAAGCGTGACGCGGGGTACGGACCCGGCTCATCACCCCGCAAGGGTGAATCTGCCACTACGCCCGGCACAGCGGGCCGGTCTGGTGTAGGCATGGTCCATGGAGGACGAGCACAACGCCCAGCGACGTGGCAACGGCTCGACCGAGCAGCAAGCCACCGATGATCCGTTCGGCCTCATCGCCGGCGGCGAGGGCATCTTCACGGGGACTGTGGTGTGTGCCGCCGCCATCGCGTACGGCGCCGGGCACGTCGGATCCACGCTCGAGCTGAGCATCGCCATCTTCGGCACGGTCCTCGTCTACTGGCTGGCCCACCTCCATGCGCGCACGCTCGGCGAGTCCGTCACGCACCGCCGGCATCCACTCACTGCGCTCGGCATGGCCCTGCGGGAGACCTGACCGATCGCCGGAGCCTCGGCCCTGCCGATCCTCATCCTGCTGCTCGCGGAGTTCGCAGGGGCGACGTTGCGCACCGCAGCCTGGGTTGCGCTGCTCGCGACCATCGTCCTGCTGACGGCGTACAGCTACCTGGCCGGCGTCCGCAGCGGCTTGGACCGCTGGGGCAAGGTGGCCAGCGCGGCGGCCGGGGCGGGAATCGGCGTCCTGGTCGCGCTGCTGAAGGTCGGCCTGCACTGAGCCCTCGGGACTGCCGGACCTCACCCGCGACGGGGGATCCGCCCCCTGCGCCGACGGTGTGCCATGGAGGCGGGAGGTTGACAAGATGAGGAGCGCCATCTCGTTCGTCGACGTCGCCCTGGGTGCCACCGGACGAGCGCTGCTGGTCGCCGGACAGGTCGGACGCCGGGTCCGGCCGGTGGTGACGCCGGTCGTCCAGTCGGCGCTGCGCCCACCGCTGCTGCCACAGCGGCTCCAGCCGGCGCGGTGGCTGGCCGTGGTGGCTAACGAAGGCGCCGAGCGGAAGGCCGTTCTCGCGCGGGCGGCCGCGATGTGGCTCGATGCCGTGGTGCCACTGCTTCTCGACGAGGTGGTACGCAGGGCCGATCTCACGAAGGTCGTCCAGCGGTACGTCGACCTCGACGCGCTCGTCGCGGGTGTCGACCTGGACGCCGCGGCGGCCAGACTGGACGTCGCAGCCATCGCGCGTCGCCTCGACCTCGACGACCTCGTCCGTGGTGTGGACGTGGACGCGATCGTGGATCGTGTGAACGTCGAGGCCGTGGTGAACCGGGTCGACCTGGACGCCGCCGCCCACCGGCTGGACCTGGAACTGGTGCTCGACCGGATCGACCTCACCGCGCTGGTGCTTCAGCGGGTCGACCTCGACGTGCTGGTCCAGGCGGTCCTGGACCGGATCGAGCTGGTCGCGCTGGCCGAAGAGGTGATCGACGGGGTCGACCTTCCGGGGATCATCCGCGAGTCAACAGGCTCCATGGCCTCGGACACGGTCCGCGGCGTCCGCATGCAGGGCATCGCCGCCGACGACGCGGTGGGACACGCCATCGACAGGTTCCTGCTTCGCCGCGGGCGACGCTCGACGGAGGCCCCGAGCACGCCGCCGCCGGAGCAGGACGAGCGCGTGCTACCCGTCCAACGCGATCCGAGGCGTTGAGCCGCCATGACGCCCGGCGGGGTGTCTCCACTGCCTCGCGAGGCACGGCCGTACCAGGGTCGGCGGGCCGGTCTGGTCACCCGGGGAGCGGCGGCGGCGATCGACGGCATGGTCGTGGTCCTCGCTCTTCTCGCCGGCTATGGCGCCTATGCCCTGGTCCTCTTCCTCTTCAACCCGCTCAACTTCTCCTTCCCCGACCTCAACCTCGTCTTCACCATGGCCGCGGCTTTCGTCGTCTTGGTGGTCTACCTCGCACTGTCGTGGCGGCTCAGTGGCCGGTGCTACGGCGACCTGGTCATGGGCCTCCGCGTGGTGAACTACCGCGGCGAGAGGATGAACCTGCTCGGAGCGCTCGTGCGCGCGGTGTTCTGCGCGTTGGTCCCGATCGGTCTGTTCTGGGTCGCCGTCAACCGGCAGAACCGGTCGCTTCAGGACGTCGTGCTGCGGACGTCGGTGATCTACGACTGGCAGCCACGCGTCGCATCGTCAGCCGCCCCCCGACGTCCGTGAGCCTGGAGCCGAGGGTGGAAGCCCCGGCCGCGTCGGCCCTGGGGCAGGAGCACGGCCGGAGTCTCAGCGTGTGGCTGGGGCGCTCGTGAGCATGCGAACGCCGACGGGCGCCGAAACGAGCAGCCTTCCGGACCAACCGTGCGGCGGCGGTCGCGCCATGTCAGGGGCCGATGGCCCCTGGTCCTCCCCGCGTCGCGCCATTGGACTGGTGCGATGACTGAGGATGACGAGTCCAGGGCGATCTCGCAGCTGATCGAACGACTGGCCATCCGCTTTCCCCAGCTCCGCGCGGAGATTGTGCAGGAAGCCGTGGCCGTGGCTCAGCGCAAGCTCGAGGGAGCACCCATCCGCAACTTCGTCCCGTTGCTTGTCGAGCACGACGCCCTCGTCCGGCTCAAGGAGTACGCCGGGCACGGCGGCCGGCTCGCGTGAACCGCAGAACGGCTGGCAGGTCCTCCGCCGCACCGGCCCGCCTTGTGAGTAGCCCCCACACCGCCGCCTCACCCGGCAAGGATGGTTCACAGGTCGCCGCCGCTGGCGTGCAATGAACGGGACGGATCCGAGGTCCCTGATCGCGCCTCGGCTGGCCGAAGCCGTCTCCGGCGCGACTGGACGGCCTGCTCGACGCGGCCGCGCACCCCGGCATCGAGCGCCCCGGAACGCAGCGAGCGCGGCGTGACGGAGTATCCGGAGACACCCCCAGGGTGGGCCGTTGCCGACCGTCGGTCCATCGGGCCCTTCACCACCGCAGTCACCTACCTCCACCGCGAGGGTAGGACGGTCGACTGGTCCTCACGCGCTCACCGCAAGCACGTCTCCCGGCTCTCCCGGGTGCGGCGCCGGCACGGTGCCGCGCTGCTGCTGCCGGAAGGAGCCAAGGCCCGGCCCGAGCGCGGACAGACGTAGAGCAAGTGGCGTCCGTCGCCGGCAGGTGGACAAGGCCGGTGGCTTCCTCCCCGCACCGGGTGCAGACTGCGACCGCAGCGCGGCTGCTCCCCGCTCCCGCCCTCAACGACCACGCGACCTCAACGACCAGCGACGCCGGGTCAGAGGTCCTTCATCTCCTTGCCGTGCACCATGACGGCCCAGATGACCAGGAGGTCGATGGTGATCACGGTGATCGACCACAGCGGCGCAACGTTGAGCGACACGAAGTGGCTGATCAGGCTGCCGGCGGCGACGAACACGGCCACGACGCGCGCGAACATGCTGCCGCGTAGCAGCGCCGCACCGATGGCGAAGACGACCAGGCCGACGACCATGCTCCACCAGCCCCAGGCGTACGGGCTGCCGTAGGGAGCGCCGTTGTTGTTCCACAGGGTCCAGTTGTTGTTGATGACGGCGAGGAAGCCGAAGATGCCGGAGAGGGTCCCGCTGAGCATCATCATCACTGCGGCGAACGAGATCCATCCGGTCCAGCCGGTGGCCCCGGTCGGCGTCGGCGTCGTGGAAGGGGGCTGTACGTGAGTTCTCGACATGATGCTCCTTCGCGGGGCGGGCACGACTGCCGTGCTTGCGCTTCCAGACTTCGCCCGCGAGCCGGTCGGCAACAGAGACCAACGGCCCGGCGCAAGCGACCATGAACCCTTCCGAAGTCCTGCAGAACGGCCCTCCACGACAGGCAAGGCGCCACGATGCGTGCGGCATGCGCGGCGATCCGCCGCGAGACAGGCTCAGATCGCACAGAGCACGTGATGCGGGCCAGCCTGCTCCCGCGGCAGACTGGCGAGATGGACGACCAGGACGCGCTGTCGAGGGGACTGGCTGCGGCCGAGCACACCTTGGTCCTCCTGCGACACGCGAAGTCGGACTGGTCCGGTCACGAGCCCGACCTGGAGCGGCCGTTGGCCAAGCGCGGCACGCGGCAGGCGCTCGTGGCGGGAAAGTGGCTGCACGCGAGCATCGACGCCCTCGACCTGGTGATCCTCTCCCCCGCAGTGCGCGTACGGCGCACCTGGGACCTCGTCGCAGCGGAACTGGAGTCTTCTGCGTCCGTGCGTGTCGACGACCGCATCTACGGCGCGTCGGCCGCCGAGCTCCTCGCGGTCGTCCGGACCCTGCCCGAGAATGCCCAAACGGCGCTGATGGTGGGCCACAACCCGGGACTGGAGGACCTCGTGCCGCGACTCACCGGCACAAAGATCGCCATGAAGACCTCGGGCATCGCCGTCATCCGACTGTCCGGCGGCTGGGCGGCAGCAGGACACTCGGCAGCGACGCTCCTCGTCACTGGCCGACCACCCGACCCGGCCACAGCGAGGGACCCGGCGACGTGACGGAACCGGCGACGCAGCTCGTGCCCTGCGCTCCCGCGCAGACCGGCCTTGTCAGCAGCAGTCCTCGCCCTTCCAGGCTTCGCGGCCCTCTTGCACCGACCAGCCGGCCAAGCCGAGAGCGATCACGGGGTCCACCCAGCTGATCCCGGTCACGGCGTGCACGACCAGACCGACGAGGACGGCGGCCGCCTGCGCGGCGCACAGCAGGTTCTGCGTGCCCTCTCCTGCGGTGGCTTCCGAGCCCAGGCGCGCACCGAGGCGCCGCTTGACCCAGCCGAGCCCGGGCATCACCACCAGGCTGGCCGCAGTGACGGCGAGCCCCAGCGCGGTGGTCTCCACGCTGGGCGTGCCGAGCAGATCGCGGACGGCCTCGGCCGCAATCCCGACCGCCAGCAGCCAGAACGACACCGCCACACCGCGTTGCGCCTTCAGCTCGGCGGTCTCCGACAGCCGTCGGCTGCCGGTGAACCGCCAGATCACGATCACGCTGGCCAGGCCCTCGATGGCCGAGCCCAGCGCCCAGGCGACCAAGGACACAGAGTGCGCACGCAGACCCGAGTAGAGACCGATCACGCCCTCGGCGCTCATCCACAGCAGACTCACCCACGAGAGCAGCAGCACGGTCCGCACGGTCCCGGACCGCTGCACGTCGGGAGCTGCACCCGAGTCGCAGCAGGCGGCTTCCGGTGGGGCGTGCTGCTGCAGGCGTTCGGTCGGTTCCACGTTCGGTCGGTCCTCGCCTTGCGGGTCGCTGTCAGGGGCTCGGTCGCTGCCAGAGGGGCGGCGTGGTCGTGAACCGGCCCGCTGCGCGACTGGTCATACGTGCACGCTACCCACCCCGCGCGGGGACCACCCCACAAGCGACCCACCGCTCGGTCGAGCGCAGGCAAGCCATGCCCGACACCCCACCGAGACGCCGAGCTTCTCCTCCCCGCCGCCCGCGGCAACGGCGACCAGGTCGACTGGTGCAAACCGGTCCCCCGCGGTCACGCAGCGAGAAGGCAGGCGGCCGGCACCCACTCCTGCACGACGGCCCACTCCTCGCTGGCTCGCAGCTTCGCCAGGTAGACCACCCGACCCTGCCACTGACCGCTGACGGCCTCGCGTCGCCACTCCAGCAGCAGCCCGGCGCGCTTCGCGCCGTCGATGCTGTCGACCACCCAGCAGTGTCGCCCCGGGCACTCCCCCAAGTTCGCGGCCGACCGGGCGACGCGCTCAGCCATCGTCGGCCCACCCCCACTTGCCCCGCGTCCCTCCGGCCAACGCACCAGGATGCCACGCTCTCGAACACGTGTTCGAGAGCGTCAGAGGCGCGGCGACCGACTGGCGCAACGGCCCCAGCCCTCCAGGTCCCGGCCGGCCACCGCTCCGGCGGCCCGGGACGGCGCTTGCTGACGAGGGCCGCGGAGCTCTCGGACGGGTTCGGCGATCTCAGAAGGTCAGGACGTCGTCGGCCTCGACGGTCCAGGCGGCAAGCTCTTCCATGCTCGAGCGCGGTGCGTCCTCGATGAGGTGGCCCTCGGAGAGTCCGCGGGCGTCGAGGCAGGTGCCGCAGCAGGCGATCCGCCCGCCGTGGCGGAGGAATCCCTTGAGCATGCGATCGAGCGCGTAGTAGCCGTTGGGGGTCTTCTGTCCGGCGACCGCGCAGGTCACGGCGTCACCCATGAGGAAGAGCTTGACCTCGGCGTCCTCACGTCGGCTGAGCGCGACAGCCAGCCGTAGGGCGTTGAAGGTCTCGTCGGCGCCATAGGCGGGTCCGTTGACGATGAGCAGGATCTTCTTCACGGCTCGATCCTCCCGGCAGGTTCCGAGGGCCCCCAGGGACGAAAGGCCCAAGTCGGCTCACGGGGTTCGATCGCGAAGGCGGCAATGCCCGAGCAGCGCTCCGTGCTACGTCGACGAGCGCCGAAGATCCCGGCCCGAGGGACGTGTGGCCCATGGCCGGTGCTCGCCATGAGCGCACTGTGGAAGTAGTCCCAAGTACGGGACCCGAACACCGACCCCGAGTCTCGAAATCGAGGTTCCCATGAACGCGGATTCGCAGTGTGACGTTCGTCCGTGTGTCGCCGCAGCCTGCCGGCAAGTGGTCTTCGTGCTCCCCACAGGCGCGGGCCACCCCGACTTCGAGAAGTTCTCCCAGGTCGTCAACCTGTGCGTCAACCACTACGCACTCGCCGCGATCGCCCGAGACCTCCTCGAGCTGCTGGACATCAAAGCCATCGAGCTGGAGACGGCCATCCTTCCCGAGGCACACGGCGCGGCATCCCCGCAAAGCGCGCCCCCGACCTTCGCCGAACCCGGCGCGTGGCCCCGTACTCAGCGTGAATCCTGACGCCGCAGGCGCCGGCTCGAGCTCACTGACTGCCTCGTTGCGTCGCCGAGTAGCCGGAAGCCTCACGCACCCGACCGCGGACCAGGGGACGCCACGGGTGGATCGGCCACCGATGATGGGTACCGCCTTCACGTGGTCGCCATCGCTTCCCTCCTGCTCATCGCCGCCCTGTCGTTGGTCCTGACCCGGGTGGCGACCGTCGTACTGGTCGCGACCGGCACCGCCCGTCACGTGGCCCGCTTCCAGGCCCGGTCGGCGCTGACGGGCGCCGGGTTCACCACCAGCGAGTCCGAGCGTGTGGTCAACCACCCGGTGCGGCGGCGGGTGATCGGCACTCTGATGCTCCTGGGCAACGTGGGCCTCGTCGGGGCAGCCAGCTCGGCGATCCTCGGTTTCCAGGGCGGGGCACTGGGCCGCGAAGGCTGGAGGCTGGCCGAGCTGGGCATCGGTCTGATCGTGCTGGTGCTGATCTCCCGGAGCCGCTGGGTCGACCGGAAGCTGACCGACTGGACCAGCCGCGTCCTGCACCGGCACACCGATCTGCCGGACCGCGACCTGGCCGGGCTCCTGCAGCTGTCGGGTGACTACACCGTTCAGGAGCTGGCCGTCTCGCCGGACGACTGGATCGCGCGGCGGTCCTTGGCGGACCTGGGCCTGCGCGACGAGGGTGTCGTCGTACTGGGCGTGACCAGGTCCGACGGGCGCTATGTGGGGGCGCCCACCGGCAGCACGATCCTCCACCCGGGAGACAACGTCATCGTCTACGGCCGCGCAGGGCGGCTGCGCGAGCTGGACCAGCGGATGAGCGGGCCAGCCGGAACGGCGGCTCGGGCAGCGGCCGTCCGCGAGCAAGAACGGGTCCAGCGAGAGGACATCCAGACCGACACAGGCAGCGGGCCCACCACCTGAGGACGGGCAACAGGCGCGAGGCCGGCCACCCGTGTCCGATCAGTACGTCTCGACGCCCGGCGCCTTCAGACCGAGCTCGTGCACACCGGGGTCCCCTGCCTCCGCGTGGTAGTCGAACTCGTGCGTGGCGTCCGTGCCCCGGGGCAGCCGCGACATCAACGGGGTCATCACAGTGGTAACGATGACGTTGACCAGCAGCCCGATGATGCCCGTCCAGATGCCGAGGCTGCTGTGGAGGCCGAAGTGGTCGAGGGTGAACAGCGAGCCGCCGAAGTGGCTCCCGGGCTGTCCCGCCTTCGGGGTCGCCCACAGCATGTAGACGGAGGCGGCCATGCCCACCACCCAGCCGGTCATCAACGCCCAGCGGTGGAACCACCGGGTGTAGAGACCGAACACCACCGCCGGCAGCACCTGGATGATCACCACGCCGCCGATGAGCTGGAAGTCCAGGGCATACTGCACGTCGAGGAACACCACCGCCGCCAGCGCTCCGCCCTTGACCACCAGCGAGACGAGCTTGCTGACGTTCGCCTCCTCGTGCGCCGTCGCGTTCGGACGGAGGTAGGGGCGGTAGATGTCCCGGGTGAACGTGTTAGCAGCGGCGATGGACATGATCGCCGCCGGCACCAGCGCGCCGATAGCGATCGCCGCGAACGCGATGCCGGCGAACCAGTCGGAGAACATCGCGTGGAACAGAGCCGGGACGATGGTGTTCGCGTCGGGGCTGCCGCCCACCTCGACCGGTCCCACGTTCGCCGCGATCGCCATGTAGCCCAGCAGCGCCAGGAAACCCAGCATCAGGCTGTACGCCGGCAGCACGGCCATCGTCTTCTTCACGGTGTCGCGGCTCTTCGCGGCCAGCACGCCGGTGATGGCGTGCGGGTACAGGAAGAGCGCGAGCGCGGAGCCGGCCGCGAGCGTCGAGTAGCCGACGTAGAGCGTGCTCGGAAGCGTGGTTCCTCCCGCGCCGGCCTTGGCGAAGTGCGCGTCCGCGGCACTGAACACGTTGCCGTAGCCGCCCAGCTTGTAGGGGATGTAGATGACGGCCACCAGCACCACGACGTAGATCAAGGTGTCCTTGACGAACGCGATCAGTGCCGGCGCCCGAAGCCCCGAGGAGTAGGTGTAGGCGGCCAAGACGACGAACGCGATGAACAGCGGCCACTCGCCGGGAATGCCCATCGCCTCGATGACCGCCTGGAGCCCGACGAGCTGGAGCGCGATGTAGGGCATCGTGGCCACGATCCCGGTGACTGCGATGGCGACGCCCAGTGCATTGGACCCGTGCCGTCCGCGGACGAAGTCGGCCGCCGTGACGTAGCCCTGCCGGTGCGCCACCGACCAAAGTCGCGCGGCGGCCAGGAACACGATCGGGTACACCACGATGGTGTACGGGACCGCGAAGAAGCCCAGCGCGCCCGCGCCGTAGATGAGGGCCGGGATCGCGACGAACGTGTAGGCGGTGTAGAGGTCGCCGCCGAGCAGGAACCAGGAGACCCAGGCTCCGAACTTGCGCCCACCCAGACCCCACTCGTCGAGGTTGTGCAGGCTCTCGCCTCGTTGCCACCGCGCCGCGCCGAAGCCCATGACGGTGACGAGCAGAAAGACCACCACGACGATGCTGAACTCGACCGGGTTGAAGGAGACGGACATCAGCGCTCATTCCTCGTGGCACGGAACACGATCCAGGTGAAGACCACGCTGATCGGGATCCACAGCAGCTGGTACCAGTAGAAGAACGGCATCCCGCCGATCGTGGGAGAGGTGAAGTTGTAGAACCACGGCAGTAGCGTCCCGACCAGAGGGATCAGCAGCAGCCAGTTGATCGGCTGGTAGTTCAGCCCTCGCCGTTCGGCCGGATGCGGCTCCGGACTGCTGCCGCTGCCCGCTTCTGGCTCCCTGTTCGCATCCACAAGACGGCCCCTCTTCCCGAAGAGACAGTGACGGACCTCACGTCTGTTTGCGAGATGATGACACCGATGCCGCCTCGCAACAAGCCCCGCGCCAGGCCCGCGGCGCAGTAGCACCGGGCATAGGAACCTTGACAGGCGGGCACTGAGCGTCCGACGGCCTCCTTCGCCGGACGACAGCACGAGAGCGAGCACCGATGAGCAACGGACACCTCCCAGGGGTGCTCGGCGACCTTGCACCGGTGCTCAACCAGTACGGCTACCTCGCTGTCGGCGGTCTGATCCTGCTCGAGGACTTCGGCGTCCCATCCCCCGGCGAGACCATCCTCATCGCGTCGGCGGTGTACGCCGGGGCCGGCAAGCTCAACATCCTGCTGGTCGTCCTGGTCGCCTTCGCGGGAGCAGTGGCCGGCGACAACATCGGTTATGCCATCGGCAACTACGGGGGCCGCCGCGCCGCTCTGCGCTGGGGACGCTACGTCCTCCTCACCGAGGAACGGCTGGGGAAGGCGGAGGACTTCGTCGCACGCCACGGCGGCAAGATCGTGGTGGTGGCGCGGTTCATCGAGGGACTGCGGCAGCTCAACGGCATCGTCGCAGGCATCTCTGACATGCGGTGGCGCAGCTTCGCGCTCTTCAACGCGATCGGCGCGGCGCTGTGGGTCGGGGTGTGGGCCGCGCTGGGCTACTTCGCCGGCGACCACATCGACTACGTCTACGGCCAGGCGCAGCAGTACAGCACGTACGTGCTCATCGCGGTGGCGGTCCTCGTCGTCGTCCTCGTCCTGAGGGCCGTCATACGCCGACGACGCCGCAGCCAGGAGCAGACGGACGCTCAGGAGCAGGAGGACGCGCCGTCAGCTTGACGTCGTCCAGCGAGGACGAAAAGTGGGGTCACGTGGGGTGGGACGTTGTTCCCTGTCGACGGCCGGACCCGGCGCATAGCGTTTCGGCATGGCTCGGTCGAGTTTCGCGCGCGAGGGCGGCGGACCGCGCCCTCAGGCTGAGGCAGTCGACCTCGCGAACCGAGCACAGGTGCGACGAGGCCGCTCCCCGCTGAAGGCGCTGGACGCGGTCCTGTTCATCTTCGCCGGTCTCTCGGCGGTCTGGCTCGCCTACCTGGTGCTGGTCGAAAGTCTCCAGCCGAACTGGCAGCTGCTCCTGCTCGTCGTCTTCTGGCTGCTTGTCGCCTATCTGGTGCTGCCCCGGATGCACCGGGGGCTGACCTACATCTACGTGCCCAACTACTTCATCGGGCGCACCCGGACCAGCGACGGTCTGCTGGGCGACCCGGTCAACCTGGCGCTGCTCGGCGACGAGGCACAGCTGCACACCGCCATGACCGCAGCTGGTTGGGTGCGCGCCGACGACGTGAAGCTCGCCAGCAGCCTCCGCATCATCCGGACCACAGTGGCGCGGCGTAGTTACCCGGAGGCACCGGTGAGCCCGCTGCACCTCTTCGAGCGGCAGCAGGACTTCGCCTACCAGCAGGAGGTCCTCGGCAACCCCTCGCAGCGGCACCATGTCCGGTTCTGGCGCTGTCCTGCGGGCTGGCGGTTGCCCGGCGGGTCCGCCGTGGACTGGGTTGCCGCCGGCACCTACGACCGGCGCGTCGGACTGTCGCTGATGACGTTCCAGATCACCCATCGCATCGCAAGGCACATCGACGTCGAGCGCGACCACATCGTCGCGACGTTGACCGGCGCCGACCCCCGGATCCAGGTCCACCGGATCCGTCACTTCGCCACTGGTTACCACGCGCGCAACGGGGGCGGGGACGAGATGGTCACCGACGGCGACCTACCTGTGCTGGACCTGCGGGCGGTTGCGCCGACACCCGCCCCGGCCGGTGAGCCGATGCCACTCACGGACAGCCGGGATCGACGCCCCGCCTCGGTCGCGTTCAGCGCGTCAGTGGCCTGTCTGCGCGGGTTGCTGGGCATGGTCCTCGGCGGCTTGATCCTCGCGGACTCGGACCTGCTCTCGAGTCTGGCCCGTGGCGCCCGGCCGAGCGCGACCCTCGCCGCGGCGACGGCCACCGGCTTCCTGGTTCTCGCCGCGGTCGACTTCGGGCTCGGGCTGGCCACCTTCCACGGACGCAACTGGGGACGCCTGCTGCTGATGCTGGACTGCACCGTGACGGTCCTCGTCGCCTTCGCGGCCACCACCGGCGGGGGGCCGCTGCCAACGCTGGGCTCTGGGTTGCCGCACGTCGCCCTGGGCATCCTCGTGCTGCTCGCACTGACCAGCCCCCGCGCCCGGCGCTACGCGACCTGGCGACCCCCCACGGCGCTGGTCACACCGACGGTGGTGGACGACCGCGCCGCCTGGTGAGGACGTCGCCTAGACCGGCGCCATGGCCCTCCAAGCCGGCGCGGACGTGGTCGCGAACCCGCGGTGACCACACCGAGCTCGATCACGCGATCGACAACCGGAGGAGCCCACATGTCAGTTCGACGTGCCAAACGACGCATCGCCACCTCGCTCGTCGCCGCAGTCGCCGCCACGGCCAGCGTGACGGCCATCGGTCTTCCTGCGCAGGCCCAAGCGACGCCTACGCAGGCGGACGGCCACCACAGTCACAGCGCACTCGGCCAGCGCAGCCTCGCTGCAGTCCTCGCGGCAGACGGTAACCACCTCGACCGGAACTGGAACGACTTCGACATCCTCGACAAGGTGGTGCACCTGGTGCGGGCCGAGAAGCCGAACAGCCCGGTCGCGGTGCTCGCCGACGGCAGCACCAAGCTGACGGCATTCCTACCCACGGACCGGGCATTCCGCCGGTTGGCGCACGCGTTGACCGGACACTGGTACGCCACAGAGGGTGGCGCGCTCAACGGCATCGCCTCCTCCCCCGGCGTCGACGTGAACCTGCTGGAGTCGGTCCTGCTCTACCACGTCGTGCCCGGTGCACGGATTACCTACCGTGAGGCGCGGCACGCCAACGGGGCCGTTCTGGCGACCGCGCTGCCGGGTGCGGACATCACCGTGCGGGTCCGTGGCCACCGGGTGATGTTGCGCGACCTTGACCCGAACAACCGCGACGCCCGGGTCCTGCCGAAGGCAGCGAACATCAACGACCACAACAGGCAGATCGCCCACGGCATCAACCGGGTGCTGCGGCCGATCGACGTGTAATCGAGTGCTGGTGCGGGCTCGTCAGCCTTGCCGAGCCCGCACCATGCATGCCCATGCCCGTCGACCGAATCACCCGCTCTTCGCGCACGTCGCGAGGAAGACCGGGTAGGCCCGACCGTTCTTCATCACGTCGTGGACGAGCTCGACGTGTACGTCGGCCAGGTGGACGGCCTCCAGCTGGCCCGCCAGCTCCTCGAGGTCGAAGCCGTGGTGGCCGTCGAACCCCGGATCGCTGTGGAAGGAGCCGTCCTCCTTGACCAGGTCCGCGAGGCAGAGACGGCCACCGTCGTCGAGCATCGCCACGAACCCCGCGAGCACCGGCGCCAGGTCGTGAATGTGGTGGAGCGTCATCACCGTTGCGATGAGGTCGAACTGCTCGGGGGGTGGCTCCCCGGTCGAGAGGTCCAGGTCCCAGACGCGGGTGCTTCCCGGAAGGACGCCCGCGTCGATCTTGGACCTGATCACTCCTCGCATCCCCGCGGAAGGGTCGGCCAACGTGAGCGGCCCGACCCCCGAGGCCAGCTCCTGCGACACGAGGCCGGTACCGGCGCCGTACTCGAGGACGCGGGTGGAGCGGGAGAGTGGGACAGCTGCGCGGATGGACCTCGCGACGGCCTTCGCGCGTTCTAGCCGCGTCGGGTCCTCGTCCCAGGTTGCCGCCTTCTCGTCGAACGAGCTCATCTCAGCCTCTCCTTCCTGTCGCCACCACCCTAGGCAGGCGCCGACTGCGCCCGGCGTGGCGCCGGCCGGGCAGGGCTCGCAGGGCCGCTGCTCCCGGGCCTGACACAGCGCGTCAGCGGCAGGCTCCGCCGGCAGCCCAGTCGAGGATGTCCTGGAGGAGTGCCTCCGCGCCCACGTCACCGTTGAGCGCTGCCTCGGCCAGGCGGAGCTGGCAGGCCACGAGCTGGCCACGACCAACGAACGTCGAACACACGACCGCTCCGGTCGCCGACTCAGGTGGCGGCCTGTAGGCGCTGATGAGCACGCCAGCGTCGGTCGCGGACCGTCCCGCCAGCTCGGTGAGGATCGCCGTGCCCTCCACAGCGAAGTGCTCGGTGGTCAGTAGTCGGCCGGCCGGGAGCGACGCCCACGGCAGGTCCGCCGAGGTGAAGTGGAAAACCGTCGGTCCCCACTCCGGACGTGTGGCAACAAGGCTCGTCTCCCCCGGCCAGTACGGCGCGCTCTCGGCAGCCTGGTGCAGCACGACCACGGTCCGCCCCGCCGTCAAGGCCTCCGCAACCACGGGCCCGGTCGCGCCGTCAAGGGCGCCCTCGGCCACCACGAGGAGTCCGGGTCCGTCCGAGGCGATCCCGAGACGGTCGAGTGCCGCCTGCGTGGCTCCGCCGCCAACGAGTGACACCGATGCACTCGCTTGCTGTCCCGCCACCGCCCAGAGGGGATAGTCGTTGACCGCCACGACCGTGCCTTCCGACCGGAGCGTCAGCCGGAGCTCGGCATCACCGACGGTCCCGGGGACGGGCAACGTCGCGCTGCCCAGATCTGTCACGCAAGCCGTGGGAAGCTCTGGGAGCTCGAGCACCGGCCCCTCAAGGCCTCCCACGGAGGTCTCCAGCACCACGTCGGCAAGCCGCGGACCGTCGTTGACCACGCTCAGCCGCACCCTGCAACGGTGGCCCGCTCGGACCGCGAACGAGTCCAGCCGTGCCATCGGCAGTACGGCCTGGTTCATTCGGCGCACCTGGCCGAGCGCCGGCTGCTTGGGTCGCCGGTGGAAGTCCAGGACACCGTTGAATTCCTGGGGCACATCGGTCAACTCCGTCAGGCAGTAGCCGGCGATATGGTCCTGCCGACGGAAGACCTCACCTTGCAGTCGGTCGGCGAGCCCCTGATAACGCTGGGTTGCTGACAGGAACTCCTCCACGGTGCCGCCCCAGGTGGTGGCGGAGATCTCCTTCGCCAGGACCCGGTCGTGCTCCCAGAACTCGGTGGCCTCCGTCTCCATCGGGTCGGGGAGTCCCCAGTCCCCGAACTCGGAGACCAGGAGCGGGCGGTCGTGACCCGACTCGCTGATCGCCTTCGCCTCCAGGTCCGCGAGATAGCCGCGCTGAAGTCGCCCATACCAATGAGCGGTGAGCACATCGCCGTCGAAGACGTGGGCCGGATCCGCCTCGATCCAGTCGTTCTCCACGACCGGCCGTGTGGGGTCCTCCGAGCGTACGGCGGACACCAGCGCGCGCGCGAACTCCTCGTAGCCGCGCGTGGTCCTGATGGCGGGGCGGTGCAGGCCGATCTCGTTCATCGCCGACCAGAGGACGATGCTCGGATGGTTGCGGTCGCGGCGAACTTGGGCCCGGATCGTCTCGACGCAGCGGCGTGTCAGGTCCGTCGGGGTTCCCATGTCCTCGTGCGCCACCGGCTCAGCGACAGGCATGTCGCAGTGCAGCAGCATGCCGACCTCGTCGCACACGTCCAGGTAGGCGGGCTCGAACGCCTTCACGTGCAGGCGAAGGGTGTTGAACCCAGCGTCACGAGCTGCCTCGACCTCCACCTTGATCGCGTCACGTCCGGGTGCGGCGTACAGGGATCGCGGCCAGAAGCCCTGCACGAGTGCGGAACGCATGCGCAGCGGATGTCCGTTCAGCATCAACCGTCCCCCCTCGGTGCTGATCGTGCGCAGGCCGAAGCGGTCACCCCACGCCCTGGTGCCGTCGGCGCCCGGTCCGGTCAGCCGCGCGTGGACGCGGTGCAGGACGGGGTCCTCGGGGGTCCACCGAGCCGCACCTGTGCGGCCGAGCCGGAGTCGTAGCAGCGTATGTCCCTGGGCGGCGACCGTCACAGGACACTCGGCTGCGAGATCGGCGGCGCGCACCTCGACCCGGCCCTCGAAGGGCCGGGCCAGCCGGTTGGCGACCTCGACGAGGACGACGACGTCCTCGGGATCCGGCTGGACGAAGACGTCTTCGATGGTCACCGCCGCGTGACGGCGCAGGCTCACCGACTGCCAGATGCCGCCGTAGGTCGCGTAGAGGCTCGGCGGGCTGGGAAAGACAGCGTTGGACCACCCCTGCTTCCCGTGGGCGGAACGGAGGACCTGCGCGTCGTCCGACGCGGGGTCGTAGACCCGGACGGCCAGGGTGTTGCCGCCGGCTCTGACCACGCCGGTGACGTCGAGCGCGAACGGGGTGAACGGCTGGAGCTCGTGCCCGCCCACGTACACGTCGTTGACCCAGACCTCGGCGCTGTCCATCACGGCACCGAAGTCGAGGCGCCAGAACCCTTCGGTGTCGTCGAGCTCGAACGTGCGTCGATACCACGCCACCCCGTCCAACTGCAGCAGTCCCTGCGCCTCCCACAGGCCCGGTACGTCGATGGGTCGCGCGGGCAGGTCCTCGAGGCCCGCAGGCGTCCGGTCCGCGGTGTCTCCGACGTGCAGCGTCCAGCGTCCGTCAAGCAGCAGCGGGTCGCTCATCCCTTGATTCCGCTTCCCGCGATCCCCTGCACGATCTGCCGCTGGAAGAACAGGAACGCGACCATCAACGGGAGTCCTCCGAGAATCGCCATCGCCATGACGCCCGCGTAGTGGACTCCGGTGGCGCTGGTGACCGTGCCCAGCCCAACGGGGATCGTCATCATGCTGCTGCTCGTCTCCGCGACGAAGGGCCACAAGAAGTTGTTCCAGGCAGCCACGAACGTGAAGACGCCGACGGCGGCCACCGCGGGGCCTGACAACGGGAGCCAGAGGCGGCGGAAGACGGTCCAGTGGGTGGCGCCGTCGGCCATCGCCGCCTCGCGCAGCTCGGTGGGAATCCCATCGAAGAACTGCTTGAAGATGAACACCGCGATCGGCAGCGCGATCTGCGGGAGGATGACCGCCCAGTAGGTGTTGATCAGGTTCCAGCTGCTGAACTGGCTGAACAGCGGGACGATGAGCACGTCGAGCGGGACGGTGAGTCCGGCCATGATCAACCAGAACAGAGGGCGCTTGAACCTGAAGTCCATCTGGGAGAACGCGTAGGCTGCCATCGCCGAGAACGCGATGGTGAAGATCGTGATGGCACCGCTGGTCAGGGCGCTGTTGACGTACCAATGCAGAATGTCGGTGCCGGAGAGCACTCTCCCGTAGGCAGCGAGCGTGGGATGGTCCGGAATCCAGGTGACCGGCACCTTGATGGTCTCGCTGTTGGGCTTGATCGAGGTGTCGAAGGCCCACAGCAGAGGCAGCACCCAAAGCAGCGCGAAGATCACCAGGACCGCCAAGCCGGCCGCGTTGACCAGCCGCCTTGGCCAGGGCCCCTGACGCCAGGGAAGAGCTTCCTGCGTGGTGGGGCTTCCCGAAGCCGGGGCCGTGCCGTGTGTCGTGGCGCTCATAGCGAGCCTCCCTTGCCGCGGCCGCGGAGCAGCACCAGCTGGCCGACCGAGACGGCGATGACGATGACGAAGAAGATGACCGACATGGCTGCCGCGTAGCCGACGCGCCACTGGGTGAAGCCGACGTCGTAGATCTCGAGGAGCGCCACGCGCGTCGCGTTGTTCGGGCCACCGTTGGTCATCAGGTACACCTGGGCGAAGATCTTCAGCGATGCCAGAATCTGGAGCACCAGGACCAGCACATGCGTGCGCGTCATGTTGGGCACGGTGATGCGCCACAGCTTCTTCCACGGTCCGGCGCCGTCGATGTCCGCGGCTTCGTACAGCGACCTGGGGATCTCCTGCAGGCCGGCCAGGTAGAGGATGAAGTTGAACCCGAGCGTCCACCAAACGGTCGCGATGGCGACCGACAACATCGCGGCATGGCTGCCGCCGAGCCAGTCGACCTCCGGGAGGCCCAGGGAGCTCAGCGCGCTGTTCACGAGGCCGAACCCCGGCTGGAACAGCCACACCCAGATGAGGGCCACGATCGAGACAGGCAGCACGTAGGGGACGAAGAACGCGAGCCGGAAGGCCCACTTCGCCGGGACGGCCCGGTTGGCGAGCACGGCGAGACCGAAGCCGAGGATGACCAGGGGCGGCGTGGTGAGCAGGGTGAATACCAACGTGTGCTCTATCGACGCCCAGAACTGGCTGTCCCCGAAGACCTCAGCGAAGTTGGAGAGCCCCAGGAACTGGGTGCCGCCGGATCCCGCGAGGCTCTTGTTGGTGAAGCCGAGAAGGACTTGGTTCAGCGTCGGCCAGAGCAGGAACAAGGCGTAGAACAACAGGAAGGGCGCGACGAACAGCAGCGCCGTACGGGTCGTGCCCGGTTGCTGCTTGGCGACGAGGGACGGTTCGTCCTCTGCACGGGCGCGGGCGGACGGGTTGGCCGAGTCGACAGTCACCATGGGGATCTCTCGCCTAGAAGGGCTCGGGGAGGACGAGGAGGTCCTCCATGTCGGAGCGGAGCTGCCTCAGCCCTGCTTCCGGGCTGAGCTGGTCGTTGATGACCGCGGCGACGATGGAGTTCGCCTGGTCTTCCATGTGGCTGGCTGCGCCGGAGAACCACACGGCCGGGTCGTAGGCGACGTGGTCGATCTCGGCGGCGTAGTGCGACTGGGGGGTCAACGCCCGGTAGGCGCTGCTGGTGCGGACCGGGGTGTACGCCGGGATGTGACCTCCCTTCGCCCACGTGAGACTCTCGCGCAGCATGGTCGCGATGAACCCGAGTGCGGCGTCGACGTTCTTCGCGCCTGCCGGGATGATGAAGGCATGGGAGTCGGCCCAGGTCTGCCGACCGCCGAAGACCTGCGGCATGAGGGTCATGTCGAACGGCACGTTGGCGTCGCTGAAGGTGGAGACCTCCCACTCCCCGTTGAGGTGGAACCCGGCCTTGCCGGACTGGAACAGCGCCACGGACGCGGCGTAGTCCCGCCCTGGCGGCGCCAGCTTCTCGCCGTGGGTCAGGCCGCGCAGGAACTCGAGCGCGGCTTTCCCCTGGGACTCGTCGAGCGCGTAGTGCGAGCCGTCTGTGCTGAACAGGCGGGCGTCCTGCTGACGGAGCATCGGCCAGAAAAGGCGCCACGGTGAGTACTGCTGGGTGTCGAAGGTGACCCCGTATGCGCCGGTGACCTTCTTGGCGGCGGCAAACGCGGCCAGCACCTGCTCCTTGCCGGCCAAGGACTTCAACCGGCCGTGACCGTCGAGCAGTCCGGCCTTGGCGCACACCTCGGTGTTGTAGTAGAGCACTAGTGGGTGGGTGTCCAGCGGGACGGCCAGCAACCGGCCGTCGTACCTAGCCTTCTGCCACAGCAGGGGCGCGATGGTCTCCTGCGAGACGTTCATCCGTGCGAGGTCGCGTGCGGTGAACGGGCGAAGCAGTCCGGAGGGCCCGAACTGGGGCATCCGGGAGAGGTGCATGATCGCCACATCGGGTGGGCTTCCGCCCGCGATGGCCATCGCCAGCTTCGTGTAGTAGGGGATGCCCCAGGTCAGCGTGACTGCCTGCAGGTCGGCGCTGCCGGACGTGTGGCTGTAAGCGCGCTGCATCTCGTGCATGCGTTCGCCGTCCCCGCCGCCAAAGAGGTTCCAGTAGGTCAGTCCGGCGCCGGATTTCCCGGTCACCGCCTCGGCGACCGGGCCCGCGCAGCCGCTGACCGCCAGGCCGGCGCCGGCGCCGGCAAGGATCCGCAGGAAGCTGCGCCGGTCCGTACGAGGCAGGTCGACGCGCGGGCTCATGCTCGCACCTCGGGCTGCTCGGCCGGCGCAGGCCGGCGAGCCCGCTCGCCGACGACCCGGCCCGATGTCGGGTCGAAGAAGTGCAGCTGCTCGGTGTCGACCGCAAGCTCCACGGTCGTCCCCGCCGCGACGCGGGACCGAGCGTCGAGGACGGCCGTCCAGAGCACCTGGTTCTCGCCCAGGGCGTAGCCGGCCTCGTCCGCAAGCGAGCTCCCGGCACCACCACCGCCGCCGCCCGGGACGCCCGACGTCCCGGCGGCATCCAGGGTGAAGAACAGATGACGCTCGGTGCCCAGCTCCTCCACCACGTCGACGTGAACGGTCACCGTCGCCTGGCGACGTGACGGGTCGGGCACGGAGATCTCCGAGGGCCGCAGCCCGACGATGACCTCGCGCTCCAGGTAGCGATCGAGACCGGGACGGGTGGTCAACGCCGTCGCCCCGAGTGGAAGCAGATGTGACCCCAGCACCAACGCCGGACCCTGGTCGCGCACCAGCTGAGCCCGGGCAAGGTTCATGGGGGGCGATCCCATGAAGCCAGCGACGAACAGGTTCTCCGGTCGCTCGAACAAATGCTGGGGCGTCCCGGCCTGCTGCAGCACGCCACCGTCGAAGACCGCGACCCGGTCGCCCAGCGTCATCGCCTCGACCTGGTCGTGGGTCACGTAGACGGTCGTCACGCCGATACGTTCGTGCAGCTGCTTCAACGACGCCCGCATCGCGATGCGCAGCTTCGCGTCCAGGTTCGACAACGGCTCGTCCATCAAGAATGCCTGCGGCTCCCGGACGATCGCGCGCCCCATCGCCACCCGCTGCTGCTGGCCGCCGCTGAGCGCGCTGGGCCGGCGCTCAAGGTAGTCCTCGAGCTTGAGCAGCCGGGCCGCTTCCAGCACGCGACGCCGCCGCTCGGCCTTGGGTACCTTGCGCAGCTCGAGCCCGAACCCGAGATTCTCCTCGACGGTCATGTTCGGGTACAGCGCGTAGCTCTGGAACACCATGGCGATGTCTCGCGCCTTCGGCGGCAGACCGGCAACCGGACGCTCGCCGATCCGGACCGAACCGTCGCTGATCTGCTCCAGCCCCGCGATACAGCGCAGCAGCGTGGTCTTGCCGCAGCCGGAAGGTCCGACGAAGACCATGAACTCGCCGTCGGCTATCGAAAGGTCGATGCCCTTCAGCGCGGCGACATCACCGGGATAGATCTTCCTGACCTGCTCGAGAACGATGCTGCCCATTGCGTCTCCTTGGTAGGGACTGGTCTGGCCGACGCAGGTCTGGGCGCGAACTGATGCCGCGTCGGCCGTTTTGACTTGTTTTCAACGTTGTAAACGTGTAGGAACAAAACCATGAAGCGTGGCTCCGGTCAAGAGGTGGATCAGACAACGGCGGAACCGCCGGCACGCCCCGGCGGGGCGCGCCGCACCCGCCTCCGCGACGTTGCCGAGCTTGCCGGCGTCTCGTTCAAGACGGTGTCCAACGTCGTGCACGGCTACCGGCACGTCAGCCCCGAGACGCGTGCGCGGGTCCAGGACGCCATCGACCAGCTCGGCTACCGTCCGAACCTCTCGGCTCGGCACCTACGCCAGGGGCGGGCCGGCCTCATCGCGGTAGCCCTCCCCGACCTCCGGGTCCCCTACTTCGCCGAGCTCGCGAGCGCGCTCGTCGACGTTGCCCAGGAGCGCGGCTACACCCTGCTGGTCGACCAGACCAACGGCCACCGGGAGACCGAGCTGCTGGCCGCCCAGGGGCTGCGCGAACACCTGATCGACGGGCTGATCCTGAGCCCCCTGGCACTGCGGGCCACCGACCTGGCCGAACGAGACCCGAACACTCCCCTCGTCCTCCTGGGGGAGCAGACCTCTGCACCCGCTACCGACCACGTCGCCATCGACAACGTGGGCGCCGCCGCAGACGCCACCCACCACCTTCTCGGGCTCGGCCGCCGTCGCATCGCGCTGCTCGGCGCGCAGGCCCCGGGCGTGAGCCAGATGGCCACGCTGCGAGAAGAGGGCTATCGACGCGCGCATCGCGAAGCGGGGGTCGCCGTTCCCGAGGATCTGATCAGGCAAACCCGATGGTTCCTGCGCTCGGACGGCTCCGAAGCGATGCACGCACTGCTCGAGTCCGGCGCGGAGTTCGACGGGGCGTTCTGCCTCAACGACCTCGTGGCTGTCGGCGCACTCAGCACGCTCGGCGCACATGGTGTCCGCGTACCCGACGAAGTGGCGGTCGTGGGGTTCGACGACATCGACGAGGGCCGGTTCCACCGGCCCACGCTCACCTCGATCTCGCCGGACAAGACGGCCATCGCGCGTATCGCTCTGGACAGCCTTCTGGCTCGGATGAACGAGAACAGCGGCGCACCCTCGCGCGAGCTCAGCGCGCCCTACCACCTGGCGATCCGGCAGAGCACCGTCAGCGGCAGCACGGACGGCTGCAGCACGCGACCCTGACTGCCCGCCTCGCCACATGAGAGCCGCGCAGGAGCGTGCCGGACTAGATAGTTGAAGTTTTTCCTACCTCCCCCACATCCGCTATCGGGGCGTGCGCGAAGCAGGGGTAAGCAAGCCCGCCACGACCCGGAAGGAAAACCCATGCGAACCACATTTGCAGCCGCCGGCGCCGCCGGCCTGGTGGCCTTCGTCGCCGCTCCGATCGCCCCCGCGAACGCCGCCGAGGACGCCACGGTCTCGGTCCTGCACGCCGTACCGGGAGTCACCGTCGACGTCTATGCCAACGGCGCGGAGCTGATCCCGAACTTCAAGCCGGGAACGCTCACCGACCCCCTCACCCTGCCTGCCGGCAAGTACGACCTTCAGGTCTTTGCCGACGGCGCGGACCCCGACACCGAGAAGCCGGCTATCGAGGCGAACGACGTCGAGGTCCCGGCCGGCGCCAACGCGACCGTCGTCGCCCACCTCGGCGCCGACGGCAAGCCTCGGCTGACGGCCTACGCCAACGACACGGCCCCCGCCAAGGCCGGTGACGGCCGGCTGACCGTTCGGCACACCGCGGCCGCACCGGCCGTGGACGTCCGCGCCGACGGCAACGTGCTGTTCGACAACCTTGCCAACCCGGACGCGGCCTCGGCGGACGTCGGCTCCGGCACCTACTCCGCCGACGTGGTCCTGGCTGGAACCGAGGACGTCGCTCTCGGCCCTGCGGACGTGCCGGTGAAGGAAGGCACCAGCACGATCGTCTACGCCTGGGGCAGCGCCGAGGACGGCAACCTCGACCTTGCCGTCCAGACCATCGACGGCCTGCACTCGGCTCCCGCAGGTGTTCCGGGCGGCGAGGCGGGCCTGGCGCCCGAGTCCGCGGGGATCCCGCCCTGGACGCTCGGGCTGGGCGCGATGTCGGCGGTGGCGGTTGCCCTTGCTGCTCGCCAGGTCGCGCCTGCCCGGGCCCGTCGCCGCCGCTGACAGCGACGCCCATGCGCATGCGGAGCACCACTTTGGCGACCGTCGTCGCGACAACGGCGCTGGCGCTGCTCATGGTCGTCGCGCTTGCGTGGTCCCGGCCCGGAACCCGACCGATCGATCGGGAACCGGCGCCGGGACCCGTCGCGGGTGCGGCGCGGAGCACCGCCGCTCCGAGCCGCGAGGGCCGGCCTCCGGTCGGCCGGTCCGACGCGCGGTTCGGGGCAGAGGAGCCCGCAACCGTCGCCCGGCCGGTCCGCGTGACGATGCGGTCGGCCGACATCGCGGCACGGCTACGGTCCGTCGGCGTGGCGAGCGACGGCTCGATGGAGCTCCCGCCCGACCCCCGTGTCATGGGGTGGTACCGGTTCGGTGCCGTACCGGGTGAATCCGACGGCGGGTCGGTCGTGCTGGCCGGCCACCTCGACTCCAAACGCTTCGGCCTCGGCCCCCTCGCCCGCCTCCGCGACATGCGGCCCGGCGACGCGGTCGCACTCACCTTGGCCGGCGGGAGCAGCAGGACCTACCGGGTGACAGACCTGGAGCGCTACGACCGGCAGGCGCTGCCCGCCTTCTTGTTCTCCCGCAGCGGACCCGAACGCCTCCGGGTGATCACCTGCGGTGGCGAGTACGACGCGCAGGCGGGCGGCTACCAGCAGAACCTCGTCGTCACCGCCGTCCCAGACGCGGACCCTGCGCCTGCTGGGCGCTGAACCGGAGGCCGACGAGCACATCACCGGCCGCCGCCACCACGCCGGTTCTGCCCCACCCGCCGACCGGCACCGCCAGACTGTAAGCACCCCTCGAGGAGGTTCGCCATGCACGAGCAGCACATCTCACGGGCCCAGCAGAGCAGTCTGCGACGGTGGAACCTGGGAGCGGCCGCACTCCACGCCGCCCAGGCAGTCATCGTGGTCATCCTCGCCACGGACTTCTCACTTCCGGTCACGGGCGCCTACCTCCAGGGCCCCCCAGGCACGACACCGCAGGACCCGGTCCTCCTCTTCGAGATCCGGACGGGGCTTGCGGTCGCCGCGTTCCTGGCCCTGTCCGCGCTGGCTCACCTTCTGGTCGCCACGGCCTGGTGGCGGGGCTACCTCGGCGACCTCGCGCGCCACCGCAACCCCGCCCGGTGGGTGGAGTACGCGTTCTCGTCGTCGCTGATGATCGTGCTCATCGCGCAGCTCTGCGGCATCTCCGACGTGGCGGCACTGCTCGCCCTCTTCGGTGTGAACACCGCGATGATCCTCTTCGGCTGGCTCCAGGAGAAGTACGAGGAGCCGGGCGGCCACGGCTGGCTCCCCTTCGTGTTCGGCTGCATCGCCGGCAGTGTGCCGTGGATCGCCATCGCGGTGTACGTCGCCGCTCCCGGCACGACCTCGTCGGCCGAGCCGCCGGCGTTCGTCTACGCGATCATCGTCTCGCTGTTCGTCTTCTTCAACGTCTTCGCACTCAACCAGTGGCGGCAGTACCGCGCCAAGGGGCGGTGGGCCGACTACTTGTTCGGCGAGAAGGTCTACGTCGTCCTGAGCCTGACAGCCAAGTCCGCCCTGGCCTGGCAGGTCTTCGCGGGCGCCCTTGCGGGCTGACGGGCGTCGGTGGCGGCCCGGGCCTTCGCCCGGAGCTCACCTTGGCCTCGCCCCCACCGGGGCTCAGGGCTCAGGAGAAGGCGCGGCGGAATGCGTCAAGCGCGGCGTCGCTGTCCCCGGACGCCCAGGCCTCCAGCCCGACCACGCGCCGGTAACCGGCTTCGCGCAGCACCCGGGTGACAGCCGGGTAGCGAATCTCCCCGGTGCCCGGCTCGCAGCGGGGTCCGGCCCGACGGCGAGGTGCTCGACAGCACCCAGGTGGAGGTTCCGGTGAAGCGGGCGATGATGGCCGCCGCCGAGCGCTCGGTGCTGCTCGCCGACCGTCACAAGTTCCCCGGGACCGGGGCGCTCAAGGTCTGCCGAGCCGCAGACCTCGACTCGATAGTGACCAACGAGGGGGTGGACCGGGCCGCGCTGGAGTCGTCCCCCTTCTCCCCAGTGGAGGTGCTCTACGGATGAAGCTGACGATTCTCGGGGGCGGCGGCTTCCGGGTGCCCCTGGTCTACGGCGCCCTGCTGGGCGACCAGCGCGACCCACGGATCGACCAGGTGTCGCTGTACGACGTCGATCGGAGTCGTCTCGAGGCGATCCGGCACGTGCTCGCGCAGATGGCCGCGGCGACTCCGGACGCACCGGCGGTGACGATCACGTCGCACCTCGACGAGGCGCTGACCGGAACCGACTTCGTGTTCTCGGCGGTCCGGGTGGGCGGGCTGGAAGGCCGCACCATCGACGAGCACGTCGCCTTGGACCATGACGTCCTGGGCCAGGAGACCACCGGACCTGGCGGGCTGGCTTTCGGGCTGCGCACGGTGCCGATAGCGACGAAGATCGCGGAACGTGTCGCCGTGGTCGCTCCGCACGCCTGGGTCATCAACTTCACCAACCCGGCGGGGATGATCACCGAGGCGATGCAGCGCATTCTCGGGGACCGTGTGGTCGGGATCTGCGACTCCCCCATCGGGCTGGCGCGTCGGGCGGCCCGGGCGCTCGCCCTGGACCCGGCGCGCACCTTCGGGGACTACGTCGGCCTGAACCACCTCGGCTGGCTGCGCCGACTGCTGCACGACGGGGTCGACGTGTTGCCGCAACTGCTGGCCGACGACGTCGCCCTGCGGACCGTCGAGGAGGCCCGCCTGTTCGGGCCCGAGTGGGTACGAGCACTCGGCTGCTTGCCCAACGAGTACCTCTACTACTACTACGGCCGGGAGGCGATGGCGGCGGTCCGCGGAGAGAATGCCACCCGCGGCGACTTCCTGCTGCGCCAGCAGCACGCCTTCTACGCCGCCGTGGCCGAGCGGCCGGAGCAGGCGTTGCGGGAGTGGCACCGAGTCCGCCGGGAACGCGACGAGACCTACATGGCCGACGTACGCGCCGAGACCGGCACCGGCGAGCGAGAGGCGACCGACGTCGAGGGCGGCGGCTACGAGGGGGTGGCCCTGGCCTTCATGGCCGCCGTGATGCGAGGCGAGCAGACCAGCATGATCCTCGACGTCCGGAACGGCGGCGCCGTGCCCGGACTGCCGGCAGACGCAGTCGTGGAGGTGCCCTGCCACGTGGACGGCGCGGGAGCACGCCCACTCGCAGCAGACCCGCTCGAGGGACACCAGATCGGACTGCTCCAGCAGGTCAAGGCAGTGGAACGGCTGGTCATCGAGGCAGCGCTCACCGGCGACGGAACCGCGGCCCCCAAGGCGTTTGCCCTTCACCCGATGGTCGACTCGGTGACCACCGCCCGCCGCCTGCTCGACGGCTACCGCACCTCTCACCCCGGGCTCGAGGGGCTGATCCGCTGAGGCGAGCGAGGGTGGGTAGCTGAGCACCTCTGCCGGCACGTGCGCATCGATGCTCGTCAGTGTCTTCGTCGGCTAGCGCCCGGCCTGCTCCGCGGCTTGGAGCAGGTGGTAGAGCAGGATCAGCTGCGTCAGCGCCAGCGGCTCGCTGCGCTCCCCCGCCCTGATCTGGCCGAGCGTGTCCGGGGGCCCGCCCTGCACGTCGAGCTCCTCCCAGATCGTCTTCTCCAGCTGCCGCGCCTCCTCCCAGGACGCGTGGCCGTGCACGTGGAGGCAGTCGGTCGGCGTGCCGTCCCGGTCCCGCATGACCTTCAGGTGCATCGCAGTGCGGTGGTCGTCGGTGAGCACGCTGCTCAGTGACGGGTGCTGGATCGTCGGGCGCAGCAGGAGCTCGGCGGACAGAGGCGTGCCCGGCGGGTCCTGGCGGCTGGGGATCGGCGCGAAGCGGACCACGACGTCGGCGTGCCGTCGCTGCGGGCGGATGAAGGCCTCCGACTCCGGCTCACGACGCTCGAGGTCCGCCTTCACCTGCGCGACGTTGTAGCCGCGCTCGCTGGTGTCCCGCTTGATCTTCCACTCGCGCCGGATCTCCTCGGGAGGGTCGAGGAAGACCGTGACGTCGAAGCAGGCGCGGGTGAGCTTGGTGGAGAGCGGGTGCAGGCCCTCGACGATCACGAACTCTCTGGGCTCGACGTACTCCGGCCGCGTGAACGTCCCGGTCCCGTGGTCGTACACCGGCCTGAGGATCGGCCGTCCGAGGGCCAACAGCTGCAGGTGCTGCTCCATGATGTCGATGTAGTTGCAGTCCGGGTGCAGCGGCGTGAAGGGCAGCTCCTTGCGCTCCGCGCGGTCGTACCGGTGATAGTCGTCGACGCAGATCGACGTGCACCGGTCCTCGCCGATCGCCTCGACCAGGCCCCTGGCGAGCGTCGTCTTGCCCGAGGCGGAGTCACCGGCGATGGCGAGCATCACCGGGCGCCGGTCCGGCTCGGTGCGGGACCTGGTCATCTTGATGATCTTGTCGGGCATCTCAGGCTCCTCGCAGGTCCGACACCAGGGTGTGCACGCGCTGGGCCACCGCGTCGGCGGTGAGCCCGAAGTGGGTGAGTACGTCGCTCCGCGGCCCCGAGACCCCGAAGGTCTCGACGCCGATCCGGGCGGCAGGTGCGATGCCGTGCCAGCCTGTGGAGACGCCTGCCTCGAGGCTGACGGTCACGGGCGCGGCACCCAGTCGGTGCCGCTTCTCGGCGAACCGCTCCCGCCAGGGGACCGAGATGACGCGCGCAGCGATGCGCATGCCGCGCAGCCGCTCTGCCGCTTCGACGGCGAGGCCGACCTCGGAGCCCGTGGCGACCAGGTCCACCGCCGGCTCGTCCGCGTCCACCACGACACGCCCGCCGTACTCCGTCAGGAATCCGGCGTCGTCGGCCGACGGCAGGGACGGGACATCCTGACGGGTGAGCACCAGCACGGTCGGCCCGTCGGTCCGCTCCAGCGCAGCACGCCATGCCGCTGCCGTCTCGTGGTCGTCGGCGGGGCGCAGCACCCGCACGCCCGGGATCAGCCGGAGCGACTCCAGGTGCTCGACCGGCTGATGCGTGGGCCCGTCCTCGCCGACCGCGACCGAGTCGTGGGTGAGCACGTAGACGACCGGCTGCCGCATGAGTGCCGAGAGCCGCAGGGCCGGCCGCAGGTAGTCGCTGAAGACCAGGAACGTGCTGCCGTAGCAGCGGAAGCCGCCGTGCAGTGACAGCCCGTTGAGGATGGCCGCCATCGCGAACTCGCGGATGCCGAAGTGGATGACGGACCCGGAGAAGTCCTCGGCCGTCACGGCCCGCTGGCCGGTCACCGTCCCCGTCGACCCGGCGAGGTCGGCCGAGCCCCCGACAAGTTCGGGGAGCATCTTCGTGGCGGCGCGCAGAACCGACTGGGACGACTGGCGGGTCGCCTTCGTCTCGCCGCTCACGGCGGCGCCGAGGGCGGAGGCGAGCTCGTCGGGCAGCGCCCGGCTGCTGGTGCGCAACCACGTGGCGGCGCGTTGCGGCTCGGCGTCGGCGAAGGCGGCGAACCGCTCCTCCCAGGACTCGCGTTCCCGCCGGCCGGCCTCGGCGACCCGCAGGCAGTGCTCGCGGACCACCTCTGGCACGGTGAACGGCCCCTCGGTCCAGCCGGCGGCGATCTTCGCGGCCGCGAGGACCTCGGGGCCCAGCGGTGAGCCGTGCGCCTGCGGCGTCCCCTCGACGCCCGGGGCGCCGTGGCCGATCACTGTCCGGACGGCGATGAAGCTGGGTCGAGGGTCGGCCTTGGCCGCGGTGATCGCAGCGTCGACCGCCTCGACGTCGTTGCCGTTCGCCACCCGGGCGACGTCCCAGCCGTAGCCGGCGAAGCGAGTGAGTACGTCGTCGCTGCAGGACTGGTCGGTGCTGCCGTCGATCGTGACCGCGTTGTCGTCGAAGAGCACGACCAGGCGCCCGAGCCGCAGGTGCCCGGCGAGAGACGCGGCCTCGTGGCTCACGCCCTCCATCAGGCAGCCGTCCCCGACGACGACGTAGGTGAGGTGGTCGGTGATCTCGGGGTAGCGGGCCGCCTGCATGCGCTCGGCGAGGGCCAGCCCGACCGCGGTGGCGAAGCCCTGGCCGAGGGGACCCGTCGTGGTCTCGACCCCGTCGGTGTGGCCGAACTCCGGGTGGCCGGGGGTGGCCGACCCGAGCCGGCGGAACCGCTTGAGCTCGGCCATGGGCAGCTCGTAGCCGAACAGGTGGAGCAGCGCGTACTGCAGCGCCGACCCGTGGCCCGCCGAGAGCACGAACCGGTCGCGGTCCGCCCACCCCGAGCAGCGGGGGTCGTGCTTGAGGTGGCGGCTGAAGAGCGTCCAGGCCATGGGCGCTGCCCCCAGCGGCATACCGGGATGGCCGCTCGCGGCGCGCTCGACCATGTCGGCAGCCAGGAAGCGCAGCGTGTCGACGGCCAAGCGGTCGACGGCCGCGAGGTCTGGATCGGCGGCGAGGGGGCGGGCAGCGGGGGGTGTCACGGTCATGGGGCCCTCCGGGGCGTCGGCTGTCTCCCAGGAGACCCCGTCGGGCGGCAGGGCGACTCACCCCGACGGGTGGACCAGATGGTGACCGGCCAGGGCTGGGCCGGGTGAGCCACATCACATACCCTACGGGGTATGGCGAGCCCGATCCGCACCGTGATGGTGGACGACCACGAGATGGTCCTGCACGGCGTGCAGGCGATGCTGGCGCACTTCGGCGAGGACGTCGCGATCGTGGGCACGGCGACAAGTCTCGACGCCGCGCTGGACGTGGCACACGCGGAGAAGCCGGACGTCATGCTCTGCGACATCCGCCTGGGGCGCGACAGCGGCCTGGACCTGTGCCGCCGGGTCAAGGACCTGCTTCCCGACGTGCGCGTGGTGTTCCTCACCGTGTACGAGGACGAGCAGTACCTCTACCAGGCGCTGCGCGCCGGGGCCTCCGGCTATGTGCTGAAGCGGGTCGAGGCCGCCGAGCTGGTCGGCCACCTGCAACGGGTCATGGACGGTGAGGTGATGATCGACCCGACGCTCGCGGGACGGATCGCGATGTCGGCGGCACGCCTCAACGCCGGCGAGTTCTGGCCTGGGGCGCACCTGGGCCTGACCCAACGCGAGAGCGAGGTGCTGTCCCTGCTCGTGGCCAACCACTCGAACAAGGGGATCGCCGCCAAGCTGGTGGTGAGCGAGGACACCGTCAAGACCCACATCCGCGGGCTCTACCGCAAGCTCGCCGTCTCGGACCGAGGCGGGGCGGTCGCGGTCGCCCTGCGAGAAGGCCTGTTCCGGTGACAGACCCGCTCGCCGTCGAGGATCTGGTCCGGGCCTCCGGGCAGCTCGACCTCGCGGCGGTCACGCACCGCTTCGCCGAGGAGCTCGACGCGGACGGGGCCGTCGTACTCGTCGTCGACCCGGCCACCCGGCAGCTCGGCGTGGCTGCGTCGTACCCCGTCGCCGGGGAGGACGGCCAGGCGGTGCGCATCCCGGTGGGGTACGGCGTGACGGGACTGGTCGCGCTCAACGGGCGACCGATCACGATGGCCGAGGACTCGCCTCGCAACGAGGCGCACCGCCACCTGCTCGGACTCGCGCCGGGTGCGACGGTCTCCCGGCTCTGCGTGCCGGCCCGGGGCATCGAGGAGGAAACGCTCGCGGTCGTGGCCGTGCACCGGCACCTTCGGGTGCCGTTCGATGAGTCGGACGTGGCCCTCGCCCAGCGCTGGGCCGACCTGGTCGGGCTTCGGCTGCAGGCCGAGGCACTCGAGCGTGGGCGCCGCCGGCAGCGCTACGAGCGCGACCAGCTCACCGCCCACGCGATCTCGGCGCAGGAGGCCGAGCGGCGGCGGATCGCCGGCGACCTGCACGACGGCGTGACGCAGGTGCTGGCCTCGCTCGCGTTCCACCTGTCCGCAGCCGACATCGGGCTGGGCGCGCTCGCCGAGAGCGACCCGGCTGCCGCGGCGACTCTCGAGGAGGTCCGGGCCGCGCGGCGGCTCGCCGGGCTCGCCTACGACGAGACGCGCGCGGCGATCAGCGGACTGCACAGCCTGCTGCTCGACGACCTGGGGCTGGTGGCCGCGCTGGAGTCGCTGGCCCAGAGCGTCCCCCAGCTGGACGTCGAGGTGCATGCCGACCCGACCAGGCTGCTCGAGGAGCTGCCGGAGCACGGTGCCGCCGTGCTGTACCGCATCGCGCAGGAGGCGGTGAGCAACGTGGTGAAGCATGCGAGCGCCTCCCGCGCCGTGCTCTCCCTGCGGCGGGTGGGCGAGGCGGTGGTGCTGGGTGTCACGGACGACGGGGCGGGCTTCGACGTGCGGAGAGCGCGCGCGACCGCCTCCTCCCCCGAAGCGGGAGAGCACTACGGGCTGACGTCGATCGCGGAGCGCTGCGCGCTCGTCGGGGCAACGCTCCGCATCGAGTCGGCGCAGGACAGGGGGACCGCGCTCATGGTCGAGCTGCCCCTGCCGTCAGTGCGCGCCGGCGAGGGGCGCGGGGCGGGCCTGTAGAGCAACGGACGCGCGGCGGCAGTTGCGCAGCAGCACCTCCTGCGCCCTGGTCACGCGGCACGGGTCGCCCTTCCACGTCCGCAGCGCGTCACTGACCAGGGCCCGGCCGAAGGAGAAGGTCAGCGCCCACGGCGAGAAGCCCGCGAGCTCGTTGACGGCTGCCAGGTAGGTGCAGCTCTGCTCGTTGGAGTGCCCGCCGGACAGGAAGGCCACCCCGGGGACCACGGGCGGGACGCGGCGGCCGAGGACGCCGATCGTCTCGGCCGCGACGGCCTGCGGTGTGCTCGGTGGGCCGTCCAGGCCGGGGGTGACCATGTTCGGCTTCAGGACGATGCCCGCAAGGTCCACCCGCTGCCGCTCCAGCTGGTCGAACACCGCCGCCAGCACCCGGTCGGTGACGTCCGCCGAGGCGGCGATGTCGTGCGAGCCGGTGCAGAGCACCTCGGGCTCGACGACCGGGACGATCCCGTGCTCCTGGCAGAGCGCCGCATAGCGGCCGAGCGCGTGGGCATTGGTCTCGATCGCGTAGGGGCTTGCGGTCCTCACGTCGAGGACGGCCCGCCACTTGGCGAACGCGGCACCGCGCTCGGCGTACCCGGCCAGTCGGGCACCGAGCCCGTCCAGCCCCTCGGTGATCGTCGCGCCCTCGCCCTTGGCGAGCGTGGAGGTGCCGGTGTCCACCTTGATGCCGGGAAGGATGCCGACCCCGTGGCCCGCCTCGGCGAAAGGGGTGCCGTCGGCGAGCGTGTCGGAGAACGTCTCGTCGTAGAGGATGATGCCGCTGACCGTGTCAGCCAGCCCGGGGGCGGTGAGCAGCAGCTCCCGGTAGTCGCGGCGGTTCCTCGGCACCGCTTCGATGCCGTGGGCCTCCAGCCGTGTGGACATGGTGCGGATGCTCTCGTCGGCGGCGAGGATGCCGCGGCCGGTGCCTACCAGCACGGCGGCCACCCGGGCGAGGTCGCTCATCGTTCCTCCTGTGGTCGAGGTCGGGGCCCCCGAGCCTGTCGCGCGCGGCCGAGTGCGGGCTCACCCCGCCGGGCGGTCGTGGTGGTGAAACGCGGCCCCGCCCACGCGGTCTGGGTCCGTGACGTGCTGGAGGAAGAGGCCGACGCTGCGGGTCGGGGTCGGCGTGGTGGTCAGGTGCCACGGTCGGTCGAGGGGGGTGCGTCGGCACGCCACCTGCTGCAGGTCTCCGTCGGACAGCGCGTTCGCCACCGCGTCGCCGTGCACGAGGGTGACCCCGAGGCCCTCCCTGGCGGCCGCGACGACCGCTCCGTGAGTTCCCAGCGTCAGCGTGGGAGGTACGGCGTCGAGCTGGTTGAGCAGGGCCAGGGTGGTGTCCCTGATCCCCGACCCGGGGCCACGCAGGAGCCACGTCGCGGTGACCGGGTCCCAGGAGCGGCCCGGTGCTCCGACGAGGACGAGCTTGTTCGCACGGCTTGCCCGGGAGACGAAGCCGCCGCCCCTCGGCGGTCGGCCGGCCACGACCACGTCGGTCTCGTGGTGCGTCAGCTCCGCGAAGAGGTCGTCACGCGGTCGGACCGAGAGGCTGAGCTCGACGTCCGGGTGCTCCCGGTGGAACGACGCGAGCAGGGTGGGCAGGACATTCTCGCTCGCGGTGGCCACCGCGCCGATCCGGAGCCGGCCACGTTCCGCCGTACGCACCGCCGCCGCCGCCTCGTCGAGCAGGCCGAGGACTCGACGGCAGTAGCCGGCGTAGATGACGCCGCTCTCGGTCACCCGGATGCCGCGCCCCTCCTTCGTGACCAGTTCGGCGCCGAGGTGCCGCTCCAGCTGGGCGACCGCGGTCGAGACCGCGGGCTCGGTCACGTGCAGACGCGCGGCGGCGGCTCGCACGCTGCCGTGCTCCACGACTGCCAGAAAGGTACGCATCCGTCCCCAGGTCACTGCGCTCACAGTCGCCAGTCTAGGGGTCGCTTAACTGCGGGCTTAAGTTTCCGCGAGAAACAATCACTTGTCCGTAGGGCTCTCGCGGCCCGAGCCTTGTCTCAGGAGTTCACAGGAGCAACCGGAGGAGAACGAGATGACGGCGACGGCAGACGGCACTACGAAGGACCGCTGGGACCCAGGGGTCCAGAGCTACGCGAGCATGGGCTACTACAACGCCGACTACCAGCCGAAGGAGACCGACGTGCTGGCGGTCTTCCGGGTGACCCCTCAGGACGGCGTGGACCCGATCGAGGCGGCGGCGGCCGTCGCCGGAGAGTCCTCCACCGCGACGTGGACCGTGGTCTGGACCGACCGGCTCACGGCGAACGCGCACTACCAGGCCAAGTGCTACCGGCTCGACGAGGTCCCGGGCCGGCCGGGCGAGTACTTCGCCTACATCGCCTACGACCTCGACCTGTTCGAGGAGGGGTCCATCGCGAACCTGACCTCGTCCATCATCGGCAACGTCTTCGGGTTCAAGCCTCTCAAGGCGCTGCGGCTGGAGGACATGCGCATCCCGACGGCGTACGTCAAGACGTTCCAGGGCCCTGCGCACGGCATCGTCATGGAGCGCGAGTACCTCAACAAGTACGGCCGACCGCTGCTCGGCGCCACGATCAAGCCCAAGCTGGGCCTGTCCGCCCGCAACTACGGAAGGGTCGTCTACGAGGGCCTCCGCGGCGGCCTGGACTTCACCAAGGACGACGAGAACATCAACTCGCAGCCCTTCATGCGCTGGCGCGACCGTTTCCTCTTCGCGATGGAGGGCGTGAACAAGGCGCTGGCGGCGACCGGGGAGGTCAAGGGCCACTACCTCAACGTCACCGCCGCCACGATGGAGGACATGTACGAGCGGGCGGAGTTCGCCAAGCAGCTCGGCAGCGTCGTCGTGATGATCGACCTGACCGTGGGGTACACCGCGATGCAGTCGATGGCGAACTGGGCCCGCAGGAATGGCGTCCTCCTCCACCTGCACCGGGCGGGCCACTCGACCTTCACGCGCCAGAAGACACACGGGGTGAGCTTCCGGGTGCTCGCGAAGTGGTCCCGGCTCATCGGTGTCGACCACGTGCACGCGGGCACCGTCGTCGGCAAGCTCGAGGGCGACCCGAACACCACGAGGGGCTTCTACGACACGCTGCGCGACGGCTTCGTGCCGAGGAACCCGGCCAACGGCATCTTCTTCGACCAGGACTGGGCCAGCCTTCCCGGCGTCATGCCGGTCGCCTCGGGAGGCATCCACGCCGGTCAGATGCACCAGCTCCTCGACCTTCTCGGTGAGGACGTCATCCTGCAGTTCGGCGGCGGCACCATCGGGCACCCGCTCGGGATCGCGGCCGGTGCCGAGGCGAACCGGGTCGCCCTGGAGGCGATGGTCAAGGCCCGCAACGAGGGTCGCGACTTCCTCCGGGAGGGCCCGGAGATCCTCCGCACGGCAGCACGACAGTGCCGCCCTCTCGAGGTGGCGCTCGCCACCTGGGGCGAGGTCACCTTCGACTACGCCTCGACTGACGCACCAGACGCCGTTCCCACCCCCAGCGCCTAGGAGGGCAACATGTACCTACGACACGGATCCTTCTCCTACCTTCAGGAGCTCACCGACGAGGAGATCGAGGCCCAGGTCCGCTACGCCCTGCTGAGCGGCTGGCCGGTCTCGGTCGAGTACACCGACGACCCGCACCCCCGCAACGTCTACTGGGAGCTGTGGGGTCTGCCGCTGTTCGAACTCGACGAGCCGGATGGCGTGATGCGCGAGATCCACGAGTGCCGGGCGACGTTCCCGAACCACTACGTGCGGGTCCTGGCGTACGACGCGGGCCTCGGCCGGCAGACCACGGCGATGCAGTTCCTGGTCCAGCGTCCGGCGCACGAGCCGGGGTTCCAGGTGACCCGCGCCGAGGGCTCGGACCGCCGGCAGACGTACGGCGTCCACGCCTACGCCACGGAGGCACCCGCCGGGGCGCGTTACGGAGGGCCGCAGTGAGCCAGTCGGGCTTCGGCTTCTACCGGCCGGGGGCGCCGGCGTCCTCCTCCCCCGCCACCGGGACGGCCCCGGGGGCCGCGCGCGAGGACCCCCCGGCCCTGGAGGTCCTCGCCCAGGACGCCGAGCTCGACCTGTCCGTCGACAAGGCCCGCCAGCGCGTCGAGGAGACCCTCGCCGAGCTCGACGCGGAGCTGGTCGGGCTGACGCAGGTCAAGCGCCGCGTGCAGGAGATCGCGGCCCTGCTCCTGGTCGACCGTGCCCGCCGCCAGTTCGGCCTCGACTCGTCCCGGCCCACGCTGCACATGAGCTTCACCGGCGGTCCGGGCACGGGGAAGACCACGGTGGCGTTGCGGATGGCGCGGATGCTGCACGCCCTGGGGTACCTCCGGAGCCCCAAGGTCCACACGGTGACCCGGGATGACCTCGTGGGGCAGTTCATCGGCCACACCGCTCCGAAGACGAAGGAGGCGATCGCGCGAGCCGCGGGCGGGGTGCTCTTCATCGACGAGGCGTACTACCTGTACCGCCCGGAGAACGAGCGGGACTACGGCCAGGAGGTGATCGAGATCCTGCTCCAGGAGATGGAGAACGAGCGCGGCAGCCTTGTCGTCATCTTCGCCGGCTACCCCGACCGGATGGAGACGTTCTTCTCCGCGAACCCGGGGCTGTCCTCCCGCGTTCCGCACCACATCGCCTTCGACGACTACCGCCACGAGGAGCTCGTCGAGATCGCCGAGCAGATGGTCTCCGCGGAGAGCTTCCGCTTCGACGACGCGGCGCGCACCGCCTTCTCGGAGTACCTCGCTCTGCGGCAGCGGCAACCGCGCTTCAGCAACGCCCGCAGTGTGCGAAACGCGGTGGAGCGCTGCCGGCTGCGGCAGGCCAAGCGGCTGGTCGAGCTCGACCGGCCGCTCAACCGGGGCGACCTGGTCACGCTGACCGCGGTCGACGTCTACGGCAGCAGCGTCTTCGCCGCTGGTCAGGCCGAAGCTGCGTCCCCCGAGACCGACGGCGTGAGCGCCTGAGCCACCTTCCGGCAGGTCTGCACCAGCTCACGCCGCACCTCGGGGAGATTCGCCGAGCCCCCGGGCCAGGTGCGCACCGCCGGCTCCACGAGCGCGCGGGCGAAGGCGAACGTCAGACGGTGCGGCAGGCCCCGGTGACGTGCCTCGGCAGCAATCGCGGACAGGTTGGCCACGGCCCTGCCCACCCGCTGGCCCCCGGACAGGAACGCCACGCCGGCCACCTCGGGCGGGACGTTCTCCGCCATCACGCGGAGGGTGGCATCTGCGGCCTCGGCCGGAGTGGTGCGGTGGCGATGGGCGTCTCCCGCCACCACCATGTTGACCCGCAGGACCATGGCGTCGAGCTGCACGTCGTACCTCTCCAGCTCGGCGAAGAGCGCGCGCAGGGCGTTCGCGGTCACCGCCTCGGTCACCGCGGCGCTGTGCGTGGCGAGGTCCGGCATGGCGACGGTGACGACGGGCAGCACGCCCTCCGACTGGGAGGCGGCGGCGCCCCGGGCCAGGGCCGGCGCATGGATGTGGACGTCGCCACGCGCGACCTGCATGAGGTTCACACGGGCTCGCCACTCCGCGAAGACGGCACCCGCTTGGAGGTTGTCGGCCAGGGCGCGGCGTACGTCGCCCAGCGGCGGCACCGGACGTCCGCCGGGACGCAGGCGGGTGCCCAGGGTGTCCATGCGGACCCCGAGCTGCACGGCGTGCGGGCCGGGAACGAGACTGGGGAGCCTGGCGGACCGGTCGAAGGCGTGCTGCTCCAGCAGGACACCGGAGACGTAGCTGCCTAGCCCCCACGCGCTCATCGCGACCTCGAGGAAGTCGGCGCTGGCGCGTGGCGGCGCGATGCAGCGGTCGAGGTACTCGTCGAGGACGAGGATGCCTCGGCCCGGTGAGAGGAGGGACGCGGCGGTCTGGTGGTGGAGGTTCCTCATGCTGGTTCTCCCGTTCCCTGAGGTGGGGTGATCCTTCGGGACGCTAGGCCCGTGGAGCGGGAGTGGCTTCACCCCGCGGAGGGGCACGACGGGTGAGTCCGAAGACCGAGGACCAGCGACGAAGCGGCCCGGAGAACGAGGAGTCCCCTGGGCCGTGGGTCGCCCACCTCGCCGCTGTGCCGTTGCCGCCTGACGTCCTTGGGGAGTCCGGTTCAGCGGCAGCCCGTGCTCAACGCCGCGAGGAGTGCGCCGGAGGCCGGGGGAAGCCACCGGTCTGGGACTCGATGACCTTGGCCACCTTCAGGCAGGTCGCGTCGTCGAAGTGCTTGCCGACCACCATGATGCCGGTCGGTAGGCCGTTGACCAGGCCTGCGGGCACACTCGTCGAAGGGTGACCGGTGCAGTCGGTCGGGGCGGTGTTGACGATCATCTCCAGCGCTCGGGTGACGCTGGTGCCCAGGTCGTCCTCGTCGCTGACGAGCGGTGTCGCCGTCATCGGCAGGGTGGGCATGACCAGCACGTCGTACCGGTCGAGCGCGTCGTCGTAAGCGCGCCGCAACAGCGGCACGAGGTTCTGGGCCATCGCGTAGAACCGGCCGTAGTTGGTGGCCAGCGAGTGCCCACCTGCCAAGGCCACGAGCTTGGTGGTGACGGAGAAGTGGTCCGCTCGCTCGCGCCACTGGCGCCCGTAGTGGGCCATCAGCTCCGGGTCGTACCACCCGTTGAAGTTGTAGCCGTAGGCATTGCCCTCGATCATCTGCGCCGTGGCCCCGTCCGTGGCGATCACGTTCCAGATCGCCAGCCCGTACAGGTGCCAGGGGATGCTCACGTCCTCGACGGTCATGCCGGCTTCACCGAGCCGTTGCGCGGTCGCCCGCACCGCAGCATCCACCTCCGGGTCGGACAGGCCCTCGTGGCCGAACCCCTGGGTCACGACACCGACTCGGAGCCCGGCCGGTTCGCCGTCACTCTCCGCGTCATAGTCCGCCGACTGCACACCCGCCGGCTGGCGTGGGTCCTTGCCGTCGTCGTACCCGGCGATCACGGACAGCATCCGCGCAGCGTCCGCCACGGTACGCGTGATCGGACCGAGGTGGTCGATGGTGAGCTCGATGGGGAACGCCCCCGTGTAAGGCACCAGGCCGTACGTGGGCTTGTGGCCGACCGTGCCACAGAACGCGCTCGGGATGCGCACCGAACCGCCCTGGTCGCCGCCCAGCGCCATGTCGACCTCACCGGCGGCGACCAGCACGGTGCTTCCGCTCGAGGAACCGCCGCTGGTCCGCGTGGGGTCCCACGGGTTCCGAGCCGGTCCGGTGTCGGAGGTGTGGCTGGCACCAGAGAAGCACAGGCTCTCGCAGACCGCCTTGCCGACCACGGTCGCCCCCGCGTCCAGCAGCCGGGTCACTGCGGTGGCGTCGTACCTGGGAACGAACCCCTCGACGGTGCGGGACCCATTCCTCAGCGGGATGCCGGCGACCGACACGTTGTCCTTGATCACGACCCGGGCCCCCGACAGCGGCCCACCGGCGGAGCCCTTGATCTCGGTCCGTACCTCCCAGGCTCCGAGCTCGTTCTCGCCCGGGGCCGGTGCAGTGGCGCTGCGCCCGCTCGGGGCCGGCGGCGCCGACTGGTTGTAGACGTCCTCCACCAGGTCGTAAGCCGCGGAAGAGGCCTCGACCAGCTCGTGGTAGGTCCCGAGCTGTTCCTCGGAAAGCCCGAACCCGAACCTCGCGGCAGCCGCGGTCAGATCCTCACGGTCGGGACGTTGGAATGCCATGTCGAAACCCCCGGGCTGATGCGGATCGGCGATCCGGCCAATCTCGCACGCCCCACCGACGCTGTCCAGGGTCACGGAGCCCCCGGGCCACTGCCTAGGCCTCGGTGCCACCATGGCGGGGTGACTGTTATCAAGATCAATGCCATCACCGTTCCCGAGGACAGCGGCGACGAGCTTGCCCGCCGTTTCGCCGCCCGGGCCGGTGCCGTGGACAACCAGGAGGGGTTCGAAGGGTTCGAGCTGCTCAAGCCGGTCGACGATCGGACCACCTGGCTCGTCATCACTCGGTGGCGCGACGAGGCAGCGTTCGAGGCCTGGGTCCGTTCACCGGCGTTCGCCCACGGTCATCGCTCGACGAGCGGGCAGGAGGGCCCCCAGACGAGCGGCGAGGGGAACGCTGAGCCGGGCGCTGGACACGGGGACCATTCCGGCCCAGTCGGGATCCGCAGCGAGCTCTGGTCGTACGAGATCGCGGGCGGATCGCCAGGGAAGACCTCGTAGCCACGTCACGAGGCAGACGTGGTGAGACACGTCGCGCTCAGCGCGATGGGCTGAGCGTACGCCCGCGATATGGCGGGTTTCGCGGTACCCGGGGGCCGCCATGCCGAGGACGAGCATCACGCTCTCGCGTGAGCGCGAGCGAACCTGAGCGTCCGGATCTCGAACGGCCGGAACTCCAGCACTAGCCTTTCGAGAGCCGGCGGAACCTCGGACTCCTCCAGCGTGCGCTCCAGCAGGTCCACCAGCACGACGCCGGCCGCCGCGAACCCGGTTTCGACCACCGCGTGGGTCCGGTTGCCCCGCGCCTCGTAGAGCCGGACCACCACGTCCCCCGAGCCGTCGTAGGCCAGCTTCACCGACTCGACAACCACGTCGTCCGGTTCGACGCGGACAAGCGGCTCGATCGCGTCCGCGCCGCGCACGCGGCGCTCGGGCAGGTTGAACCAGTAGCCCTCCCGCACCGCAGTGGTGATGCTGGCGCCTGGAACGAGGGCATAGCGCAACCGGTGCCGACCCTGGTCGGCGGTCGGGTCGGGTGAGCGCGGAGCGCGAAGCAGCGAGAGCCGGACCGGTGTGGTCGTCCCACCCCCACGCCGCGGTCGGCGCGTGACATCGTGCCCGTAAGTGGAGTCGTTGACCACGGCAACGCCGTAGTCGGGCTCCCCCACGTGCACCCAGCGGTGCGCGCAGATCTCGAACTTGGCCGCGTCCCAGCTGGTGTTGGCGTGGGTGGGCCGGAATACGTGCCCGAACTGGATCTCCGAGGCCGACCGGTCCGCCGCCACGTCGAGGTCGAAGCCGACCTTGAGCAGCTTCTCGACATCGTGCCAGTCGACCTCCGTCTCGAACTCCACCCGGCAGCTCCCGGGGACGAGCGAGACCTGCTGCTCGACCACCGTTCCTTCGCCGATCCGCCGGCGAGTGTGCACCCCGTACGGTGTCGGGCTCATCTCCTCCAGGGCCACCGCCTCGTGGGTGACCTGGCGGTAGAAGGCGTCGATGTCCCAGGCGTCGAAGTTGTTCGGTGTGTCGGGATGGATCTGGAGGAGGTTGCCCCGGCTCCCCGGCGCCAGCACCTCCCGCTCATGCACCAGGTCACGGACCGACGACAGCAGGCCGTCCGCGTCGATGGCGACCCGGACCACCCCGTTGTCGAGCAGGTAGCCCTCGCCGTCCGGTCGCACGCGGACCGGCGACGCTTCGGTCGGCCGCTCGGGTGCCATGCCGAGGGCCGGTACGCCATCGCGCCCGTGCGGCGCCGCGTTCGCGACCAGCGTGTCCTTCCCCGTCCCGGCGAACGCTGCCAGCGCTCCGGCGATGATCTCCTCCAGCTCCCTTTCGGCGGCCTCGTAGTTGGCGACCGCTTCGCGGTGCACCCAGCGGATCGACGAGCCCGGCAGGATGTCATGGAACTGCTGGAGCAGCACCAGCTTCCAGAGCCGGTCCAGCGCCTCGGTGGGGTACGGCGTGCCTCGACGCACCGTGGCCGTCGCGCACCACAGTTCGGCTTCGCGCAGCAGGTGCTCGCAGCGACGGTTGCCCCGCTTGGTCCGGGCCTGCGAGGTGTAGGTCCCTCGGTGGTACTCCAGATAGAGCTCTCCCGCCCAGATCGGCGGGTCGGCGTACTCGCCCTCGGCACGTGCGAAGAACTCTGCGGGCCGCTCGACGGTGACCCGTGGGGACCCGTCGAGGTCAATCAGCCGAGCCGCGCGCGCCACCATCTCTCGGGTAGGACCGCCACCGCCGTCGCCGTGCCCGAACGGCAGCAGCGAGGTGGTGGCACCCGCCTTGTCCGAGAAGTTCGCCGACGCGTGCGCAAGCTCTGCGCCGGTCAGCTCGGAGTTGTAGGTGTCCACCGGCGGGAAGTGGGTGAAGACCCGGGTGCCGTCCAAGCCCTCCCAGAGGAAGGAGTGATGCGGGAACCGGTTGGTCTGGTTCCACGAGATCTTCTGCGTCAGGAACCATCGCGACCCGGACAGCTCGATGAGCTGCGGCAGCGCCGCTGAGTAGCCGAACGAGTCCGGCAGCCACACCTCGCGCGTCTCCACGTCCAGCTCGTCGAGGAAGAATCGTTTGCCATAGGCGAACTGCCGGGCCAGGGCCTCGCCGCCGGGCATATTGGTGTCGGCCTCCACCCACATCCCACCCACGGGCACGAACTGGCCCGTCGCGACCTTCTCACGGACCCGCGCCCACACCTCGGGCCTGTGTTCCTGAAGCCAGGCGAACTGCTGCGCGGAGGACATCGCGAAGACCAGCTCAGGATGGTGGTCCATGAGATCTGTGACGTTGGCGGCGGTGCGCGCCACCTTACGGACCGTCTCGCGGGTGGGCCACAGCCATGCCGAGTCGATGTGCGCGTGCCCCACCGCGCTGAGCCGGTGCACACTCGCCGGGTTGGCAGCCTCGAGCACCCCGGCGAGCTCTGCGCGTGCTGCCGGAGCCGTGGCGGCCACGTCTTGCAGGTCGATGCGATCGAGGGCCCGGTTCACGGCTGCGAGCACCTGCCACCGTCGAGGCTGTCGTACGGACAGCTCCGCAACGAGCTGCCCGAGCACCTCGAGATCCTGCTGGAGCTCCCACACTTCCTGCTCGAAGACGGCGAGCTCGGCACGGACCACTCGGTACAGCGGATCCTGGCCGGCTGTGTCGCGGTCTCCCAGGGTGGTCGGACGGAAGTCCATGCCGTCGGGGCCGAGGATCATGGGATTCGCCGCGCCTTCGACGTACAGCTCCACAGGCTCGCCACCGTCGGCCGGGCTGGCCACCCGCACCCACTGAGTGCGGGGGTTGAGGCCTTTCAGCGGGCGGCCGTCCAGGGAGTAGACCAGACCCTCGGCGTGAAATCCGGTGCGCGTCTCGTCGAAGCCGAGGTCCAGGAGCGCCTGGACGGTGCACCCCGACCAGGATCGGGGCACCCGGCCGGTGAACCGAAACCAGGTCGTCGACCACGCCGGCCCCCAGGCTTCGCCAACCCGGAGGGGCGCGTACGGCGCCGTGAGGCCCTCCTCGACAGGCACCGGTTCACCGGGAGCCTGCCACGCGGCGACATCGAGCACGGCTCGCTGCGAGTAGACCTGCTCCCGGATGCGGCCGAGGCTTCGGCGCAGACGCTGCTCGATGAGCGCGGTGTTGTCGTGCATGTGGCCAGACTCCCTTGGCAGTGGTCGCCAGCACCGCTGCGGTGCCGCTGACGGTGGTTGGGCTGTCGGATCGCGCGTCATCGCCGGGCAGGTGCCAGTCGCTGCCGCCGACCGGAGCCGGCGCACCTGTCGCGTGCGCGAGCCACCCCTCGGCGGGCTGACGGAAGGTGTGGGCGTGGCGCTCCCCTGCCAGCCAGCGCAGCCCCGGAAGGGCCGGGATGTCGCGGTGGGGACGCGGCGGGTGCGGCCGTCCGCGCATCGCGAACCGGATTCCGGTGGGGTTCACCGTGGCGGCCACCTCCCTGGTGGCACCCGAACCTACACCGCCACTGGCCACCAGGTGGAGCCCCAGCGCCACCGAGCAGATGCCTGACTCGAGCTCCCCACGCAGGTAGTGGCCCGCGGTGGTCTGAGCGGGGCCGGTCGAGAGTTCGACCGCGGGCGCCGCCCGACCAGCCTCGGGTGGCGGTCACCTTCTCGGACGTGCCCGACGGCCGCCGCTTCCCGATGGCGCGCAACGTGGCCTCGTGTCGGCTCCCGCCTTCCGCCTCCGCCAAGGCCGCGAGGATGCGCTCGTCGTCTGGCCTGCGATTCCGTACCTGGAGCGTGAGGGAGGAAGGGTCAGAGCCCTCGGTGGAGGGCAGCGAGGGCAACTTGGTGGGTGACCCACCCGACGAGGCGACGGCCGGACTCGTCCAGCACCGGCACGGCCGTTCCCTCGGTCTTCTCGAGGATGGCGATGGCATCGTCGAGGGGCTCTCCCACCGTCACGACGCCGGGTCGCTCGGCCACGTCCCCGACGGTGGCCTCCTCAGTCGTGCCTGCCGCGAGTGCTTCGGTTACCGTCCTGGCCGTCACACAGCCCACGTAGGCGCCGCTGCTGTCGGTGACCGGCAGCACGGACTCCCGCGACGTCTCGAACCGCTTCGCCGCCTCGAGAAGGCGCGTTTCCGTCGGAAGCGCTTCGGGAACCGACCCCATGGCGGCGGAGATCGGTTGGGTCGCCGCTCGGGACGCCGCTGTCTCGGCGGGCCCCTCGAGGTCTATGCCCCGGCGCCGCAGCTTGAGGGTGTAGATGGTGTCGGGGCTGAGGTAGTGGCTCACGGTAGTCGCCAGGACGATGGCTGCCATCAAGGGAAGGATGATGCTGTACTCGCCGGTCATCTCGAACATGATGATGACGGCGGTGATCGGAGCACGCGCGGCGCCCGCGAACACAGATCCCATACCGATGAGCGCGTAGGCGCCGACCGGACCGGAGAGGGACGGAATGACATAGTGGACGGCCTGACCGAAGCCAGCGCCGAGTGCCGCCCCCATGAAGAGGCTCGGAGCGAAGACACCGCCGGAGCCGCCGATCGCGATGGTGAGGCTGGTCGCGAACATCTTTCCCACGAGCAGGATCGCGAGGAAGCCGATCGCGTACTTCCCGGCCACGCTGTTGTTCAACACCGGGTACCCCACGCCGTACATCTGTGGCAGCACCAGTAGCAGCAGGCCGAGAAGAAGGCCGCCGACGGCCGGACGCAGCCACTCCGGCCCCCGCCACAGTGCATCCCATAGGTCTTCGGCCCCGTAGAGCGCCCGGATGAAGACGACACCGACGACGCCGGCGACCAGCCCGAGGACGGCGAACCACAGGTAGTCGAGGGGATGGTCCACCCGAAACGGCGGGAGCTGCAGGAACGCCGTGTCGCCAAGCACAGACCGGCCGATGACACTCGCAGTCACTGAGGCGAGCACCACCATGCCGAAGGATCGCGCAGCGAAGTTGGCCAGGATCAGCTCCATGGCGAAGAAGACACCCGCCAACGGCGCGTTGAATGTGGCCGCGATGCCACCCGCGGCACCGCACGCCACGAGCACCCGCATCCGTCCCTCCGGGATCTTCACCACGCGTCCGAGCGTGGACCCCAGGGCAGAGCCGATCTGGACGATCGGACCTTCGCGGCCCACCGAGCCGCCGCCGCCGATGCACAACGCCGACGCCAGCGCCTTCACGACCGCGACCTGTGGCGGTATCCGGCCGCCGTGCTGGTGCACCGCGTACATCACCTCCGGCACACCGTGTCCCCGCGCCTCCCGCGCGAAGAGCTGCACCAGCGGTCCGTACACCAGGCCGGCCACCACAGGAACGCCGATGACGAACCAGGGGCCCAGGCTCGCCAGCCACGGGTGCGGCGCGTGCCCTGCCGTCGAGTAATCCTCATGACCGGACAGCACCCAGGTGAAGGCGGTGATGAGCCAGCGGAACGCGACTGCCCCCAGCCCCGCGCCGGCGCCCACAACCAAGGCAAGCACCAGGAGTCCGGCGTCGGTGGTGCGGAGCTTCTCCAGCCAGGAGGCAGGCCCCGAGTCCACCCTCAACTGGGATGCGGGAGAGCCGGACATCGACGACGACACCCTCCCGGACTCACCCATGCTCTTCACTATCCCACCCGTGGGTCTCCACGCAGTGTGGGTGGTTCCCCCCGAATCGTGGAGGGCTTCCTTACGCGGCTTCCCGGTCGGGACCGCCGCGGTGTTCTCGTAGTTGATCGGGCTCATCATGGCCGCCGCGCTGCGCCGGCGGTCGTGGTTGTAAAACCCGTAGCACCAGTCCAGCACGACGGCCTGGGCCTGGCCGGTGTTCTTGAACTCCTGGCGGGAGAGGACTTCCCACTCCAGACTGCTGAAGAACGCCTCCGCGGCCGCATTGTCGAAGCACGAGCCGACCCGCC
>CAWFKC010000003.1:0-143701 GCA_963816325.1 uncultured Actinomycetota bacterium | reverse complement strand
CATCGAGCGCCGGGATCCTGGGCGAACCGGTCGCGGAGGTACTGCGCCGGCACCCCCGCCACGATGGCGTTGGCGGGCACGTCCTTGATGACCACGGCGCCGATGCCGAGCAGGGCGTCGTCGCCCACGGTGACCTTGTTGACGATCGTGACCTCGGGGGAGACCCAGACGTTGGTGCCGATGTCCACGCTGCCGCTGATCTCCGCGCCGGCGATCACGAACGAGCGGGCACCGATCCGGGCGTTGTGGGCGATGAAGACGTGGTCGTCGATCTTGACGTCGTCCTCCACCCGGGTCGACTCGACGGTCCCACGCGCGATGGACACGTGGTCACCGATCTCCACACGGTCGCCGATCTCCAGCCCGCCCAGGTGCGGGATGTGCACCGGAACCCCGTCGGCGCCCTGCTCGTAGCCGAATCCGGCGCCACCGAGACAGACGTGCGCGCCGATGCGGCAGTCGTCGCCGATGACCGTGCCGCGCCGCAGCAGACTGTGGGCGTCGACGGTGCAACGGTCGCCGATGAGCACCCCGTCCTCGATCACGACGTAGTCGCCGACGGTGACGTCCGCACCGAGGACTGCGCCGGGCTTGACGACTGCGGTGTCCGCGATGCCGGGGACAACCGGCGGGGCGAGCAGGTCTCGCACCACGTGGGCGTACGCGAGCCGCGGGTTCGTCACCGGGACGAGGTTGGGACCGCTGGCGCCGGCGTCGGCAGGCACCAGGAACACCGTGTCGGGGTGCGTCGCCACCGTCCGCGCCATCGCGGCGTCCCACCGCCTGGTGAAGGACAACGTGTGCGGCCGGGGCCGGTCGGCGGGCGAGACGCCGTCGACGCGCAGGCCGGCCAGCTCGAGGTCGAGGCCCAGGACCTCTGCGACGGCTCGTGCGTCAGGCACGGATCCTCCGGTGGGAGCGCACCGTCTCGAAGGCCTCGGCGTACTGCATGCGCGCCTGGAAGCCGCGGAAGGTGGCCGCGCTGTAGACGAACTCGTCGGTCATGTAGCTGCGGCCCTTGACCTGCTGGGTCCGGTACTCGCCGAGCATCCGCGACTTCACCTTGAGGTGGCGGTCGTCGACCTCCCAGTAGGTGTCGATGACGTGCTCCGACTGGTTCCAGGGGATCTCGTAGCCGAGCACGCTGGAGCCGCGGAAGGCCCGCACCGACTCGTGGTGGATGACCTCGTGGTCCTGGTGGCTGTCGGAGCTGTTGTGGCTGAGCACGAGGTCGGGGGCGTACGACCGTGCGACCGCCACGAGCTCCTCCAGGATGTCCTGCCGGTGCTCGCCGAGGCGCCGCACCGGGAAGTGGTGCACGGTGACGGCGCCGGCCTCGAGCCCGAGGTGCCCGAAGGAACGGCGACACTCCTTCTCCAGCGCGTCCAGTGGGTAGCCCTCGGGAAGGGACTGCTCTGCACGCGAGAACGCGATGACCCGGGCCTCGGCCCCCTCCTCGACGAGACGGGCAAGCGTCGCCCCGCAGCCGATCTCGACGTCGTCGGTGTGCGCCCCGACCGCCAGCACCCTGTTGAACATGCGCATGCTCCTTCGCTGTTTCCTCAGCCGCCGATGACCACGCGCCGCCTGCCGGCCCACTGCGCGGGGTCGGTGACCCGCCGGCCGTCGACGAGCACCTCCACGCCGGGCAGGTCGGCCGGCGTGAGCGTGCGGTACTCCGCGTGGTCGGCCTGCACGATCGCGGCGGTCACCGGCTCGTCGCGGTGCGCGGGCAGGTCCAGCCGCTCGAGCTCGGCGGGGGAGTACATCGGGTCCGAGACGTACGGCGTCGCGCCGCGGCGCCTCAGCTCGGCCACGGTCGGGAACACCCCGGAGAACGCGGTCTCCTTCACCCCGCCCCGGTACGACGCGCCGAGCACCAGCACCGACGTACCCGCCAGGTCGCCGACCGCGGCCTGCAGCAGGTCCACGGCGTAGGCCGGCATGCCGGCGTTGGCCTCACGGGCCGCCGACACGACGGTCGCGGCCGGGTCGTTCCACAGGTAGATCCGCGGGTAGATCGGGATGCAGTGCCCGCCGACCGCGATCCCGGGGCGGTGGATGTGGCTGTAGGGCTGGGTGTTGCACGCGTCGATCACCTTCGCCACGTCCACGCCGATCGAGTCCGCGTAGCGCGCGAACTGGTTCGCCAGGCCGATGTTCACGTCGCGGTAGGTCGTCTCGGCGAGCTTCGCCAGCTCGGCGGCCTCGGCGGACCCCAGGTCCCACACGCCGTTCGGCCGGTCCAGGTCCGGGCGCTCGTCGAAGTCGAGCACCGCCTCGTAGAACGCCACGCCCCGCGCCGCGGACGTCTCGTCGACGCCGCCGACCAGCTTCGGGTAGCGGCGCAGGTCGGCGAACACCCGGCCGGTGAGCACCCGCTCGGGGCTGAACACCAGCGAGAAGTCCCGCCCCGCGGTCAGGCCCGAGCCGGACTCCAGCATCGGCGCCCACCGGCTGCGGGTGGTGCCGACCGGAAGCGTGGTCTCGTAGCTGACCAGCGTGCCCGGCCTCAGCCCGGCGGCGACCGCGCGGGTGGCGGCGTCCATCGGCCCGAAATCCGGCACGCCGTCGGCGTCGACGAACAGCGGGACTACGAGCACCACGGCGTCGGACTCCGCGACCGCCGCGGCGGTGTCGGTGGTCGCGGTCAGCAGCCCGTCCTCGACGACCTGCTTCAGCATCGTGTCGAGGTGCGCCTCGCCGGGGAACGGCTCCTGCCCGGCGTTGACCAGGTCGACCACGCGGTCGTCGATGTCGGCCCCGACGACCCGGTGCCCCTTGGACGCGAACTGGACGGCCAGCGGGAGGCCGATCTTGCCCAGTGCGACGACGCAGACCTGCATGTGCTCCTCGTTCCTCAGCGGTGACGCGCCCCCGCGTTGCGAGGGGCCTCGGCGGTGTATCGGATCAGTGCCTCCGCAGGACACGGCGCGCGGTCTCGGTCACGGACAGCGGCTCGGCGGACAGCTCCAGGCTCTTGCGGCGGCCCTTGGCGGCAGTCACGGTCAGCGCGCGCAGTCCCCGGCGGAGCGTGGTCGTGCGAGGTGCTCCGGCGCGACTGAACGGCAGCGCCACCTCGAAGGTCGCCCCACCGGCATGGACGCGCATCCGCACCGCCCACCGCCCCGGCGTGACAGCGCCCAGCGGCAAAGACGCGTGGAACGCCGCACCCCGCGGCGCGGCGGTCGCCGTCACCGGGTGCTCGGCGGCCGGAGGTACGTCGTACCGCTCGAAGCGCTGCACCAGCGGCAGCCGGCCGTCCTCGGGGACCGGTCGGAGGACGACACGCAGCCGCTCCGCGCTGTCCACGGTGACCCCCGCGGCGCCCTCGACCAGCAGCCGGTCGCCCTCGAGCTGCACGCGGCCGGTCGTCACGAGGTCGCCGAGCTTTCCTCGGCGAAGCGGCTGGGCGAGCTCGTACCAGTCGTCCGGAAGCCCGCGGGTGTCCCGGAATCCCGGGAGCGCCACGAAGACCCGCTCGCCGTCGAAGGCGAACGGCGCCCCGGCCTCGTGGGCGGCGACCGTCTGCCGGATCGTCGCCACGTCGCCGGCCGCGGCCAGCCGGTGGAGCACCCGCGCAAAGGGCGGCAGCCGCCGGGCGATGTCCTCCGTGAGGTAGGCGTCGGACAGCTCGGCCACGGCTGCCGCGGCCGCCTTCTGCTCCACGTCGTCGAGATGCGGAAGGTCTTCGCGGAGGATCTTGTACAGCTCCATGTGGAAGTGCCGGCGCAGGATCGCGTCGCGCGTCGTTCCCGGCGGCACGATCTCCGCAACGTGGCCCATGATCGCGCCGATGTCAGCGGCCCGCTGGTGCCATCGGTTGGAGTAGCTGATGTTGGAGGAGTCCTCGCGCTTGACGCCGTAGTAGTACGTGTAGTCGGCGAGCACCGAGACCCGTCGCGCGTGCAGGATCGCCTCGATCGTGAACGGCTGGTCACTGCCCACCCGCAGGTCGCGCGCGTAGCGGATGCCGTGCTCGTCGAGCAGCGAGCGCCGGAACAGCTTCACGTTGTTCAGCGAGAACGCCAGGTCGGTGGTGACCAGGTCGAGGTCTTTCCTGGTCTCCTTGAAGATCGGCTGGTAGATCCCACGGCCGCCGACGCCCTCGATGCGTCCGAAGATCACGTCCGAGCCCCACTCGTCGGCGCGGGCCACCAGCCGCTCGAGCGCCTCGTCGCCGAGGTAGTCGTCGGCACCGAGGAAGAACACGTAGCGGCCCTCGGCCACCTCCAGGCCCCGGTTGCAGGGCGTGGCGGGGCCGCCGGAGTTCGGCTGGTGCAGCGCCACGAACGTGTCGGGGTAGCGCGCGGCGTAGCGGTCCAGCAGGTCGCCGCTGCCGTCCGTGGAGCCGTCGTCGACGGTCACCACCTGCATCCGGTCGGGACCGATGGTCTGCCGCACCAGCGACTCCAGGGTCGCCTCCAGGTAGGGCATGGTGTTGTAGACAGGGACGATGACGGTGACGTCCGTCTGTGGCATGACCCTCCTCGACCCCTGGTCTTGCGGCTTTGCCCGGTCTCCAGCGACGCCCGACCCTACCAAGCGGGACCCCGGCCGGCCCGGCGCGCGTAGAGTCACCGGACATGCCCGCGACGATCAAGCCCACCGCTCAGGTCTCCGACTCCGCCGCCCTCGGCGAGGGCACCACGATCTGGGAGCTCGCCCAGATCCGCGAGGACGCCACGCTGGGCGAGGGCTGCGTCATCGGCCGCGGCGCGTACGTCGGACCCGGGGTGCGGATCGGCGCGCACGTGAAGCTGCAGAACCACGCCCTGGTCTACGAGCCCGCCTCGCTGGCCGACGGGGTCTTCGTCGGGCCCGCGGCCGTGCTCACCAACGACGTCTACCCGCGCTCGGTCGACCCCGACGGGAAGCTGAAGCGGGCGGGGGACTGGGAGCCGGTCGGCGTGACCGTCGAGTACGGCGCGTCGCTCGGCGCCCGTTCGGTGTGCGTCGCGCCGGTGCGGGTCGGTCGCTGGGCGATGGTCGCCGCGGGCGCGGTCGTGACCAAGGACGTGCCCGACTACGCGCTGGTCGTCGGGGTCCCCGCGAGGCGGATCGGCTGGGTCGGCCCGGCCGGCGTGCGCCTGGTCGAGGACGGCGAGGGCCGCTGGCGCTGCCCGGTCACCGACGCGCGCTTCGTCGAGACCACCACCGAGCACGGTGCCGTCCTGGAGCAGGAGCGGTGACGTTCGCCCCCGGCACCCGCACGGCGACCTCCTCGCCGAGCCGGGCGCCGCGCAGCAGCCGCAGGCGGTCGCCGGACCAGAACATCCCCGGGTCGTAGTAGTTCGTGGGCCGCTCCCCGTCGAGCAGCCCCATCGCCTGGTAGGTGGCGGCGACCACCTCCGCGCAGTACGTCGTCTCGACCGGCGCGGACCGTCGTACCCGCCCGCGCAGCCACCGGCCGGCCAGCGCGACCGTCGGCGGGAACGGTGTGCCGTCCAGGCGCGCGATCGTGCGCAGCAGCGCGTCCTCCATGTCCGGCGTGACCTCGCCGTGGAGCTGGCGCAGCCACGGTCGCTGCCCGTAGCGGTTCGTCCACTGCTCGACCGCGGCCCGCAGGTCGTGCAGCTGCACGCCGCGGTGGTGCGTGCCGGTCCAGACGTCGAGCAGGCCGTGGCCGAGCTCGGCGTGCCACATCAGCGGCGGCAGGTCGTCGATCACCACCGCCATGCCGACGTGGTTGACCGGACTGTTGGTCACCGCCCGGATAGCGTGGTCCGCAGCCGAGCGGCCGCGGAACAGCCACAGGTCGCCGGTGCGGGTCACGTCGACGGCCTCGTCCAGGTTCACCAGGCTGCTGCGGCTCGCGGTCACGGAAGGGTTCTCCTCATGAAGCTGTGGAAGGCGCTCGGTTGTGCCGGGCTGGCGGGGGTCGCCGCCACCGGTGTCATCATCGCCCGCAACCAGCGCCGGCGCGTGCAGCTCACGCCGGACCAGGTGCGCGAACGTCTCCGGCAGCGCCTTGCCGAGGCCGAGGCGCGCGAGCCGGCCCCGTAGGCTCGGGCCATGACGGCGGTTCCGCGGCGACACGCGCTCCTGGTCGGTGGTGCGACGCTGCTGCTGGCGCTCACCGGCTGCGGGGGAGGATCGACACCGCCGGCCGCGCCGGCACCCACGTCCGCCACGGGCTCGGCCGCCGGCCCGAGCAGCTCGTCCCCGGCGGCGCCGGTCACGCCCACCACGCCGTCGCACACGGTGGTGATGCCCTCAGGGTCCCCGTCGCAGCCGCCGCCCGCCGCCGCGGTGCAGAAGGTGCTCGTCGTGGTGATGGAGAACCACTCGCTGACCCAGATGCGGGAGGGCATGCCCTACACGTTCAAGCTGGCGCAGCGGTTCGGCTACGCCGACAACTACTCCGCGGTCGCGCACCCCTCGCTGCCGAACTACCTGGCGATCGCAGGCGGGCAGACGTACGGCGTGAGCGACGACGCGTCCCCCTCCGCGCACCCCCTGCGCGGGCCGTCGGTCTTCGAGCAGGCGGTCGAACGGGGCCACACCGCCGGCGTGTTCGCGGAGGACATGCCCACCAGCTGCGCGCTCGAGCCGTCCGGCGACTACGCGGTCAAGCACAACCCGTGGGCGTACTACGTCAACCAGCGCCGCGACTGCGCGACGTTCGACCGGCCCTACTCCACCTTCGGCCCCGCGGTCGAGGCGGGCCGGCTGCCCGACGTGGGCATGCTGGTGCCGAACCTGTGCCACGACGCCCACGACTGCGACCTGTCGGTGGCCGACGAGTGGTTCCACCGCGCCATGCAGACGGTCTTCGCCGGGCCCGACTGGCGGTCGGGTCACCTGGCCGTCGTCCTGACCGCCGACGAGGACGACCACAGCCAGGACAACAAGGTGCTCACCGTGGTGATCCACCCCTCCCAGCGCCACCACGTCGTCTCGCGGCCGCTCAGCCACTACTCCCTGACCCGGCTGTACGACGACGTGCTCGGCGCGCCGTACCTCGGCCACGCGGCGACCGCGGGGTCGCTCTCGGAGGCGTTCGGGCTCCGCGTCGGCTGACCGCGGCGGTCCCGGACCCGTTTGTGCGCTGAACCCGTGGGGAACCCCACAAAGGTGAGCCACCATCGCGCAGACACCCCGGACCAGGAGCCCTCCACCAAGGAGCGCACCGACGGCGTGGACCCCGAGGACTCCCGCAAGCCGGAGGGCATCGGGTCCATCAGCAAACGGTCGTGGAAGTACATCGCGCGCAAGACCGTGCGCGAGTTCTCCGACGACCAGTGCACCGACCTGGCCGCGGCGCTGACCTACTACGCGGTGCTGGCGCTGTTCCCCGGCATCATCGCGGTGGTCTCGCTGCTCGGCGTGGTGGGCCAGGCGCAGACCTCGGTGAACACGGTCATGAACATGCTGCAGCCGATGATGGCGCCGAAGACGCTGGACACGATCCGGCCGGCCGTGGAGAACCTCGCCACCTCGCAGGGGGCCGGGATCGGGCTGATCCTCGGTCTGCTCGGCGCGCTCTGGTCGGCGTCGGGCTACGTGGGTGCCTTCGGACGGTCTCTGAACCGGATCTACGAGATCCGCGAGGGTCGCCCGGTGTGGAAGCTGCGCCCGTGGATGCTGCTGGTGACGCTGGCGGCCGTGCTGCTGGCCGTGGTCATCCTGCTGATCCTGGTCGTCTCCGGTCCGGTCGCGCAGTCGATCGGCAACACCATCGGCCTGGGCGGCACGGCGGTGACGATCTGGCAGTACGCCAAGTGGCCGGTGCTGCTGCTCGCGGTGATGGTGGTCGTGGCGATCCTCTACTGGGCCACCCCCAACGTGAAGCAGCCGAAGTTCCGCTGGATCTCCGTCGGCGCCGCGGTCGCGATCGTGGTCTGGATCGTCGCCTCGATCGCCTTCGCCTTCTACGTCGCGAACTTCGGCTCCTACAACAAGACCTACGGCTCCCTCGCCGGGATCATCGTGTTCCTGCTGTGGCTGTGGCTGACCAACGTGGCCCTGCTGTTCGGTGCCGAGCTCGACGCCGAGATCGAGCGGGGTCGCGAGCTGCAGGGCGGGCTCCCCGCGGAGGAGAACGTCCAGCTGCCGCCCCGCGACGACCGCAACATCAAGAAGCTCGAGGAGAAGGAGAGGCAGGACGTCGAGCAGGCGCGTGCGATCCGCGAGCAGGCGGAGCAGCGCCGCGGCACCTCCTCGGAGTGACCGCTCGGTCCGGATTCGGGAACACGAGAGTTCCGGTGGTCGTTGTAGCGGGTAGCCGGACCCGTACGATGGTCGTGCGGTAACGCGAGCCCCCGAGACCGGGGGTGACACGGCCTCCCCGAGGAGAGACCACAGATGGAATCAAGCAACCCTGTATTCCGGCGTTCGGAGGGCTTCAACGGCCGGCCCTCGACCAACGCCTATGGCAACCAGACCTACCCGGGCAGCGGCATGACCTACCCGGCCTACGGCACGCAGACCCGGACCCGTTCGGGTGGCAGCGCCCCGCAGGCCCCGCAGGCGCCGGTGTCGACCGGCCCGATGACCATCGACACGGTGGTGCAGAAGACCGGCATCACCATCGGCGTGGTCGTCGTCGCGGCGGCGCTCACCTGGGTGCTGACCGGTGACCCGAGCTCCGTCGGCCCCGACGGCAGTGGTGCGGCCTCGTCGCTCTACATGCTGGCGATGCTCGGCGCCTTCGGCGGCTTCGCGCTGTCGATGGTCAACTCGTTCAAGCGCGTGGTGAGCCCGCCGCTGGTGATCGCCTACGCCGTGCTCGAGGGCATCTTCGTCGGCGCCTTCAGCAAGGTGCTCGACACGATGTTCGGCGGCGGGATCGTCGTCGGCGCCGTGCTCGGCACCGTGGCCGCATTCGCCGGCACGCTGGCGGCCTACAAGTTCTTCAACATCCGCGTCGGCGACCGGTTCCGCAAGTGGGTCGTGGGCGCGATGTTCGGCTTCGTGGCCGTGGCCATGCTCGACTTCGTGCTCGGCTTCTTCGGCGCGTCCTTCGGCTTCAACGGGCTCGGCGGGATGGGCCTCATCGCCAGCGTGATCGGGCTCGGCCTCGGCGTGCTGATGCTGATCCTCGACTTCGACTACGTCGAGCGCGGCATCGCCGCCGGTCTGCCGGAGCAGGAGTCGTGGCGGGCCGCCTTCGGTCTGACCGTGACCCTGATCTGGATCTACGTCGAGCTGCTGCGGATCCTCGCGATCCTCCGCGGCGACTGACCGCGACCGACCCCGCCGGGTCCCGCCCGGCTCCGTGAGCGCCCCGCCGTCCCCGTGACGTGCGGGGCGCTTCGCGTGCTCGGGGGCTCCGGCTCGACGGGGCGTGCGCTAACGGGTGCGCGGGACGTCGGTCTCGCCGGGTTCGGCGGGTTCCGCGGACTCGGGGCCCTCGACCGGGGTCTCGGGCTGGCGGCGCCGGCGGCGCAGCTGCACCCACCGGCCGCGCGCACCGCGTTCGGCCCCCGCGAGGTCGGTCGCGTCGATCTCCGTGCCAGGAGTCCGGGCTGCCTCGACCGCGGCCTCGGAGATCGGCATGACCGCCTCTCCGCGTGCCGGTTCGGGGCCCAGGTCCTCGAACACGCCGGCTGCGGCCAGCACCGAGGGCAGCATGACCTGCGCGAGGCTGGAGTAGCCGACCGCCGACGGGTGGAACCGGTCCGGGCCGAACAGCAGCTTGGGGCTGGCCGCGAACTCGGGTCCCAGCACCGAGCCGAGCGACACGGTGCGGCCGCCGGCGTCGACGACCGCGATGGTCTGGGCCGCGGCGAGCCGGCGCGACCAGGTGCGCGCGATCTGCTTCAACGGCGGCGGGATCGGCTCGACCGTGCCCAGGTCGGGACAGGTGCCGACGACGACCTCGACGCCCGCGGCGACCAGCCGGGAGACCCCCTCTCGCAGCAGCCGCACCGACTCCGAGGGCAGCCGGGAGTGGGTCACGTCGTTGGCGCCGACGAGGATCACCGCGAGGTGCGGCTCCATGGTCAACGCCTGGTCGATCTGGTTGTCCAGGTCCCGGGTCTGGGCCCCGACGAAGGCGACCGAGCAGAGGTAGACCCGACGGTCCGCCGCCTCGGCGAGACCCGACGCGAGGTGCGCGCCCGGGGTCTCCTGGACGGTGTGCACGCCGTACCCGGCCGCCGAGGAGTCGCCGAGCAGCGCCACCTTCAGCGCGGGGCCGGGGCGACCGCGGCCGTACCAGCCGGTGGCGTCGGGCGGCGCGCCGCCCGCGTCGCCGATCTGCCGGCGTGCGAGCGTGGCCTCGGCGCGGAGCACGCCGTACAACGAGGCGCCGAGCACCGACAGGCCCCCGCCGCCGTAGACGGCGGCAGAGGCAAGCTTGCGGGCCGCGGCAACCTTTCCCACGTCCCCCACTCTAGCCACCCCTAGACTCGGTCCGTGCGTTACGTGAACTCGCTCCTGGACCTGGTCGGCAACACCCCGCTGCTGCGGCTGAGGCGGGTGCTCGACGACGCGGACGCCGACCGCGGGCCGGTCGTGCTGGCGAAGGTGGAGTACCTCAACCCCGGCGGCTCGGTGAAGGACCGGATCGCGGTCCGCATGGTCGAGGCAGCGGAGGCGTCCGGCGAGCTCGAGCCCGGCGGCACGATCGTCGAGCCGACGTCGGGCAACACCGGGGTCGGGCTGGCCCTGGTGGCACAGGCCAAGGGCTACCACTGCATCTTCGTCTGCCCGGACAAGGTCAGTGAGGACAAGCGCAACGTGCTCAAGGCGTACGGCGCGGAGGTGGTCGTCTGCCCGACCGCGGTGCCCCCGGAGCACCCGGACTCCTACTACAGCGTGTCCGACCGGCTGACCCGCGAGATCGACGGTGCCTGGAAGCCGGACCAGTACTCCAACCCGAACAACCCGCGCTCGCACTACGAGACCACCGGCCCGGAGATCTGGGAGCAGACCGACGGCCGGATCACGCACTTCGTCTCCGGGGTCGGCACCGGCGGCACGATCAGCGGTGTCGGGCGCTACCTCAAGGACCAGAACGCGGGGGTGCAGATCGTCGGCGCGGACCCGGCGGGGTCGGTGTACTCCGGCGGGTCGGGACGGCCGTACCTCGTCGAGGGCGTCGGCGAGGACTTCTGGCCGACGACGTACGACAAGGAGATCACCGACCGGGTCATCGAGGTCTCCGACGCCGACTCGTTCGCGATGACCCGGCGGCTCGCCCGCGAGGAGGGCCTGCTGGTCGGCGGCTCCTCGGGCATGGCGGCCTTCGCCGCGGTGCAGCTCGCGCACGAGCTCGCGGGCACGGCCGAGGGCGAGAACGCGGTGATCGTCGTGCTGCTGCCGGACTCGGGCCGCGGCTACCTCACCAAGGTGTTCAACGACGAGTGGCTCGGCCACTACGGCTTCCTGCCGGCCGGTGAGCAGCAGACGGTCGGCGAGGTGCTGCGCGGCAAGCGGGGCACGATCCCCGACCTGGTGCACACGCACCCCAACGAGACGATCGCCGAGGCGGTGCACATCCTGCGGGAGTACGGCGTCTCGCAGATGCCCGTCGTGCGCGCGGAGCCGCCGATCGTCGCCGCGGAGGTGGCCGGCTCGGTGTCCGAGCGGGCGCTGCTGGAGGCGCTGTACTCCGGCAAGGCGAAGCTGACCGACCCGGTCGAGGCGCACATGGCCCCGCCGCTGCCGACCATCGGTGCCGGCGCGGCCGCCTCGGAGGCGATCGCGGCCCTGGAGAAGGCCGACGCGCTGCTCGTGCAGGAGGCCGGCAAGCCGGTCGGCGTGGTGACGCGGCAGGACCTGCTGGGGTTCATCGCCTCCGCCTGAGCGCTTGTCGTATGACGTCCGGCGGGGCGTCATACGGAGTGGTGGCTCCGGCGGCCGGGGCGTATGACGTCCGGCGGGACGTCATACGGAGTGGTGGCTCCGGCGGCCGGGGCGTATGACGTCCGCCAGAGGAGTCAGCGCAGGCGGGTGGCGATCGGGGAGGGTTCGACCACGTCCCCGTGCAGGATCCACGCCAGCGCCTCGACGCCGTCGACCAGCCGGGGGCCCGGGCGCGCGAAGGACGCGTTGGCGTCGACGGCCCACACCTCCACCCCCGCCGGCAGTACGTCGGACCCGACGAGGTCGCGCGCCAGGTCGGCCGACTGCTCCAACCCGTAGCCGCACGGCGCGCACACCACGACCTCGGGCGCGGCCCCGGCGACGTCCGACCACGTCGTGCGGAACGACTTCTCGCCCGCTGCCCCGAGCACGGGAGCCCCGCCGGCGTGCGTGATCATCTCCGGCACCCAGTGGCCGGGTGCGAAGGGTGGCTCGGTCCACTCCAGGACCAGCGTCGGCCGCACCGGGCGGTCGGCGACCCGTCGTACCACCCCGTCGAGCCGGCCACGCAGCGACGCCACCAGCGTCGAGGCCTCCAGTGCCCGCCCCGTGGCGCGCCCCAGCGTCAGCACCGACTCCAGCACCTCCTCGAGCGTGTGCGGGTCGACGGTCAGCACCTCCGCCGTGCACCCGAGGTGCGCCAGCGCGTCGTCGACGACCGACACGTCGACCGCGCAGACCGCGCACAGGTCCTGGGTCACGACGAGGTCCGCGTCGAGCCCGGTGAGGGCGCCCTCGTCGAGGTGGTACAGGTCCTTGCCGGCGCGCATCGCGTCCGCGACGAAGGCGTCGATCTCGCGCGGCGTCAACCCCTCGGGCATGGCGCTGGTCGAGACGATCGTGCGCGACCGGGCCTCGACCGGGTGGTCGCACTCGAACGTCACCCCGACGACGTCGTCGCCGGCGCCGAGCGCGAACAGGATCTCCGTGGCCGAGGGCAGCAGCGACACGATCCGCATCCGGCCACCCTATGATCCGGCCATGGCCGACGGCGAGCAGATCCAGTCCGAGCTCGAGCGAGCGGTCCAGGCCCGCAGGGAGCACGCCCGCCTCCAGCAGCGCCTGGGCGCCGCCGAGAAGCAGGCGCAGGCGATCGAGCAGCGGGTCGCCGACCTGCGCACGGTACTGGCCGACGAGCACGAGGACGTCGAGAAGCTGGAGTCGTTCTCGCTGACCCGGATCTGGGCCACGTTGAAGGGCTCGCGCGACACCGACCTCGACCGGGAGAGCGCGGAGCGGGACGCCGCGCGCTACGCCGTCGCCGAGGCGGAGGCGCGGCTCGACGTGGCCCGCCGCGACGTGGAGTCGCTCGACGCGCAGCTGCGGGGGCTCGGCGACGTGCAGGCCGACTACGCCGCCGCGCTGGCCGCGAAGGAGCGCTGGCTGACCGACAGCGGTGCTCCGGGCGCGGCGGAGCTGGCCCGCATCGCCGAGGAGCGCGGCGCCCTCCTCGCCGAGGACACCGAGACCCGGGAGGCGCACGCCGCCGGCCTCGCGGCCCGCGACCTGCTGCGGCAGGCCCAGCAGCTGCTCGGCAGCGCCGCGTCCTGGTCGACCTGGGACACCTTCGGAGGCGGCGGGCTGTTCACCGACATGATGAAGTACGACAAGCTCGACCGGGTCACCGCGCAGCTGCGGCAGGCCGACCTCGCGCTGGACCGTCTCTCCCGGGAGCTCGCCGACGTCGGGATGCGCGCGGTGGGCGGTGTCGAGATCGACGGGCTGACCCGCACCTTCGACGTGTTCTTCGACAACATCTTCTCCGACCTCGCCGTACGCCGGCGGATCCAGGACGCCGCCGCACGGGTCAGCGGGGCGGTCGCCGCGGTCGAGCAGGTGCTGCACCGGCTCTCCACGCGGGGCGGCGAGATCGCCACGCAGCTGGCCGGCCTGGAGGCGGAGCGCGACGCCCTGCTGGCCGGGTGACCGCTCGCCGCTCGGGCCCGCCCCGGGGGATGACCGTGTGCGGTCGTGAGGACGCGGGTGCGGCCGGTCCGGGTCAGCGCGAACCCGACGGTTAAGGTCATCGGGTGCACGACGCCTCGACCTGGACCGTGATCCTGCTCGGCCTCGCCGCGTTGACCGCCGGCTTCGTCGACGCCGTGGTCGGCGGTGGTGGGCTGATCCAGCTGCCCGCGCTGGTGATCGCGTTCCCGCACGTCGCGCCGGTGCACGTGCTGGCCACCAACAAGCTCGGTTCGGTGTGCGGTACGACGGTCAGCTCGGCGACGTACTACCGGCGGGTCAGACCGGACCCCCGCACCTTCGGGCCGCTGATGCTGCTGGCCTTCCTCGGCTCGCTCGGCGGAGCGGTGGTCGCCTCGCACCTGCCCCGGTCGGTGTTCGACCCGGTGATCCTGGTGGTGCTCGTCGTGGTCGGGGGCTACGTGCTGGTGCGCCCGCAGATCGGCGAGCTGACCGAGCTGCGGTTCTCCGGCCACCGGCACACGCTCGCGGCGGTCGCCACCGGCCTGGTGATCGGCTTCTACGACGGCGCGCTGGGGCCGGGCACCGGCTCGTTCTTCGTGTTCACCCTGGTCGGCCTGCTCGGGTACAGCTTCCTCGAGGCGTCCGCGAAGGCGCGGCTGGCCAACTGGGCCACGAACATCGCCGCGCTGTGCGTGTTCATCCCGCAGGGCGCGGTGATGTGGCGGATCGGCCTGGTGATGGGCGCGGCGAACCTGGTCGGCGGGTACGTCGGCGCGCGCACCGCCGTGGCCCGCGGGTCCCGGTTCGTGCGGGTGTTCTTCCTGCTGGTGGTCGTGGCCTTCGCCGTGAAGATCGGCACGGACGTGCTGCTGTGACCACCGCCTACCGGACCGTCGCGCGGACCGCCACCACGGAGATCGAGGTGAAGCGGTCGCGGTTCATCGGGCACGTGGAACGGGTCGCGACCGAGGAGGAGGCGCGCTCGGTCGTCGAGCGGATCCGCAAGCAGGCCTGGGACGCGCGTCACCACTGCTCGGCGTTCGTGCTCGGCCCCGACGGGCAGGTGCAGCGCTCCAGTGACGACGGCGAGCCCGCCGGCACGGCCGGAGCGCCGATGCTCGAGGTGCTGCGCGGCCGCGAGCTGTCCGACGTGGTGGCGGTCGTGACGCGCTACTTCGGCGGCGTCCTGCTCGGGGCCGGCGGGCTGGTCCGCGCCTACTCCGACGCGGTCCGCTCGGCGCTCGACGGGGCCGGAGTGACCGAGCGGCGGCTGGCGGTGCGGTACGACGTCGAGGCCGGTCACGCGGAGGCGGCGCGCCTGGAGAACGACCTGCGGAGCCGGGGGATCTCGGTGCTCGGCGTCGACTACGGCCAGCGGGCGCTGCTGCACGTCGCGGTGCCGGCGGACGAGGCGGCGGACTTCGACGACCTGCTCGCGGCGGTGACCGGCGGGGCGGCGCACGCCCAGCCGGCCGGGGAGCTCTGGGTCGACCTCTGACCCCGAGCCGGCGCTTGTGCCGGGCGGGATCGGCGCGAGTCGGCGCTTGTGCCGCGTAGCCTGACCGCATGAGCGTCAAGGTGGACCTGGACCAGCTCGGCAAGACGATGGGCGAGTACGACTTCGCGTACCTCCTCACGGTCTCCGACGACGCCCGCGCGCACGCCGTCGCGGTGCAGCCGCGGCTCGACGGAGGTGCGCTCACCGTGGTCGGTCTGGGCAACCGCACCCGCACGAACCTCGCTTCCCGTCCGGGTGTGACGCTGCTGTTCCCGCCGCGCGAGCAGGGAGGCTACTCGCTGATCGTGGACGGGGAGGCCGCGACGCGCGACGACGGCGCGTCCGTCGTACCCGCGCGTGCGGTGCTGCACCGCCCGGCCGACCATCCTGCCACCCCTGCGGACGGCTCCTGCGGCAACGACTGCGTGCCGCTCGAAGGATGAGCCGGGTCCGCTGGGTCACGGCCTTCCTCGACAGCGACGAGGAGCGCGCGCCGGGCACCGAACGGTTCTGGTGCCAGGTGACCGGCTCGGTCCTGTCGCCGCGGCGGGGCCCGCGCGGAGAGTTCGCGACGCTGCAGCCGACCGACGGCGACCCGTACCTGCGGGTGCAGACCGTCATCCAGTCGCCGCCCGGTGGCATGCACCTCGACCTGCACGCCGACGACGTTCTCGGCCTGGCCACGCGGGTCGAGGAGCTCGGCGGCAGCGCGAGCTACCTCGAGGCCGGGTACGTCGTCTGCGGCTCGCCCGCCGGACTGACGTTCTGCGTCGTCGGGGGCCCCGGGCGTGAGCGGCCGCCGCCGGTGCTCTGGCAGGGCGGGCGGAGCCAGCTCGACCAGGTCTGTATCGATGTCCCGCCGTCGAGGTTCGAGGCCGAGAGCGCCTTCTGGGCGACGCTGACCGGCTGGCCGGCGCGCCAGGTACGTCCCCGCACCGAGTTCGCGCGCCTGGTGGTGCCCGGCGAGCTGCCGCTGAGGTTCCTGCTGCAGCGGCTCGAGCAGGAGCAGTACGTCGCGACCGTGCACCTCGACCTCGCCGCCGACGACCGTGACGCCGAGGTCCGCCGCCATCTCGACCTAGGCGCCTCCGCCGTACGACGTACCGAGGACTGGACCACGCTGCGCGATCCGGCCGGCCGGGCGTACTGCGTCACCACCCGAGGCCTCGACTAGGGTCGCCGCCGTGGAGATCCGCGAGGCGACCGACGACGACTGGCCGCAGATCTGGCCGTTCTTCCGCGACATCGTGCGGGCGGGGGAGACCTACACCTACGACCCGGACGTCACCTGCGAGCAGGCGCAAGCGTTGTGGATGGAGGTGCCGCCGGGGCGTACGGCCGTCGCGGTCGAGGGCGGAGTCGTGCTCGGCAGCGCGAAGATGGGACCGAACCGGCCGGGGCGCGGCGCCCACATCGGGACGGCCAGCTTCATGGTGGGTCCCGCGGCGCGGGGCAAGGGAGCCGGACGCGCCTTGGCGGAGGACATGGTGGCCTGGCACCGTGCACAGGGCTACCGGGGCATCCAGTTCAACGCCGTCGTCGAGACCAACACCGTCGCCGTGGCGCTGTGGCAGTCGCTGGGCTTCGAGGTGGTCGGCACGGTGCCGGGCGCCTTCGCGCATCCGACCCAGGGGTACGTCGGGCTGCACGTGATGTTCCTGCCGCTGACCTGAAGCGGCACAAGCGCCGACTCGGCGGGTTCCCGGGCGGCACAAGCGCCGACTCGGCGGGTTCCCGGGCGGCACAAGCGCCGAGTCGGCGGGTCAGGGGAGGCGGAGCGCCGCGAGCGCCTCGCGGACGAGCTCCTCCGGGAGCTTGAGCACCTCCCGGTCGTAGGTCAGCAGCCCGTTCAGCTCGTCCTCGACGTCGGAGACCTGGGTGTAGACGGTGGCGCCCAACCCGGCGCGCACCGCGGGCGCGAGCTCCTCGACGTGCAGCCGGCGAAACGCGTCACCCAGCGCGCCGGCGGTCTCGAAGTGCCGGTAGCCGAAGTCCCCCTCGCCGTAGGTGTGACCCGTCACCGCCAGGTCGTAGCCGCCGTACTCCGAGAGCACCAGCACCCGCCGCTCCCCGCCACGCCGCCGCGGCACCCGGAACCGGCGGCCGTACACGTGGACGCTCCACAGGTCTCCGCCGCCCTGGTCGTGCCAGCCGCTGGCGTGGTCGATGGGCCGCGTGGGGTCGAGCGCCGCCAGCCGCCGGGCCACGTCGTTCGCGTCGAACTGCCCCCAGCCCTCGTTGAACGGCACCCACGCCGCCAGGGACGGAGCGCTCCGCAGCAGCGCCACGGTGCGCTCCAGCTCGTCGAGGAGCTCCTGCCGCGAAACCGGGTCGGCCCGCCCCAGCACCGAGCGCCACACCGGACGGTCGTCGCGCAGCCGCACCGGCCACAGCGCAGGCCACCGCCCCGGCCAGGTCACCGCCGCGGTCCGGTAGCGCCCGCCGCCGTTGACCAGGTCCTGCCAGACCAGCATCCCGAGCCGGTCGCAGTGGTGGTACCACCGCAGCGGCTCCACCTTCACGTGCTTGCGCAGCATCGTGAACCCGAGCCGCTTCATCGTCGTGATGTCGTAGACCATCGCCTCGTCGCTGGGCGCGGTCATCAGCCCGTCGCACCAGTACCCCTGGTCGAGCACCCCGCGCGGGAGGTACGGCGCGCCGTTCAGCAGCAGCCGCGGCACGCCGTCGTCGTCGGGACCGACCCCGAACGACCGCATCCCGACGTACGACCTCACCCGGTCGGCCCCGAGCTCCACCTCGACGTCGTACAGGTGCGGATCCTCCGGCGTCCACGGGCGTACGGCGGCCAGCGCGATGTCCGTGGCCACGCCGACGGGGACCGTGGCCGAGGCGACGAGGCTGCCGCCGTCGAGCACGCGGACGAGGGCGGTGGTCTCGACAGGCTCGACCTCCCGGGACGGCTCGGTCCCCGGGGCCACGACGGTCACCCGCAGCGCCGACTCCGCCAGCCGCGGCTCGAGGTGCAGCGCCTCGACGTACCAGTCCGGCACCGACTCGACCCACACCGTCTGCCAGATCCCCGACTGCGCCGTGTACCAGATGCCGCCGCGCGCCAGCCGCTGCTTGCCACTGCTCGGCCCGCGGTTGTTGCTCACGTCGCGCACCCGCACCACGAGCTCGTGCTCGACCGGCCGGCCCAGAGCCGGGGAGAGGTCGCACGTGAACGGCAGGTACCCGCCGTGGTTCCCGCCCACCTCGACCCCGTCCAGCCACACGGTGCAGGTCTGGTCGACCGCGCCGAAGTGCAGCAGCACCCGCCCGCCGGGCACGGCGAAGCCGGACGGCAGCGTGAGCGAGCGGCGGTACCACAGCAGCTCGTCGGGCTGCAGCTGCCGCCCGACCCCCGACAGCTCCGCCTCCGGCGAGAACGGCACCAGCATCCGCCCGTCCCAGGTCGTCGGCGGGCCCGAGCCGGCGGCCGTGACCGCGTAGTCCCACCAGCCGTTGAGGTTGAGGTAGGAGTCACGGACCAGCTGCGGCCGGGGGTACTCGGGGAGCACCTGCGTCGGGTCCAGCTCCCGGCCCCAGCGAGTCAGCACCTGTCGATCCTGGCACGAGGAGGTCCACACTGAACCTCTCGGGGCCGTTCGCCGTAGGACACGGCAGGAGGTCCGGTGGCAGACAGCGAGGTCGCGCTGATGCAGGCGCTGCACGAGGAGCATGCGGCGGCCCTGTGGAGCTACGTCGTGCGGCTGACCGGCAACGACCGGGGCCGCGCCGAGGACGTGGTGCAGGAGACCATGCTGCGGGCGTGGCGGCACTCCTCGGCCCTCGACGGGTCCCAGGGCTCGGTGCGCGCCTGGCTGTTCACGGTCGCTCGCAACATCGTCGTCGACGAGTGGCGGTCGCGACGCGTGCGCCCGGAGCTGACGGTCGCGGACCCGCCGGAGGCTCCGGGGGCCGGCGACCGCACCGACGAGCTGCTGCTCTCCTGGGTGGTCGCCGACGCGCTCACCCGGCTGTCGGCCGACCACCGCGCGGTCCTCGTCGAGTGCTACTACAAGGGCCTGTCCGTGGCCGAGGCGGCCCGCCGGCTCGGCGTTCCGGAGGGCACGGTGAAGTCGCGGACCCACTACGCGTTGCGGGCGCTGCGGCTGGCGCTGGAGGAGAGGGGGGTGGGCGCATGAGGTGCGCGTACGCCCATCACGACGGTGCCTACGTCCTCGGCGCGCTCGCGCCCGCGGAGCGCCGGGAGTACGAGCAGCACCTCGCGGCCTGCGAGCCCTGCGCGGTCGCCGTCCGCGAGCTGGCCGGGCTGCCCGGGCTGCTGGACCGGGTCGCCCCGCAGGTGCTCGAGACGCCGCCGGTCGGGCCACCGCCGCCGTCCCTGCTGCCCGCCCTCCTCGCGGACGTACGACGGACCCGGCGGCACCGCACCGGGCGGTGGCTGGCCGTCGCGGCGGCCGCGGTGCTCGTCGCCGCCGGGGGAGCCGCGGGCGCCGGCGTCGCGCTGCACGACACGCCCCGTCCCGCCACGAGCGCCGCAGTCGCGGCCGGCCTGCCGATGACCCCGGTGGCGGCGGCCCCGGTGCACGCCACGGTCGCCTTCGAGGCCGTCCCGTGGGGCACGCGGCTGTCGTTGTCCTGCAGCTACGACGACCCCGGCCGCTACGGGAGCCCCTCCGCGCCGTCGTACGCGCTGGTCGTGCGCACCCGCGACGGCCGCACCGAGCAGGTCGCCACCTGGCACGCCGTACCGGGCCGGACGATGCGGCTCACCGCCGCCACCGCCGCCGACCGCGCGGAGATCGCCTCAGTGGAGCTGCGCACCGCCGACGGGCACCCGGTGCTCAGGCTGGCCGGCTGACCGGCGCTCGGACCGCAGCGCCAGCAGGGCACCGAGGACCGCGACGACCTCGGAGACCGCCGCGGTCAGCACCGCGCCGCCGGTCCACCGCTCGTGCACCCCGAACAGCCCGACCGTCGCCGACACCACGAACGCGGCGAGGGTGGCGGCGCCGAACCCGGCCGCGAGCAGCAGCGGGACCCAGTGCCGCCACGCCACCAGCGCAACGGCGATCACCAGCCCCGCCGCCGCGTTGAGCATGAACGAGGGCCCGATCACCGCGATGTCGCGGAAGCCCTCGAACCACAGCCGCAGGTGCACCACCGCCGACACCAGCACCGCCGCGGCGGTGACCACGCGAACCAGCATGTCCGACTCCGTTCGTCGATCGGGACCCTCTTGTCCGCTCAACGCGGCCGAGGCGGTCTCGGTTCAGGTCGAACCGTCGGCGGGCGGCCTGCGTATGCACCGTCACCGACAGTCGACCCGGGACAGGAGCAGGGGCATGGGGAAGAACGTGTCACGTCGCGCGGTGCTGGTGGGCGGCTCCGGCGCGGTGGCCGGGCTCGGCGTGCTCGCCGCGTGCGGCGGCAGCCAAGACAGCCCGGGGGACGGTGCCGCAGACCCGGGACCGGGCCGCGCGACGGGCAACCGGGCGCTCGCCAGGGTCGCCGACATCCCGGTCGGCGGCGCGGTCTCGGCCACCGACCCCGCCGGCAAGCCGCTGATCGTGTCCCGGCCCAGCGCCGGCAAGGTCGTGGCGTTCTCAGCGGTCTGCACGCACATGGGCTGCACGGTCGCGCCGGACGGGAAGGTCCTCAGGTGCCCGTGCCACGGGTCGACGTACGACGCGGCCACCGGCACGAACACCGGCGGCCCGGCGCCGCGACCGCTCAGCCCGGTCGCGGTGGCCGTGCACGGCGGCGACGTGGTCGAGACCTGATCCGCGTCAGAACCCGACGGCGGCGGTCGGTGTCACGTCGGTGCGCATCGCCCGCCACAGCTCGGTGACCGCGCCGCGCCGGCGCTCCTCGACGAGGCCGGCCCGGTGCCGGGCGACCAGGTTGCCGCCGCCGAGGTACGCCGCGCCGAGCGCGTCCACGCCCAGGCGTACGTCGGACTCGGCGCCGGTGCGCTCCACCGTCGGGATGCCGGCGTGGTCGACGTGGATCCGCCAGCTGCCCTCGTTCCACGGGGCGGCGGCGTCGCTCACCTCGACGACCACGTCGCACGGTGCGCTCCAGGCCCGGTCCATGAGCGCCTCGGGCAGGTCGACCAGCCGCACCCACAGGCTGTCGTAGGTCTCGACGTCGGAGGTGGACCGCGGACCGCCGGCCCAGAGCACCAGTGGGTCGTCGACCCCGACGGCGCCGACCTTCACCGATCCCATCAGGTCGAAGTCGACCAGCCGCCGCAGCAGCGCGAGCCGCGCGGCCTGGTCGCCGACGAGGGCCCACACCGTGAGCTCGCCGGAGGGGCGGGCCTTCTCCCACTTCTGGTGCCGGCGGAACATCGCGAACCCGACGTCCTGGCCGTCGCGGCGCGCGAAGAGGATCCGCCACGGCTCCTTGTCCCGCGTCTGCTCCGGCAGCTGGTAGCACAGCCGCGCGTAGTAGCCGAGCTCGCCGACCACCGACCCGAGACCGGCCGCCGCGAGGTGGCACTCGCGCATCCGCTTCGGCACGTCCGCGTCGGTCACGGTGGCCATCTGCGTGGTGATCGCGCCGGCTGCCTCGTCGAGGTGCGGCGCCCGGAGCGTCGTACCCCTGCCCAAGGTGACGTACTGCTCCAGCGAGGCGAGCCCGTACCCGTGCCGGCCGTAGATCGCCGGCTCGCTGGCGTGCAGCGCCGAGACGTGGGTGTCGGCCTCCTCGTGCACCTGCTCGAAGTGGTGGCGCAGCATCGCGGTGAGCACCCCCTGCCGTCGGTGGTCCGGGTGCACCCCGACCCAGGTGAGGCCCGCGCACGGCGCCTGCCGCAGCCCGGCCTCGGGCCCGGGGATCGACAGGGTCAGCGGGAACACGGCGTAGATGCCCGGGTAGGTCGAGGGGTCCGAGCCCTCCACCTCCGCGGCGAAGCGGTGCTCCTCGGCGAGGCCGAGAAGCTGCACCTCCGTGGCCGCGGAAGGGACTTCGTCGAACCAGACGGTGTGGTCGGTGGCCAGGAAGCGCTCCGCGTCGCTCGCCCGGCGCACCTGGATCGGGTGCTCGGTCATGGCCCCACCCAACCGCCAGCACGGGCAAGGAATCAACCGGATAACGCACCCGGCATGGAACGTTCCGGGCGCGCTGTCTCGCTTAGGGTGCGAGAGGCCCTCGCGGCGCGGACAGAACGGGGAGCAGATGGCACGCACGGAGGAGCACCGACCCGGCGGACCGGTCGCGGACGAGCAGGGCTTCCGCGACTGGTTGGCGGCCCGAGCTCCCGGCCCTGCGTCGCAAGGCGTACCTGCTGTGCGGTGACTGGCACACCGCGGACGACCTCGTCCAGGACACCCTGATCGCGTTGTACGCCCGCTGGTCGAGGGTGGCCCGGGGAAGCAACGTCGACGCCTACGCCAACCGGGTCCTCGTGCACAAGTTCATCGACGCGCGACGCCGGCCCTGGCGCCGGGAACACGTGACGGACGCGGTCCCGGAGGCCGCCGACGACAAGGCGGCGCGGGCGTTCGCCGACGTGGAGGAGGCCGACGTTCTCCTGCGTGCGGCCCTCACCGCGCTGCCGTCGGGCCAGCGGGCCGTGGTCGTGCTCCGCTTCACCGAGGACCTCTCCGTCGGCGAGATCGCCGCCCTCATGGACCTGCCCAGCGGCACGGTCAAGAGCCGGCTGTCGCGCGGCTCGGCGGCGATCCGTACCCATCTCGAGCAGCACGGCCACCCGAGGGCGCTCGAGGGCACCCGCTCGACGGCAGCCACGGAGGACGCGTCATGAGCATCGACCTCGAGGAGCTGTTCCGGCAGGCCGGCAGCAACGCTCCGGTGTCCGCGATCGACCCGGACCTGGTCATCCGCCGCGGGCGCCGGCTGCGGGCCCGCCGCCGGGCCGTGGCCGGGACGACCGCCCTGGTCGCCGTCGGGGCGATCGCGCTGGGGTCGACCCTGGCCGTCGGGCAGCTGCACGCCCGGGACGCCGGTCCCGCCGGGTTCGCCACGAGCGCGCCCACCGCGGTCGCTCCGACCCAGCCCACTCCCGGCCAGCCCACGCCCGGGCAGCCGACGCAGGAGCCGTCCATCTCAGGAGCGCCCACGCCGACCGAGACGTCGTCGACCGACACCGCCGCCGCGCCCACCCGCGTCGGCCTTCGGCAGGTCTCGCTGCCCGACCCGGCTCCCGGGTTCCCGGTCCGCCGGGCTCCCGACTCGGTCGAGCGCATGCCGGTCGGCCCCACCCCCGGCCAGTACTGGGTGAAGACGTTCCTGCTCGCGTCGGCGCCCGCCGCGGAGGTCACCGACGCCGCCGGCAACGTGTCCGGCACGCCGTCCGGACCCGAGGTGACGATGTTCGTCGGCGGGATGCCCGAAGCGAAACCGGGTCCCGACCACACGATCGCCGGGCGCCCGGTCGTGGTCCGACCGGCCGTGGCGGGCGTGACCGGCTACCTCACCACCGGCTCGGAGAAGGGCACGTCGACCACGACGCTCTACTTCACCCGGGGGGACCTCAGCGTGGAGGTCATCGGGTTCGGCAACGTGCCGCCCCGCGCGCTCGTCGACCTCGGCGACGCCCTCACCGGCCTCGGCTGAGTCGGCGCTTGCGCCGGTCAGGGCGCGGCGCAAGCGCCGACTCGGCGGGGTGAGGGGCGGCGGAAGCGCCGACTCGGCTAGGTCGCGTGGTCCTGTCGCGGGGTGCCGCCGCCGAAGAAGCTGCTCACGTCGGGCCCGGTGATCACCCGGTACGGCGAGGCCGAGACCGTCGCCGCTCGTCGCAGGCCGGCAGCGGGCGGCTCGCCGTCCGTCGCGACGAGGAGCAGGTTCCCCGGTCTGCGTCCCCGCAACGTCGCCGGCTCCGCGCCGACCAGCAGCGAGGCGAACCGCGCTCGCAGGCCGCTGACCACGTCGCGGGTGAGGGAGAACGGCGCGCGGTCGCTGAGGTTGAGCAGAAGCACGCCCTCGCCGGTGAGCACGCGGGCGACCTCGGCGAAGCACTCGACCGTGAGCAGCTCCTCGGGCACCCGGCCGTCCCGGTAGGCGTCGAGCACCGCGACGTCGAACGAGCCCGAGCGCACCTCGGGCAGCCCGCGCCGGCCGTCGACGGGACGGACCCGGATCCCGCTCCTCCGCGGCAGCGGAAGCTCGGCGCGTATCCGCTCGGTGAGCTCCTCGTCGGGCTCGAGCACGACCTGTCGGGAGCCGGGCCGGGTGGCGGCCACGTAGCGGGGGAGGGTGAGCCCGGCCCCGCCGATGTGCAGCACCCGCAGCGTGGCCCCGGGCTTCGCGACGGCGTCGAGGACGTCGCCCATGCGCCGCACGTAGTCGAACACCAGCCGGGTCGGGTCCGTCAGGTCGACGAGGGACTGGTCCCGCCCGCCGACCCGGACGAGGAACGAGCCGGCACGGTCGTTCGGCACGATCTCGGCGGGGTCGCCGGGTGCGGACTCGTTCGGCATCTCACCAGCGTGTCAGGCTCGCGAGGGTCTGCCCGGAAGCGGCCCGGGCCGTCTCGACAGGCTCGACGTCTCGGGGGCGACGTACGACGGGCGTGACCGAGCCCCGGACGTCTCGACAGACTCGACGTCCGGGGCTCGATGTCCGGGGTTCGCGGCGCGCTCTGGCCTACCTGAACGCGCGCTCGGAGACCTTCACCACCTGGCCGGCGTGCTGGATCCCCATGAACGACGCGACACTCCACGCCGAGGAGTAGAGGTCGCCGTTCTTGAGCACCAGCCCGGTCGGCATCGTCACCTGGGCGTGCGTGATATGCCCGTGGTCGATGCGGGTGAGCCGGCCGACGCTGGCCGGGTCGAAGCCCTTCGGAGGCTGGCCGGCGGGCGCGCCGTACAGGACCTCGGAGAGGTACACCCGGCCGTCGCGGCGCACCGCGATGCCGGTGGGGGCGGTGAACCCCTTCCACACCCGCTGCACGTGTCCGGTGCGTACGTCGAGCTTGTAGATGCGCCCCGCGCCGGGCGCCTCAGCGCCGAGCGTGCTGACGTAGAGGCTGCCGTTCCTCACCTGCACGCCGGTCGGCACCGGGTCGCAGCCCTTCGTGCCCGGGTTGGCGTTGGCGTGCGCTCCCTTGCAGGCTGCCACGTCCTTGACGGTCGGTGGCACGAAGAACGTCGACACCCGGCCGGTGCGCGGGTTGACCTTGAGCACGTCGTTCGCGCCGCCGTCGGCGACGAAGAGCCCGTGCCGAGACCAGGTCATGCTGAAGGGGTTGGACAGCGAGTCCACCGGGCTGCCGTTGACGAACTGGACCTGGCCGTCGGGGTTGTGCTTGAGCTCGTACTTCATCAGGTCGGCGATGACCGTGAGGTGGCCGCCGCGGTAGTCCATCCGCAGCACCTTGGAGGAGCCGTACTTGCCTCCCGAGGGCTGACCCTGCTCGTTGGGCCCGCCGATCACCGCGAACACCCGCGTGGGGCTGGCCGCGACACCGGCCACCCCGGGCGCGCCGTTGAGGATCGCGTGCTGGTGACCGTTCTTGAGCACCCGCGTGACCTGGCCGGACTCGCTCTCGGCCACCACGAACCCGCGGTGCTTCCTCGCCTTCTGCAGCCCGAAGGGGCCGTCCAGGTGCCTCGTGACCACCGACACCCCGCCCCCTCGCTCTGCGGCCGTCGACGTGGACGGGGCCGCCATCGCGGTGGCCGCCGTCCCGATCGCTACCAGCGACACCAGGGCCGCTCTCCTGCGTGACACCATTCGATGCTCCTCATGGGCAAGGGAGACGGCTCCGTCTCCCCGGCTGACGCTAGGCAGGAGGGGCCGGTATCCGGCAGACCTGCCTAGGTGGTTCTGCCTCTCGCGTTGGGGCCACCCGCAGTAGGCTCTCCCGCGTGACGGGGACCGCACGGACGTTCGTGAGTGCCGCTGCGGCGGTGGGCGGGCTCGGCATCCTGCTCTGGGCGTCGGCCGCCGGCCCGGCCCACCTCGCGCCGCACGCTCCGACGTACTTCCACGCCCACGGTGCCGCCGACCACTCGGCGCCGCAGCTCAAGGCTTCGGGCGGTGGCGGCTTCCCCTCCCGTCCGCCGCTCACCGGGGTGGATCTGAGCTGGCTGCAGTCGCTCCTGGCCTGGTCGGCCGTCCTCGTCGCGTGCGCCGCGGGCGGCGGCGTCCTGTGGTGGCTGTGGAACCACCGCCCGCCCGGCCGGCAGCGGCCGGCGGCTCGCCCGGGCGAACCCGACGTCGAGCCGCTTCCGGACCTGCGCGACCTGCGCGAGGTCATGGCTCGCCGGACGGACACGCTGGTCGCTGTCCTCGCCGACGGATCGCCACGTGAGGGCGTCATCCGCTGCTGGCTGGCCCTCGAGCAGCTGGTCGGCGAGCTCGGGGTGCGACGGGCGCCGGCCGAGACCTCCACGGAGCTCACCGTCCGGCTGCTGCACGCGCTCGACCTCGATCCGCGGGCGGTGGGCATGCTGGCCGCGCTCTACCGGGAGGCGCGGTTCTCCGGGCATCACCTGGACGAGGCGGCGCGTACGACGGCCCACGACCTGCTCGAGCGGCTGCGGCAGGAGCTCGGCATGCCGGACCCGACGGCCGCGGGTCGTCGATGACCGGTCCGGCACGGTCCTGGCGCCGCCGTGCGGCCGCCGCGGCACTGGTCTGGCTCGGCGTGAGTGTGGTCGCCTCCCTGCTCGGCAACCGCCCCTCGTTCGGGCTGCTCGCGCTGGTCGTCCTGGCCGCCGCGGCGGTCGCCGCCCTGTTCGCCGACGCCCTCGCCGAGCAGGAGCAGCCGGACTGGAGGCTCGACGACGAGACGCCGGTGCGCGCCCCGGGCAGCGACAGCCGACTCGACACCCTTGCCCGAACGGTCGACAGCCACCTGCTCGCCCGGGAGGTGGACAGCGGCCTGTGGGACCAGCTCATGGGGGTCGCCGACCAGGTCCTGCTGGTACGCCACGGGGTGAGCCGGGCCGCGGACCCGGAGCGCGCCGCCGTCCTGATGGGCCCCGAGCTGGACCGCTTCGCGGCGACGCGGCCACCGTTCCCGCGTCTGACCGTCCACCAGATCGACGTACTCATCGACCGAATCGAGGAGATGTGACCGAGTTCGACCTTCCCGAGGTCTCCCGGCGGGCCGCGGAGGTGCTCGACGAGGTGGAGCGGGCGGTGGTCGGCAAGCGCCAGGAGCTCACCTTGGTGCTCGTCGCCTCTGCTCGCCGGCGGGCATGTGCTGATCGAGGACCTCCCCGGGCTGGGCAAGACGCTCGCGGCGCGGTCGTTCGCACAGACGCTCGGGCTCACCTTCGCGCGTGCCCAGTTCACCCCCGACCTGCTGCCCGCGGACCTCACCGGGTCATTCATCTACGACCAGAGCCGTGGTGAGTTCGCCTTCCGGCAGGGGCCGCTGTTCACCGGGCTGCTGCTGGCCGACGAGATCAACCGCACGCCGCCGAAGACCCAGTCGGCGCTGCTCGAGGCGATGCAGGAGCGCCAGATCAGCGTGGAGGGCCAGACCTTCCCGTTGGCCGCGCCGTTCCACGTGCTGGCCACCTCGAACCCCGTCGAGCACGAGGGCACCTACCCGCTGCCCGAGGCGCAGCTCGACCGGTTCTTGATGCGCGTCGCGTTCGGCTACCCCAGCCGCGACGAGGAGTGGGACGTCCTGCGTCGGCGCATGGAGCGACGGCAGGAGGCCCAACAGCTGCGTGCCGTCACCGATGCCGAGGGGCTGCTGGCCATGCAGGCTGCGGTCGAGACCGTCGAAGTGGAGGAGAGCGTAGGCCGCTACTGCGTGGCACTGGCCGCCGAGACCCGCGAGCACCCACACGTGCTGATCGGCTCCTCGCCTCGCGGCGCGCTGGCGTTGATGCTGTGTGCGCGCGCGTTCGCGGTCATCGCCGGCCGTGACTACGTGGTGCCCGAGGACGTCAAGGCGGTGGCGCCCGCGGTCCTCGCGCACCGGGTGAGCGTGAAGCCCGAGCTGTGGATGACCGAGGCCAGCGGCGCGACCGTGGTGCGGTCGGTGCTGGCGCAGGTCGAGACGCCCTCGGCGGCGTTCGTCGCCCCGGGCGGTCCGCGGCCGTGACCGGCTGGCTGCCGACGCACACGCTGCTGCGGGCCGGGCTCGCGTCGGTGACGGTGGCGCTGGCCGCGGTGCTCCTCGGCCGCCCGGACCTGCTGGTGCTGGTCGCGGCTCCCGCCCTGCACGCGGCGCTGGCGGTGGTACGGCGGCCCTCCCGCGCGCCGCGCTGGCAGAGCGCCCCGCGGCACGCGTCGCTGCGCGAGGGGCAGGCGACCGTCGTACGCACGTCGCTGGCCGACGCCGACGGGGCCGACCACGCGCTCGTCGCGCTGGCCCCGCAGGCGTGGACGGCCACATCGCCGGCGTCCGGGGTGGTGGCCGCTCGGGTGGTCGGGCCCGGCGCGGAGGTCGACGTGGCCCTGCGCAGCACGCGATGGGGCCAGCGGTCCGTGGGCCAGGGACGGGCGGCGGTGTGGAGCCACTGGGGCGGCTACCGTCACGGCCCGGTGCCGCTGGCGCCGACCACGCTGACCACGTTGCCCGTGCCGGGTGCGTTCGACGCCTCGGCTCCGGCGCCGCATCCACTCGGGGTCGTCGGGGCCCACCTCGCCCGTCGTACCGGCAGCGGCAGCGAGTTCGCCGGCATCCGGCCCTTCGCGGTCGGTGACCGGCTGCGGCGCCTGCACTGGCCGGTGTCGCTGCGCACCGGCACGCTCCATGTGACCACGACCGTGGCTGACGAGGACACCAGCGTGCTCCTGCTGGTCGACGCCTCGGTGGACCTCGGCGGTGCTGCGGCTCCCGACGAGGCGGCCAGCAGCCTGGACGTCGCGGTCCGGGCGGCGGCCGCGGTGGCCGAGCACCACCTCCGGCTGGGTGACCGGGTGGGGCTGCGGGTCCTCGGCGCGGCCCGCAACCACGTCGTGCCCGCGCGTGCCGGCCGGGCGCACCTGCGACGGCTGCTCGACACCCTCGCCCGGGTCTCACCGGGCAAGGGCGGTGCGGCCGCCGGCCATGTCCCGGCGGGCGCGGTGGTGGTCGTGCTGTCCCCGATGCTCGCCGAGGCGGCGGTCGCCACGACGACCGCGCTCGCGCGGCGGGGGCTCGACGTCGTGGTGGTGGACACGCTGCCCGACGCGGTCGGCTTCGACGAGCCGACCAGGCGGCTGGCCTGGCGGTTGCGGCGGCTGGAGCGCGAGGCCACGCTCACCCACCTGGAACGTGCCGGGATCCCGGTGGTGGCGTGGCGCGGTCCCGGCACCTTGGACGAGGTGCTGCGACGGCTCGCCCGTCGTGCCGGCGCGCCGAAGGCGGTGCGGCGGTGAAGGGCATCGCCGGAGCGCTCGAGGACCTGGCGCGTCTGAGTCGCCAGCAGTGGCTGCTGCGACTGGCCGCGGTGGCGGCCACCACGATCTTCCTGCTGGCCGCGGCGCTGGCCGGAGGCGGGGTCCCGGTGCTGTGGGTGGGTGCCGCGGTGCTGCTCTGCGCCGGGAGCGTGCTGGTCCCCGACTCCGCCGCGCCGCTCGGTCTCGTGCTGGTCCTGGCGCTGCAGTGGCTGGTGAGCGTCCCCGGGCGGCTCGGCGGCTGGACGCTCGTGGCCGGGCTGGCCGTGCTCGTGCTGCACGTGTCCTGCGCGCTGGCCGCCTCGGGGCCGCCCGGGACCCGGCTGGATGGCCGGCTGCTGTCGCTGTGGGCCGGGCGGACCGGCGTGCTGGCGCTCGTAACCGCGGGGACCTGGGCCGCCGCGCGGGCGCTGGTGGGACTGAGCCCGGCACCGTCGGTGTGGCTGACCGGAGGGGCGCTCGCGGTGGTCGCGGGTCTCGCGTTCGCGCTGCTGCCGCGGCTGGTGGCGCCGCGCGAGGACGGCCGCCGCGGCGCTCAGCGGTAGCGGAAGCCGTCCATGAACCGGCGGAACAGCCCGCCCTTGACCGGCAGCGGTGCGGCCGGCGGTGGGGCGGTGCTGCGCTGGTGGGCGACCGGCCGGTCGTAGTCGGTGCGCACGATCGCGTCGACGACCTGCCCCTCGGTGAAGTCGTCCGACCCCTCGATCGCGGGCACGTAGCCGACCAGCATGCCGTTGCGCATCACCTGCGCCTCGAGGGCCGCCGTACCGTCGGAGTCCCAGGTGGCGACCCGGCCGTCCGGCAGGTTGACGCTGACCCCGAACTGGTAGACGCCCACGCGGGCCAGCTCCGCGTTCGTGCCGCGTTGGCGCAGGGTGTCGACGACGCGGCGGGCCTTGTTCTCGTCCATGGTGCCTTCGAGCGTACCCGCGCGCGGCAGGCGACCCGAGCGACCGGCACCTCGCCCTCCTGGTGTCTGGTTTGTACGCCTTTGCCCAGTGTCCAGACGCGAAGTGCCGGTCGTTGTGGCCTCTCGGCGGCGCTCGGCGGCGACCGGCACCGCTCCGGCCGTACGACGGGACCTTCGAGGGCTGCGCGCTCTGGTCTGCCTGACGACGACGCGCCTGTCCGCGGTCTACGAAGCGAGCGTGAAGGCCGAGCTAGAGACGGGGGCAGCCGTGCCTTCCCAGCGCAAGCCCGCCCGCTCCCGCAAGCCGGCCGCCCGCCGCTGAAGGGCAGACGAGGGTTCAGCCCAGCTTCGTCTCGACGCCCTCGACCGGCCACGGCAGCGACACGCCCGAGGCGCTGTGGCAGCGGTAGCCGTCGGGGTTCTTGTGGAGGTACTGCTGGTGCAGATCCTCCGCGTAGTAGTACGTCGGAGCCGGCTCGATCTCGGTCGTGATCGGGCCGTAGCCACGCTCGCGCAGCACCGGCTCGTAGGCCTCCTTGAGCCGGCGCGCGGTCTCCTCCTGGGCGGCGGAGAACGTGTAGATCGCGGAGCGGTACTGCGTGCCCACGTCGTTGCCCTGCCGCATGCCCTGCGTCGGGTCGTGGAGCTCGAAGAACGCCTTCACCAGGTCGCCGTACGACACCGTGGCGGGGTCGAAGACCACCCGCGCTGCCTCGGTGTGCCCGGTGAGACCCGAGCAGACCTCCTCGTACGACGGGTAGGGGGTGATGCCGCCGGCGTACCCGACCGAAGTCGACCACACGCCCGGCAGCTGCCAGAAGATCTCCTCCGCGCCCCAGAAGCAGCCGAGGCCGAACAGCGCGACCTCGTAGCCCTCCGGCACCTCGTCGGTGACCAGCGGCGTGCCGAGCACGATGTTCTTCTCCGGAAGGGGGAACCACGGGGCGTCGTGACCCTTCAGCGCGGTGTCGGGCGTCGGCATCTCCAGCTTCTGGCGGTGGAACAGCACGTCTCACTCCTTGTCTCGGGCAACCCCGGTTCGTAGCGCACAACGCCCCGGATGGCCCCGTTCTTCCCGGCGTCCGGATCGGTAGGCTCGCGGCATGACTGAGCACGCCCAGAAGGCAGGCTTCGAGACCCGCGCCATCCACGCCGGCTACGAGCCGGACCCGACGACGGGGGCGGTGATCCCGCCGATCTACGCGACCAGCACCTACAAGCAGGACGGGGTGGGCGGGCTGCGCGGCGGCTACGAGTACTCCCGCAGCGGGAACCCGACCCGCACCGCGCTGGAGGGCAACCTCGCCGCCCTCGAGGAGGGGGAGCGCGGGTTCGCGTTCGCCAGCGGCCTCGCCGCCGAGCACACGTTGATCCAGGCGCTGTGCCGACCCGGTCAGCACGTGGTGATCCCCGACGACGCGTACGGCGGGACCTACCGGCTGTTCGCGAAGGTCGAGCAGCCGTGGGGCCTGGTGCACACCTCCGCCCCCGTGTCGGACGTCGACGCGATCCGGGCCTCGATCCGGCCGGGCGAGACCACGCTGGTCTGGGTCGAGACGCCGACCAACCCGCTGCTCAACGTCGGCGACCTCGAGGCGATCGCGGCGGTGGTCCACGACGCCGGCGCGCTGCTCGTCGTCGACAACACCTTCGCCTCGCCGTACCTCCAGCAGCCGCTCACCCTCGGCGCGGACGTGGTGCTGCACTCCACGACGAAGTACTGCGGCGGCCACTCCGACGTGGTCGGCGGCGCGCTGGTCGCGCGCGACCTCGACCTCGCCGAGAAGATCGCCTTCCACCAGAACTCCATCGGCGCGGTCGCCGGCCCGTTCGACGCGTGGCTGACGCTGCGCGGGCTGAAGACGCTCGGCGTGCGCATGGACCGGCACTGCGACAACGCCGAGAAGGTGGTGGAGTTCCTCCTGGGGCACCCGGCCGTCTCCCAGGTCATCTACCCCGGGCTCGAGGAGCACCCGGGGCACGCGGTCGCGTCCCGACAGATGAAGAGGTACGGGGGCATGCTGTCGTTCCGCGTCAAGGCCGGGGAGGCCGCCGCGCTGGCGGTGTGCGAGCGGACCGAGGTGTTCACCCTCGGCGAGTCGCTCGGCGGCGTGGAGTCGCTGATCGAGCACCCCGGACGGATGACCCACGCCTCGGTGGCCGGCACCGACCTCGAGGTGCCCGCGGACCTGGTCCGGCTCAGCGTCGGCATCGAGACCGCCGAGGACCTGATCGCCGACCTCGACCGGGCGCTGTCCGCGCGTTGAGCCCGCCGCCCGCGCCGGCACCCGGTGACCACCTCGTCGCGTGCGTCGACTTCGGCTCGACGTTCACCAAGGCGTCGTTGGTCGACGTGCGCACCGGTGCGCTGCTGGCCACCGCCGCGCACGCCACCACGATCGGCACCGACGTCCTCGAGGGCTGGGACGCCTGCCTGGCGTCGTTGACCGAGCAGGACCCTCGTGCCGCTGACGCGGAGGTTCTCGCCTGCTCCTCGGCGGGCGGCGGGCTGCGGATCGCGGTGGTGGGCAACGAGGAGCTCGTCACTGCCGAGGCCGGCCGCCGGGTGGCGCTCTCCAGCGGCGGCCGCGTCGTGCACGTCGGGTTCGGCGGGCTGTCCCGCGAGCAGCTCAAGGCGCTGCGCGACAGCCGTCCGGACGTCGTACTCCTCACCGGCGGCACCGACGGTGGCAACACCGAGGTGCTGGTCTCGTGCGCGACGGCGCTGGCGCGGGCGCGCTGGCGCAAGCCGGTCGTGGTCGCCGGCAACGTCGACGCCCGCGCTCAGGTGGCGTCGCTGCTCGCGGCCGCAGGAACGCCGTACGTGCTGGCCGACAACGTGGTGCCGCAGATCGGCGTGCTCACGCCGGACTCCGCCCGCGCCGCCATCCGGGAGATGTTCGTGACCCATGTGATCGGCGGGAAGCACCTCTCCCGGCGACGCGACCCCGCGACCGGGAAGGGCCAGCTGTTCGCCACGATGGTCCGCGGCGCGACCCCGGACGTGGTGCTCACCGCGGTCGAGCTGCTGGCCCGCGGCCTCGACGAGGAGCGTCCCGGCGCCGGCGACGTCGTCGTGGTCGACGTGGGCGGGGCGACCACCGACGTGCACAGCGTGGTGGAGGTCGACCCCGAGGACGCGGGGCTCGCGCGCGAGGTGGTCGCCACCGTCCCGGTCAGCCGCACCGTCGAGGGTGACCTCGGCATGCGCTGGAGCGCGGTCCCCACCGTGGAGGCGGGGCTGTCCGCCGGCGTGCTCGCCGCGGAGGAGGAGTCCCGGCTGCGTGACGCGGCCAGGGTACGGCGCGAGGCCCCGGCGTTCCTGCCGCGAGGCATGGAGGAGGTACAGGACGACGAGCGGATCGCCGCGTCCGCCGTCGCCGTGGCACTGCGTCGGCACGCGGGCCGGCAGCAGGTGGTGTTCTCCTCGGAGGCAGGCCCAGGATCCGGTCGGCTGGTCGAGCGCACCGGCAAGGACCTGCGGGAGGTGGACCTGCTCGTCGGGTCAGGTGGCGTGCTGCGCCACAACTCGTCGGAGCTGGTCGGCCGGGTGCTCGGTGCGGGGGTGGGCGAGCCGCCCGGTGGCTGGCAGGTCCCACGGGCACCCCGCGTGGTGGTCGACCACGACTACGTCCTTGCTCCGGCGGGGCTGCTGGCGCGCGACTTCCCCGACGCCGCCTACCGACTCGTGATGACGTTGGCCTAGCCACGCCGGGATCGGGCCGGGTCGCCTAGCCTGTGCGTCATGGGAGTTGGCAACCGCATGACGCGCAGCATGGAGCGGCTCAGGACCTCGCAGCGGCGTCGGTCCGACGAGCGCTTCGCGGAGCGGTTCGCCCACCAGTGGGCACAGCTGCGCGCCGAGCGCCGGCCGGAGGAGGTTCCGGTGATCGAGCCGGGGGAGTCCAACTTCGCCCAGGCGCAGGTGCCGCACGGCGTCGACCTCGCGGCGGCGTGGGGATGGCGGTTCCTGGTGATCGTCGCGGCCGGCTACGTGATCCTGCGCGGCATCGCGCTGTTCGAGGTCATCGTGCTGCCGCTGGTGATCGCCCTGCTGTTCGCGGCGCTGATGTTGCCGCTGGTCGGTGTGCTGCACCGGTCCGGGCTCCCGCGCGGCGTCGCCTCGATCCTCGTCGAGGTGGGGGGCCTCGCGCTGGTGGGCCTGCTGCTCACCGTGGCCGGCCAGCAGATCGCCACCGGCGCCAACGACCTGGCCAAGCAGGTCGCCGACGGCATCGCGCAGATCAATGAGTGGCTCAAGAACGGGCCGCTGCACGCCAGCGAGTCGCAGATCAACACCTGGCTCGGACAGGCGCAGGACGCGGTCACGTCCGGTAACCAGCAGCTGGTCACCCGGGTCACCGAGGTCGGTACGGCGCTCAGCCACATCGTCGCCGGGTTCTTCATCGTGCTGTTCGCGACGTTCTTCTTCCTCGCCGACGGGGCCCGCATCTGGTCCTGGATGGTGCGGCTGTTCCCGCGGGCCTCCCGGCCGAAGGCGGACTCCTCGGGCCGCGTGGCGTGGCTGTCGCTGACCAAGTTCGTGCGTGCGACCGTGCTCGTGGCGTTCACCGACGCGCTCGGCGTGATGCTGGTGGCGGCGATCCTCAAGGTGCCGTTCGTGTTCGCGATCGGCGTGCTGGTCTTCATCGGCGCGTTCATCCCGATGATCGGCGCGCTGCTGTCCGGGACCGTCGCGGTGCTGGTCGCGCTGGTCGCGCATGGCCCGGTCGTCGCGCTGATCATGCTCGGCGGCGTGGTCGCGGTGCAGCAGATCGAGGCGCACGTGCTGCAGCCGTTCCTGATGGGCCGGTTCGTGGCGGTGCACCCGCTCGGAGTCATCGTGGCCATCGGTGCGGGCGTCCTTGTCGCCGGGATCCCGGGTGCCCTGGTCGCCGTACCTCTCGTCGCCGCGCTGAACGCCGTCGTCCTGCACCTGGCCGACCTCAGCAACGGCACGGACACCCCCGCCGGACCGTCCCCAGGGGCTGCCCGGTCCTCGGCCGCACCGCCGACCGGACCCGCCCCCGCCGGACCAGCCCCCGGAGGAACGGTCCAGGCAGGCGAAGGCCCGGCCGTCCCGCCCACGACGGGACCGACCGGGCCCTGACCGCCCACCTGTCGAGTCGGCGCTTGTGCCGCTCAGTGCATCGCGGCGGGCTCCTCCTGCGGCGCCGGCTCCACCGTCGTACCGCGGCCGGTGAGGGGCACCTCCTTGAGGAAGAAGGCCACCGCCAGCGCCACCGCCACCAGCGGGACGGCCGACAGGAACGTGTCGTGCAGCGCGTGGCTGAACGCTCCGGTCACCAACCCGTGCACCGGCTCGGGCAGCGACTTGATCGCCTGCACGTTGTTGGTGGCGTTGCTGACGTTGGCCGGCACCTGTCCGCGCGGCAGGCCCTGCAGCGCGTCGGCCATGTAGATCGCCAGCCGGCTGGACAGGATCGCGCCGAACAGCGCCGTACCGAACGACCCGCCCATCTGCCGGAAGAACGCCACCGAGCTGGTCGCCACGCCCATGTCCGAGCGGTCCACGGAGTTCTGTACCACCGTGATCAGCACCTGCATGGTGAAGCCGAGCCCGGTGCCCATGACGTACATCGACAGGCCCGCGAACCAGTACGGCGAGCCGGCGTCGAGCTGGCTGAGCATGAACAGCGCGCCGATGACGATCGCGGCCCCCAGGATCGGGAACACCTTGTAGCGACCGGTGCGGGTCATCAGCTGGCCCGCGCCGATGGACGTGGTGAAGATGCCGAGCACCATCGGGACCATGGCCAGGCCGGACTTGGTCGGGCTCATCCCGTCGACGACCTGCAGGTAGACCGGGATGAAGATCATCGACCCGAACATCGCCACGCCGATCAGGAATCCGAACAGGTTCGCGATCGAGAAGATCGAGTTGTGGAACAGCCGCATCGGGATGATCGGCTCGGCGGCCCGGTTCTCGACGAACACGAACGCGACCGCGAGCACGACGCCGAGGCCGATCAGCAGGAGGCCGATGCCCGAGGTCCAGCCGCGGTCGGGCCCGGCCCACGCGGTGTAGAGCAGGATCGAGGAGACCGACGCCACCACGGTGGCCGCGCCGAGGTAGTCGATCTTGTGGTTGCGGCGGACGTGCTTGAGCTTCAGTGCCGCACTGGTGATCACGAGCGCGACCAGGCCGATCGGGATGTTCATGAAGAAGATCCACTGCCAGCCGGGGCCGTCGGCGAAGAAGCCGCCGAGCACGGGCCCGAGCACCGAGGAGGTGCCGAAGACCGCGGCGAAGTAACCCTGGTAGCGACCCCGCTCGCGCGGCGGGATCACGTCGCCGATGGTGGCCATCGCCAGCGCCATCAGGCCGCCGCCGCCGAGGCCCTGGACCGCCCGGAAGCCGATCAGCTCCTCGATGTTGTGCGACCAGCCGGAGAGGAACGAGCCCACCATGAAGGTCAGGATGGCGATCTGGAACAGCGGCTTGCGGCCGTAGAGGTCGGAGATCTTGCCCCACAGGGGAGTGGAGGCGGTGGCGGCGAGCATGTACGCCGTGACGACCCATGACAGCTTGTCGAGGCCGCCGAGATCGGAGGTGATGCGGGGCAGAGCGGTGCCGACGATGCTCTGGTCGAGCGCGGCAAGGAACATGCCCACCATCAGGCCGGCCATCACCACAAGGATCTGCTTGTGGGACAGGTAGCCCTGGGAGTCGGGGGTCACGAGTTCTCCTCGGAGGGTTCGTTGTGGGGATGGTTGGTCAGGTCGAGGGCGAGCCGGTGGAGCAGGACGCGCAGGCTCTCGCGGTCCTCGGGGCTCCAGTCGGCGAGCGCGTCGGCGATCAGGGCGCGGCGCCGTGCGGCTCCCTGCTCGAGGCACTCCGCGCCGTACGTCGAGACCGCGACCCGGCTCGCCCGCTTGTCGGCGGGGTCCTCGGTCCGCTCGAGCAGGCCGCGGTCCTCCAGCGACCGGGCGTGCCGGCTGACCGTCGAGGCGTCGAGGTCGAGTGCCTGCGCCAGCGCGGAGAGCCGCATCGGCCCGTAGTGGTGCAGAGTCTTGAGCAGGGGCAGGCTGGCGAAGTCGATCTGCTCACCGGGAATCCGGTGGCGCAGCCGTTTGCCGACGCGCACCATCGCCGACATCACCGCCTCCTCGGCGGTGGCCGGCTCCGGCAGCAGAGTCGGCTCGGGGGACGGGCTGGTCGTGTGCATGTATCAAGCATGCACGCCATGCATGTGTCACGCAAATAAATTCAGCAGTGATCTGGGGCACCCCGTTCCCGCGCTCCGCCAGGGCCGGTGCGCACCGGCCCGCAGGGCATCTCAGGGCATAGGGTGTGCGCCATGAGCGAGGACCGGAACGCCCCTGGACCGCTGCCGACGCTGGCCGACATCCGAGCCGCTCGTGATGCGCTCGAGGGGGTGTCGGTCTACACGCCGATGGAGGAGTCCCGCTGGCTCTCGGAGATGGCCGAGGGTGCGGTCCTGCTCAAGGCGGAGAGCCTGCAGCGGACCGGTTCCTTCAAGATCCGGGGCGCCTACCTGCGGATGTGCCGGCTCTCGGAGGAGGAGAAGGCCAACGGCGTGGTCGCCGCCAGCGCCGGCAACCACGCCCAGGGGGTGGCACTCGCGGCGCGGATGCTCGGCATCAAGTCGACCGTCTTCATGCCCGAGGGCGCGCCGATCCCGAAGGAGAAGGCCACCCGCGGCTACGGCGCCGATGTCCGCTTCTGCGGGCACAGCGTCGACGACGCGCTCGTGGAGGCCAAACGGTTCGCGGAGGAGACCGGGGCGGTGCTGATCCACCCCTTCGACCACCTCGACATCGTCACCGGACAGGGCACCTGCGGGCTGGAGATCCTCGAGCAGTGCCCGGACGTGCGCACGGTGCTCGTGCCCACCGGCGGTGGCGGGCTGCTCGCGGGGATCGCGACCGCGATCAAGACCCAGCGGCCCGAGGTCCGGGTGGTCGGCGTGCAGGCCGAGGGAGCCGCGGCGTACCTCACCTCCTTGAAGGAGGGCCACCCGGTCGCGCTCTCCGCCATGCACACGATGGCCGACGGCATCGCGGTCGGGTGTCCGGGGGCGGTGCCCTTCCGGGCGATCGAGGAGTACGTCGACGAGGTGCTCACCGTCAGCGAGGAGTCGATCTCGCGTGCGCTGCTGATGCTGCTCGAGCGGGCCAAGCTGGTCACCGAACCTGCGGGAGCGGTGGCGGTCGGGGCCCTGATCGACGAGCCGGCGCGGTTCGAGACCCCGGCGGTCGCGGTGCTCTCCGGCGGCAACATCGACCCGCTGCTGATGATGCGGGTGATCCGGCACGGCCTGGCCGCAGCCGGACGCTACCTGTTCTTCCGGGTGCGGCTGCCCGACCAGCCAGGGGGGCTCGCCCGGCTGCTCGCCTGCCTCGCCGAGGTCGAGGCCAACGTGCTCGACGTGGTGCACGAGCGGACCTCGCCGACGCTGCGTCTCGACGAGGTCGAGGTGGCCATGCAGGTGGAGACCCGCGGGCCGCAGCACGCGGAGCGGGTGCTGGCCCGGCTCCGCGAGCGCGGCTACCACGTGGTCGAGTAGCGGCACAAGCGCCGACTCGGCGGGGTTTTCGGGCGGCACAAGCGCCGACTCGGCGGGGTCAGCGGGCGGTGTAGCCGCCGTCGACGTACAGCTCGGAGCCGGTCATGAACGTCGCGTCGTCACTGGCCAGGAACGCCACCGCGGCCGCGACCTCCTCGGGCCTGCCGAGCCGGCCGAGCGGGGTCGAGCTGATCATCACCTGCTCGAACTCCGTGCCCTTCACGCTGTCCAGGATCGGGGTGTCGATGAAGCCGGGGTGCACCGAGTTGACCCGGATCCCGTCGGTGGCCCAGTGCAGCGCCACGTTCTTGGTCAGCAGCCGGACCGCGCCCTTCGCGGCGTGGTAGGCGGGAGAGGTGCCGAAGCCGCCGGTCGCGCCGAAGATCGAGGAGTTGTTGATCACCGAGGCGTGCGGCGAGGCCTTGAGCGCCTCGGCGGCGACCTTCATCCCGAGGTAGACGCTGTCCTGGGTCACCGAGATGGTCCGGCGGTAGTCCTCGAGGCTGGTCTCCTCGATCGAGCCGAGGTCGCCGATGCCCGCGTTGTTGAACAGGATGTCCAGGCCGCCGTACTCCTCCAGCGCCTGCTCGACGACGCGCTCCCAGTCCGGCTGCGCGCTGACGTCGTGGTGCAGGAACACCGCCTCGTGGCCGAGCTCGCGCAGGTGCTTGGCGACCAGCGCGCCGGCCTCGTCCTGGATGTCGGTGAGCACGACCTTGGCGCCCTCGTCGGCCAGCCGGTACGCGGTAGCCTTGCCGATCCCGCTCGCCGCGCCGGTCACCACAGCCACGCGTCCCTCGAGTCGCCTCATGGCGCGCCTCCTTCGTCGGTTCGTGAGGCTTGCCCGCCTCCCACGCTCAGCCTTCAGGCGGGTCCTCGTGCTGACGAGGGGCGAGCGTCGCCTCGGGGCGGGGCGAAGGTCCCGTGGGGAGGGCTGGAGTACGACGACGGCCCGCGCCCCTTGCCGGGGTGCGGGCCGTCGTAGCGGCTGCGCGGGAGGTCTCAGCTCTCGTAGGGGACCGCCCCGACGATCTCGACCGTCAGCTTCTTGCCGTTGGGAGCGTCGAACTCGACCTTCTCGCCGACCTTGCGGCCGTGGATCGCCTGGCCCATCGGGGACTGCGGCGAGTAGACGGCGAGGTCCTCGGGGGTCTCGATCTCACGGGCGCCGAGGAGGAAGACCTCCTCCTCGTCGTCGCCGACGAATCGGGTGGTCACCTTCATGCCGGGCTCGACCACGCCGTCGTCGGCGGGGGTCTCACCCACCTCGGCACGGCGCAGCATGTCCTCGAGCTGGCGGATGCGGGCCTCGGTCTTGCCCTGCTCCTCGCGGGCGGCGTGGTAGCCGCCGTTCTCCTTGAGGTCGCCCTCTTCGCGGGCGGCGCTGATCCGGTTGATGATCTCGTTGCGCACCGGACCGCGAAGGTGCTCCAGCTCGGCCTGGAGCTTGTCGAAAGCCTCCTGGGTCAGCCAGATCACGTTCGGTTCGCTCGACTGCGTCACTTCGTGGTGCTCCTGTGCTTGTCGGGGAGCCGTGGGTGCACATGCAGCACCCACGCCTCGTTTCAAGGCAAGTAGAAGATGTTACCAAGTCGCGCCCACCGACCCCAATGACGCAGCCCGGCCCGGACGCGCTCAGCCGGGCCGGCGCTGCTCGGCGGTGGTGCAGCCGATCAGCTCCACGCTCGTGGCCTCGCGCTCGGTGCGCACGCGCGCGGTCACGGTGGCGCTGGCCGGGGACTCGGGGCCGACGGCCACGTGCCGCTCACCCACCACCGCGTGGTCCACGGCGTAGGCCCGCAGCAGGCAGCTGGCCCGCACCTGCCGGTCTGGACGGACCACCGAGAAGCGGGTCACCACCTGGTGCTGGCCGCGTACGTCGAACGACACCAGCGCCGAGCGGGCCTGTGGGTTGGTGCTGAACGCGATCGCCCAGGCCAGCCAGGCCAGGCCCGCTGCGACCAGCAGCGCGACCAGGGCCAGGACCAGCGTGCGCTGCCCGCGGCGCGGGCTGCCGTATCGGTGCGTCAGGTCGCTCACCGGTGCATCCTAAGATCTGACTCATGCTGCGCTTGATGCACGTCCATGCCCACCCCGACGACGAGTCGAGCAAGGGTGCGGCCACCACCGCCAAGTACGTCTCCGAGGGCGTCGACGTCCACGTCGTCACCTGCACCGGCGGGGAGCGCGGCTCCATCCTCAACCCGAAGATGGACCGCCCCGACGTGCTCGAGAACATGAGCGAGATCCGCCGTCAGGAGATGGACCGGGCGCGCGAGATCCTCGGCGTCCGCCAGGACTGGCTGGGCTTCGTCGACTCCGGCTTCCCCGAGGGCGACCCGCCACCCCCGCTGCCGGAGGGCTGCTTCGCGCTGGTGCCGGTCGAGGAGGCCGCCGAGCCCCTGGTCCGGCTGGTGCGGGAGTTCCGCCCGCACGTGATGACGACGTACGACGAGAACGGTGGCTACCCGCACCCGGACCACGTGATGTGCCACAAGGTCGCGGTGGCCGCGTTCGAGGCGGCCGGTGACCCGGACCGCTACCCGGACGCGGGAGACCCGTGGCAGCCGCTGAAGCTCTACTACCACCACAGCTTCCACCGCGAGCGCACGCAGGCGCTGCACGACGCGATGGAGGCGCGGGGCCTGGAGTCGCCGTACGCCGAGCGGCTGGAGAAGTGGAAGCCGGACCCGGCGCACGCGGCGCGGATCACCTCGCGGGTGCCGTGCGCGGAGTACTTCCCGGTCCGCGACCGGGCGCTGCTGGCCCACGCCACGCAGATCGACCCCGACGGCGCCTGGTTCGCCTGCCCGCTGGACCTGCACCAGGAGGCCTGGCCCACCGAGGACTACGAGCTCGCGCGTAGTCTGGTGGACACGGAGACCCCGGAGGACGACCTGTTCGCCGGAGTCCGTGAGGCACTTGCGACCCTGGAGAAGTGATGACGCTGCTGACCGCCCTGCTGCCGTTCGCGAAGCAGGCTCCCGACCCCGCGGACGTGCGCCCGGGCCTGATCGGGTTCATCGTCTTCATCTCGCTGCTGATTGCCGTGGTCCTGCTGTGGCTGAGCATGCGCAAGCAGCTGAAGAAGGTGAACTTCGAGGAGCGCGAGCCCGGCAACGGCGGCGCCGGGTCGCACGGCAAGAACCAGGCCTCCCGCGCCTGAACCACCCGGGACGCCGAGCCGCGCCGGGCGGCGAGTCCACGCTGACAGCGGGCGGGGGCTCATGCTGTCCGCGGGCCCATGCTGACGGCGAGCCTGTCGAGGCGCCGGACCCGTCCGGCGCCTCGCGCTCGTCTCAGCTGGTTCGCACCAGCCTGACCACCGCGTCGTAGGCGGTCCGGTCCGGCTCGCCACGGTGCTCGTCGTCGGCCGGTACGGCGCGCTCCGCGCGCCCGGCTCGCACCACGTCGAAACGCTCGCCGTCGAGGTCCCCGAGCACCTCCGCGGCGGTGTAGAGCACCGAGGGGTCCTGCGGGCCGCCGGTGCCCTCGCCGAGGTTGGTCGAGTCGTGGGCGACGAGGAAGAAGGTGCCGCCGACGGCGAGCGAGGTGAACGCCCGTCGTACCGCCGTGCGCCGCTGCTCGGCCGGCAGCTGGAGGTAGGCGAGCAGCGCGAGGTCGAACTCCACCGGGGCGGGGTCGAAGGTGAGCGCGTCGGCGCAGACCCAGTCGACGCGAAGCTCCGTCGCGCGCTCGTGGCGGGCCTGGATCGCGCGGCCCTTGTCGAGGCCGACCTGGGAGAAGTCGACGGCCGTGACCTGCCAGCCGCGCTCGGCCAGCCAGAGCGCGTTGCGGCCCTCGCCCGCGGCCAGGTCCAGGGCCCGGCCGGGGGCGAGGTCGCTCAGCTCCTGCTCGACGAACTGGTTCGGGCGAGCGGACCACACCAGCGCGCCCGCGGCGTACCGTTCGTCCCAGTTGTGCGCATCCATCCAGTGCCTCCTGAGACGGTCAGGCGAGGGAGAGGAAGAGCTTCTCCATCTTCTTGGTGTCGAGCGCGGCAGCGTCGCCCTCCTGGACCATGCACTGCTTGAGTCCCGAGGCGACGATCGCGAAACCGGCCCGGTCCAGGGCCCTGCTGACCGCGGCGAGCTGGGTCACGACGTCCTCGCACTCGCGGCCCTCGTCCAGCATCCGGATCACACCGTCGAGCTGGCCGCGGGCCCGCTTGAGGCGGTTGATGACCGCGCCCATCTCGTCGCGGGGCAGTTCCATGGTTCTCTCCTCGTTCGTCACGACAGCGACGCCAGTGCCGCGGTCAACCGCCGCGCAGCCTCGTCGGCCACGGGCTTCAGACCCTCATTGTCCGTCATCGTCACCATCGTCTGGGGATCGACCGCTTCGACGAGAGTGTTCTCGTCGTCGATCGCCCGTACGACGACGTTGCACGGCAGCAGCAGCCCGACCGACGGCTCCGCCTGGAGCGCCTGGTGGGCCAGCGGCGGCCGGCAGGCCCCGAGGACCACCTGCGGCGGCAGGTCGACGTCGAGCTTGGCCTTCAAGGTGGCGGCGAGGTCGATCTCGGTGAGCACGCCGAAGCCCTGCTCGCCGAGGGCGGCTCGCACCGCCTCGACGGTCTCGGCGTAGGGCTTCGCCACGGTCGCGCTCAGCGCGTAGCCGGCGCTCACTGCTGGTCCCCGCCGTTCTGCTGCGCGGCGACCTGGGCGTGGACGTCTTCCATGTCGAGGTCGCGGACGGCGGTGATCACCTGGTCGAGGGCCTGCGGCGGCAGGGCGCCGGGCTGGGCGAAGACGAGCACGCCCTCGCGGAAGGCCATCAGCGTCGGGATCGAGGTGATGTTCGCGGCCGACGCCAGGGCCTGCTCGGCCTCGGTGTCCACCTTGCCGAAGATGATGTCGGGGTTCGCCTCCGACGCCTTCTCGAAGGTGGGCGCGAACTGGCGGCACGGACCGCACCACGAGGCCCAGAAGTCGACGAGCACGATGTCGTTCTGCTCGACGGTCTTCTCGAAGTCCTGTGCGGTCAGGGCGGTGGTGGGCATGGGCTCCTCCGAAACGTTTGTTCTGGTACCGGGTGCCGGTAGGTCTTGATACCGGCGTGGGTATAACCGGCCGGCCTCCTTCCCCATTCCCCGAAACTGCGGAAAGGGTGCGGGTGTCACCGGCCCGGCACGGCAACTATACCCCAGGGGGTATCGTGTACGATGTGATCGTCGCTGTCCACCGACGCAGTATCACCGCGACCGACCTGGGCGGCGACCAGCCAGCACGGCGATCAGTCGATCAACGCCGCGATCAACAAGGAATCAACAAGGAGAAGTGATTATGTGCAGTCCCGTTGTCTGCCACCGCTGCAAGAAGGTGACCTGGTCCGGGTGCGGCATGCACGTGGACCAGGTGATGGCCGAGGTCCCGCGCGAGCAGCGCTGCAGCTGCGGCTGACCCGGCCGGGTCACGCCGCGGGCCCCGGCTGGGCGGCGGCGCGGTGCGCGATCTGCTCACCGCGCCGCAGGCCCTGGTCCACGGCGAGGGGGTAGACCTCGCGGGCCCGTGCCTCGTCGAACAGGGCCAGCGGGTGCAGGCCGGCCAGCCTGGCCATCGCCCGGTTCGGCCGGATCAGCGTGATCGTCGCCGACGGGTGCCGCGCCCTCCAGTGCCGCAGCTCCCGCTCGAGGAGCAGGCCCGCGGTGCGGCCCACCATCCCCAGCACCGCTCCGGCGAGGGGTGCGACCACGATGACGTGGTCCGCGTCCGCCGCGGCGTCCACCGAGGTCGCCGACCACATCCCGCCGTCGACGTACCACCGTCCGGTGACCCGGTGCGGGGGCAGCAGCCCGGGCACCGCCGAGGAGGCCGCGACCAGGTCGGCGAGCGGAGAGCTGCCGCCGTCGAGGATGTGGCGCCGTCCGGTGCTCAGGCACACCGCGGAGACCGAGACGAGCCCGTGGGTGGCCTCGCCGAACAGCTGCCTGCCCACCTGGGCGAGCACGCCCGGGCGTACGTTCGGCACCGGCGGCGCCTGCACCTCGCTGAAGTCGTCGAACGTCAGACCGAGGGCCACCGCGGCGGCGGTCCAGGAGCCGGCCGACGTACCGAGCGAGGGCGCCCCGGCGACCGGGACGCCCGCCTCGGCCAGACCCTGTGCGACGCCGCAGGCGTAGGCGATCCCGAACACGCCGCCGCCGCCGTAGACCATGGCCAGCGGGTGGCGCGCGGCCACCAGCGCCGGGTGGCCGTCGATGTCGACGTTCCCGGCTCCGCTGTGCGCGTGGGCCATCGGTCCTCCTGCGACCAGCCGGCCGCCTGCGATGATCGTGAGGCGCGTACGCACCCGGCAGGCAGGGTCCTTCGTCCCCCGCCGCCTCCCGAAGGTCCCGGTGGGCTCAGGGCGCGCGTCGCGCGATGCGCAGGGTGACCAGGCGGGTGACCACCATCGCGATGTAGAAGACGCCGGAGACCTGCTCGAGCATCACCACGCTCGGGGGCGTGGGCGCTCACGGGGACGATGTCCCAGGCCAGCAACGTGAACACCGCTGGAATCGCGAACAGCTCGTCGGTGGTGCCGCGCGGCCGGGGTAGCTCTGCGCCATGAACGGTTCGAGCACGACGCCACCGAGCTGGACGGCGAGCAGCGTGAAGCACGGGGTTCGCCTCAGGAAGTCGAACCCGCGTCGCATGGTGGGAGACTAGCCCTCCACCGGCGCCACGGCGGGGGAGACCGCAGGCGCAGGCGCGGTCGCCCCGGCCGCCGTGCCGCCAGTGCCGAGGAAGGGATGCCGATGACCGCGGAGGTGCTCCGTTACGCCGCGTTCACCGATGGTGAGCGTGGCGGCAACCCGGCCGGCGTGGTCCTCGACGCGGCCGGGCTCTCGGGGGACGAGATGCTCGCCGTCGCGGCGGAGGTCGGCTACTCCGAGACCGCGTTCCTGCTGCCCGCCGGCGAGGGCGGCACCCGGCGCGTGCGCTACTTCAGCCCCGCCGCCGAGGTGGCCTTCTGCGGCCACGCCACCCTCGCCACTGCGGTGGCGCTCGCCGAGCGCGACGGGCCCGGCCGGCTCGCGCTGGTCACCGCGGCGGGCCCGGTCACGGTGGACACCGCCGGCGGAGCCTCCGGCGGCCTCGTGGCCACCCTTACCGCGCCGCCGTCCCGGACGGAGCCGGCCGAACCGCCGGTCGTCGACCGGCTGCTGGCCGCGCTGCGCTACGACCGCGCCGAGCTGGACCCGGCCTACCCTCTGCGCGTGGCGTTCGCTGGCAACCGGCACCCGGTGGTCGCGCTGCGCAGCCGTGCCCGGCTCGCGGAGCTGGACTACGACTACCCGGCGCTGGCCGCGCTGATGGCCGAGCGCGGCTGGACCACCGTGCACGTGTTCTGGGCGGAGTCGCCCACGCTCTTCCACGCCCGCGACCCGTTCCCGCCCGGTGGCATGGTCGAGGACCCGGCCACCGGGGCCGCGGCGGCCGCGTTCGGCGGCTACCTGCGTGACCTGCGGCTGGTCGACGTACCGGCCCGGATCACCGTCCTGCAGGGGCACGACCTGGGCCGGCCCAGCCGGCTCCTCGTCGAGGTCGGGCCCGACGCCGTCCGGGTCGGGGGAGCGGCGACCAGGATCGGCTGACCACGTCGTTGTGCGCGGCCGCCCCCTCGGACAGGGTGGGAGCGCATGCCCGGGCACAGGCCGGCACGCTCAGTGCGCGCCCTTCGACGAGGCGCCTACGACGATGCCGGTGAGAGAGGTGGCAACGGTGGCCAACCGCCTGGCGGATGCAACCAGCCCGTACCTGCTGCAGCACAAGGACAACCCCGTGGACTGGCGGGAGTGGGGCCCCGAGGTGTTCGAGGGGGCCCGCCGGCGTGACGTGCCGGTGCTGCTGAGCGTCGGGTACGCCGCCTGCCACTGGTGCCACGAGGTTGATCGGTTGGCGGCTGTTAGCGGATTCTGACCCGAATCCGCGAGTAGTGCCGGCGTGATCCGCGTGTGAAACGACGAGAGTGCCCGTCCTGCTTGGAGAATCGAGGTTGTTGAGGCTTCGAAGATCCACGCGGGAAGGACACCCTGTCGGTGAAGAGAGTACGTCGTCGTGGCCGGGTCGGAAAGCGTGTGCGGATCGGCGCGCCGGACCCGTCGCTGACCGCGACGTCGGGGGTCGCTGCGGTCGCGGAGTTCGTGGACAAGCTCGACGTGGTGGCCCGGTTCGACCGTGGCGTCGGGCCGATCAAGAAGCGCGACCGGGGCGCGTCTGCGGGCGAGCTGCTGGTCGCCATGGCGCAGTCCCAGCTGCTGGGTGCCGACTCGCTGGTCGGCCTGGACCGGCAGCGCGCCGACCTCGCGGCCACCGAGCTGTCCGCGGTGCCGGTGCTGGCATCCACGACCGCTGCGGGTCTGGCCCGCCGGTTCGGGCCCGAGCACCTGGCCGGGGTCGAGACCTCGATCGCGGACCTCGCCTGCCGGGCCTTCGGACTGCTGCCGGTCGAACGCCGGGTCGCGTTGAGCGCGAAAGTGACCCTGGACCTGGACTCCACCGATGTGGAGGTCTACGGGGCCAAGAAGCAAGGCGTTGCCTACAACTACGCCGGGCAACGCGCTGGCCGTCCGCACCTGGCGACCTGGGCCGAGGCCGGACTGACGACGGCGGCTGATCTGCTGGCCGGCAACGACGACGTCCGACCCCGCGCCGCGGACATGCTGGCCCGTGGGCTGGCCGGGATCCCCGAACCCGTGCGTGCCGCGGCCCGGGCCGCGGACCGGTTGCGGACCCGTGCGGACGCCGGGTACTTCACCGCCGACCTCGCCCAGGCTGCCGTCGAGCAGGGCTGTGACTTCGCGATCGCGGCGAAACGCAACACCGCGATGTGGCGCGCCTACGCCAGCATCGAACCCGACGCGTGGACCGAGGCGATCGGCATGCCCGGTGCGCAGGTCGCCGCGGCCGACTACGCCCCGGCCGGGTGGCCAGAGGGCACCTACACGATCGTGCGCAGGGTCCGCGTCGATGCCGAGGACATCTCGGCCGACCCCAGGTCGCGACGCCGACGCACCATCGACAAGAACCAGCTCGCCCTCGCGCTGGAGGGCACCGCCACCCACGCCCACGCGGTCTCGTTCATCGTCACCAACATCCCCGCCAACGACCGCCCCGGCCAGCACGCAGCTGATGCCGAGACGATCCTCGAGGTCGAGGCGTGGTTCCGGCGCCGCACCGACATCGAAGACCGGATCCGCGAGGCCAAGCTCGGCGCCGCCTTGCGGCACCTTCCCTCCGGCCACCATCCGGTCAACAGCGTGTGGATGTGGGCCGCGCTGATCGCGGGGAACCTCTCGGCCCTGCTCCAGGCACTGACCGGGATCGACCACGACGGCCGCGCCCACGGCGCCAGACTCCGTCACGAACTGCTCTGCGTCCCAGCCCGCCTGATCCGCCACGGCCGGCACCTGACCCTGCGGCTACCACCCGGTGACCAGCTGCTCCCGATCGTGCTCACCCGGATCCGAGCACTCCCGGTCGCGACCTGACGCCGCCGCCCCATCCCCACCACCGAGGACCCGGAGAACCGTCACCCGGAACGACACCGGGCACACCAACGCGTCCGCGCACCGATCGTGAACGAAAAGCCGCTCGAAACGCCGACCTCGGTCACCACTCACGCGCTACTCGCCGATCCGGGTCTGATGAAACCACAGGTCAGCGTGGGTGTGGCGGTTCGTGCTGAGTTAGCGCGTATCGCAGTTGGACACCGATTCCGGGGCTTCGTGCATCACTTTCGTGCATCACTCGAAGGACGAAGCCCCGGCGATGTGGCACGTGGCCAGTGATCGTTCCGGGGTCTTCGCGCACGATTCTACGACCCCCGTCACGGCCCAAGGCATCCGAGCGGGATGACGTGGACCCCGTCCTCACGAAGCCCGCCCGCACCGGTGCTGGTGATGACGCCAAGGCAGGCCGGCTCACCGTGCCGAGACGTGTCCACATTCGCCTTGAAGTGGAGCAATGCGGCCGCGGCCCCGTCGACCGCGTCGGGGCTGAGCTCCACCTCGAAGGCCCCCCACCTGTTCGGCCCGATGCTGACCACGGCGTCGACCTCATGGCCGCTTGCATCTCGCCAGGACTCGACCCGGCCGTCGAGAGGTTGTGCGTAGATTCGGAGGTCGCGGAAGACGAGGGCTTCGTAGTGGAGGCCCAGGGCATTCAGATCGGTCATCAGTTCGCTGGTGCCGATGCCGAGTGCGGCGGGATCGCCCGGGTGACTCCAGCAGCCTTCGGAGGTTGGCCGGGTCGCGCCGCGAACCGAGCTTCTGGAGGTCCACCTCGACGATGTTGCTGAGGTAGTCACGCAGCCAGCGTCGGGCGCCCATTTCGTTGACTCCGATCAGTTCGGGCCAACCGCCGATCACGATGCGCTGTAGCAGTTCGTCGAAGCTGAGGTGGGTGCCGAGTCCTGTCTGGGCGTTCACCCTGGAGGAGGCTGGCCAGCGACATCTCGCCGTTGGAGTGACCGGACTCGAACAGGCTCATCGGTCGCATCTTCATCACCGAGAAACGTCCGGCGCCTGAGTGCCGCGATGCGTCGTCGGTGGGCGTCGCTGACCCGGTGAGGATGAAGAGGCCCTTGCCCTCGCGATCATCCACCTGTCGGCGGACCTTGTTCCAGATCCTTGGCTCGACCTGCCACTCGTCGAACAGGATCGGGGTGGGGCCTTCGAAGAGCCGTTCCGGAGCAAGTCTCACCCGGCAGCGAAAACTCGGGAGTTGACCTGGAGGTGAAGGTGTCGATGAGGGTCGCCGGCCCGGGAGGTGAAGTGGCGTACGACGGCCGCCTCGATCTGTTCGACCGCACCTGCACCTGCCGGTCCCGAGCCCCGACGCGTGTCGTCGCGTGGGTGGCGAGCCAGCCGATGATCTCCTCGGCCGCCGCCATCTGGGCAGCGTCGTATGCCTCGGCGATCTCGGGGTGCAACGCGGGCCCGAGTGACCAGGTCTTCGGCCCCTTGACGGTGACCTCGACGAACCTGACGCCCTTGTCGTCCTTCCGCAGTAGCCCCTTCGTCGCTGGTTGAGCTTGTCGAAACCGACGTCGTAGCCGGCGACCCACCGCTCGTAGGTCCCGCCGTCCATGTCGGCTCGGCGCTCGACGCCGTCGGGAGTGGCGGCGAAGTGCATCGCTACGCCGCTGCCTTCGGCGAGGTAGTAGTCGTCAGCTCGGGAGCGGTCGGCCTCGACATACTGGCGAGCGGTGGCCGCGGCGCCGCGGTAGATCTTCATCCCGCCGTGCATCGGATCCACCTCCCTCAACAACCGTCGATGACCGTGAAACCGCAGGTCAGGCGGTACATAAGCGCCCGTCCCACTACGAAACTTCGGAGCATGCGTGCCGCTGGATTTGGAGGTTTGGGAGGGCCAGGGACGGGGTGAGCTTGTGAGCCGTTGATGGTCACCAATGGAGAGTCGACGAAGGAGAGACGAGCGGCAGATGTGGGTAGGAGGGCGGGTCAGTCTCGGATGCGCGAGCGATCATCCGAAGTAACGCCGCAGATATGAGCGGAGAGCGTCGTCCACGACATACAGGTAGGTCCCACGGATCCCGCGCGTCATCAGCACGGAGTAGATGTTGAGCACGAAGTCGAGCAGCTCCTGCTCGCTGAGCTTCTGACCGGGGTTGTTCTGCAGGCCCTTCTTGTCGTAGTAGTGCGAGCGGTCGAAGCAGAGCTTCCCCGCGGCCTCGTCGTACCGGAGGTCACGTCCGATGATCACGCCGGCGTAGTTGAGGTCGTATCCCTGGATCGTGTGGATCGAGCCGACCTCTTCGACCGACTTCGGCGAGTCGACCCAGTCGACGACGCGGCTGTTCCATTGAAGCTCGATGTCCGCGAAGACGATGTCAGCGCGAGTCTTGTCCTTCTTGCTCTGCCAGGGCCACGCATATCCGGCGATCACGCGAGCGAGACCTTCCTCGGTGTTGCGCGTGCGAACCATGGTCAGCATCTCGCCGACGTCGTCGAACAGCTGGACGTCGTAGTCGCCGAAGTCGATGCGCCGGGAGGGCGGCTGAGGGCCGAAGATCTGACGGACGTACTCGACATAGTCGCCCGACTGAACCCGTACTTGCGACGTGAGGACATGCCGCCGAGACCGCACCTCCGCCTCGTTGGCCAACGCCGCCAGAGTCGACACCTCGAGGTCGGCGGGGCGCACGCGCTGACGACGATCGATGAGGAACAGCTGTTGATGGCTCATCTCCGTGATCCAGTCGAGCTGTGTGGTCGACCGATCGTCGTTGCCGAAGAGCTTCATGTTGATCTCGTGGAACTCACGATTCTTCTGCGCCGAAGTCTGGTTCGCTCGCTGGTTCAGCCGGTGGGCCTCGTCGACGATGAGCAGGTCCCACGTGAGGTAGCTCTTCCCCACGTCGAACGGCGAGACCACCATGCTCGCGTCCAGCCCCGGTGTGCGCGAGAAGACTGCCTGGATCGACTTTCGCAGCGACTGCTGAGGTACGACCAAGCCGATCCGGAGGTTAGCGAGGGTGGCCTTGTTGTCGGTCGTGAACAAGCCGGTCACGTATGACTCCGACTCGAGTGGCTCGCCATCCCAGGCACCGATGTCTCGCAGTAGCTTCGTGAGGAAGATCGCCACCACGGTCTTGCCGGTTCCGGGTCCACCCTCGATGACCATCGATCCGCTAGGGCCGCCGTCCAAGGCCGATAACAGGCCCTCGGTGATCGCCACGACCGCGTCGCCTTGGTCGTCCGTGAGTGACTTGAATGGCGAGAGCTTGTACAGATCGGAGTTCTCGATCTCCTCGATCGAGGTTGAGAACAGGCCCTCCGATCGCAGCTTCGTGAAGATCTCGTGGAATCGCTCGCGGTAGCTGTCGCGCTGGTAGTAGTTCCCGGTGCCACTGCTGGCCTGGACATTGAGGACCTTGAAGCGGCCTTCGCCGGAGAAGAGACCGATCAGATAGGACTCGAGATCAAGGCAGGCTGACTTGTTGAAGGTCGTGTCCACGATGACTCGCGCCTCGCCGAGGTGAGACTTCTTGCCGCCGTCGAGGTGCTGTCGGAGCCGGCCGACGGCATCGAGTGACTCGCCGACGTACACCTCCGAGGCGTCGTTGAGGGTGTACACGACCGGCCAATCGCGGTGGTTTGGGTCCCGCTGGGAGAACGAGACCAGCTCACCCTTGGTGAGCTTGACCTTCTCAATCCTAAAGCTGGTCATACTTTGCACTCGTGCCGCGAGCCTTCTCGACCGGGTACTTCGCGCGAGTGGTGTTGAGCTTGTCAAGGACGATCTGATCGGCATCAAGGTCGAGCTTCGCGGCCAGGAGGCGGCAGTAGGTCAATACGTCCGCGAGCTCACTCGCTACTGTCTCTCGAGCGGGACCTGTCTGCCACTGGAAGCACTCGAGAAGCTCGGCTGCCTCAATGACGATGCTCTTCGCGAGGTTCTCCGGCGAATGGAACTGGTCCCAATCCCGCTCGCTGGCGAAGCCGCGAAGGGCGGCATCCACCTCGTCCTCTGCCATGGCAGCACCCTAGTGATGGCTGCCTACGGCCGCAGCGGATTGCGCCGTCGCTGGGCCACCCGGTCACGCATCCTCGGGTGACTCCACCCTCGACCTACTTGAAGGACTCTCGGTCGAAGCACCCGCAGCATTCCGGCTCCCCTATGACGCGGCCGCCTTGTCGCCGTGTCCCTTCCTGGCGGACCCGGGCAATCCACGACGGCGCCCCGACTCACGAGTCGCACTTCGGTGCCACGCGGGGTTAGGAGATACCTCGAACACCCAGCAGTACGACGACCGTCAGGCGCGCGCACGCCTCCGGGCCAGTCCGCGCGCCCCCCGGCCGGCCACAAACACGCTCGAGAAGAGGATCAGGAAGTCGGGTACAACTTCGCGGGCACCGGACGACCCCACGTCCCCGGTGATGATGTGCACGGTGAGCAGGACCAGGAGCGCGGCGAAGGCCGTGAGCACGCCGAGCGAGATCCGCGACCCCCGCAGCGCGAACCAGGCACCGAGCGCCGCGAGGACGACAGAGATCTCGATCGGGAGGATGGGGCTCTGCTCCGGGGTGAGCAGGGCAGCGGTGGCGAGGAAGGTGACGGTCAGGGCGATGCCGCCGAGGACGGGCCTGCGGGCGGGGTGGGCGTGGATGGCCATGGTGGCTCCTTCGGTCGGTTTGGTTCTGACGTCGCTGATCGAAGCGGACGGGCCGTCACGCCGTCACCGGGCAGGTGTCCCGACTTGGGAAGGACGCCGAACCCGTGACGCCGGGACTTCCGAGCCGCGATCATGGTCGGCATGCGCAAGGTGGACCACGGCCGGCGGCTCGTCCATGGGACGGCACTGCTCAGCCTCGCGCTCGTTGCGGCGGCGGTCGCGGTGGCCCCGTGGCGGGGGGTCCGGCCGGATCCCGGGGACACCAGTTCGTGGCTCTCCCAGTTCCTGGGCGCGCTGGTCTTCGGGTACGTCGGCGCGGTGATTGCGGATCGGACCGCGCCGCCGCTGTTCCGTGTGGGCACCGTGTTGCAGGTGACCGGACTCAGCCAGGCCGCCACACTGTTCACCTCGTCGTACCTGCACCGTGCAGCCGCGCTGCACTGGCCCGGCACGGCAGCAGTGCGCTGGCTGGACAGCTGGCTGTGGGCGCCGGGAGTCCTGTGCGTCCTGGCGGTCTTCCCCTTGCTCTACCCGGCCGGTGACGCGCTGCCCCGGCTGCGGGGTGTGCTCCGAGCCGGGATCGCGTTGACCGGGGTGGGCACCGCTGCGATCGCTTTCCAGGCCCTGCCCTCGCACAGGCATATCGCCGTGCTCGGACCCGCGGTCGTGGCCGCAACGGCCGGTTGCGCGCTGGCCGGCGTGGCGAGCCTGGTGGTGCGCTACCGCCGCGGGGACCCCCGAACCCGGGAACAGGTCCGCTGGCTGGCCGCAGCAGTGGTGCTCATCGTGATCTTCGAGCCGCTGCAGGCCGCGCTCCCGGAGCCGGTCGCCACCGCAGGGCTGACGGTCCTCCCCCTGCTGGTACCGGTCGCGGTCGGCATCGCCGTGCTGCGGCACGGGCTCTACGACATCGACCTGCTCGTCACGCGGACGCTCGCCTACGTGGTGTTGTGCACCCTTCTTGTCGGCCTCTACATCGGAGTGGTTGTCGCCGCGTCCCACGAAGTGGCCGGAGCCGCGGTCCAGATGCCGGCCTTGGTCGCCGCCGTCGTCGTTGCGCTCCTCGCGAACCCGGCACGCATCCGTGTACAGCAGGCGATCAGCCGGTGGCTGTGGGGACCGAGTGCCGAGCCCCAGCGGCTCCTTGCCGAGCTGGCTCATCAGCTCGGGTCCAGCCCGTCGCTGCGGCACGCGCCCCAGGCGGTGGTCGACACGGTCGCGGCCGCGTTCCGGGCGCCGTATGTCGAGATGCTGGCGACTCCGGAGGACGGCCCGCCCACGGTGGTCGCACGGGCGGGCACCGGCTTCGCCGGGCCCGTGGTACATACTCCCGTGGAGTACGGCGGCCGGGTGGTCGGCATGCTCAGCACCGGGCGCACCGACAGCCCGGAGCCTCGCGAGGTGCATGCCCTGCGGCAGGTGGCCGTGTCGCTCGGACCGGTGCTCGACGGGTGGCTGGTTACCAGCGAACTGCAGCGCTCTCGCGAACGCGTGGTGTCCGCCCGCGAGGCGGAGCGCACCCGGCTGCACCGCGACTTGCACGACGGGGTCGGGCCGACGCTGGGCGGGATCGCCCTCGGCGTGCAGGCGGCCCACAACCTCGTTCGCACCGACCCACGGGCTGCGGAATCCGTGCTCACCCGGCTTTCGGAGCTGGCCGGCCAGGCCACCGCCGACGTCCGGGCGCTCGTCGACGGACTGCGTCCGGCCGCGCTCGAGACGCATGGACTGGTCGGCGCGATCCGACGCGCCACCGAACTCGAGGGGTCCGGGCCGGTGGTGCAGGTGCACGCCAAGGCGGTAGACCACCTCCCGCCTGCCGTCGAGGTGGCAGCACTGCGCATAGTGCTGGAGGCAGTCAACAACGTGCGGAGGCATGCTCGTGCGTCACGGTGCGACGTACGGCTGTGCTTCGACGGCGACGCGGTGTTGAGCGTTCTCGTCGACGACGATGGAATCGGCATCGAACGTCGAACCCGCACCGGCGTCGGACTCGAGTCGATCGCAGCCCGGGCTGGTGAGCTCGGCGGCGTCGCCCGCGTCGGCCTCTCGCCGCTGGGAGGGACCAGAGTGCTAGCCCGGATCCCGGTGGGAGCCGACGGTGAGTGACCAGTCGCTACGCGTCCTCATCGCCGACGACCACCCGATTTTCCGTGAAGGCCTGCGCTTACTGCTCGGCTCGGTGGAAGGGATCGACGTCGTCGGGGAGGCATCGACCACCGACGAGACCCTTGGAATGGCCGGGACGAGCCAGCCCGACGTCGTGGTGCTCGACGTCGACATGCCCACCGAGGGCGGTATCGCGGTCATCTCACAGATCAAGGACCTCGCGCCGGCATCCGCCGTTCTGATGCTCACGATGCTCGAGGACGAGGTCACGCTGGCCGCCGCAGTCCGCGAGGGCGCAGCCGGCTACCTGCTGAAGGGCGCCGGCCAAGCCGAGGTGATAGCGGCCCTGCGCACGGTCGCCGTCGGCGGGTTCGTGGCCAGTGCAGGGGTCGCCGAGCGGCTTCGCACCACCTTCCTTGCCGGCGACAGCGTGCGACCTGGACCGCTGCCCGAGCTCAGCGCCCGCGAACGCGAGGTCGTCGCGCTCGTCGGCCGGGGCCTGGCCAACCCAGCGATCGCTGACCGGCTGTACCTCAGCCCGAAAACGGTTCGAAACCTCGTCTCCTCAGCAATGGGCAAGCTCGGCGCGACCGACCGAACCGCGCTCGCGATAGCCGCCCGCGACGCCGGCTTGGTTGGCTGACCCAGCTCGCCAGGCCGGCCTCCGCCAGAGCCCCCAACACCCACGCTGCAACTACACGAAGGCCACCAACGGGAAAGGCCAGCCGCTCCGTAAGCGCGTCTCTTCGCCGCGAAGCGGCAGCGTCTTACCGCCTGCCGGGCGCCCTGGCTTTCACGGACATGCCGACAATCCGGTAAACGCCAACGTGGGCGAGGGGCGCGAGATGAGGGCCGGGCGAGCCCGGCCTCATGAGCGTCGCCGTTGACGGCCGGATCGATCTGCTCACCGCGCCTGGGTGAGCCAGATATGTCGAAAGCCCCTGTCGCAACGGCTGCTTCGTGCCCACAATCAAAATGTCCTGCTGTGAGCAGCGAGATGCGAGGGGGTGCGGATCATGGCGACGCGTTCAACCGAGACGCCGTCCTCGGGGGACCGCTCCCGGTCTGCGCCTGGTGCCCCACGGCTCACTCGGGCCAGTGCGGTCTGGGTGGCCACCGGAGCCGCCCTTCTACTCCTGATCCTGCTCATCGTCTTCATGCTGCAGAACTCGACGAAGGTCCACGTCCACTTCCTCGGTGTGACTGGCACCATCCCGCTAGGACTAGCCCTGCTGATCGCTGCCGTCGGTGGCGGCGTCGTGGTAGCCATCGCCGGGATAGCCCGGGTCGCCCAACTTCGCATGAACGCCCGCCGGACCAGGCGAAGCACCACTCGCGCGTGACGCACCTCGGCTGCCCCCGGTGGAGCACCTGCGCCCGGCCGCGGGCCGGACCGGCAGAGGAGCCGGGAGGGGGACCTCACGCCCGTTACCGGAGGAAGGTGGACATCCGTTGTGCGAACGTCCGGAGCCGCGGACAGGGGAAGGAGACGCCGAGAACGACGGCGCGTCTATCCGCCGCCTGTGGACATGCAAGCCGCCGATGGCCCGCACTGCCAGGGCCCCTGACCGTGCCGCACGGCGCTCCGGTCCCGGTGAAGTTCGCGGACAGGTCTAACGGGACATCCGGGTCGGGGGCGAGCGCGCTCAGTCTGTCCGAGGCGTGGGGGGCCCACTTGTGGTTCCATGACTGGGAGGCCCGCGTCACAGCAAGTCTTGGGGTCTCGGTCGGTGTTCCCGGCCCGACCTGCCCGCTTCCCGGTCTGGTGGGCCTTATGCGGCCGCCGCGGGCTTCTCCGGGCTTGCGAGCTCCAGCAGGCGTTTCCCGACCAGGACGGCGAACACCGCGAACGGCACCAACGACGCGATCGCGAACACCATGCCGACCGTTCCGAAGTTGCTGGGGATGGTCATGAGCGCGGCGCTCACCAGGCCCCACACCGCCGTGGCTCGGCTGAAGATCGAGGATCGCAGCATGAGAACGGCCAGGACCGCCAAGGTCACGAAGGTGAAGTAGTAGTAGATGTCATAGCCCGTGCCCGTCCAGGTCGCGATCATGCCGTCTCCGGTCGCCAGCAAGGCGGTGCGGGTCTCCGCGTCCGCGTCGGCGTAGGCATGGGCGAGAGATAGCATCTCGACCGGTCGCGAGCTGCTCACGAAAGCGGCTATCCCCACGACGCAGAACGCCACCGCGATCACGACGGCCGACCGGCCGACCCTCCACAGCACGACGGCCAGCGCGAGATAGACCAGGTACATCAGGGCGTTCGAGACGACGAACAACACGTCCAGCGAGACCAGGCCCAGCACCGGGTTGTCCAGCAGCAGCTCGAAGAACCCCTCCGTCGGCTCAGGCGGGGGCCAGAGTACGTAGATAGGGATCTGCACAACGATCATGACGACACTCGCGAAGGCGCACCACGCCCCGGTGACGAGGAGCCCGCGCCACTGCCGTGCGTCACTGCGCACGCTCGCCTCGTCAACGTCGACCATGGTGTGCCTCCCGTCCGCTGATGGACGATCAGCCTCAACCGGAACTGGGTCACGCCGTCGCCCGTGCTTGACGCTAGTCGCTAGGTGGTCCCGCCTGCACCGGCCAGTTCCTCTGGCCCTTCGCCTGCCTGGTCGGACCGGTCGCCCGAGGAGAAGCCGTGCCCGCGCGCCAGTACCCCCACAGTCAGAGGCAATTCGGTGTCGATTTGGGATCCGCCGGCGGTGCCGCCTCCCCCGGGAGGATCGCCGATCCGGAGTGGGTTGGACGCGAGTCCCAGCCGCGCGGATCTGCCGGTGGGCCAGCGTTGCGCCAGACCAGGGTGGCGTTGCCCTTCGTCATACGGTTTGCATCATGGTCTACGGCTGGCGGGAATCCCCGGGTGCTCCTTTGGGTGGGGTGGAGTTGTGCGATCAGTGTGGCTTTGATGCGCGCGCTGTCACCGACGAGGCAGGGGACCTGGACAGGGTCTATGTCGAGCTTGCGACTGTTGGAGCATCCGTACCGGTCGCAGCGGCCGCAACCTGAGACGTTCTCTGCGCAGGAGCACGCCGAGCACTGCGTCCAGGTGACCAGGGCTCTGCTGGGGCTGATCACCGAGATCACGGACCTCCAACCTGAAGCCGGGATCGTGGACCTGGCTTCCGCGCGAGCCGGGGCCGCCAGAGTGATTCCCAAGCTCACCGGCGAGCGCCGCAACGCTCGCCATTCGGGCACCTACTCTCACGATGTCTCGGCTGCCTGGATCGCTCGCCACTTGCTGCATGACCTCGGCCACCATGTGCTGGACATCCGATGTGGCTTCGCCGGCCTGGCCTTGGCCGACCTTCCCGGCGATTGGAACGCTGGCCGGAAGCACCACGCGGGCGCCGGAGGCATCCGTCCTACGCGCCTGGACGACGCCGACAGGCTGGGACCTCTCTTCGATTCCCTGGGCTATCCCGCATCCTCAGCGGCGATCCGTGCTCGGCTCGCGCGCGTGGAGGGAGATCCCGCCTACGAGTCGTGGGTCGCTCCTCGAGACGGTGAGCTGGCCGGGTTTGCGGCGGGCCATCTTGTGCACCCATTCGAGCGGGACCGCCCCGCGGCGCAGCTCGTCGCTCTGGCTGTTGCCCCGACAAGCCAGCGGACTGGCGTGGGCGCGCACCTATGTCGTCAGTTCGAGCAGTGGGCTGGCGCGAACCGCGCCGATCGACTCATCGTGACCTCAGGTGAAGATCGCCGCGGTGCGCATGCGTTCTACGAACGCATGGGATACGACCGCAACGGAGTTCGCTTCGGCAAGGCATTGCCGAAACTGCACTGATCTGCCATCCGCGATCGCGGATGGATGTCCGACGAAGGTTCGGCTTGCGGGTCTCCGGACCGGGCCTATGCCGGCCCTGAGGAATCCAGTCCGAGCGCCCTTGACCCGCCTCTAGGAGTGTCTCAGTCAACGCCACGGACTCCTGGTCGGCACTCCAGGGGCGCAGGTCTGTGCCTGGTGTGAGCGTCGACGGTTTGGAGGCCAGGCCGTCGCGGGCAACGACCGGCGTCCAGAGTCTGTGCACCGCCCGGACCGGCGCCCGGCCGCCCACCCCAACATGAGGCGCGCGAGTCGCACACGGGAACGCCGTTCCCTCCGCGTCATTCGCGCCCTTCATGGTGAGCCTCCGGCGGTTGGGAGCGGTTCGACTCAGCCCTTCACGTAGGACAGCTTTGCGGTGATGAGGTCGTCGCTGACTCGGAAGAGATCGACCCCGCGCACGTGTCCGTCGTCCCAGTCGTAGCGCCATTGCTGCACGACGTGGTCTTCGCCCGCGTGGGCGTCCTCGACCGTGAACACTGCGTCGGGATCCGAGAAGATCGGCGCCCAGGACTTGGCGATCGCCGATCGGCCGACGAACTGCTGACCGTCGGGCGCCGGGGAGGTCGCATCGAAGACGCAGTCATCGCTCACGAGCGCGAGTGCGGCCTCGAGGTCGTGGGCCTTCCAGGCGGCGTTGAACGTCTCGACCACCGACGACGGCGTCGGTCGGGAATCGGTCATCATCTCCTCCTTCGAGCTGCTCCGCCATGAGCACTGTGCGCGGGACTGGTCATCGATCGTGGGATGTGAACCCGGCCTCGACGGGCACGGGCCGGGTGAAGGTGTCGTGGACCGGTGACAGGGTTTGAGTGGCGTCCAGGATCTCGCGGAGCGTCTCGTCGTCGGCGTCCGACTCGACCCGGTAGGTCAGCCTGACGTTTCGAAGCCCGGGCGGGATCGGCTGGATGCCGAAGAAGCCGTTGAGGTCGATGGTGCACTCGAGATCGACCTCCAGCTCGTCGATCTCGACACCGCGTGCGGTCGCTTGCACCGCGAAGGTCCCGGTCATGCATGCCCCCAACGCAGCGAGGGCCGTCTCGATCGCGGTGGCGCCGGTGTTGTTTCCCAGCAACTCCTGCGGGTGGTCTCCGCGCAGCGTGAAGTGCCGCTCCATGGTCTCGCCCAGCTGCTCGATCTGGCGGGTGTGCACGTCCAGTCCGAAGCCGCCGTCCCAGACCGTGCGACCGCGCCAGGTGAGCACCCCAGCTTCGGGCTGCTCCTGGACCTGCGTCACCGCCTCGGTCACTGCGTCCACGTCCCAGCCGTTCAGCATCGTGGTCATCGTTGCCTCCTCAGTACGTTGTTCGCTTCGTTGTCGGTCGCTTCCGACGCTAGGTGGGCCAACGGCTTGATCTCAGTGTCAGAGTCGACAACAACCGTTCCGTTTGCGACAGGACCAAGATGGATCGACCCGCAGCGACGCCGGTGAGCGTCACGATGTTGATGACCGCGGAGACGCAGCTGGCTCCGCTCAGCGGACTCTGCGAGGCGCTGACAGCGTTCCCACTTCTCGCAGAGTTCGAGCCCGACCTGCCCCGACACCCGTTCGACGTGCAGGTCGCAGCGACGGGCACGCTGCCCAGCGTTTCGGCGACGGGACTACGCCTGGATGCGAACTGCACGCTGTCGCAGGTCGCCCGGACCGAGGTCGCCATCGTGCCGCTGATGGTCGTCGACGGGCACTCGTGGGAAATCGGCTGCCACCGGGAAGCAGTGGACTGGTTGCGCTCCATGCACGATCAGGGGGCGGTGGTCGCGTCGGTGTGCACCGGCGCGTTGCTCCTCGCCGAAACCGGCCTGTTGGACGACCGCGACGCGACCATCCACTGGGCGTTCGCGAACACGCTGCGACGCGCCCGCCCCGCCGTACGCGTCCGGCCCGAGGAGACGCTGATCGTCGACGGGGACCGGGACGATCTGGTGATGACCGGGGGCGTGACCTCATGGCACGACCTGGCCCAACATCTCGTCACCCGCTACGTCGGCCCGTCGGCTGCGCTCGCCCTGGCACGCATGCTCATGCTCGAGTGGCACGGATCCGGACAAGCGCCCTACCTGGAGTTCAGCCCCGACCGAGCTCACCACGACCCCATGGTGGCGGACCTGCAGGAATGGCTTGAAGGCCACCTGGCCATCGAGCGCCCTGTCGAGGAGATGGACGCCCTGGCCGGCGTGAGTCGGCGAACCTTGGAGCGTCGCTTCAGGGCCGCGACCGGACTCTCACCGATCGGTTACGTCCAGCAACTGCGGGTCCGCGAAGCCCGCCGACTCCTCGAGCGCACGACCATGCCCGTCGACGAGATCGGCTTTGCGGTCGGCTACCTCAACACGGCGTTCTTCCGGAGCCTGTTCCGTCGGACCAATCGACTCGGACCGGGAGCCTATCGACGGAAGTTCGGGCAGTTCCGCGTCCACAGGGACTCGAACTCCGCACCCCCTGCTCGGTAGATCATGCCCGGGACATCTCGCGGCCGACTGCAACGTGCTAGGCGGATCGGCTCGTGGCACGGTGTGGTTGCGTCCAAGCGCGGTTCGTCGGCATCAAGCGCGCAGCGATGCCTCGTCCAGCTCGAGACCGATGACCTGAGCGACACGGTCCACATCGACGTCCCACGAGAGCAGCGCGGCTCCGCGGCGGTACGCGACCGCCGCGATCATGCAGTCGACCATCCCGCGAGGGGTAACGCCCGCCTGCCGGCAGCGGCGGTAGATCCTGGCGGCGGCTTCGAAGTCGGTGACCGCGTCGAAGGGCAGGAACCCGAAACTTAGCAGCAGGCGTCGCAGGTCCGCCTCCCGCGCTTCACTTCGCGCGCCGGCCAGCACCTCCATCAGAACTGGCTCGGTGACCACCAGAGGGCCGTCGTCGGCAATCAGCGCGGCAAGGCGCTGGTCCGCCGCGCTGCCAGTGGCTCGGTCGTACTCGACCCACGCTGACGTGTCGGCCAGGATCACGCCGCGCCGCGCGGAGCAGAGTCGCCCGGAACGTCGTCGATCGCGCGGGCGCCACGCATCGCCAGTGCCTGCTCGCGCGTCATCGGCTGGCCCGCAAGGTGGCGCAGCGCCAACTCCACAGCCTCGGTCTTGGTATGAACGCCGTAGCGATCCATGATCGCCCGGACGTGGTCGTCTTCGATCTCGATGTTGGTGCGCACTTTGGCCATGCACGAATCGTACACGTTGCGTGTACCTAACGTGCGTCTGTGCTTTCGCGTCCAGCGATTCCCATCGTCTCTCACCGCCCGCCCTGTGCGCCGATCGGTTTGGTCACGCTCCGCGTGAGGATCCGCTTGTGGTCACGCTCCGCGTGCCGATCCGCTTACGAGGCAGCCGGCCGTGTCCTAGCCTTCCAGCGTGGAGCTGATCGACGCGGCGTCTGCGGAATTCGAGCGAGTCGTACGGCAGTTGCCTGCGGACTCGTGGGACCGTCCGACGCCATCGGAGATCTCGGTACGAGAGTTGATCGAGCACGTCGTGGTGGGGAACCGCTTCACTGCGCTGCTGTTGGCAGGCGTTGATCGTGACGAGTCTCGAGCGCGTGTCGCGGGCGATCAACTCGGCGACGATCCAGTCGCCGCGGACCGCAACCGTTGTTTCACGTGGACGCCCGCTGAGAGTCGACCAGTGGATCCGCTGATCAAGGTGGTCTACAGAGGAGAGCCACCTTTCAGGGCCGAATTGGTCGACGAGGTCGAGTGATATGTGCCGCAGATGCAGCACCAACATCAGCGTGGCGAGCAGGTAGAGCGCATGCAGCCCCCAGATCGGGCCGACGGGGAGCGCGACGACGTATGCCGTCTGCACCAGGTTCCCGATGTTGGCAAGAACCAGACTGGACCGGCCGTACGACGACAGGTTGCGGGTACGCACGGCGCGGACGAGCATCGGCAGGTAGCTGCCGACGAAGATCGTCGTGGCGACAACACCAGCGAAGATCGGGAGCTGGTTGAGTTCCATCCCTCCAGTGGGCCTCGAGCAGGGCGCGGGCCACGTCGGGCTCCCGCCCCATCTCGGAATCGGTCGGCGTGGGCAGATTCGTGCAGCGGGTCGCGCCTCCGCCGCGTCGGATGGAGATTCCCGTCGTCGGGATCACGCCAGGGGTCGGACGGAGTCCCGGTAGCGCTGGTACCGCGGGCCGAACGCACCGGCCAGCGAGCGTTCCTCGCGACGGACCTCGCGGAGGGTCCAGGCGGCAAGCGGCGGCGATAGGACGAGCGGCCAGCGGGTGGCGGCGACCATCGCCCCGCCCAGGTAGCCCAAGCTCCACCCCACGTACATCGGATTGCGCGACAGCTGGTAGGGGCCAGAGGTGACCACTTGCGCCGGCGCCGCCAGGTCCACGGTTCCGACCGCCCGCGTGGACCAGGCGACGACCAGTGCTCCCGCGAGGGTGAGGGCACCACCGATGCTCCGGCTGGCCGGCAACCTCACCGGCCACGGACGCAGCCGCTCGAGGCACAGGCCCAGCGTGAACAGCGCCAGGTGGCCCTCGGGCACCGGGACGTTCGACCATCGCCACCCCCCGGCGCTGCCCGCGCCGTTCCGGTCCCGGACGTCCGTGGTCATCGCGCCACGCTCACCTCAGGTGGTGCTCGTAGGCGAAGGCAGCGGCTGCGGTGCGTGACGCGACGTCCAGTTTCGTGAAGATGTTCGACAGGTGTCGGGCCACGGTCTTCTCCGAGAGGGTCAGCTCGTGGGCGATCTCGTTGTTGCTCATGCCGCCCGCGACCAGACGCAGCACCTCGACCTCGCGTGCCGTCAGCCCACCCGGATGCTCGGTGGTGGCGAGCAGGGCGGCGACCTCTCGCCGGTCCGGGCCTGCTCCCAGGGTGGCGAGCTCGGACAGCGCGGACTCCAGCTCGCCCACCGCTGAGTGCTCATCGCCCAGGAGACGCAGGGCGCGACCGAGCACCACCCGGGACCGCGCCACCTCGTACGGTGCTGACAGGTGGGCCCACAGCTCCAGGGATCGGTGGGCGGAGTCGACGGCCTCGCCCCCGTTCCCGCTCGTGAGCGCGGTGAGGGCGACGGCGTGCTGCCCCGCCGCGCGGAGCGCGGTGCAGCCGAACCGGGTCCCGAGCCCGAGGAGCTCCTCGGCCAGCGGCGATGCCTCTCCGACGTCGCCGGCCGCGACCAGCACCTGCACGGCAGCGGCGAGGATCTGCGCCCGGGGCACGGGGCCCTGCCGTTCGGCCAGCAGCCGGCGGACGGCCACTGCGGCGTCCTCGGCCCGGCCCTGGGCCAGCCACAGGAGTGCACGGCCCGGCTGCCCCGGGTGTCCGTGCTCCGCGGCCGTCTCGTAGGACCGCTCGGCCGAGGCGAGGTCCCCCAGCAGCCGGTGCGTCTCGCCGAGCTCGTAGTGCGCCTGCCCCAGCGCAGGATCGCCGCCGAACGCTGCGTAGCGCTCGACCGCGCGCTCCAGCTCCTGGATGGCGTCGGCGAAGGCGCCGTGCAGACGGAGCAGCTGGCCGCGATGCGTCGCGCACTGGCCGGTGTAGGCCAGCAGGCCGGGCTGGGCGTCGCACCACCGCGTGAGTGCACGGGTCCACTCCCCGGCCCGCCCGAAGTCGGACACCTCCTGGCAGGCCTCGATCGTGGAGCAGTAGACACGGCCCGCCGTCACCGGCCCGACCTCCCCGGCCATGACCCCGGCCAGCGCCTCGTCCATCCTCTCGAGCCCCTCGGCGACGCTTCCGGCGTAGAGCATGAGGCGTCCCTCGGCATGGACGCCGAGGGCGACCAGGTCGGGCTCCGCGAAGCGGCGGCCGTAGTCGGCGATCCGCGGAGCCAGGGCGAACGCCTCGGCGAACTCTCCCTTGAAGATGTGGCTCATCAGCTGCGCGTCGTAGACGTACCCGCGCTCCGCGACGTCGTCGTCGATCTCCTCGATGATCCGTGCGGCCCGCCCGTACCAACCGTTGCCGACGGCGACCTCGCCGGCCTGCCAGAGCACGATCGCCAGCCCGTAGGCGGCGCGCACGGCCCCGGGTCGGTCTCCGGCCTCCAAGCTGATCTGGTGTGCCCGCTGGAGCGCCTGGATCACGTCATTGCGACGGCCGAGCAGGTAGGCGGTGGTCGCCAGCGCCTCGAAGTCCGCGGCGTTCAGGGCGTCGTCCTCGAGGTCGCTGAGGGCGCGGTAGGCCGCAACCCACTCTCGTCGCTCGTAGGAGTCGCGGGCACGATGGAGCTCCTCGATGACACCCATCCGGCCACCTCCCCACGTCGGGGCGTCGCAAGCGGCGGATCCCAGTCTAGGCGGCGACGGTCAGTCGGCGGGCTCGCTCGGCGATCCGGTGCGCGACGTAGGCCGTGTCCCGAGCGACGCCCGGGAGCACCATCGAGCTGAACGCGTACTGGAAGGACAGACCGCAGAAGTAGAGTCCCGGCACCCCGTCCACGACTCCGCGGTACTCCCGGGGCCAGCCGTCGGCGCCGGTGATCGGCGCGTCGATCCAGGAGAGGTCGGGCCGGAACCCGGTTGACCAGATGACGTTGGCGACGTCGAGGACGCGCCCGTCGGCGAGCACCGGGCGGCCGTCGCTCGAGGCGCCGGTGACCTTGTGCTCGGTCCGTTCCACGCCGCGCTCGGCGAGGTGGTGCGACTTGACCCGAGCGGTGGGGGCGCCGTGATGCCGGATCTCGGCCATCTGCCTGCGGCCCATCGGGGTACGGCGGGTGAGAACGTGCTGCCACAGGAAGACGACCATCGGGATGGCGACCTTGAAGCTCGGCGACTGCCAGTCGACGGGGATGTTGCCCCGGTCCGGGCCCGCCAGGATGGTCGGGCAGTGCCCCCCCAGCTCGTAGGCGATGTCGTGGCCCGAGTGCGAGGCGCCGACCACGAGGGTGGCCCCTGGCTGGAGCTGGGTCGAGTTCTTGTAGGTCGTCGAGTGCAGCTGACGGATCCCTGGATCCAGCGACGACGCCGGCTCCGGAGTGTTCGGGGTCCGGCCGCCGTGCGAGCCGGTAGCTACCACCACGTTCTCGCAGTCCAGCGTCCCGGTGTCGAGGTGGGCGGTGAACCCGCCGCCCTCGCGGGGCTCGATCTTCTCGACCCGGGTCTGGAGTCGCACCGGCAGGGCCAAGTCGACGGCGTACCGCTCGAGGAAGTCGGCCACCTCGTCCTTGCCCGGGAAGTGCCACGGGTCGCCGGGGAAGGTCATCCCCGGGAGGCCGTCGAACCGAGCCGGCGAGTAGAGCCTGAGCGAGTCGTAGTGGCACCGCCAGTTGTCTCCGATGCGGGCGTTGCCGTCCACGACCAGACACTCGCGGCCCAGCCGACCCAGCTGGTAGGCCGTGGCCAGACCCGCCTGCCCGGCGCCGATGATCAGGGTCTCGATGTGTTGGTGGGACATGGTGTCTCCCTCTCCTACATGGTCGCGAGGTGAAGGCCCAGGAGGGCGATCCAGAGCCAGTAGGTGCCGATCAGTGCGCGCTGAACGAGCCCGGTGTAGGGCGCGTCCCGGCGATAGGCGGCGGTCAGCCAGGCCGTGGTGACGAGCCCGGTCGCGGCGGTTCCCCAGGTGTAGACGACCCAACCGCCCTCCAAACGGGGTGCGAGGGTGAGGCAGGCTCCGAACAGGGCCAGGGCCATGAGCGGACCGCTGACCTCGTGGAGCTTGGCGTGGACCGTCGGCGGGCGCAGTGTGCGGGACGAGGCGCCTGGTGGGAACCCGCGCACCGGGTCGGGAGCGAAGACCGCCGCGAGGGCCAGACCGACGGCGGAGATGCCGATGAGCGCCGCCGCGCTCCCCGCCCGCAACGTGGCGTGGACCCCGACCGCGATCGCTCCGAAGCCGGTTGCGACCAGCAGGAAGTTGAGGCGTTGGATCCAGCCGCCGCGCCCGAGTTCGAGCTCGCTCCCGGTGTGGTACGCCACTCGGTAGCCGGGTCTGCGGACGCTCTCGACGGAGAGCACGGTGATGAAGATGACCGCGGCTGCCGCGCCGAAGATCAGGAGGGCCTGGCTGCTCAACACGGGTCCTCCAGGAACTCGTGGGTCAGCCGGCCGACCCGCTCCGCCTGGTGGAACCACGGGGCGTGACCGCCGGGCACCACGTGGAGGTCGGCGTCCGGGACCAGGTCGGCGATGCGCTGCCCGGCACCGACGCTGCCGAACGGGTCCCACTCACCCCAGATCAGCCGCACGGGGTGCCGCACGTCTCGCAACTGGTTCGCCGTCGTGACGATCTGCGGCCGCGGCCGGGTCCTGCTCATCACCGAGCGCATCAGGGCCAGCAGGCTGGGGGTGTACGCCGGCAGCCGCTGGGTGGCGAGCATGACGTCTCGCAGCGCCTCGAGGCCGTCAGGGCTTTCGCCCACCGCACGCAGCATCCTCTCCGCATTCTTCGTCGAGGGCCTCTGCAGGGTCATCAGCAGCCGTCCGAGTCCCGGGAGCGAGGCGAGCCGGAACGGTGGGATGGCCTCGGTGTCCAGGAAGAAGGCGGGGCAGGCGATCATCACCTGCCGCTGCACCCTCCCCGGCTCCTCTTCAGCAAGCCAGTTCGTCCACTGCGATCCCATCGACTGCGTGACGAACGGGGCCGGACCGAGGCGCAGGCCGTCTAGGACGCCGGCCAGGTGGTCGACCGCCGTTCGGCGCAGCGTGGCGGGGGTGTATGTCGCAGGATCGGTCAGACCGAAGCCGGGGAGCTCGATCGCGTACAGCCGACTCCCGCGGAGCTGCGCCATCAGGGGGACCCAGAACGCAGCAGGCGCGGCTCCGCCGATCACCAGGACCAGCGGCGGCCCGCCACCGGAGACGAGGACGTGTGCCGTGCGCCCGGTGTCACCCACCTGGAGGTATCGACGTTCTGCCACCAGCCGGTAGCGGGCGAGGAGGGCCCCCAGTGCCGCGAGGAACCCGTCGACCGGGTCGCCCGCCGTGCGGGTCGAGGTGAGGTGGGAGGACTGCCTTGCGTGCGTGGACATGCCACCGACGCTAGGAAGCCGGCCACGTCTGCCGCGTCGGGCGGGATGCCCAACTCCAGACGCGGGCGGATGGGTGGAATCACCCATCCGCTGCGGCTCGGTGGCCTCGGCATCCGGCCGCCCGGCACGGCCGCCTTGGTCGCGAACGGGACAAACTCCGGCGACGGCATCCCGGACACGGGAAAGGCATTCGCCGCGTTGCCCAGGGTCGGGGCCGGTCCGGTCGTCTCAACATGGAGAGCGCCCGAAGCGTCGCGTCTCAGGACATCCCGGACGGGTGTCTCGAGACATCCCGAAGAGCCGCTGGTTGAACCCTACGAAGCGATGACCCACTTCCGCCGATGGTAGGACGGCTCAGCCTGGGGCCGGCCGCGCCCCGACCATCTGCCTGTCCATCCGGAGACATCGCCCGCGGCCAAGGTGGGATAGCACTATCTGGACGGTGTGGGGCACCTCGCCGACGAGACCGTGACGCCCCGTTTGAGGAACCGCAAATGGACACTCGGCCGGACTAGATCTCGCGCGGCCAGCCGGCGACCGCCTTCCGTCCCGTAAGGCCCGCCCGGTGGACTGTCCGGTGAGGGGAGGTCAACTGGGCCGTGGTTGGGCAGGTCATGAAAATCTTGGTTAGAGCTCCGCCAGCTTGCTGACCGAGTCGCGGAGCGCGTCCTCGCCAGCGCGGACGTGGTGGCGGAGGTTGCGGTAGACGATCGTGCGCGGCCAGGCGTTGTCGGGGTCGTTCTCCTCAACCCACGCCCGCACGCGGTGCCAGCGCTCGTTGTGCATCTCGGGCTTCACCGGAAGACCAGTGACGTTGTCGACGAAAAGCCAGAGCTCGTCCTGCTGGAGCGATGCCTTCGCGGGCAGGTCGAGCAACTCTTTGACGCGGGGGAGGAGCTCCTCGTGCATCAGGGACCTTGGCAGCGGCACCTCGTGGAGGGTGTGGTTCTTCACCGGGCCACGGAGACCCGCCTGACCGCGCGGGGTGATCCACGAGCCGTTGACCTGGACGTAGCCGTGCTCGAAGAAGGCGTCGATCGCGCGCAGGGCGTTCTGCTCACCGAGTCGGAGCCCGCCGAAGCCCGCGACTCGGATCTTCGTGCCGAACAACGGCAGGCGCGTCATCAGTGGGTCGTCGCCCTCGGGGCCGCAGAGCTTGTCGGCGGCATCGGCCATCGCACGGACCTGACGAGTCTCCGGGCGCAGGCGCGGGTCGACGTACTGTGCTGTCGCTCCATGCAGCACGTTCGCCCGCCCGATCTCCAGGCCGTCGAGCGGATAGATGGACCGGTCGAGCCAGCCCAGCCGCCAGGCGAGCTTTCTCATCGCGGCGAGCTGGCCGCGGAGGTCCTCGCGGCCGCGCTGGGAGAAGAGCGTCTTGCTGCCCTTGTCCATGACGCGACGACTGTGCTCAACCCGCCACTTCGTCACCGGTACGTCGCCGATGGTCGGCAGGATGTGCGCGTTGAGCCGGGACACTCGCTGCTCCATCGTTCGGGGCTGCTTGCCGCGCGCGATGCTGTCCCTGAGGTACTCCTCGCCGAGCATGCGGATGGTGCGGGCGGCGCGGATGTCGGCACCGACCGGGGTCTCCCTCTCGGTGTCCAGCGCGGCCTCTGCCTGGTCCAAGATCCGTCGGGCCTCGACCTCCGAGTTAGCTCGGCGCAGCACGCGCTTCCACGGCTCGCCGTCGCCGGCCGGCGCCCGAAACATGACCTGGTACTTCGTGCCGCCGTCCTCGGGGGCGTAGAGCCGAACCCGCCACGGCCGCGCGCTCCCGCCCAGGGTCCGCGGCTTGCCCTGCGCGAGCAGCGTCGGCTTCCTGCGAGTCGCCGTTGGCGTCCCTCCTAGGCTGGGACCGCTGGTTCGATCGAGAGCCGTGAGAATCCCGCTTCGTGTATCACTCTCGTGTATCACTTGGACGAAAATGACACACGTGCCACTCACTAGGAGTCACAGGAAATGGCCAACCGTCTCGCCCATGCGACCAGTCCCTACCTGCTCCAACACGCCGATAACCCAGTGGATTGGTGGGAGTGGGGACCCGAAGCATTCGCCGAGGCGAAGCGCCGTGATGCACCAATCCTGCTCAGCGTCGGGTACGCCGCCTGCCACTGGTGCCACGTGATGGCCCACGAGTCGTTCGAGGACGAGGCGACCGCGGCGTACATGAACGAGCACTTCGTCAACGTCAAGGTCGACCGGGAGGAGCGCCCGGACGTCGACGCGGTGTACATGCAGGCGACCACCGCCATGACCGGACAGGGCGGCTGGCCGATGACGGTGGTGCTCAACCACGACGCGGAGCCGTTCTTCGCCGGCACCTACTTCCCCGACCAGCCCCGGCACGGGCAGCCGTCGTTCCGGCAGGTGCTCGCCGCGCTCGACCAGGCCTGGCACGAGCGGCGGGAGCAGGTCACCACCGTCGCCGCCGACGTGGCACGGCATCTGCGCGAGCAGGCCGCGCTCGCCGGGGAGGAGCCCCTCGACGCGGCACTGCTCGACCGGGCGGTCGCCGCCCTGGCGCGCGACTTCGACCGCGAGGGGGGCGGGTTCGGCAACGCGCCGAAGTTCCCGCCGTCGATGGTGCTGGAGTTCCTGCTCCGTCACGGTGCACGAGTCTCGACAGGCTCGACCTCCGGGGACGGCTCGACCTCCGGCGGGGAACAGGCGCTCGCCATGGTCGACGCGACCTGCGAGGCGATGGCCCGCGGCGGCATGTACGACCAGCTCGGCGGCGGGTTCGCGCGCTACTCGATCGACCGCGGATGGGTGGTGCCGCACTTCGAGAAGATGCTCTACGACAACGCCCAGCTGCTCGCCGTCTACCTGCACTGGTGGCGGCAGACCGGCAACCCGCTGGGGGAGCGCGTCGCCCGCGAGACCGCCGACTTCCTGCTCGCCGAGCTGCGCACGCTGCAGGGCGGCTTCGCCTCGGCCCTCGACGCCGACAGCGAGGGTGAGGAGGGCAGGTTCTACGCCTGGACGCCGGCGCAGCTGACCGACGTGCTCGGCCCCGAGGACGGGGCCTGGGCCGCCGAGCTGCTCGGCGTCACCGTGGCCGGCACCTTCGAGAAGGGCGCCTCCACCCTCCAGCTGCGGCACGACCCCGACGACCCCGGGCGATGGGGCGCGGTCAGGGAGCGGCTGCGCGCGGCTCGCGAGCAGCGCGTCCGGCCGGCGCGCGACGACAAGGTGGTGGCGGCATGGAACGGTCTCGCCGTCGCCTCGCTGGCCGAGGCCGGCGCGCTGCTGGAGGAGCCGAGGTACGTCGACGCGGCGGTCGCCGCGGCCCGGCTGCTGGTCGACGTACACCTGGAGGGGCCGGCCCTGAGGCGGGTGTCCCGCGACGGGGAGGCCGGCCGCCACGCCGGCGTGCTGGAGGACTACGCGCTGGTGGCGCACGGCTTCCTCGCCCTGCTTTCCGCCACCGGGGAACCGGTGTGGCTGCGGCACGCCGGCACCCTGCTGGACCAGGCGCTGGACCGGTTCGCCGCCGAGGACGGTGGCTTCCACGACACCGCGGACGACGCGGAGGCCCTGGTGGCGCGGCCGCGCGATCCCAGCGACAACGCCAGCCCCTCCGGGCAGTCCGCGCTGGTGCACGCGCTCGTCACCTACGCGGCGGTCACCGGGTCCGGGCGCCACCGGGACGCCGCGGAGGCCGCACTGCGCAACGTCCGCGTGCTCGCCGAGCGGGTGCCCCGCTTCGCGGCGTGGTCCCTGGCCGCCGCCGAGGCCGTCGTGGCCGGGCCGTTGGAGGTGGCCGTGGTCGGCGGCGCGACCGAGCGGGCCGACCTCGAACGGGTGGCCCGACGCGCGACGTCGCCGGGGTTGGTCGTGGTCACCGGCGCGCCGGGCGCGGGTGCGGCGGAGGAGGTGCCGTTGCTGGCCGGGCGGGGGCTCGTCGACGACCACGCGGCGGCCTACGTGTGCCGCGGGATGGTATGCGACCGGCCGGTCACCGACGCAGGCGCCCTGCATGAGTTAGTGACCTGAGAGGAAGGGTACGGTCCGGCGCTGACCGGGCTCGGCCGGACTCGAGAGCCGAGCCATCCCTACAGGAGCAACTCGTGACCACTCTCGGAATACCGCTCGCGGCGAGCACCCCGCCGCTCAGCGATGCCGGCAGCGGCCAGCTGATCGCTGCCGCACTGCTCGGTATCGCCACCGTCATCGTGCTGATCGTCTGGGCCAAGTTCCACCCGTTCATCGCGCTCATCCTCGGCACCGCCGTCCTCGGCGCGGTGGCCGTCGTCGCGCCGCTCGACGTCGTCAACAGCTTCACCACCGGCCTGGGCAGCACCTTCGGCAGCGTCGGGCTGCTGATCGCGCTCGGCGCGATGCTGGGCAAGCTGCTCGCCGACTCCGGCGGCGCCAACGAGATCGTCGACCGCATCGTCGCGAGGGTCGGCCCCAAGACCCTCCCGTGGGCGATGGCGCTGATCGCCGCGATCATCGGGCTGCCGATGTTCTTCGAGATCGGCGTGGTGATCCTGGTGCCGATCATCATCCTCGTCGGCCGCCGCACCGGCGTCTCGCTGATGAAGATCGGCATCCCCGCGCTGGCGGGCCTCTCCATCCTGCACGGCCTGGTGCCGCCCCACCCGGGCCCGGTCACCGCGATCGAGCTGCTCAAGGCCAACCTCAGCCAGACGCTGATCTTCGGCCTGATCATCGCGGTGCCGACGCTGATCATCGCCGGGCCGGTCCTGGCGATCCTGCTCGACCGCATGGTGCCCGTGCACGCCGAGCAGACCAGGGGCGGCATCGCCGCGGCCCTGGCGACCGAGCCGGTGGCCGTGGGTGCCACCGCCGGCGGGGGCAGCGCCGCCGCTGAGGAGGAGGACTTCGGCGGTGGCGAGGAGCCGGCCGGTGAGGCCCGCCGCGACGTCCCGCCGAGCGGTCTCGGCACCGAGGGTCTGCGGCGTCCGCCGTTCTCCGCCGCGGTGCTGTGCATGGTTCTGCCGGTGGCGATGATGCTCGCCAAGGCCATCGGGGACCTGGTGACCAGTGACAACAGCGGCTGGCGCAACGCGCTCGACTTCATCGGTACCCCGTCGATCGCGCTGCTGGCCGGCGTGCTGGTGGCGATGGTCGCGCTCGGCCGCGCCGCCGGGATGCGCAAGGAGCGGATCCACGAGTCGCTCGGCTCCGGCCTGCCGGGCGTCGCCTCGATCATGCTGATCGTGGCCGCGGGCGGCGGCTTCAAGCAGGTGCTGTCCGACTCCGGCGTCGCGAACGTGATCGGCGACTTCGCGCAGCACTCGAGCTTCTCCCCGCTGCTGCTGGGCTGGCTCGTCGCGGTCGCCGTACGCCTGGCCACCGGGTCCGCGACGGTGGCGACCGTGACCACCGCCGGGATCGTCGGCGGCGTGGCCGCGAACCTCGACCAGCCGCACCTGGCGCTGCTGGTGCTCGCGGTCGGCGCCGGCTCGCTCTTCTTCAGCCACGTGAACGACGCCGGCTTCTGGCTGGTCAAGGAGTACTTCGGCCTCACCGTGGGGCAGACGCTCAAGACCTGGTCGGTGATGGAGACGGTGGTCTCCGTGGTGGCGTTCGCCTGTGTGCTCATCATCGGGGCGTTCGTCTAGCTGCGCACCAGCCGGCCCGCCCGGCCCACCGGGGACAGTCCGGGGGACACGGGAAGACATGACGAAGGGGAAGGCGCGAGGCCTTCCCCTTCGTCGTTGTCAGTCTCTCTTCACGGCCCGTGCGGCTCGTGGTGCGATCGTGCAGGGGGTAACACTGGCAGCACCTCCGTCCCGATCAGACTGGAACTGGTTCTTCGACGGTAACCCCGGGTCGCCGGGCGCGTCCAGACCCCCGCCGGAGAATCTCGTACGGCGTGGCAGCGGCCGCTCCGGAGCAGGTCGAGGGCAGGGCCCGGGCAGTCGGGCGAGGTGTCAGCGCAGCGAGTACGTCGCGATCGAGACGCCCACGTAGTGGGTCGCGAAGGCCGCGATCGTGAGCGTGTGGAACACCTCGTGGAAGCCGAACCAGCGCGGGAACGGGTCGGGCCGCTGGAGCCCGTAGACGAGGCCGCCGAGGGTGTACAGGCCGCCGCCCACGCACATCAGCACCAGCACCGCGGTGCTCGAGCTGTGCACGAAGTCGCCGAAGAAGAACACCGCCGCCCAGCCCAGGGCCACGTAGATCGGCGTGTGGAGCCAGCGCGGCGCGTCGTTCCAGAAGATCCGGAACAGCACGCCGAGGATGGCTCCGGACCACACGACGCTGAGCAGCGCGACCCGGTCGACGCCGTGGAGCAGCAGCAGCGTGAACGGCGTGTAGCTGCCGGCGATGAGCAGGAAGATGTTCGCGTGGTCGAAGCGGCGCAGGAACCGCCACGCCCGGGGGCCCCACCGGCCGCGGTGGTAGATCGCGGAGACCGTGAACAGGACCAGCGCCGAGGTGGCGAACACCGCAGAGCCGATGCGGCTGGCCGCGTTGGGCGAGAGCACCACCAGCACGATGCCGCCCGCCAGCGTCAGCGGCGCGGTCGCCAGGTGCAGCCAGCCGCGCAGCTTGGGCTTGGCCGCCTCCAGGCTGTCGCCCAGCCGTTCACCCGCCTGCTCGACGGCGGTGGTCGTCGCGGTGCGGAGGCGCTCGGTCGATGACGTCACAGTCCCCAAGGTAGCGGGATCGCGACGGCCTCTCCGGGGAACCCCCGAGTAAGGTGGATGCTCGTGGCGGACTGGAAGCGCGGACTGCGGCGGGTGCTCTACCCGGCCTACGAGGCGCGCCTCGTCCGCCGGCTGCCGCCGGACCGGCTGCCCAAGCACGTCGGCGTGATGCTGGACGGGAACCGCCGCTGGGCCAAGGCCGTCGGCCAGGACGCCGCCCACGGCCACCGAGCCGGCGCCGCGAACATCACCCCGCTGCTGGAGTGGTGCGAGGAGCTCGACGTCGAGGTGGTCACGCTCTGGCTGCTGTCCACCGACAACCTCAACCGTCCGCCCGCGGAGCTGCGCGAGCTGCTGGTGATCATCGAGGAGGCGGTGGCCTCGCTCGCGACCGCCCGTCGCTGGCGGCTCAACCCGGTCGGTGCCCTCGACCTGCTGCCCGACGAGACCGCGCGCCGGCTCAAGGAGGCCGCCGACGAGACCCGCGACGTGGAGGGCATGCTCGTCAACATCGCGGTCGGCTACGGCGGGCGCCGCGAGATCGCCGACGCCGTACGCTCCCTGCTCCAGGAGCACGCCTCCAAGGGCACCTCGATCGAGGAGCTGGCCGGGATCCTCGACGTCGAGCACATCGCCGATCACCTCTACACCAAGGGCCAGCCGGACCCCGACCTGGTGATCCGCACCTCGGGGGAGCAGCGCCTCGGCGGCTTCCTGCTGTGGCAGAGCGCCCACAGCGAGTTCTACTTCTGCGAGGCCTACTGGCCGGACTTCCGGCGCGTGGACTTCCTGCGCGCGGTCCGCGCCTACGCCGAGCGCGAGCGCCGCTTCGGCGCCTGACCCCCGGGTCGGCGCTTGTGCCGCGGGCGAGCGCCTGCGGCCCGGCGCCGAACCTTAACCTCCCCGGCCACCCGGGCGCCGGGCGTGTCGTGGGATCGAGACGGTTCGACGGGGCTACCGTCGAACCGATGACGGGTGGGGAAGCCCGTCGTTTCGGGAGGCCCGTTCGTGACAGCTCACGACCACGCGAGAGCCGGAGGTCCGCACTCGGACTTTCGGGCCCGGTCCCGGTCCGACGCAGGAATCTGACAGGGCCGGGGGCGTCGAGTGCGCGCGTCCGCCCGCGAGGGGATAACCGTGGCCGCTACCAGGAGCAGCACCGCCCACGCAGGGATCCACACCTACGTCCTCGACACCAGCGTGCTCCTCGCCGATCCGGCCGCGCTGCGCCGGTTCGACGAGCACGAGGTGGTCATCCCGGTGGTGGTGATCACCGAGCTGGAGGGCAAGCGGCACCACCCGGAGCTCGGCTACTTCGCCCGCGCCGCCCTGCGGATGCTCGACGAGCTCAGGGTGGAGCACGGCCGGCTCGACGAACCGGTGCCGGTGGGTGAGTCCGGTGGCACGGTCCGGGTCGAGCTCAACCACACCGACCCGCAGTCGCTTCCGTCCGGCTTCCGGCTGGGCGACAACGACACCCGGATCCTCGCCGTCGCGCGCAACCTGGCCAACGAGGGCCGCTCGGTGACGCTGGTCTCCAAGGACCTGCCGCTGCGGATCAAGGCGTCCGCCGTCGGTCTCGACGCCGCGGAGTACCTCGCCGAGCTCGCCGTGGAGTCCGGCTGGACCGGGATGGCCGAGGTCGAGGTCTCCGGCGGCGAGATCGACGAGCTGTACGGCGACGCAGTGATCGACCTGGCGGAGGCGCGGGACCTGCCCTGCCACACCGGCCTGGTGCTGCTGTCCGAGCGCGGCAGCGCGCTGGGCCGGGTCAAGGCCGACAAGCGGGTGCACCTCGTGCGTGGAGACCGTGAGGCGTTCGGCATCCACGGGCGCTCCGCCGAGCAGCGGATCGCGCTCGAGCTGCTGCTCGACCCGGAGGTCGGCATCGTCTCGCTCGGCGGCCGGGCGGGGACCGGCAAGTCGGCGATGGCGCTGTGCGCGGGCCTGGAGGCGGTGATGGAGCGCCGGCAGCACAAGAAGGTCGTGGTGTTCCGGCCGCTGTTCGCCGTCGGGGGACAGGAGCTCGGCTACCTGCCGGGCACCGAGCACGAGAAGATGTCCCCGTGGGGCCAGGCGGTCTTCGACACCCTCGGGGCGCTCACCAGCCCCGACGTGATCGAGGAGGTGCTCGACCGGGGGATGCTCGAGGTGCTCCCGCTGACCCACATCCGAGGCCGGTCGCTGCACGACGCCTTCGTCATCGTGGACGAGGCCCAGTCGCTCGAGCGCAACGTGCTGCTGACGGTGCTCTCCCGGATCGGCGCGAACTCCAAGGTGGTGCTCACCCACGACGTCGCCCAGCGTGACAACCTCAGGGTCGGCCGCCACGACGGTGTCGTGGCCGTGGTCGACCGGCTCAAGGGCCACCCGCTGTTCGCCCACGTCACGCTCACCCGCTCGGAGCGCTCCCCGATCGCGGCCCTCGTCACCGAGATGCTGGAGAACGTGACGGTGTGACGTCCGTCTAGCGCAGGTCCTGCGGTCCAGTCCGGTCTATACCGGGCGAAAACGGGGCGGACCCGCCGGAGAAGTCCAGGATTTCCGGTGGATCCGCCCCGTTTGCGTGGGCACCTCCTACCCGATCCCGCCCGGTTCATGCACAGAGGCGGCAGGTCGATTTGCGCGGGCCGCCGTGATCGGTCAGGGTAGGTGCCGGTCTTCCCCATGCCGACTATGCGTGTTTCACGCGGGTTGTGGCATGCCGATGTCCCCTGTAGTCGACGCTTGTGAGTCCCCCTGTGCCACGACGTGAGCAGTACGTACCGAAGCACCGCGGAGCCGCCCCCCAGGCGGCGCTGGCCGGCGGTCTCAAGAAGTCGGTCATGGTCTCCGGTGTCGCGGTCGCGGCGACCGGTATCGCGGTCTCCTCGGGGATCCTCGTCAACGACGACGCCCACACCGACACGGCGTCGGCGGCGCTCGCCTCGGCGATGGCCGACCACAAGGACCACGGCGCCCAGCAGCGCGCCGCGCTGGCCGACCGGGGGGTCTCGCTGTCCCGGGCCGACGAGCGGACCGCGGTCGACGAGACCAAGGCGTCGCTGCTCGACCAGCAGCCCGGAGGACAGACCACCAAGACCGAGGACCTCTCCTCGCAGGACCCGCGCACGATCGCCAAGGCGCTGCTGCCCGTCTACGGCTTCGACTCCTCGCAGTTCACCTGCCTGGACGAGCTCTACATGCGCGAGTCCGGCTGGAACGTGCACGCCGACAACCCGACGTCGGACGCCTACGGCATCCCGCAGTCGCTGCCCGGCTCGAAGATGGCCTCCGCCGGCGCGGACTGGCAGAACAACGCCGAGACCCAGATCCGGTGGGGCCTGCAGTACATCAAGTCCAGCTACGGCACGCCCTGCGGCGCGATGGCGCACGAGAACGCGTTCAGCTGGTACTGAGCCGGCTTCAGCCGGTACTCAGCCGGCGGGCGCCTCGCTAGGGGTGGGTCATGCTCGCCACGTCCAGCGCGGCGTCGAGCTGCTCCTCCGTGAGGTCTCCGTTCTCGACGTACCCCAGCTCGAGGACGACCTCCTTGATGGTCTTCTCCTCCGCGAGCGCCTTCTTGGCGACCTTCGCGGCGTTCTCGTAGCCGATGAAGCGGTTGAGCGGCGTGACCACCGACGGCGAGGACTCCGCGTAGGTCTGCAGCCGCTCCACGTTGGCGGTGATGCCGGCGATGCAGCGGTCGGCCAGCACCGTGGTGCTGGTGCTGAGCAGGCGGATCGACTCCAACAGGTTGCGAGCCATCACCGGCATCATCACGTTGAGCTCGAAGCTGCCTGACGCGCCGGCGAACGCGATCGTCGCGTCGTTGCCGATCACCTGTGCGCACACCATCAGCGTCGCTTCGGGCAGCACAGGGTTCACCTTGCCGGGCATGATGCTCGACCCCGGCTGCAGGTCCGGCAGGTTGATCTCGGCCAGACCGGTGCGCGGGCCCGACGACATCCAGCGCAGGTCGTTGCAGAGCTTGGTCAGCCCGACCGCGATGGTCTTCAGCTGGCCGGACAGCTCCACGAGCGCGTCACGAGCCCCCTGCGCCTCGAAGTGGTTCCCGGCCTCCGTGAACGGCAGTCCCGTGGACCGGGCCAGCTCCTCGATCACCTTCGCCGCGAAGCCCTCCGGGGTGTTGATGCCGGTGCCGACCGCCGTACCTCCCAGCGGCAGCTCGGCCACCCGCGGCAGCACCGCGCCGAGCCGCTCGACACCCAGCCGCATCGCCGCGGCGTAACCGCCGAACTCCTGGCCCAGCATCACCGGGGTGGCGTCCATCAGGTGGGTGCGGCCGGACTTCACCACGTCCTTGAACTCGGCGGCCTTCGCCTCCAGCGCCTCGGCGAGGTGCGTCAGCGCAGGAACCAGCTGGTGCGTGGTGGCGGCCGTGGCGGCCACGTGGATCGAGGTGGGGAAGGTGTCGTTGCTGGACTGGCTGGCGTTGACGTGGTCGTTGGGGTGTACGTCGGCGCCGGAGCCCTTGGCCAGGCTGGCGAGGACCTCGTTCATGTTCATGTTCGAGGAGGTGCCGGACCCGGTCTGGAACACGTCCACGGGGAAGTGGTCGAGGTGCTCCCCGGCGATGATCTCGCGGGCCGCCTCCTGGATCGCCTCGGCCTTGCGGTCGTCGAGGACGCCGAGGTCGGCGTTGACCTTCGCCGCGGCGGCCTTGATGCGCGCCATCGCCTTGAGGTGCTCGGCCTCGAGGGTGCTGCCGCTGATCGGGAAGTTCTCCACGGCCCGCTGCGTCTGGGCCCGCCACAACGCGTCGGTGGGGACCTTGACCTCGCCCATGCTGTCGTGCTCGATCCGAAAGTCAGCCATGGTGCCGACCGTACCCCTCCCCGCGAGGCGGCTAACGCCGGGCGAGGTAGACCCAGTACTGCTCGCTGCGCGCCTGCAGCTGCACGTCGTACGGCAGCGGCACGACGTTGCCGAACACGGTCTCCAGGACCCGGCGCAGGTCCGGTGACTCGGCGGCCGACCACACCGCGATCGCGCCGCCGGGACGCAGCACCCGGGCGACCGCGGTCAGGAAGGGCTCCTGGTAGACCGCCGCATTCGCGTCGTACACGAGGAAGCCGGGGCCGTTGTCGACGTCGAGCAGGACCAGGTCGTAGGAGGCGTCCGTGGCCTCGGCGAGCGCGACCTGGATGTCGGCGACGTGGACCGAGGCGCGCGCGTCGGCGAGGTACGACGGGCCGTGCGGAACGGTGCCGTCACGCATCCACCGCACGAGGGCGTCCTCGATCTCCACGACCGTGACCTGCTCCACGCGCAGGTCGCCGAGCAGCTCGTGGACGGTGTACCCGAGCCCGAGGCCGCCGACCAGGACCGCGCCCGGGTCGTCCACGTGCGCGAGCGCGACCTCCGCCAGGGCCCGCTCGGTGGCCGTCTCGGCGGTGTCCATCACGAAGACACCGTTGACCCGCAGCTCGAGGACCTCGGCCGCGTCGGGCTCGTGTCGCCGGCGCAGCACGATCGCGCCGCGCTCGGATTCGGCGCGCGCCACCTCGACGTACTCCATGCCTCTCCTCGAGCAGTGTCCGAACGTCATCCGGACGGGCGGTCCGAGTCGCCAGATCGTATGACGCTCCGGGAAACGTCATGCGCCCCGGTGGCCGGGGGCGCGCCGCGTATGACGTTCCGGCGCGCGTCATACGAGTTGGTGGCTGCGGGTAGCGCCGCGTATGACGTTCCGTGGGGAGTCATACGCCCGTCATCCACAAGTGGCGACTTGCCGGCTGCCAACCCGCTCCCGTCAGGCCGAACATGGGCGGATGAACGTCCTGGCACAGGTCCCGCCCCGCTGGCCGACACGTCGGCTGCAGACGTGGCAAGCCGTCGAGCGCGTCGCCGGGCGGCAGTCCGGCATCGTGTCGCGCCTCCAGCTGAAGGAGCTGGGCGTCACGCGCGGTGAGATCAGGGCGCACGTCGACGCGCAGCGCTGGGTCCGCGTGGGGACGCAGAGCATCTGCACTCACCGAGGTCCCTTGTCCCAGCGGGCACGGCACTGGGCCGCCGTGTTCGAGGCCGGCCCTCGTGCGCACCTCGACGGTGCGTCGGCCCTCGTGGAGGCCGGCCTCACCGACTTCCGGGTGGATCGGATCCGGGTGTCCGTCCCTCGAGGAGCACGCGTGCGGCGCGGTCGCGATCTCGACATCCGCCAGACGAGACGGTGGCGGGCCGAAGATCTCGAGGGCGGCGGTGTCCCGCGCACGCGAGTGGAGGTCGCCGCCGTCCACGCCGCTCTGTGGGCGCGGTCGGACCGCGAGGCGGCCTACGTGCTGACCCTGGTCGTCCAGCGCGGCCTCACCGACGTCGCCAGGCTCGGGCGAGCCATGTTGCGCGTGCGCCGCGACAAGCGCCGTGAGCTCATCCACGGGGTCCTGCTCGACCTCGACGGCGGGGTGCGCTCGCTCGGTGAGCTCGACGTCGCGCGTCAATGTCGCGAGCGCGGGCTTCCCGAGCCAACGCGCCAAGTGCTCCGGCGCGGTCGGAACGGGACGTACTACCTCGACATCTACTGGGACCGGTGGAAGCTCGTGGTCGAGGTCGACGGGATCCATCACGTTCTCGGGCCCCACGTCGTCGGTGACGCGATCCGGCAGAACGACCTGGCCCTCCAGGGCCTCACCGTGTTGCGGCTGCCCCTGCTGGGACTGCGGGTGGCGCCGGAGGAGTTCTTCGCTCAGGTCGAGCAGGCGTTGGACGCGGCAGGATGTTCCCTCCCGGGCCGGCGTACGGCCTGAGGGCGCGATGCCCCGGCCGGCGCTGAGCCCGTATGACGCTCGGGGGGACGTCATACGCCGCGTCACCCCCGGCCACCGCCTCGTATGACGCTCGGGGGGACGTCATACGCCACGCCACCCCCGGCCACCGCCTCGTATGACGCTCCGGGGGACGTCATGCGCCACGCCACCCCCGGCGACCGCATCGTATGACGCAAGCGGCGCGAGCCCCGGGTCAGACCTTCTCGGCCGAGCGCACCCGCACCCCGCTCAGCGGGACGGTGGCCTGCCCGGCGGGATCGGCGAAGAAGTCGTTGCCCTTGTCGTCCACGACGATGAAGGCGGGGAAGTCCTCGACCTCGATCTTCCACACCGCCTCCATGCCGAGCTCGGGGTACTCCAGCACCTCGACGTGCTTGATGCACTCCTGCGCCAGTCGCGCGGCCGGTCCACCGATCGAGCCGAGGTAGAACCCGCCGTGCGCCTCGCAGGCGCGGGTCACCGCCGCCGAGCGGTTGCCCTTGGCCAGCATCACCATCGAACCGCCCGCGGCCTGGAACTGGTCGACGTAGGAGTCCATCCGCCCGGCCGTGGTCGGCCCGAACGACCCGGACGCGTAGCCCTCCGGGGTCTTGGCGGGTCCGGCGTAGTAGACCGCGTGGTCACGCAGGTACTGCGGCATCGGCTCGCCGGCGTCGAGGCGCTCCTTGATCTTCGCGTGCGCGATGTCGCGCGCCACCACGAGCGGCCCGGTCAGCGACAGCCGCGTCTTGACCGGGAAGCGCGACAGCTCCGCGCGGATCTCGGCCATCGGCCGGTTGAGGTCGACCCTGACCACGTCGCCGCCGAGCCGCTCGTCGGTCGTCTCGGGCAGGTAGCGAGCCGGGTCCCGCTCGAGCTCCTCGAGGAAGACCCCTTCGGCGGTGATCTTGCCCAGCGCCTGCCGGTCCGCGGAGCAGGACACCGCGATGGCCACCGGGCACGACGCGCCGTGCCGGGGGAGGCGCACCACCCGCACGTCGTGGCAGAAGTACTTCCCGCCGAACTGCGCGCCGATCCCGAAGGACTGGGTGAGCTTGAAGACCTCCTCCTCCAGCTCGAGGTCGCGGAAGCCGTGGCCGGCCGGCGAGCCGGAGGTCGGCAGGTTGTCGAGGTAGTGCGCCGAGGCGTACTTCGCGGTCTTCAGGGCGTACTCCGCGCTGGTGCCGCCGACGACGATCGCGAGGTGGTACGGCGGGCACGCGGCCGTGCCGAGCGAGCGGATCTTCTCGTCGAGGAACGACAGCATCCGCTCGGGGTTCAAGACCGCCTTGGTCTCCTGGTACAGGAACGACTTGTTCGCCGAGCCGCCGCCCTTGGCCATGAACAGGAACTTGTACGACGGGTCGCCGGCACCGGGCGTCGAGTAGAGCTCGACCTGCGCCGGCAGGTTGGTGCCGGTGTTCCGCTCCTCCCACATGGTCAGCGGCGCCATCTGCGAGTAGCGCAGGTTCAACCGGGTGTAGGCGTCGTGCACGCCCCGGCTGATCCACTCGGCGTCGTCGGCTCCGGTGAGCACGCCCTCGGACTTCTTCCCCATCACGATCGCGGTGCCGGTGTCCTGGCACATCGGCAGCACGCCGCCGGCGGAGATGTTGACGTTCTTGAGCAGGTCGAGGGCCACGAACCGGTCGTTGCCGCTGGCCTCGGGGTCGTCGATGATCTTGCGCAGCTGGGCGAGGTGCGCCGGGCGCAGGTAGTGGGCGATGTCGTGCATCGCCTCGGCGGTCAGCAGCCGCAGCGCGGACGGCTCGACCCGCAGGAACCTCTGGCCGCCGGCCTCGAAGGTGCTCACGCCCGCGGTGGTGACGAGCCGGTACGGCGTCTCGTCCGGCCCGGTGGGCAGCAGGTCGGAGTAGCGGAACTCGGGTTCGACGCTCATCGTGTCGGCTCCTCCCAGAGGCGATTTCGGCGCGTTGAGCGTAGTGGACGGGCCTAGGATGACCCTCATGGAGGGACAGGCACGAGACGTGCGTCACGACGGTCTCCAGCCCCGCGACCCGGGGGCGCTGCGGATCTCCGACGCCGACCGGCACCGGGTCACCGAGGTGCTGCGGGAGGCCGCGGGGGAGGGCCGGCTCGAGCTCGACGAGCTCGAGGAGCGGATCGAGGCCGCCTACCGGGCCAAGACCTACGCCGACCTGGTGCCGATCACCGCCGACCTGCCCGCAGCCGGCCCGATCACCGCCGGCCCGCCCGCCGCCGCGCCACCGCGGACGCCGACCCCGGCCGGACCGCGCTACGACCGGTCGGTGGCGATCATGTCCGAGACCAGACGCGTCGGCCCCTGGCAGCTGTACGACGGCCACACCGCCGTCGCGCTGATGGGCAGCGTGACCCTCGACCTGCGTGAGGCACGGCTCGCCTCGCCCGAGGTGACGCTCACCGCGAAGCCGTGATGGGCGAGGTGAAGGTGATCGTCGGCGCCGACACGATGGTGGTCGTCGAGGGCATCGGGATCATGGGGGAGTTCAAGGAGCAGCGGCCGCGCACCGACGCGCGGCTGAGCCCGGGCTCCCCGGTGGTGCGGGTCAAGGGCGTGGCGCTGATGGGCTCGGTCAACGTCCAGCGACGCGGGCCCTCGCGGCAGAAGCGCCGTCGCCTCGAGCGCGGAGACTGAGCGCGCCGGCGGTCCCGCGTCTTCAGCCGGTCACAGCCCCAGGGTGAGGTTCTCCCCGGAGGACGGGTCGAACAGGTGCATCTTGCGGGTGTCGACGAAGAACTCTCCCTCGTCACCGTCGCCGATGGTGCTCGCCGAGTCCAGCGCCACCACCAGCTGGGTGTGCATCGACTCGCCCTCGAGCTCCTTCTCCAGCTGGGACAGCTGCGCCTGCACGTCGGGCTCGGCCTCGAACGGGATGTAGGCGTAGGCCTCGTTGCCCAGCCACTCGGTGACGTCCACGGTGGCGCGGAACGTGGAGCCGGCCTGCAGCTTGTGCTCCTCCACGACCGTGGCGTCGTCGAAGTACTCCGGCCGGATGCCGGCCATCAGCACCCCGAGCTCCTGGACGCGGTCGGCCTTGTCCTGCGGGATGGTCACGGTGCCGAACGGCAGCTCGACGCTGGTGCCCTGCACCGTGGCGGGCAGGAAGTTCATCGGCGGGGAGCCGATGAAGCCGGCGACGAAGAGGTTCGCGGGCTGCTCGTAGAGCTCGCGCGGGGTGGCCAGCTGCTGCAGCTCGCCGCGCTTGAGGACCGCGACCCGGTCGCCGAGGGTCATCGCCTCGGTCTGGTCGTGGGTGACGTAGACGGTGGTGATGCCCAGCTGCTTCTGCAGCCGGGCGATCTCGGTGCGCATCTGGCCGCGGAGCTTGGCGTCGAGGTTCGACAGCGGCTCGTCGAACAGGAACGCCTGCGCGTCGCGCACGATCGCCCGGCCCATCGCGACCCGCTGGCGCTGGCCTCCGGAGAGGTTGCCGGGCTTGCGCTCGAGGTGCTCGTCGAGCTCGAGGGTCTTGCTGGCCGCGCGCACCTTCTGGTCGATCTCCTCCGGGCTGTGGCTCTTGCTCAGCCGCAGCGGGAAGGCGATGTTCTCGTAGACGGTCAGGTGGGGGTAGAGCGCGTAGTTCTGGAACACCATCGCGAGGTTGCGGTCGCGCGGTGCCTTGTCGTTGACCCGGTCGCCACCGATGATCATGTCGCCCGAGGTGATGTCCTCCAGGCCCACGATCATCCGCAGCAGCGTGGACTTGCCGCAGCCGGAGGGCCCGACCAGGATCACGAACTCGCCGTCCTTGACGTCGATGCTCACGTCGTTGACCGCCGGGAAGCCGTCGCCGTACTGCTTGACGATGTTGCGCATCTCGATGGCAGCCATGGTGCATTCACCCCTTCACGGCGCCGGAGGTGAGGCCGGCGACGATCTTGCGCTGGAAGAGCAGGACGAGGATCACGATCGGGACGGTGACCACCACCGAGGCGGTGGCGAGCTGGGAGTACGGCGGGTTGAACGGGTCCGAGCCGACGAAGAACGACAGCTGGGCCGGCACCGTGCGGGCCGCGGTGGTGGAGGTCAGCGAGATCGCCAGCACGAACTCGTTCCAGGCGAAGAAGAAGGTCAGGATCGCGGCGGTGAACACGCCCGGCGCCGCCAGCGGGACAATCACCTTGCGGAACGCCTGCCACGACGTGGCACCGTCGACCTGGGCGGCCTGCTCCATCTCCCACGGGATCTCCCGGAAGAACGCCGAGAGCGTCCAGATCGCCAGCGGGAGGGTGAAGGACATGTAGGGGATGATCAGGCCCGGCCAGGTGTTGAACAGGTGGAAGATCCGCCACAGGTCGAACAGCGGACCGACCAGCGACACCACCGGGAACATCGCGATCGCCAGCGCGATCGAGAGCACCAGCCGCTTGCCGCGGAACTCCAGGCGCGCGATCGCGTAGGCGGCCAGCGTCGCGAAGATGACCGCGAGCACCGTCGCGATCGCCGCGATGCCGAACGAGTTGCCCAGGGCGCGCAGGAAGTCGGGGTTGCTCAGCACGTCCTTGTAGTTCTGCAGGGTCGGGTCCTTGGGCAGGAACTGTGGCGACCCGGTGGTGGTCTCGCTCACCGACTTCAGCGACAGCGAGACGATCCACGCCACCGGCAGCAGGCACCAGACCATGATCAGCGCGAAGCCGATCCAGCCACCGACCCCCAGCCTCCGGTTCATCTCACGCCTCCCCGCGGGCCTGGGCCAGGTCGACCCGGAACAGCTTCACGATCAGGAAGGCGATCGCCAGCACCGACAAGAACAGCAGCACCGAGAGTGCCGAGCCGAGGCCGAGCTGGAACTGCTCGATCACTTGGCGGTAGGTGAGGAACGACGCGGACTCGGTGCCCTGCGCGCCCTTGGTCATGATGTAGATGTTGTCGAAGATCCGGAACGCGTCGAGCGCCCGGAACAGCACCGCCACCATGATCGCGGCGCGCATGTTCGGCAGGATCACCCGGACCAGCCGCTGCGTCCACGTGGCGCCGTCGACCCGGGCCGCCTCGAGCATGTCCTCCGACACCTGGGAGAGGCCGGCCAGCAGCAGCAGCGACATGAACGGTGTGGTCTTCCAGATCTCGGAGACCATGATCGCGAACATCGCCGGCCAGTGGGAGCCGAACCAGTTGGTGTCCGGGCTGATCCACGGCAGCCAGGAGAACCAGTGGTTGACGTAGCCGTTGTTGAGGCTGAACGTGAACTGCCACGCGAAGGCGGAGACCACGGTGATGATGCCGTAGGGGATCAGGATCGCGGTGCGCATCACGCCGCGTGCCACCACGATGCGGTGCATCACCATGGCGAAGCCGAAGCCGATCACCAGCTCGACGGCCACGGTGACCACCATGATCAGCACGGTGTTCCACATGTCGTACCAGAACAGGGAGTCGGTCAGGATCGTCCCGTAGTTGCGGACCCCGATGAACTGCCGGTCCCCGGGGCTGGTCAGGCGGTACTGGAACAGCGACAGGTAGAGCGCCTGGCCCATCGGGTAGGCGGTGACCACCAGCATCAGCACGACGGCAGGCGCCACCAGCCGGCGGCCGAGGCGGTTCTCCGCGCGGGAACGGTCGCTGGTCTCCCGGCCCTTGTCGGCGGCGCCCGCAGTGGCAGTGTACGCCGTCATGACGCCCTCCTCCTCGTCACAGCAGGGTCTTTCCCTGAAGCACTTCGCGCAGGAACTGTGCCGACTGGGCGGGCGTGAGCTCGGTGACCGCGCCGGCGGGGTGCCACGAGCTCTGGAGCGCGCTGGAGATGTCGCTCCAGTACGGCGTGATCGGGCGCGGGCCGGCGACGTTGATGCTGTCGCGGAACGCGGTCAGCAGCCCCTTCGGGTAGGCCTTGTTCAGCGCCGCCGCGTCGTAGGCCTGGCTGCGCGCCGGCATGTTGCCCGTCTCGACGGCGTACCGGACCTGGTTCTCGGTCGAGGTGATGCACTTGACGGCCTCGAGCGCGTCGCGCTTGTGCGTCGTGGCGACGTTGATGCCGATGTTGATGCCACCCAGGGGAGGAGCAGAAGGGTGGTCGGCCACCGTGCGCGGGTAGCGGGCCCAGCCCAGGTCCTTGCTGACCGTCTTGTCGCCGGCGTAGTTGGCGTAGATGAAGGTCCAGTTGACCATGAAGGCGCCCTTGTCGGTGGCGAACGGGCCCAGCACCGTGCCCTCGTTGGAGACCGAGAGGTCCGGCTCCGCGGCAGGAGAGTGGGCCAGCTCGTGGATCACGTGCGCCGCAGCCTTGCCGGCCGGCGAGTTCACCGCGATGGTGGCGTCGGCACCCTTGGTGGCGTTGGTGATGAGATGGCCGCCCGCACCTTCGACCAGCGCGTTGATCCAGACGACGTAGCCCTCGTACTTGTTGGCCTGGACGCCCACGGTGCCGCCGTTCTTGGCGGCGGCCGAGATGACCTGGTCCCAGGTCACCGGCCGGCTCAGGTCCAGGCCTGCCTTCTGCGCGAACGACTTGCGGTACCACAGCAGCTGCGTGTTGGCCCACAGCGGCGCGACCGCCAGCTTGCCGTTCCAGGTCGCGCCCTTGACGGCGCCCTGCAGGACGCCCTGGGAGAGCTGCTTGGCCTCCGCGGCCGGGATGCCGGCGAGGAACCCGGCGTCGGTGAACTCCCCGGTGAACACCGGGTCGAGGCTCATCAGGTCGATGTCGGTGTCGCCGGCGGCCAGCCGCCGGGCGAGCTGGATGCGCTGCTGGCTGGCGTCGCCCGGCAGCTCCTGGGTGGTGATCGTGTAGCGGTCGGTGCTGCACCGCTGCGCGATGCCGGGCTGTCCGAACGCACCCTTGAAGTCGGCCGGCTTGCTCGGGTCGGGGTTGACGTACCAGACCAGCGTGGGGGTCGCCGACGAGGTGCCGCCGCACCCGGCCAGCAGGGCCGCGACCGCGGCGAGCGCCAGCGCGATGGCCGGGGTCCGCCTGCGCGCGGCCCGCGGCCGGATCGCCCTCCCGGGGTGTCGCATCCGAGCCCTCCCCACTCCCGACGTGTGGTGAGTCACATTCCTTCCACCATTCGGCGGAAAAGGCAAGGGTCCCTTCAGCAGGGCGCGTCCCGGACGTCGAGCTTGTCGAGAGCGCGCACGTCACGAATCGGCGCCGAGTGCGGAGAGTCCGTCGCGCCGCGACAGCCTGACCGCTACTGTCCAGTCACCAGCAAGCCGCCACGGAGACGACCGCCCGTAACTCGGCGCTGCGACGGTTCGGGCTGGCGCGTGTGTCGTTTACGTCGAGTTGGAGGATGTCGTGAGACCGATCCGTGTTCTGAGCATGTCGCTGGCGGGAGCGGTGGCGCTGACCGCGCTCGCCGCCTGTGCGCCGCCGGCCAAGCAGTCCTCCGGCGGGGGCGGGAACGACGCCGCGAAGGCGACCTCCGCCCAGGACCTGGGCGGGATGGACGCGCTGGTCAAGGCCGCCAAGGCGGAAGGTCAGCTCAACGTGATCGCGCTCCCGCCGGACTGGGCGAACTACGGCGAGATCATCAAGAAGTTCCAGGACAAGTACGGCATCAAGATCAAGTCCGACCAGCCCGACGCGGCCAGCCAGGAGGAGATCGACGCGGCCAAGCAGCTCAAGGGCACCTCGCGGGCGCCCGACGTCTTCGACCTCGGCCAGTCCGTCGCGCTCGCGAACACCGACATGTTCACGCCGTACAAGGTCTCCACCTGGGGCGACATCCCCGATCAGTTCAAGGCCTCCGACGGCACGTGGACCAACGACTACGGCGGCTACATGTCGATCGGCTACGACTCCAAGAAGGTCCCCGAGGTCAAGACGCTCGACGACCTGATGAAGCCGCAGTTCAAGGGCAAGGTCGCGCTCAACGGGAACCCGACCGAGGCCGGCGCGGCGTTCAGCGGCGTGGTGATGGCCGCGGTCGCCAACGGCGGCGGCGCGGGCGACATCGCCCCGGGCGTGGACTACTTCGGCAAGCTGAAGAAGGCGGGCAACTTCCTGCCGGTCGACCCGACCCCGGCGACCATCGAGTCCGGCCAGACCCCGGTCGTCATCGACTGGGACTACACCAACGCCGCCGAGACCGCGAAGCTGCCGAGCTGGAAGGTCGTCGTGCCGGCCAACGCGGCGGTGGCGGGCTACTACTACCAGGCGATCAACGCCGACGCCCCGCACCCGGCGGCGGCGCGCCTGTGGGAGGAGTTCCTCTTCTCCGACGAGGGCCAGAACCTCTGGCTCGCCGGTGGGGCACGACCGATCCGCGCCGACGCGATGGCCAAGGCCGGCACCATCGACAAGGCCAAGTACGACGCGCTCCCGACCGTGTCCGGGACGCCGGTCGTGCCCACCACCGAGCAGACGGCCAAGGCGGCGGACTACCTGTCCAAGCACTGGGCCAAGGTCGTCGGCTGAACCGATGCCGTTCGTAGAAGGGAGGCCGGCGTGAGTCGCGTCAAGCGGCTCGCGCCGGCTCTCGGCCTCGGGCCCTTCCTGCTGTACCTGCTGATCTTCCTGCTGGTCCCCACCGTCACCGTGGTGGTCAACGCCTTCGCCGACGGCGGCCGCTTCAGCCTCGCCAACGTGCGCACGCTCGGTGAGGGCTCGGTGATCCACGCGCTGGGCAACAGCCTGGTGCTCTCGGGCGTCACCGCGGTCCTCGGCGCCCTGCTCGGGGCGTTGCTGGCCTACCTGGTGGTGACCCGGCCGGCCACCAGCGTCCTGCGCCGGACGGTGACCTCGGTGGCCGGCGTGCTCGCGCAGTTCGGCGGCGTGATGCTCGCGTTCGCGTTCGTCGCGACGATCGGCCTGACCGGCTCGGTCACGCTGGCGCTGAGGAACGCCGGTCTCGACATCTACGGCTCGGGCTGGCTGTTCGGGCTGCCGGGACTCGTCGTGGTCTACACCTACTTCCAGATCCCGCTGATGGTGATCGTCTTCCTGCCGGCGCTGGAGGGGCTGCGCCCGCAGTGGCGGGAGGCGGCGGTCAGCCTCGGCGCGAGCACCTGGCAGTACTGGAGCCGGGTGGCGGTCCCGATGCTGCTCCCGGCCTTCCTGGGCGCGACGCTGCTGCTGTTCGCCAACGCGTTCGCCGCCTACGCGACCGCGGCCGCCCTGGTCACGCAGGGCAACCCGATCCTGCCGTTGCTGATCCGGTCCGCGCTGATCAGCGAGGTGATGCTGGGCCGGCAGAACCTCGCCTTCGCGCTCGCCTTCGAGATGATCGTCGTGGTGGCCGTGCTGATGTCCCTCTACGCGCTGCTGGTGCGGCGCACGGCGCGGTGGCTGCGATGAGGGAGTCGGCGACCTGGCGGGTGACCCGGTGGTTCCTGCTGCTGATGTTCGGCCTCTACTTCGTCGTACCGCTGCTGTCCATGCTCGACTTCAGCACCCGCGAGGTGGCCACCTCGCGGCGCACGGGCGCGGCCTGGGAGCGGCTCGTCCAGGACCCCAACATCCGCTCGGCCATCATCACCTCGCTGCTGCTCGCGCTGCTCACCGTGCTGCTGATGCTGGTGCTGCTGGTGCCGACGATGGTGTGGGTGCGGCTGCGCGTGCCCCAGGCCTCCCGGCTGCTGGAGTTCCTGTGCCTGCTGCCGCTGACGATCCCGGCGCTGGTGATCGTCGTGGGCATCACCAACGTCTACGCGTGGGTCACCTACCTGCTCGGCGACTCGCCGCTGACGCTGACGCTCGCCTACGTCGTGCTGGTGCTGCCCTACGCCTACCGGTCGCTCGACGCGGCGCTCTCGTCGATCAACGTCAACACCCTCTCGGAGGCCGCCCGCTCCCTGGGCGCCGGGTGGGGCACGGTGATCGTGCGCATCGTGGTGCCCAACATCTGGTCCGGGGTGATGTCGGCGGCGTTCATCTCGGTCGCGCTGGTGATGGGGGAGTACGTCTTCGCCTCGATCCTGCACTTCGACACGCTCCCGGTCGTGATCGCGCTGCTCGGCAAGAGCGACACCACCACCTCGGTCGCCGCCTCCCTGGCGGCGCTGATCTTCGTGAGCATCCTGCTGCTGATGATGACGTTCGTGGGGCGGCGGTCCCGCGTCTCGAAAGGAAACCAGGCGTGAGCGTGAACACCGCCAAGCGTTCGGGTACGACGGTCCAGCTCGACAGCCTCAGGCGCAGCTACGGGCCGGTCAACGCCCTGGACGGGCTCAGCCTCGAGCTCGGCGCCGGGGAGCTCGTCGTGCTGCTCGGCCCCTCGGGCTGCGGCAAGACCACCGCGCTGCGGATCCTGGCCGGCCTCGAGGAGGCCAACGCGGGACGGGTCGTCGTGGGCGGCAAGGACCTGACCCGGGTCCCGGCGAACAAGCGCGACATGGGCATGGTGTTCCAGGCCTACAGCCTGTTCCCGCACATGACGGTGCTCGACAACGTGGCGTTCGGCCTGAGGCTGCGCAAGCAGCACGCGGAGCGTCGTACCAGCCGGGCGCGGGAGGTGCTGGAGATGGTGGGCCTCTCCGAGCACGAGAACCGCTACGCCCACCAGCTCTCCGGCGGCCAGCAGCAGCGGGTCGCGCTGGCTCGCGCGCTGGCGATCGAACCCTCGGTGCTGCTCCTCGACGAGCCGCTGTCCGCCCTCGACGCGAAGGTGCGCGTGCAGCTGCGGGAGGAGATCCGGCGGGTCCAGCTCGAGGTGGGCACCACCACGCTGTTCGTGACCCACGACCAGGAGGAGGCGCTCGCCATGGCCGACCGGGTGGGGGTCATGAACGCCGGCCGGCTGGACCAGATCGCCCCGCCGCACGAGCTCTACGCCCGCCCCTCGACCCGCTTCGTCGCGGAGTTCGTGGGTCTGAGCAACAAGCTCTCCGGCGACGTCGACGGCCGCGAGGTCACCGTGCTCGGTTGCCGGGTGCCGACCGTCGACGGCTCGCTGACGTCGGGCCGAGGGGTCGCGCTGGTCCGCCCGGAGGCGGTCACCGTGGAGCCGGCCGACGACGGCAACGCGCGCGTGGTGGCGGTGTCGTTCCTCGGCCCGACCTCCCGCGTCCTCACCCGCCTCGACGACGGCCAGGACGTGATGGCGCAGCTGCCCAGCAGCCTGGCGGTGCGGCTGACGCCCGAGAGTCGCGTCCGCCTCGGCGTCGACCCCAGTCCGGTGCTCGTCGTCGGCTGACGCGGCCGATCTCCGCGCCGACAGGGCGTCGCAGGGCGCGGCCACGCGGGGCGCTGGGTGATCGGGTAGAACTGACGCATGCGACAGCTGAGTTCGCTCGACGCCCAGTTCCTCAACGTCGAGTCGCCGACCACCGTCGGCCACGTCGGCAGCCTCGTGGTCCTCGACCCGTCCACGGCGCCGGGCGGGGTGTGGAACCTCGAGAGCGTCCGCGCGATCTTCGAGCCACGTCTGCACCTGGCGCCGCCGCTGCACCAGCGGCTCGTCGAGATGCCGTTCGGGCTCGGCCGCCCCTACTGGGTCGACGACCCGCACTTCGACATCGAGTTCCACCTGCGCGAGCTGGCGCTGCCCGTGCCGGGGACCCCGCAGCAGCTCGGCGAGCAGGTGGCCCGGATCCATGCCCGCCAGCTCGACCGGAGCCGCCCGCTGTGGGAGGCCTACGTCATCAGCGGCCTGCAGGACGGCAAGGTCGCCTTCTACTCCAAGATCCACCACGCGGCGATCGACGGCGTCTCCGGAGCGGAGATCCTCGAGACGCTCATGGACCTCACCGTGGAGCCGCGTGACGTGCCGCCCCCCGACGAGCCGTTCGTGCCCCGACGGATGCCGAGCACCCTCGACCTGGTGCGGCGGGGAGTCACGGCGCTGGCGCTGAACCCGCTGGAGCTGGCCCGGTCGGTGCCCAAGTCGCTGGCGTACGTCGATGAGCTGCCCGGTGCCACCAACTTCCCCGGCGCCCGGCTGCTCAGCGAGACCGCCGGCGCCGTGGGGCGGCTGGTCGGCCAGGACGCGCCCCAGACTCACGGGCGGAACCTGAAGCCCCCACGCACACCGCTCAACGGCACGATCACCGCCCACCGCCGGTTCGCGTTCGGGTCGCTGCCGCTCGAGGACGTGAAGCGGGTCAAGAACCACTTCGACATGACCGTCAACGACGTGGTGATGGTGCTGACCACGGCCGCTCTGCGCCGCTGGCTGCTCGACCACGACGCCCTGCCCCGGACACCGCTGGTGGCCGCCGTACCCGTCTCCGTCCGCACCGACGACCAGCGCGGCTCGCACGGCAACCAGGTCTCGGTGATGCTCGCCGAGCTGCCCACGCACCTGGTCGACCCCGAGGAGCGGCTGCGCTTCATGCGCTCCTCGATGCGGGAGGCCAAGCAGCACTTCGAGGCGGTGCCCGCCTCCCTGCTGCAGGACCTCTCGACGCTGATCCCGACCGCGCTGTCGGGGCTGGCCGCCCGCGCGCTGTTCAAGCTCGCGACCGTGCCGGGGCTGCTGTTCAACCTGTTCGTCAGCAACGTGCCGGGTCCGCAGCTGCCGCTCTACATCGCCGGCGCCAAGGTGGAGGGCATCTACCCGGTGTCGGCGGTCACGGACATGACCGGTGGGCTGAACATCACGCTGTTCTCCTACGACGGCGACCTCGACTTCGGCCTGATCGTGTGCCGGGAGATGGTGCCGGACGTGTGGAACCTGATCGGCTACCTCCAGGACGCGATCACCGAGCTGGTCGCGCTGGTGCCCGCCGAGACGAACCCCGCCGACCCGAACGCCGCCGAGACGACCCCCGCTCCGAAGAAGGCTGCGGCACAGGGACCCGCGGCGAAGAATGTCGCCACGAAGAAGACGGCCATGAAGAAGACGGCCACGAAGAAGGCTGCGGCGAAGAGCACGGCCGGGAAGAAGGCGGCGGCGCGGAAGCCCCCGGCGCAGTAGCGCTCCGGGCCCTCAGGAGCCGGACGCGCGGGCGGGGCGGCCCCCGGACGCCCGGTCGGCGTTGCGCCGGATCGCCTCGACGAAGGTCTCGTGCAGCTCGACCGGGACGTCGTGCCCCATGCCGGGCACCAGCAGCAGCTCCGAGCCGGGCACCGAGCGCGAGGTGGCGCGACCGCCGGAGACGTGCACCATCTTGTCGCTCATCCCGTGGATCACCAGCGTCGGCACCCGCAGGCTGCGCAGCCGGCGCGAGCGGTCCGGCTGGGAGAGGATCGCGGCCATCTGCCGGGCCACCCCGGCCGCGCTCACGCCGCGGTCCCACGTCTCGCCGGCGCGGTCGCTCACCGCCTCGGGCGTGTCGGGGTACAACGGCGAGCCGATCATCTTCCACAGCCGCGAGGAGTGGGTGACGTAGGCCTCACGGGAGCGGCCTCGCGGTGTGAGCAGCAGCGGCAGCAGCCTCGGGTCCTGCCAGCCGACGCTGCGGCGGCCGGTGGTGGACATGATCGAGGTGAGCGTGAGCACCCGTGCCGGGTTGCTGATCGCCATGGTCTGCACGATCATGCCGCCCATCGAGATGCCGACCACGTGGGCGGCCTCGATGTGCAGGTGGTCGAGCAGGCCGAACGCGTCGTCGGCCATCTCCTGCAGCGTGTAGGGCGGCTTTCCGCGGCCGCTGAGGAAGGTGCGCACGATCATCCGGCGGGTCACCCGGGCGCGCACCCGCGTGGACCGGCCCACGTCGCGGTTGTCGAAGCGGATCACGAAGAAGCCCTGCTCCGCGAGCATCGTGCAGAACTCCGGGCTCCACCACGTCATCGGACCGCCGAGACCCATCACCAGCAGCAGCGGCTCGCCGGACGGGTCGCCGAACGTCTGGTAGCACAGGTCGATGCCCGAGGGGAGCGGCGCGAAGTGCTCCTCGGAAACCGGGACGCGCGACGAAGTCATGGCCACCTTTCGGGGGGACGGAGGTTGCCGGCGAGTTTAGCCATGGTCCGGGTCACCGGGGCCTGGCCTAGGCCGCGGGTTCGCGTTTATGCGTGGCGACGCATGGAACGCCCGTTTTGTGGTTACCGTCACACCATGGCATCCCCTCTCGGCGCGTTTCTCTGCCCCCCCGGCTTCGCGGGGCCCACCGGACTGCGCGCGCTCGCCCGCGAGGGCAGCGCGGTGGTCGAGGCGGCCCACTACGTCCGGCGCCGGCGCAGCGAGGGACGCACGCGCCGGACCACGCCGTATGCCGGCCGCACTCCCGAGCGGGGGCTCGGCCCGGTGGTGCTCGTGCCGGGGTTCATGGCCGGTGACGGCACGCTGTCGCTGATGGCGAGGCAGCTCCGACAGGCGGGCCACCGGACGTACCGCTCGACCATGCACGCCAACGTCGGCTGCACCCAGGAGGCCTCGGAGACCCTGGAGCGACGGATCGAGGCGATCGCGATCAAGCGCGAGCGTCGGGTGAGCATCGTGGGGCACAGCCTGGGCGGCCTGCTGGCCCGAGGCGTCGCCGCCCGGCGTCCCGACCTGGTCGAGGGCATCGTGACGCTCGGCAGCCCGATCCTGGCCCCCGGAGCCGCGCACTCGCTGCTGCTGCTGGACCTGGCCCTGATCATCAAGCTCCGCAAGGCCGGCCTCGGCGGGATGATGGGGGAGGACTGCACCTCCGGCGAGTGCGCCCAGCTCAGCTGGGAGCAGGCACGCACCCCGCTGCCCAGGGACGTGACGTTCACGTCGGTCTACTCGCGCCGCGACGGGATCATCGACTGGCGCAGCTGTCTGGACCCGCAGGCCCGCACCGTGGAGGTCTCCACCAGCCACCTCGGGATGGCGTTCGACCCGGTCGTGCTCGACATCGTGACCTCGACGCTGGCCGAGGACAACGCCCGGCGTGCCGCCCAGGTCAGCCGGCAGGCCACGTTGGCGGCAGTTCCCGACGCGTCGGTGGGTTAGCCCCACGCCGCGAGCAGGTCACCGCGGCCGCCTGCGCCGCGCCTTCGAGCAGCAGCGCGAGCCGGGGCTCGGAAAGCGCCTCCAGGGAGCCCTCGCCGAGGCCGAGCAGCCCCCAGTCGGCGAGGATCGCCAGCAGTGCGGACATGAACGAGTCGCCCGCGCCGACGGTGTCGACCACGGTGGTCGGCGGGGCGGGTACGTCGACCCGAAGGTCGCGCCGGTAGGCGGTGGCGCCCCGGCCGCCCCGCGTGACCACCACGAGCTCGGTCGGCCCGGCGGCGAGGAGCTCCGCCGCCAGCGAGGACTCCTCCTGGCCGGGGCGCAGCACGGCGAGGTCCTCATCGGAGCACTTCACCAGTCGGGCGTGCGCGGCCACCTCGGTGAGGTCGCGCCAGGCGGCGGCGGGGTCGGTCACGAACGCCGGCCGGATGTTGGGGTCGTAGGAGACGAAGCCGCCCTCGGCCTGGGTCAGCAGGTCCAGCACCGCCTCCCGGCCCGGGCGCAGCACGGCCCCGAGCGAGCCGACGTGCACCCCGATGGTGTCCTCGGGCAGCCGGTGCTGCTCGAGGTCCCAGGTCAGGTCGAAGTCGTAGGTCGCGGCGTGGGCGTGGTCGAGCCGCGCGGTGGCCGTGCTGGTCCGGCGGCCCGGCGCGACGGCGGTGTCGGACAGCCGCACCGCGCTGCCGGTGGCGTGCTGGGCCACCAGCCGTCCGTGCTCGTCGTCGCCGAGCTGGGTCACCAGCAGGGTGTCGACGTCCAGCCGGGCCAGGCCGACCGCGACGTTGAGCGGGGACCCGCCCGGGGCCAGCGCCTGCTCGCCGTCGGCCGGCAGCACGATGTCCACCAGCGACTCGCCGACCACCACGAACGTGCCAGCATGCATCCGGTTCAGCCCTCGAAGTCGATCGCGGCGTACGAGCGCAGCTTCTGCAGCTTGTGGTCGGAGCTGATGGAGCGGATCGTGCCGCTGCGCGAGCGCATCACCAGCGAGTGGGTGCTGCAGCCACCGGCGCGGTAGCGCACCCCCTTCATCAGCTCGCCGTCGGTGATCCCGGTGGCCACGAAGAAGATGTCGTCGCCGGTGACCAGGTCGTCGGTGGTGAGCACGGAGTCGGAGTCGAGGTCGTGGCCGGCGTCGACAGCGCGTTGACGCTCCTCGTCGTCGGTGGGCCACAGCCGGCCCTGGATCACGCCGTCGAGGCACTTCATCGCGCAGGCCGCGATGATGCCCTCGGGCGTCCCGCCGATGCCGAGCAGCAGGTCGATGCCGGTGTCGGGGCGTGCCGCCATGATCGCGCCCGCCACGTCGCCGTCGCTGATGAACTTGATCCGCGCGCCGGCCGACCGGATCTCCTCGACGAGGGTGCCGTGCCGCGGCCGGTCGAGCAGCACCACGGTGACGTCCTCGGGACGGCTGCCCTTGGCCTTGGCCACCTGGTGGATGTTCTCCGCGACCGGGTAGCGGATGTCGACGACGTCCGCCGCCTCCGGGCCGGTGACCAGCTTCTCCATGTAGAAGACCGCCGAGGGGTCGTACATCGACCCGCGCGGGGCGACCGCCATCACCGAGATCGCGTTCATCATGCCCTTGGCGGCCAGGGTGGTGCCGTCGATCGGGTCCACGGCGACGTCGCACTCCGGCCCGGTGCCGTCGCCGACCTGCTCGCCGTTGTAGAGCATCGGGGCGTTGTCCTTCTCGCCCTCGCCGATCACCACGGTGCCGCGCATCCCGACCGTGGAGATCAGCGTGCGCATCGCGTTGACGGCCACGCCGTCCGCACCGTTCTTGTCCCCGCGACCCACCCAGCGTCCGGCGGCCATCGCGGCCGCCTCGGTGACGCGCACCAGCTCCAGGGCCAGGTTGCGGTCGGGCGCCTCGTGCGCGGCGGACAAACCGGTCGACAGCGGGGTCTCAGCCATGTCCGGATCCTAACCGAGCGTTCTGGACGGGGCGTAGACCGTGATCTCGGTCGCCTTCACCGCCGCCCACACCCGGCGCCCCGGGGCCAGCCCCAGACCGGTGGCGGACTCCGGCGTGACGTCGGCGATCAGGCCGGAGACCGCGTCGAGGTGCACGCGGACCGCGGCGCCGTGCGGGGCGACCGAGGTCACCGTGCCGGGCCAGCGGTTGCGGGCCGACCCGGTGGGCTCGTCCACGGTCAGGGTGACGGCGGTGGGGCTGAAGCAGGCGTTCACCTCGCCGTCGGCGGTCGTGGTCGACACCAGCGTGGTCCCGTCGTCGAGGCGTACGTCGGTCCCGGTGCTCGTGCCGCGCAGCACGTTGAGCCCCACCAGCCGGGCCACGTGGTCGGTCTGCGGCCGCCGCGCGACCTCCTGCGGCGTGCCCTCCTGCGCGACCCGGCCGGCGTCGAGTACGAGCACCCGGTTGGCCAGCGTCATCGCGTCCAGCGCGTCGTGGGTGACCAGGATCGTCACCCCGTCGTACGCCCGGAGGTGGGCGGTGAGCTCCACGCGCAGCGCCATCGCGACCCCCACGTCGAGGGCGGCCAGCGGCTCGTCGAGCAGCAGCAGCCCCGGGCGGGTGGCCAGCGCGCGCGCGATCGCCACCCGTTGGGCCTGGCCGCCGGAGAGCTGGCGTGGCCGCCGGGTGGCGAGGTCGCCGACCCCGAGGCGCTCCAGCCAGTCGCGGGCCCGGTCCGCGGCCTCCCGCCGGCCGACGCCCCGGCTGCGCGGGCCGAAGGCGACGTTGGCGAGTGCGTCGAGGTGCGGGAAGAGCAGCTGCGGCTGGAAGACCATCCCGACGTCGCGGTCCTGGGGGTGCACCCGCGTCCCGGGGCTCTCCCAGGTGCGGTCGCCGCAGCGGATCCGGCCCTCGCTGAGCGGGACCACCCCGGCCAGTGCCCTCAGCAGCGTCGACTTGCCCGCACCGTTGGGGCCGATGACCGCGACCACGTCGCCCGACGCGGCGGTGAGGTGCACGTCGAGGGTGTGCTCGGGCCGGCGCACCACCACGTGGGCGTCGAGCCCGGGCCCTCGGCGCACTCCGCTCGCCGGCGTCACCGGGCCGCCTGGTCGAGCCAGCGGTCGCGCAGCAGCGCCAGCACCACGACCGAGACCAGCAGCAGGATGACGCTGAGCACCATGGCCGCCTCGAAGTCCGTCTGCAGGGCGGTGTAGACGGCCAGCGGCATGGTGCGGGTGGTGCCCGGGAAGCTGCCGGCGAAGGTGATCGTCGCGCCGAACTCGCCGATGGACCGGGCCCAGGCCAGCACGACCCCGGCCACGATGCCGGGCAGGGCGAGCGGCAGTGTGACGCGGCGGAAGGTCGTCCAGCGGTCCGCGCCGAGGGTCGCCGCGACCACGTCGTACTCAGGCTCCGCGGCCCGGATGGCGCCCTCCACCGAGAGCACGAAGAACGGCAGCGCCACGAACGTGTGCGCGAGCACGACCGCGGCCGTCGTGTAGGGGATCGTCACGCCCCACCACTGCGCCAGCGGCCCGCCCACCAGGCCGTTGCGGCCGAACGCGGTGAGCAGCGCGACGCCGGCGACCACGGGAGGAAGCACCAGCGGGACGGTGACCAGTGCTCGCAGCAGGCCGCGTCCGGGGAACGGCACCCGCGCCAGCAGCCAGGCCAGCGGCAGCCCGAGGACCACACACAGCGCGACGGCGACCGCGGACGTGACCAGCGAGAGCCGCAGCGCGTCGAGGATCGCCGGATCTCCCAGCCGCTGCGGCAGCCCGGCCCACGGCGTGTGCTGCAGCAGGGAGACGAGCGGCAGCACCAGCAGTGCGACGGCGAACGCTGCCGGCAGGAGCAGTCGCGCGGGCGGCCGGCCGAGCCCCCCGGCCCGGGCGCCGGCGGTCATGGCCGCCCGAAGCCGTGGGCACGCAGCACGTCCTGGCCGTGCCGGGAGGTGACCAGGCGTACCCAGGCCCGGGCCAGGTCCGGCTCACCGGCCGAGGCCACCGGCGCGATCAGGTAGGTGTTGACCGCCTCGGAGGTGTTCGGGATCGGGAACGAGCGCACCTTGGCGCGCGCGCTCGCGGCGTCGGTGGCGTACACCAGCCCCGCGTCCGCCTCGTCGAGGGCCACCTTGGTCAGCACCGACTTCACGTCCGGCTCGAGGCTGGCCGGCCGCGCGTGCACCCCGGCCAGCGCCAGCACCTGGCGACCGAGCGCCCCGCACGGCGCGGAGGGGTCGCACATCACGAACGTGACCCCGGGGGCGGACACCCCGGTAACCCCGCGCAGGTGCGCGGGGTTGGCGCGGGGGACGACCAGCACCATCCGGTTGGTCGCGAACCGGCGGGGGGTACCGGCGATCGCCTTGCCGTCCACGGCCGTCCTCATGGTGCGAGTGTCGGCGGTGGCGAGCACGTCGCCGGGGGCGCCCTGGACCGCCTGCTGCGCCAGGGTGGCGCTCGAGTCGTAGGTGAGGCGTACGTCGACTCCGGGGTGCTGCTTCTCGAACGTCGTGGCGAGCGCGTCGAACGACTCGGTCAGGGAGGACGCCGCGAGCACGGTCAGCGTGGTGTGCCTCCCGGCCGACGCCGCGCTGCCGTCGCTGCAGCCCGTCACCGCGGCCAGCGCCGCGAGCCCGAGCACCGCCGCGACCACCCCCCGCCCGACCACCCGCCGGCGCCCACCCCCGAGCCGGCGCTTGTGCCCCGCGAAATCCCGCCGAGTCGGCGCTTGCGCCCCGAGCCGGCGCTTGTGCCCCGCGAAATCCCGCCGAGTCGGCGCTTGCGCCGAGCGCTTGTGCCCCGCGAAATCCCGCCGAGTCGGCGCTTGCGCCGCCGCGGGCGCGGTCGGACCCCCGGTTGCGCGGCGCCTCATGGCAGCTCCACCACGACGTTGGTCGACTTCACCGAGGCGATGGTCAGCACGCCCGGTTCGAGACCGAGTTCGTCGGCGGCCTCGGAGCTCATCAGCGAGACGATCCGGTAGGGACCGCAGACCATCTCCACCTGGGCCATCACGGTGTCCTTGGTGACGGCGGTGACGATCCCGCGCATCCGGTTCCTCGCGCTCACCGATGCGGCGCGAGTGACGCCGTCCGGCCCGGTGTCGGCGAGGTCCTTGGCGAACGCGGCGAGGTCGGGGCCGGCGACCGTCGTACGCCCGTCGGAGCCGCGGGAGGCGGGAAGTCGTCCAGCCTCGACCCACCGCCGGAGAGTGTCGTCGCTGACGCCGAGGAGGTCGGCGGCCTCGGCAACCCGGTAGGAGTGCATGCAGGCAGTCTGCCGCATCTGCGGTCGATCACGCCATCAACAGCCCGCATCCGCGTTCACGCAGCGCTTCAACGGCCCGAGGTGCGGCTTCGCTTCCCTCCCCGGTTCGGTTAGCCGGCTGCGGGTCTTCGCCTCGCGAGGCAGAAGCGCCGACTCGGGCGGAGTTCCGGCGGCAGAAGCGTCGGGTCGGGGGTCCGTAGGGGGCGGAAGCGCCGGGTCGGTCAGCCCCAGGTGAGCGTGAAGCCGCCGTCGCGCAGCGAGCGGCGGAACCACAGCAGCGAGGCGACCAGACCGACCGCGAACGCCGGCACGGAGGCGGCGCTGGCCAGCGGGACCGACCAGGTCACCGACATCGACAGCAGGAACGCCAGCGTCACGGTGGCGTTGACCAGCAGCACCGCGGCCCACAGCAGCGAGAGGCGCATGAAGAAGCGGCGGACCGGCTCGGAGGTCACCACCTCCTCCGGCAGCGGGCAGAAGTCGTTCGCCAGGCGCTGGATCAGCGGCCGCCCCAGCGGCACGCTCACCAGCAGTGCGGCCGCGAAGGCGTAGGTGGCCACCGTCGGCTGGAGGAAGAAGGCCGTGGAGGAGTTCGTGGCGAAGGTGATGCCCGCCTTGAGCGTGGCCAGCGCGGTGGTCACCAGCAGCACCATCGGCGGCGTGCTGCCGCGGACCAGCCGCACCGTTACTGCCGAGTAGGCCCACCCCAGGCTGGCCAGCAGTGCGCTGTAGAGTCCGAACGCGGTCACGACGGCGTAGAACAGCGCCAGCGGCACCACGACCGACTCCCCGAGGTGGAGAGCCACGGAGATCACCAGGCGGACCTTGGCCGGCATGCGGACGGTTTGAAGGCTCGGCGGGTGGGGCACGTGGGGGCCCTTCACGTGAGGCGACGGGGACGGTGCGGGTGCTCCCAAGGTAACCGGCGCCGGGATGGAACGGAGTGGAATGGCCGAGCCCACCGAGGAGCAGTACCAGATCATGCTGATCTTCCACTGCGCCCTGCGGAACTTCCAGCGCTGGAGCGGCGAACAGTCCTCGGCGCTGGGGCTCACCTCTCAGCAGCACCAGTTCCTGCTCGCCGTCCGCGCGCACCCGGGCCCGGAGCCGCCGAGCGTCGGGGACATCTCTCACTACCTGCTGATCCGGCACCACAGCGCCGTCGAGCTGGCCAACCGGGTGATGGCACTCGGTCTGGTCTCCCGGTACGTCGACCCCGCCGATCATCGCCGCGTCCGAGTGCAGCTGACCGACAAGGGCCGCGACGTGATCGCCCGGCTCTCGGAGGTCCATCTCGAGCAGCTCGAGCGCATCGCCGAACAGTTGCGGATCTCGCCGGAGTTCCTCGGGAACCTGTCGCAGGAGTTCGGCGACTTTCTGTCCGAGGGAGTGAATGAGGAGCGCGGACGAGGGTAAGGGCTGCGGGACGCCTCGTAGGACGATACAAATGTGCCTGGGAGAGAAGTCTCGTTGTAAGATACAAATATTGCCCTGAACCCGATCGCGATCGGCAGAAAGCGCCCCCTATGAACGTCCTGGACAACATCGGCAGCCCGGCGGACCTGCGCCTGCTGGCTCCCGTCGACCTTCGGCGGGCCGCCGCCGAGCTGCGCGAGCGGCTGGTGGCGTCGGTCTGCCGCACGGGCGGGCATCTCGGACCCAACCTCGGCGTCGTCGAGCTGACCCTGGCCCTGCACCGGGTCTTCGACTCGCCCCACGACCCCATCGTCTTCGACACCGGCCACCAGTCCTACGTCCACAAGATGCTCACCGGCCGGAAGGACGGCTTCACCGCACTCCGCAAGGCCGACGGTCTCTCCGGGTACCCCAGCCGCGCCGAGTCGGTGCACGACGTGGTCGAGAACTCCCACGCCTCCACGGCCCTTGCCTACGCCGACGGGCTGGCCAAGTCGTTCACCCTGGCCGGGGAGCGGGACCGCTGCGTGGTCGTGGTGGTCGGAGACGGGGCGCTGACGGGAGGGCTGTCCTGGGAGGCGCTGAACAACCTCGGTCGCTCCGACCGTCGCGTCGTCGTGGTGCTCAACGACAACGGCCGCTCCTACTCGCCGACCATCGGCGGACTCGCCCAGCACCTGGCCCGGCTGCGCGACCGCAGCGGCTACGCCGCCGTCCAGGACCTGCTCGGCGGCGCGCCCGTGCGCCACGAGGAGCAGCCGGTCTCCACGGAGGGCGTCTTCGCCGAGCTCGGCTTCGGCTACCTCGGCCCGGTCGACGGCCACGACCTCGACGCGCTCGACGACGTGCTGCGGCAGGCCCGCGGCTGCTCCGGGCCGGTGGTGGTGCACGCCCTGACCGAGAAGGGCCGAGGCTACGCTCCCGCCGAGCAGGACGAGGCCGACCACTTCCACAGCGTCGGGGTTGTGGAGCGCGAGACCGGCAAGCCGTCCGCGGCGCCGCGGCCCACCTGGACGCACGCGTTCTCCGATGCGCTCGTCGGGCTCGGGGAGACCCGTCCCGAGGTGGTCGCGATCAGCGCGGCGATGCTCGGCCCGACCGGCCTGCAGAAGTTCGCCGACCGCTACCCGGACCGTTGCTTCGACGTGGGCATCGCCGAGCAGCACGCGCTCACCTCCGCGGCCGCGCTCGCGATGGGCGGACGCCACCCGGTGGTCGCGGTCTACGCGACGTTCGCCAACCGCGCCTTCGACCAGACCATGATGGACGTCGGCCTGCACCGCCAGCCGGTCACGCTGGTCCTCGACCGGGCCGGCATCACCGGGCCGGACGGCCCGAGCCACCACGGCATGTGGGACCTGGCCATGCTCGGCATCGTCCCCGGCATGCGGATCGCCGCCCCGCGCGACGCCGCCACGCTGGAGGAGGAGCTGGCCGAGGCGGTCGCGGTCGACGACGGCCCGACCACCCTGCGGTTCCCCAAGGCCGCCCTCGGCGCGCCGATCGACGCGGTCGAGCGCCGCGACGGCGTGGACGTCCTGCGCCGGCACGAATCGGCGGACGTGCTGCTGCTCAGTGTGGGCGCACTCGCCCCGGCGGCGTTGGAGGCGGCCGGCATCCTCGCCGACCTCGGTGTCGAGTGCACCGTGGCCGACCCGCGCTGGGTGCACCCGCCGAGCCAGGGCGTGCTCGACCTCGTCGCCCGGCACCGTCTCGTCGTGACCGTCGAGGACGGCGTCCGTGACGGCGGTGTGGGCAGCCGGATCGCGCTCGCGGCAGCCGACGCGGGCCTCGACGTGCCGGTGCGCCCGCTGGGCCTGCCGACGCAGTTCCTGCCGCACGGCTCGCGCGCCGAGCTGCTCACCCGGTTCGGCCTGGACGGTCACGGGATCGCGACCTACGTGAAGGAGGTCTGCGGCCAGCTGTCCGGTCCGTCCCGCCGGCTCCGTCTCGTGCAGGGTCGCGGAGGTGCCTCGTGACCCAGGCCGAGCTGCTCGAGCAGAAGGCGCACCACGAGAACTTCCCGGTCCAGATGCGGATCCTGCCGGCCGGGGTGCGCCGCGACCTGCTCGCTCTCTACCGCTACGCGCGCTACGTCGACGACCTCGGCGACGAGTCGACCGGTGACCGCGAGCGCGCGCTGCGAGACGTCGCCGACGACGTCCGCAGCCTGTACGACGGACGGGGCGCGCGCCTGGAGGTGGTCCGCGACCTGGCTCCCCTGGTCGAGGCCTCCGGTGTGCCCGCCGACCCGTGGCTGCGACTGGTCGAGGCCAACCTCCAGGACCAGCACGTCACCCGCTACCCGACCTTCGAGGACCTGCTCGGCTACTGCGCGCTCTCGGCCAACCCGGTCGGCGAGATCGTGCTCTACCTCTTCGGCGCGGCCGACCCCGACCGGATCGCGCTCTCGGACCGGGTCTGCACCGGGCTGCAGCTCGTCGAGCACTGGCAGGACCTCGCCGAGGACTACCGCGACGGGCGGATCTACCTCCCCCAGGAGGACATGCGCGCCTTCGGTGTCACCGAGGAGATGCTGGCCGCCCCGCGGGCGAGTGCGGAGCTGGTCGACCTCGTCGGCTTCGAGACCGACCGGGCCCTGGCCTGGATCGACGCCGGCGCGTTCCTGGTGCCGCTGCTGCACGGCTGGGCACGCCTCGCGGTCTCCGGCTACATCAGCGGTGGCCGCGCCGCCGCCGCCGGGATCAAGCGCCACGGCTACGACACGCTGGCGGGGGTGCCCAAGCCCACCTCCCGGGAGATCCTCGGCGCGCTTGTCGCCGCGTCGGTGAGGAGGCCCGGATGAAGCTCGAGACCGCCTACGCCGTCTGCGAGGCCATCACCCGCAGCGAGGCCCGCAACTTCTCCTACGGCATCCGGCTGCTGCCGACCGCGAAGCGGCAGGCGCTGTCGGCGATCTACGCGATGGCCCGGCGCATCGACGACATCGGCGACGGCGACCTGCCCGACGAGGAGAAGCTCGCCGGCCTCGACGAGGTCCAGAAGCAGCTGCACCCGCTCGACCCGGCCTCGCAGGACCCGGTCGTGCAGGCGCTCGCCGACGTGCTGGAGCGCTTCCCGGTGCCGCTCGAGGGTTTCGACGAGATCGTCTCCGGCTGCCGCGCGGACGTGACCGTGCACCGCTACGGCACCTTCGACGACCTGGTCGGCTACTGCCGCTGGGTCGCCGGCTCCGTGGGCCGGCTCTCCGTGGGCGTCTACTCCCCGCCGCGGCTCGACCGTGCCTGGGGCCTGGCCGACTCCCTCGGGGTGGCCCTGCAGCTGACCAACATCCTGCGCGACGTGCGCGAGGACCGGGTCAACGGTCGCATCTACCTACCGGAGGAGGACCTCAAGCGCTTCGAGTGCACGCTCGACGTCGACTCCCGCGGCCGGCTCGTGGACCCGCCGGCCAACCTCGCCGCGCTGGTGCGCTTCGAGGCCGAGCGGGCGGCGCGCTGGTACGACGAGGGGCTGCAGCTGCTGCCGCTGCTCGACCGGCGCAGCGCGGCCTGCACCGCCGCGATGGCGGGCATCTACCGCCGGCTGCTCGACCAGATCGCCGCCGACCCCGAGCGGATCCGCGACACCCGGGTCTCGCTGAGCACCCCCGACAAGCTCCGGGTGGCCGCCCGCGCGCTGGCGAGGGGGACCGTATGACCGCGACCGGCAACCGTGCCGTGGTGGTGGGCGGCGGACTGGCCGGCACCAGCGCCGCGCTGACGCTGGCCGACCAGGGCTGGGCCGTCACGCTGCTGGAGGGACGGCCGCGTCTCGGGGGAGCGGTCTACTCCTTCGCGCGCGACGGGCACCCCGCCGACACCGGCCAGCACGTGCTGCTGCGGTGCTACACCGGCTACCGCGCGCTGCTGCGCCGGCTCGGCGTCGACTCGCTGGTCCCGGTGCAGGAGCGCATGGACATCCCGGTGGTGCGCCCCGGCGGCTCCGTGCTGCACCTGCGCCGTACGCCGCACACCCCGGCACCCCTGCACCTCGGTGTGGCGCTGGCCCGCTACACCGCGCTGAGCCCGCTCGAGCGGGTCCGCGCGGCCACGGCGATGACCGCGCTGCGCAAGGTCGACTACACCGACCCGCGCACCGACGAGGAGACCTTCGGCCACTGGCTGCGGGCGCACGGGCAGACCGAGCGGGCGCTGGCCAACCTGTGGAGCCTGGTCACGATCGCGGCGCTCAACATCGGCGTGGACGAGGCCTCCCTGGCCCTGGCCGCGATGGTGTTCCGGGTCGGCCTGCTCGAGGAGGCCGACGCCGGCGACATCGGCGTGGCTCAGGTGCCGCTCTCCGAGATCCACCACACCGCCACCGGCGCGCTGCTCGACCGCGTCGGCATCGAGTGGCACGTCGGACGCAAGGTGCAGGAGATCGCTCGGCTCGACGAGGGCTACGTCGTGCGCACCGCCGACGGCGACGTCGAGGCCGCGACCGTGGTGCTCGCCGTCCCCCACCAGCAGGCGGCCCAGCTCGCTCCCGCGGAAGCCTGCCCGGACCGCGACCGGTGGGCCGGCCTGGGCGCGTCGGCGATCTACAACGTGCACGTCCGCTACGACCGGCGCGTGACCGACCTGCCGTTCGCGGCCGCGATCGAGTCGCCGGTGCCCTGGTTCTTCGACCGGACCGCCGCGGCGGGCGTCGACGGCCAGTACCTCACCGTGTCGGTCTCGGCCGCCAACCCGCTGCTCGGCCAGGTCAACGCCGACCTGCGGGACACGCAGCTGAGAGGGCTGGCCGCGCTGCTTCCGGCCGCGGCGCAGGCCAACGTCGTCGACAGCTGGGTCACCCGCGAGCCGCGGGCGACCTTCGAGCAGCGTGCCGGCAGCCGGGCGCTGCGGCCGGGACCGGCGACCCGCTGGCCCGGGTTCGTGCTGGCCGGCGCCTGGACCGACACCGGGTGGCCCGACACGATGGAGGGCGCTGTCCGCAGTGGTCTCATGGCCGGCGGCATGGTCGGCGGCCCGGGCCACACCTCCGACCAGCACCAGATCGTGAGGACGCCATGACCGAGACCGTCAGCCAGGACATCTGGCAGCGCACCCGCGAGCTCGTCGAGCCGTCGATGCGCGCTGCCCTGGACCGCCTCGACGAGCGCACGGCGTTCGTCTGCGGCTACCACCTCGGCTACTGGGACGCCGACGGGCAGCCCGGGGCCGGCGGCGGCAAGGGCGTGCGCTCGGTGCTCGCCGTGCTGTCCGCCCGCGCGGCCGGTGCACCCGCCGAGGCGGGCGTCCCCGCCGCGGTGGCCGCGGAGCTGGTGCACAACTTCTCGCTGCTGCACGACGACGTGATGGACGGCGACGAGGAGCGGCGGCACCGGCCGACCGCGTGGTCGGCGTTCGGCACCTCCTCGGCGATCCTCGCCGGCGACGCGCTGCTGGCGCTGGCCAACGAGATCCTGGCCGAGACCAGCGGTCCGACCACCGCCTGGGCGATCCGCTGCCTCAACGCCTGCACCCGCAGGCTGATCGCGGGGCAGACCGAGGACCTGGCCTTCGAGTCGCGCCAGGAGGTCAGCCTCGAGGAGTGCGTCGCGATGGCCGAGGGCAAGACCGGCGCCCTGCTGGCGTGCGCCGCCTCGCTCGGTGCCGTGCTGGTCGACGCCCCGGCCGCGCTCGCGCTGGGGCTGGCCGACTACGGCATGCACCTCGGCCTGGCCTTCCAGCTCGTCGACGACCTACTCGGCATCTGGGGCGCTCCCGAGCGCACCGGCAAGCCGGTCTGGTCCGACCTGCGGGCGCGCAAGAAGTCGCTTCCGGTGGTGGCCGCGCTGACGTCCGGCACTCCGGAGGCGCAGCGGCTGGCCGAGAGGTACGCCGCCGAGGAGCCCTGGTCCGAGGACGACCTGGCCGAGGTGGCCCGCCTGATCGAGGTGGCCGGCGGCAAGTCCTGGGCCGAGGACGCCGTACGACGGGAGTCCGAGGCGGCACTGCGGATCCTCGACGGGCTCGGCCTTCCCGCCGACGTCCACGAGGACCTCACCAAGCTGACCCACAAGTTGAGCGGAAGGGACTACTGATGGCGCTTGCCGAGCGCGAAGACCTGTGCGTCGACGTGCCCGAGGCGGACGCGACCCTGGACCGGGCCGTGCAGCACCTGCTCGGCCGGCAGGACGCCGAGGGCTACTGGCGCGGCGTCCTGGAGACCAACGTGACGATGGACGCCGAGGACCTGATGATGCGTCAGTTCCTCGGCATCCGCACCGAGGAGCAGACCCAGGCCACCGCCCGCTGGATCCGGCGCCACCAGCGCGAGGACGGGTCCTGGGCGATCTACCACGGCGGCCCGGCCGACGCGTCGACGACCGCCGAGGCCTACATCGCCCTGAAGCTGGCCGGGGACTCGCCCGACGCGCCGCACATGCGCCGGGCCCGTGAGGTGGTGCTCGCCGCCGGCGGCCTCGAGGGGCTCCGGGTCTTCACCAAGATGTGGCTGGCGCTGTTCGGCCAGTGGTCCTGGGACGACGTGCCCGCGCTGCCGCCGGAGCTGGTGTTCCTGCCGCCGCAGGTCCCGCTGAACCTCTACGACTTCGCCTGCTGGGCCCGCCAGACCGTCGGCCCCCTCACGATGCTCTCCGCGCTGCGCCCTCGCCGCGACCTCGGTGTCGACATCGACGAGCTGCGTACCGGCCGGCCCGCCGCCTCCACCCGGGAGCGCGACCTGCTCGCGCGCGCGTTCGTCGGGCTCGACAAGGCGCTGCACGCCTACGAGCGCCGGCCGGTCAAGGCGCTGCGCACCAAGGCGCTGCGCAAGATGGCCGACTGGGTGGTCGAGCGGCAGGAGGCCGACGGCTGCTGGGGCGGCATCCAGCCGCCGTGGGTCTACTCGCTGATGGCGCTGCACGCCTACGGCTACCCGCTGGACCACCCGGTGCTGGCCCGCGGCATCGAGGGCTGGGAGCGCTTCACCGTCGTCGAGCAGTCCGCCGAGGGGCCGGTGCGCTGGATCGAGGCCTGCCAGTCGCCGGTGTGGGACACCGCGCTGGCCACCGTCGCGCTCGGCGACGCCGGCCTCGAGCCCGACCACCCGGCGATGGCGCAGGCCCGCGACTACCTCCTGCGCGAGGAGATCCGCGTCAAGGGCGACTGGGCGGTCAAGCGCCCGGACACCCCCGCCGCCGGGTGGGCCTTCGAGTTCGACAACGACCTCTACCCCGACACCGACGACACCGCCGAGGTGATCATGGCGCTGCGGCGCTGCGCCCCCGGCGCCGACACCGACGCGGCGGTGCGGCGCGCGGTCCGGTGGCTGGTCGACATGCAGTCCGGCAACGACGGCTGGGGCGCCTTCGACGTCGACAACACCCGCGAGATCGCCTACAAGCTGCCGTTCTGCGACTTCGGAGCGGTCATCGACCCGCCGAGCGCGGACGTCACCGCCCACGTGGTGGAGTCGCTGGCCCGCGAGGGGATGGCCGACTCCGACGCCGTACGACGAGGCGTGGTCTACCTGCTCGACCAGCAGGAGGACGACGGCTCCTGGTTCGGGCGCTGGGGCGCCAACCACGTCTACGGCACCGGTGCCGCGGTTCCCGCCCTCGTCGAGGTCGGGATCCCGGGCAGCCACCCCGCGATCCGGCGGGCCGTGGACTGGCTGCGCCGGCACCAGAACGACGACGGCGGCTGGGGCGAGGACCTGAGGTCCTACGAGGACGACGCCTGGCGCGGTCGCGGCGAGTCGACCCCGTCGCAGACCGCGTGGGCGCTGCTCGCGCTGCACGCGGCCGGCGAGACGGAGACCGGCGAGGTGGCGCGCGGGGTCCAGTGGCTGGTGGACCACCAGCGGGAGGACGGCGGCTGGGACGAGCCGCAGTTCACCGGCACCGGCTTTCCCGGCGACTTCTACATCGCCTACCACCTCTACCGAGTCGTGTTCCCCATCAGCGCCTTGGGGCGCGTCCTGGGAAGGAGCCGCACATGAGACCGAACGTGGTTTTCTGCACTCCGATGCGCATGGAGGAACGCGCTCTGCGCAGGGGCGCCCCCGCGCTCCCCGAGCGCAGCGTCGTGCGCACCGGCATGGGCCAGAAACGCTCCGTCCGGGCCGCGCAGAGCGCGCGCCTGCAGGACGCGGACGCGGTGGCCGTCGTCGGCCTCGCCGGCGCCCTCGACGCGCGGCTCCAGCCGGGCGACGTGGTGGTGGCCGACGAGGTCCGCGGGCCCGACGGGACCGCGGTCCCGGTGCCGGGGGCGCCGCTCGCGGCCGCCGCGCTGCGCCGCGCGGGCCACCGGGTCTGGGTCGGTCCGGTCACCAGCGCCGCCAAGGTGGTCAGCGGTGCTTCGCGTGAGGCGCTGGCGGCCACCGGGGCGCTGGCCGTGGACATGGAGTCGGCCTGGCTGCTCGACGGCAAGCGGCCGAGCCTGGTGGTGCGGGTGGTCGCCGACACCTCCGCCGAGCCGCTGTTCACCCCGGCCACCGTCGGCCGGATGCGCACCGCGCTCCGCGGCCTCAGCGAGGTCGCGCCCACGCTGCTCGCCTGGGCGGACGCGGTAGCACCGCGCGAGGTGCTGCTGGCCGGGCCGCGGTCGTTCTGCGCCGGGGTGGAGCGGGCGATCCAGGTGGTGGAGCGCGCGCTCGAGCAGCGCGGTGCGCCGGTCTATGTCCGCAAGCAGATCGTGCACAACCAGCATGTGGTGCACGACCTGCAGGAGCGCGGCGCGGTCTTCGTCGAGGAGCTGGCGGAGGTGCCCCCGGGCGCCACCGTGGTCTTCTCGGCGCACGGCGTCGCCCCCCAGGTGTGGGAGGACGGCCAGCGCCGCAGCCTCGACATCATCGACGCCACCTGCCCCCTGGTCAGCAAGGTGCACACCGAGGTCCGCCGGTTCGGCGACCGCGGCGACACCATCGTGTTCATCGGCCATGCCGGCCATGAGGAGACCGAGGGCACGATGGGGGAGCGGCCCGACCGCACGGTGCTCGTGGAGACCGCCGAGGACGTGGCGCACGTCGAGGTGGAGGACCCCGAGCGGGTCTCCTACCTCGTGCAGACCACGCTGTCGGCGCACGAGGTCGAGGGCGTCGTCGAGGCGCTGCGTGCGCGGTTCCCGAAGCTGCAGGCGCCGCCCACCGACGACATCTGCTACGCCACCACCAACCGCCAGGACGCGCTCAGCGCGGTGGCGGTGGACTCCGACCTGGTGCTGGTGATCGGGTCGCAGAACTCCTCCAACAGCCAGCGGCTCGTCGAGACGGCAACCCGTCTCGGGAAGCCGGCCTACCTCGTCGACGACGTGCACGAGGTGGACCTCTCCTGGCTGGTGGGGGCGAAGACAGTAGGAATCACCGCGGGGGCGTCCGCTCCCCAGGCGCTGGTCGACGACGTGGTCGACGCGCTGGCGGGGCTGGGCCCGGTGCGCAGCCGAAACCGCGAGGTGGTCACCGAGAACGTGAAATTCACGCTACCCAAGGAGGTACGCACCGCATGAGCATGCCCGTACGCCAGTCCCTCGCCATCGGGGCCTACTTGATGAAGCAGAAGCTCAAGAAGCGGGACAAGTTCCCGCTGCTCGTCGAGCTCGAGCCGTTGTTCGCCTGCAACCTGCAGTGCGCGGGCTGCGGGAAGATCCAGCACCCCGCCGACGAGCTGCGCCGGCGGATGCCGGTCCAGCAGGCGCTCGACGCGATGGAGGAGTGCGGTGCGCCGATGGTCTCCATCGCCGGCGGCGAGCCCCTGATGCACCCCGAGATCGACAAGCTCGTCAACGAGCTGGTCAAGCGCAAGAAGTACGTCTTCCTGTGCTCCAACGCCATGCTGATCCGCAAGTGGTGGGACAAGTTCGACTTCAAGCCCTCGCCGTACCTGTCGTTCATGATCCACCTCGACGGGCTCAAGGAGCGCCACGACGAGTCGGTCTGCCAGGAGGGCGTCTTCGACGAGGCAGTCGAGGCGATCAAGTTCCTGAAGGAGAAGGGCTTCCGGGTCAACACCAACTCCACCTTCTTCAGCAACGACACGCCGCAGAACATCATCGACGTGCTGAACTTCTGCAACGACGAGCTCGGTGTCGACAACATGCAGATCTCCCCGGCCTACGCCTACGAGAAGGCTCCCGACCAGGACCACTTCCCGGGCGTGGCCGAGACCCGCGAGCTGTTCAGCAAGGCGTTCGCCGGCGGGAACCGCAAGAAGTGGCGCCTCAACCACTCGCCGCTGTTCCTGGACTTCCTCGAGGGCAAGGTCGACTTCGGCTGCACCGCCTGGGGCATCCCGAGCTACTCGCTGTTCGGGTGGCAGAAGCCGTGCTACCTGATGGAGGACGGCTACGCCTCCACCTACCAGGAGCTCGTCGAGACCACCGACTGGGACGCCTACGGGCGCGGCAAGGACCCGCGCTGCGGCAACTGCATGGCGCACTGCGGCTACGAGCCGACCGCCGTGATGGCCACGATGGGCTCGCTGAAGGAGACCATCCGGGCGGCCGCCGGCAGCTGAGCCGGTCGAGCACAGGGGCTCAGCCCCAGCGGCTCTCCATCCGCGCGTAGAGGTTCGGAGCCACTGACCTCAGCGCGATGGGGAGCCGCAGCCATGCCGGGACCACGACCTCGGCCCGGTCGCGCTCCAGCGCGTCGACCAGCCGGTCGGCCACCCTCGCCGCCGGCATCGGCCGCGGGAAGCGGCGCTCGTACGGCGCGCCGCGGCGGGCGAAGAACTCGGTGTCGACGATGCCGGGCGCCACCTCGGTGACCCGGATCCCGGCACCGCAGAGCTCGCTGCGCAGGCTCGCGGCATAGACCGCCAGGGCCGCCTTCGTCGCCGCGTAGGCCGACTCCCCGGGCACGCCCAGGTGGGCCGCGATCGAGGTCACGAACACCAGGTGGCCGCCGCCGCGGGCGCGCATGCCGGGCAGCAGCGCCTGGGTCAGCTGCACCGCCGAGGCGAGGTTGACGCGGACCAGCCGTTCCAGGGTGGCCGGGCCGGTGGCCTCGGCGGCCCCGACGTGGCCGACGCCGGCGTTGTGCACCACCGCGTCGGGGACCCCGTCGGCGAGCACGGCCTCGGCGAGCCGGTCGGTGTCGGCAGGGTCGGCGAGGTCGGCGGGGACCGCCCGCCCGCCGACCTCGGCCGCCAGCCGCTCCAGCCGCTCGCGGTCCCGGCCGGTCAGCGTCACCCGGGCGCCCTTGCCGGCCAGCGCGACGGCGGCGGCGCGGCCGATGCCGGAGGAGGCGCCGGTGAGCAGGACCGACGCCTCGCGCAGGACGGTCACGGGGTGGCCCCGCACATGCCGGGCGGCACGGGGCGCTGCGCCTCCATCCGCTCGGTGAGCCGCTGGGCGCGGGCGGCGAGCAGGAAGACCCCGCCGACCATGACCGCGAGCGCCAGGATCTCGCCGAGGATGTGCCACGGCCCGGTCGAGATGACCTCGCCGAACCACGCCACGCCGATGCCGATCGCCACCAGCGGGTCGCCCACGGTGATCGTGCCGAGTGCCAGCGCACCGACGTTGCCCTGCTGGAAGGCGTTCTGGTTCAGCAGGAACCCGGTGGGTCCGACCACGACCAGCGCGTAGAGCTCCCACTGGTGGAGCGCCTGCCAGCCGATCCCACCCTCGGTGACGCTGCGCACCAGCCCGGCGGTGACGCCGTAGAACACCGCGGTGGCCACCGCCAGCGGCACCGACCGCATCGCCGGTGGGACCCGGCTGGCCACCAGCAGGCAGAGCACCACCACGCCGATCAGCCCGACGCCCAGCGGCAGCGCGGCGGCCGAGCCGAACTCGCCGTGACCGGGCACCGGGCGGCTGACCACGAGGAACGCGGTCAGCCCCGCGATCGCCATCAGCGTGCCCGCGACCAGCCCGCGGTCGACGTGCCGGTGCGCGTAGGCGGCGCCGAAGACCAGGTAGAAGAGCACACCGGTGACCAGCAGGGGCTGCACCAGGCCGAGCGGCCCGAAGCGCAGCGCCACCACCTGCAGCAGGAAGCCGAGACCGCCGAGGATCACGCCGGAGCGGAACGCGTTGAGCTTGATCAGGTCGAGGAGCAGCCGGGGACTGAGCGCCGGCCGGTCCGGCGCCTGGTGGGTGGCGCGGTGCTGCAGGACCCCGGCGCCCCCGAAGGCGGCGGCCGCGGCCACCGCGGCCGGGACGGCGACGAGGAAACCTGGGATCACGGCTCGCCGCCCACGACCTGCGGTGGTTCGGCGAGGTCCGGCAGCCGCCCGCCGGCGTCGGCGAACGCGGAGCGTACGGCGTCCTCCACGTCCTCGCGCCGCACCCCGAGGCTGCGGTCGAGCAGGATGCCGGTGCCCACCGCGCCTCCGGAGACCACCACGCCGATGGTCAGGGGCACGCGCGGGGCCAGCGGGAGGACCGGGTAGACCACCTCCACCGGAGCCCCGGCCAGGCTGCGCGGGCCGCGTGCGGACGGCATGTAGCTCACCACGGTGTTGAAGAACTTGCTGGTGTAGACGCTGCGCGCCACCCGGCGGTGCACGGCCGCGGGAAGCCGGCCGGCGACGGCCATCACCGCGGACGCCGCGGGCGCCTCACCGCGACCGGCCCGGCGGTGCAGCTCGTCGCGGACCACCCGGGCGCGCTCGGGGAACGGCATCGGCCCGGTGGGCAGGTCCACGGCCAGCGAACCGGTCCAGTTGAACGCGACCCGGTCCAGTCTCGCCGGCCGCATGGCGACCGGCACCATCGCGCGCAGCGGGCGGCTGCCCGAGGCGCCGGCGGTCAGCAGCCCGGCCGGGCGCAGCAGCCGGTCCAAGGCGTCGGAGACCAGGGCGATCACCAGCTCGTGGGGGCGCAGGTCGAGCTCGCCGGCGAGCCGGCGCACCTCCGACCACGGCAGCGGCACGCCGACGAAGTCGCGGTCGGCGCGGCCGTGGCTGCCGTTGAGCCGGTGCGCCGGAGCCAGACCGCGGCCGGCCAGGGCGAGCAGGCCGCGCGCCACCATCAGCGGGTAGCGACTGCGCATCCGCTTCGTCACCGACGAGGCGACCGAGCGACGCTCCACGAGCCGGTCGCCCGGCTCGGGGTCCAGCAGCCGGTCCAGGAGGCCGAGGGCGGAGATCCCGTCGGCCTGGCAGTGGTGCATCTTGACCGCGAACAGGTCCGGACCGTGCGCGCGGCCGCGCACCAGCAGCATCTCCCACGAGGGTCGGCCCTCGGGCAGCGTCCGGGACCAGAAGTCGCCGACCGCGTCCCACACCGCGCTCTCCGGGGCGCCGGGGTCGACGACCTCTTCCTGGACGTGCACCTCGACGTCGGCGGAGCCGTGCAGCCGCCAACCGAGCCGGCGGCCACGCACCAGCTCGCGGCGGGCCGGAGGCAGCCCGGGGATCCGCGGCGCGAGCGCGCGGCGCAGCTCCTCGACGGCCAGCGAGGCTCCGTGCTGCCGGCCCAGCTCGAGCACGGCGCCCAGCTCCTGCGGCACCGCGGCGGTCTCCACCTGTCCGAAGAACGAGTCGGCGGAGCGCGCCCGCCACGGCCGGTCCACCTGCGGGGGCGAGCCCGGCCCGGTCCCGACGTACGCCAGCCGGCGCAGGCCGCTCTCGAGGTCGTGGGCGTCGTTGTGGGCGCGGATGCGGCGGCGCAGCGGTTCGAGCACCGAGCGGTCCCGGACCGCGGCGCGCACGAACGCGGTCAGGCGCTCGTGGTCCGCGCACAGCTCGGTCAGTCCCGCCACCGTCATCAGGTCGGCGTTGGCCTGGCCATGGGCGGCGATCGGGCAGGCTGTGAGCACCGGCACGCCGCACGCCAGCGCCTCCAGGGCGGTGGCCCCGCCGGCGTTGGTGAGCACCACGTCGGCGGCCTGCACGAGGCCGGCCATGTCGTCGGTCCAGCCCTGGGCGACCAGGGATTCGCGAGGCAGCCCCATCTGCTCCAGCGCCCGCTTGACCTCGGCGTTCCTGCCGCAGGCGGCGACGACCTGGACCTGGTCGCCGGCCGCGACCAGCGCCCGGACCGTGGTCGCGACGTCGCCGAAGGCGTAGGAGCCGGAGGAGAGCAGCACGACGAAGGCGTCGGCCCGCAGGCCGAGTCGGAGGCGGGCTGCCGCCGGGTCGCCGGGGCGGAACCTCGACACCACCGGCGGGGCGCACACTTCCACGCGGGCGCGCGGCTCCGCGGCCCGCGCCACCGGGAGCGCGGCCTCGTGCATCACGAAGTTCGCGTCGATCCCGGCGTAGACCCAGAACGGGTGGGGCGCGAAGTCGGAGATCCAGGCGCCGACCGGCACCGCGAGTCCCCGGTGCCGGCGCAACCACTCCAGCCCGGAGGTGCCGAGGGGGTACGTCGAGACGATCACCGTCGGGTCGAACGCCTCGAGGTGCGACCTCAGCATCCGGCCGCACCAGCTGCCGGTGAACCGCTTGGAGGCGCGGGCGAACCAGCGCTTGCGCCAGAGGCTGGAGTAGAAGAACTCGTAGAGCCAGGGCGTGGTCTCCACGTTGCCGACGTAGATCATGCGGAACAGGGGGCCGATGCCGGGCCCCATGACGTCGAGCGAGTCGAGGCGGCGCACCTCGGCCTTGGGCCACAGGCGGGCCACGGCCTCCTCGAGGGCGTTCGCGGTGGCGTTGTGGCCGCCGCCCATGTCGGCGGAGAGCACCAGCACCCGGTGCGGCACCTGCGAGTCGTCGTCCCGCCACGGTCCGCGGTCGACGTGCTCGCTACCGGTTGCCACCATGCTGTCCTCATTACCCCTTGTCGTCCCGGCCATCCGGGCGGGCGCAGGCCCGCGCACCGGACGGGTGCGAAGTTACCCGTCGGCGGGCCCCGGCTCACAGTCGGCCCGCCGGGTGGACCAGCAGCGCGCGACTTTCCGGGGCCCCGTTTAGGACCTGTGATCCGGGGCACGGGCGCACTCCGCGTGGGTGGAGAGGCCACCCCGGCAGATCCTCGAGGAGGACACCATGGGAAAGAAGCCCAGGGCCGCACTGCTGAGCCTGTCCGCAGCGTCGCTGGTTGCGCTGATGATCGACTACATCATGGCGGATCTAGCCCGCACCCGGGCCTGACGCGACCGCCCCGGGTCTGACCGGGCGCACTGTCGTGACGGCGGGCGCATCCGCGGCAATCGACCGTGGAGGCGCCCGTCGCGCGCGTCGGGGGACGCGCGAGCGAGCCGTGGCCGAGCATCGTGGCTGCTCGTTCGGGGTACGGGGCCGGCGACGAAGGCGACGAAGGGAGAGTCGATGCCGAGGTACGGCTACACGTTGATGACCGAGCAGTCCGGGCCGCGCGAACTGGTCCGCTACGCCGCGGCGGCCGAGCAGGCCGGCTTCGACTTCGAGGTGATGAGCGACCACTACTTCCCGTGGCTGGAGGAGCAGGGCCACGCGGGCTACGCCTGGAGCATGCTCGGCGCGGTCTCCCAGGTCACTGAGCGGGTCGACCTGATGACCTACGTGACCTGCCCGATCCTGCGCTACCACCCGGCCCTCGTCGCCCAGAAGGCCGCCACCATCGGGCTGCTCAGCGACAACCGCTTCACCCTCGGTCTCGGCGCCGGGGAGAACCTCAACGAGCACGTGGTCGGTCGTGGCTGGCCGCCGGTCAACGTGCGCCACGAGATGCTCGACGAGGCGCTGACGATCATCCGCGGTCTCCTCGACGGCGGCTACGTGAACTTCGCCGGGCAGCACTTCCGCGTCGACTCCGCCAAGCTCTGGGACCTGCCGCAGGAGCCGGTCCGGATCGGCGTGGCCGTCTCGGGGGAGCAGTCGGTCCGGAGCTTCGCGCCGAAGGCGGACCACCTCATCGCCGTTGAGCCGGAGCCGTCGCTGGTGAGCTCCTGGGACGACGCGGCCGGCGGCCGCGAGTCGCGCAAGATCGGCCAGCTGCCGATCTGCTGGGACCCCGACCGGGACCGGGCCGTCGAGCGCGCGCACCGCGAGTTCCGCTGGTTCGGCGGTGGCTGGAAGGTGAACGCCGAGCTCCCGGGGCCGTCCGCGTTCGCCGGGGCCACCCAGTTCGTCCGGCCGGAGGATGTGGCCGGGTCCATCCCGTGCGGCCCGGACGTGGACGCCATCGTGGACGCGGTCCGGGGTTTCGAGAAGGCCGGCTTCACCGACGTCGCGGTGGTCCAGATCGGGGACGAGCACCAGGCGGACTTCCTTCGCTTCGCCGAGCAGGAGCTGGTCCCGGCTCTGCACGGGTGACGGCCTCGCGCGCTCTCGCCCGCCGCCCGGCACCGCGCTCCAGGTCCATAACGCCACCACCGCCGCCACGAGCGCGGGCGCCGTCGCCAGCGCGGACAGGGCGTGGAAGTCGCCCACCGACGGCGCCCGGCCGGCCCGGACGAGCGTGCGGCGCCACAGCAGGTTCGCCAGCGAGCCGGGGTAGGTGAGTCAGGAGCCGACGTTCAGCCCGACCAGCGCGGCCAGCACCGCCGTGGTGGCCAGCGGCGCGACCAGCGGGACCAGCGGCAGGGTGGCCGGCAGGTTGGTCACCACGTTGGCCAGCACCGTGGCCCCGAGCGCCCGCGGGCGTGACCCGGCCGCGGCGGAGTGAGTAGCCGGACAGCGTGGCCGCGGCGGCGGCCGCCACCGCGAAGGTCAACAGCAGCATCGCCCGCGGCCGGCCCGCGGACGCCCGGGCCACCCCAGGGCACCGAGTGCCAGGAACAGACCCTCGGCGGCACAGACCTCGGCGATGACCAGGATCGCGGCGAGGAAGCCCGCTACGCGCCGCGCCGCGCCGGCCGCGTGCCGGACCCGGCCGCTCCGACCGCGCCCACGCCCAGCACCACGGTGGCGGCCAGGACCCCCGCGGCCGCCTCCACCCACCGCGCGGGTGCAGGAACGCGAAGGCCAGCAGGCCCAGCGGCGCGAGGACGGCGACGACGTCGACCAGCGCACCCGGCACCGCGGCAGCCCACGCCCCGTGGGAACCGGGTTGGGGCCGGCTTGCGATCATGGATCCGTGAGCGAGCAGGCGGGCAAGTACCAGCGGTCGGTGTCGGGGCTGATCGGTGCTCTCGTCGTGCTGCTGGCAGTGATCGTCGGGGTCGCCGCCCTCCAGGCGCTCAACCGGCCGGACCGGCCGGATGCGGCGCCCGCGGTGGACTACCGCACGCCCGCGAAGTACGCCGCTCAACAGGCCCGTTTCCATCTGCTCGTGCCGCCGTCGCTGCCGGCGGGGTGGACGCCGACGACGGTCCGGTTCACCGGCGGCGCGGAGCAGCACTGGCACCTCGGCCTCCTCACCGGCAAGGGCCACTACGTCGGCCTCGAGCAGGGCGAGCAGTCGGTGAGCAGCATGGTCTCGACGTACGTCGACCAGGCGGCCGAGCGTGGCAAGCCGCTGGTGGTGGACGGTCACCGCTGGGCGACCTGGACCGACGCCGGGGGAGACCTCGCGCTGGTGCGCCGCTCCGGCGGCGCCAGCACCCTCCTCGTCGGTCACGACGTGCCGCGCGCGGAGCTGACGGGCTTCCTGCGGTCGCTGCGCTGAGTCCCGGGAGGCAACGGCGGGGCTCAACGGCGGGAGGCCGACGGCGGGGCTCAACGGCGGGGCCGACGACGGGGCCGACGACGGGGCCAGCGGAGGCTCAGCCGTCGGTGGCCGCCCCGGGCTCGTGCTCGGCGACCACCGTGTCGAGCCGCTTGCGGGCGCCGTCGAGCCAGTCCTGGCACACCCGCGCGAGGTGCTCGCCGCGCTCCCACAGCGCCAGCGACTCCTCGAGGTCGGTGCCTCCGGACTCCAGTGCCCGGACCACCTCGATGAGCTCCTCGCGGGCCTCCTCGTAGCTCGGCCGTTCCTGCTCGCTCACGCGTTCTCCTCCTTGATGCTTCGCGGATCGTCGGGCCCCGACGAGCCCCGGGCGTCGGGCTCCGAGAGCTCGGCGGGGGCCGTGTCGTGGACCGCGACGTCGAGCCGCCCGTCGTGCACCCGGACCGCGAGCCGGTCGCCGGCCGTGGCCTGCTCGATGCTGGTCACCACGTGGCCGGCCTCGTCCTGGACGACGGCGTAGCCGCGCTTGAGGGTGGCCAGCGGCGACAGCCCGCGCACACGCGCGAGCTGGTGGGTCAGGTCGGTGCCGGCCCGGTCGAGCTGGTGCCCGAAGCAGCGACGGGCCCGGTCGCGCAGGTCATCGACCTCGCGGCCGCGGACCTCGAGGGTGCCGCCCGGGTCGGCCAGGCACGGCCGGGCGCGCACGGACGCGAGCTGGTGCAGCTCCCGGCTCAGCCAGCCGTCGAGCACCCGGCGGGCGCGGTCGCGCAGGTGCCGGACCCGGTCGGTCTCCTCGGCGACGTCGGGCACCACGAGCTTGGCCGCGTCGGTGGGGGTCGAGGCCCGGACATCGGCGACCAGGTCCAGCAGAGGCGTGTCGGGCTCGTGCCCGATCGCCGAGACCACGGGCGTGCGCGCGGCGAAGACGGCCCGGACCAGGCCCTCGTCGGAGAACGGCAGCAGGTCCTCGACCGACCCGCCGCCGCGGGCCACCACCACCACGTCGACGTCGGGATCGCGGTCGAGCGTCTTGAGGGCGTCCATCATCTCGCCCGCCGCGTTAGGGCCCTGCACCGCGGTGTTGAGCACCCGGAAGCGCACCGCCGGCCACCGGCGGCGGGCGTTCTCCAGCACGTCGCGCTCGGCGGCGGACTGCCGGCCGGTGATCAGCCCCACGCAACCCGGCAGGAACGGGAGAGGGCGCTTGCGCTCGCGGGCGAACAGCCCCTCGGCGGCCAGCAGCTGGCGCCGCCGCTCGAGGCGGGCCAGCAGCTCGCCCAGGCCGACCATCCGGATGTCGTCGGCCCGCAGCGACAGGGTGCCGCGGTTGGCCCAGTAGCTGGGCCGGGCGTGCACGACCACGCTGGCGCCCTCCACCAGAGGGGGATTGAGCGAGTCGAACAGCTGGCGCGAGCAGGTGACCGACACCGACACGTCCGCGACCGGGTCACGCATGGTCAAGAAGACCGTGCTCATGCCCTGCCGGCGGCTGAGCTGGGCGATCTGGCCCTCCACCCACACCGCGCCGAGCCGGTCGACCCACCCGGAGATCAGGTTCGCGATCTGCCGGACCGGCGCCGGGTGCTCGGGGGAGGTGTCGAGTGCCACGCACGCACCCTAGGGGACACCACCTACCATGGGGGCATGAGCACCTCGGACCTGGGGATTCCTCCCGTACTGTCCGCCGGCGAGGCGGAGGGCCGAAGCGTGCTGCTCGCAGCGCCGCGCGGCTACTGCGCCGGCGTGGACCGCGCGGTGATCACCGTGGAGAAGGCGCTCGACCTGTACGGCGCGCCGGTCTACGTGCGCAAGCAGATCGTGCACAACAAGCACGTGGTCCACGACCTGGAGGACAACGGCGCGATCTTCGTCGAGGAGCTCGACGAGGTCCCGGAAGGCTCCACGGTCGTGTTCTCCGCGCACGGGGTGTCCCCGGCGGTGCACGCGCTGGCCGCGGAGCGGCACCTCAAGACCATCGACGCCACCTGCCCGCTGGTCACCAAGGTGCACCACGAGGCCCGCCGTTTCGCGGGCGAGGACTACGACATCCTGCTCATCGGCCACGCCGGGCACGAGGAGGTCGAGGGCACCTCCGGTGAGGCGCCCGAGCGCATCCACCTCGTCCAGTCTCCCGAGGACGTCGCGAACGTCGAGGTCCGCGACCCGGCGAAGGTGTCCTGGCTCTCCCAGACCACCTTGTCGGTCGACGAGACCCTGACCATCGTCGACGCCATCCGCGAGCGCTTCCCGTTGCTGCTCGACCCGCCGTCGGACGACATCTGCTACGCCACCCAGAACCGCCAGATGGCGATCAAGGAGATCTCCCACGACGCCGACCTGGTGATCGTGGTCGGCTCGGGCAACTCCTCCAACTCGGTGCGCCTGGTCGAGGTGGCGCTCGAGGCGGGCGCCGCGGCGGCCCACCGCGTCGACGACGCGGGAGAGATCGACGACGCCTGGCTGGAGGGCGTCTCGAAGGTGAGCGTGACCTCCGGCGCCTCGGTGCCCGACGACCTCGTCGAGGGCGTGCTGGCCTACCTCGCCGAGCGCGGGTTCCCCGACGCCGAGTCCGTGCACTCGGCCGAGGAGTCGCTGATCTTCGCGCTGCCGCCGGAGCTGCGGCGCGACCTGCGCGCCGCCGAGCGCGCCGGCGCCTGACCGTCCGAGCCCGGTCGGCGCGGGCGCGCGGGCCTCAGCGCAGCTCCTGCTCCGGGTCGGCGTCGATGACCTCACCGCGGCCGAGCCGGCTGTTGCGGTAGCCGTAGAGGGCGTAGACCACCATCCCGATCACGAACCACACCGCGAACCGCACCCAGGTCTCCCACTGCAGCTTGCTGACCAACCACAGCGAGAAGGCGATGCCGAGCAGCGGCGTGACCGGCATGAACGGCGTCCGGAACGTCCGCGGCAGGTGCGGCGAGCGGTAGCGCAGCACGATCACGGCCGCCGAGACCACGACGAAGGCCAGCAGGATGCCGATGTTGGTCAGCTCGGCTGCGGTGCCGATGGACACGAAGCCGGCGATCGCCGCGGAGATCACACCCACCAGCCACACCGGCCGGTACGGCGAGTGGTGCCGGTTGGTGCGCGAGAACCAGGCGGGCAGCAGGCCGTCGCGGCTGATCGCGTACCACACCCGCGAGGCCCCGAGGGTGAACGAGAACAGCACGGTGATGATCCCGATGATCGCGCCGAACGCGACCACCTTCGCGAACTGCGGCAGGCCCACGGTGTCGAACGCCTCGCTGAACGCCGCGGTGGGGGAGAGGTTGGTGTACTTCACCATGCCGGTGAGCACGGTGGCGGCCAGCAGGTAGAGCACCATCGCGATCGCCAGCGAGAGCACGATCGCCTTGGGCAGGTTGCGCTCGGCCTCCTTGGACTCCTCGGCGGCTGTGCTCATCGCGTCGTACCCGAAGACGGCGAAGAAGACGGTCGCCGCGCCGGTGGCGGCACCGCTGAGACCGAAGGGGAAGTACGGCGTGAGGTTGTCGGAGCTGACGTAGAACGCGCCCACTCCGACGACCGCGAGCACGATCGCGATCTTGACGAAGACCAGGTAGGTCTCGATCCGGGCACTGCTGCGGATGCCGCGGTTGAGCAGCCAGGCGACCCCCAGGCACAGCAGGATCGCGAACAGGTCGACGCGGTGCCCGTGGCCGGTACCGGGCGCGCCCAGCATCCACGCCGGCAGGTCGAGCCCGAAGGCCTGGAGCAAGAAGGTGATGTACTGCGAGACGCCGATGGCGACCACCGCCACGATCGCGGTGTACTCCAGCAGCAGGTCCCAGCCGATGAACCACCCGACGACCTCGCCGAGCACCGCGTAGCCGTAGGTGTAGGCGGAGCCCGCCTGCGGGATGAGGCCGCCGAACTCGGCGTAGGACAGGGCGGCGCAGGCACTGGCGACGCCGGCGATGATGAACGAGACCGAGACGGCGGGGCCGGCGGTGCCCTGGGCGACGGGGCCGGCGAGCGCGAAGATGCCGGCGCCGATGATCGCGCCGAGGCCGATCGCGGTCAGCTGCCACAGCCCGATGCTCCGCTCGAGCCCGCTCTCGTCACTGCTCTCACCGATCGGCTTGCGGCGGAAGACTCCTTGCGTCCTGTCAGTCGTGGTGTCGGCCATGGGGCTCCCTCCCATTGGTTGCGATCTGCAACCCCCGCACCGGCCAACCTTTCACGAACCAGGCGTGCCTGGCGAGACCCCGATGTCAGCGGGCGACGCGCGCAGCCGGGCGCCCGCGCGCGGACGTCCCCCGGCTCGGCCGGGGCGCGGGTCGGGCCCGGAGCGCCCCGTGATGGCGCAGCGCGACCTGACGCAGGGCGAGCACGGCGAGCGTGAGCAGGTAGCCGGCGACGAGCGCGCCGGCGCGGTGGGCCAGCCCCGAGACCACGGCTTGCACCAGCCCGTCGCGGGCGTCCGCGACCAGGCTGCGGCCGGTCGCCGCCAGGACCACCACGGTGCCGAGCATGAGCAAGGGGGGCAGCACGCCGGTGACGAAGAAGTCGGCGGGGCGTACGGCGAGCGCGGCGCCGACGCACGCGAGCACGAAGACGAGGTCGAACAGCAGCCCGAGGTGCCGGTGCCAGGACAGGTCCAGCGCCGAGGCGAGCACCACCGCGACGGCGGCAACGACGCCCACGAGGCGACCGCGATGCCGCCCCTCGGTCCACAGCGTGCGCCGGCTGCTCACGAGCACACGGTAGGCGCGAAGAAGCCGCCGGCGCACCCGACGCGCCGACGGCTTCTTCACATGTTCACGCAGGGATCAGCTGGTGCGGCGCCGCCGCATCAGCACGGAGCCGGCCGCCACCAGCAGCATGCCCAGGGCGGCGAGGGTCGCCGACCGGCTGTCCGTTCCGGTGTTGGGGAGCACACCGCCGGCCGGGGTCGTGGTGGGCTGCTGGCCGCCGGTCGCGGGCGTGGCCACGGCGAGGACGTTCGGACCGACCTCGGCCTTCCCGAGGTCGACGCTCGCCAGCGGGGTCCCCGCGGCCGCGCCGAGCACCAGTCGCAGGGCCACCTCGCGGTACGAGCCCGCCGTGGCGCCGGCCTCCTGGACGTTCGCCTTCAGGGACGCCAGGCCGTGGAGCGCGGTGAAGACCGAGGCGAGCTGGTCCACCAGCTTGGACACCGCCGCGGTGACCGCGGTGGTGGCGGTGGTCAGCGCGCCCGTGCCGGAGAACAGCGGCGTGACCGCGTCGCTCATCGGGGTGAGGATCGCGCTGGCGTCGACGTCCTGGCTGCCGAGGACCGACTTGAGCGTCACCTTGCTGGTGGCGGTGCCGTGCAGGACCGAGGCGAGCGTGCCCTTGACGTCGACGATGAGGCCTGCGCCGTTGTCGGGAGTGCCCGTCGAGCAGGTGGCACCCGAGCCCAGCGCGCACAGCGAGCCGCCGGCGGTCACTGTCGCGGCGCCGAGCGCCGAGGTCAGTGCGGTGTTGATCGACGAGGCCACCGGGTTCAGCAGGTCACCGACCCGCTTGGTGAGGTCGGAGAGCACCTTCGCCGACAGGATCTCGGTGTTGGGGGCCAGGTCGTTGAGCCCGTGCCCGGTGCTGGCGCGCAGCAGCTTGTCGAGGTCGACGGTGATCGATCCCGTCTTCAGGTCGATGGTCACCACGCCGTCGCTGAGCTTGGTGGCCAGGACCTTGTCCACGGCGCCGCTGAGGTCGCTGTTGATCGACACCGAGAGGCCGGTCCCGCCGTCGAAGTCGGACGGCGTCAGACGGAGCGTGGTCAGCAGCGTCGACAGCGCGCTCGAGCCGAGGAGGGTGGTGCTGCCGCTCTGGAGCGCCGTGGTGAGCGCGCCGTTGGTGCCGGTGAGCGCGTTGACCGCGCCGTCGAGCTGGCTGGTGACGCCGTTGGCGCCGGTGAGCGCGCTGACCAGCGCCTTGAGCGCCGGCGCGGACATCACCAGGCGGCCACCCGCGATCTGGTAGTCGCGGCAGTTGTCGGGGCCCGAGAGGTCGGCGCACTTGGTCGACGGCGCCTTGTCCTTGGCGGCGTCGAGCGCGGCGACCCCGGTGATCGCCTGCAGCTGCAGCGAGACGTCATCGACCACCGAGGTGAGCGGCGCCTGGAGCAGCGGGGTGAGCGACACCGTCGCGTCGGCGGGGAACGTGGTGCCCCCGGTCGTGTCGACGACACCGGCGTCGCTGACCGCACCGGCGGCGGCCCGGGAGACGCCTGCATCGGCGGCCTGGGCGTACTGGTTGACCGCGCCGAGCCGCACGACGTCGCCGAGCGGAACGGTGATCCCGCCGGGGACCTTGATCGGGATGGCGTTGAGCACGGTGACGTCGAGGTTGTTGGTGGCGGTCACCGGGGTCTTCGAGCCCTTGTTGACGGCCTGCACGCCCTTGACGGCGGCGACGTTGTCGAGGTCCTGCCCGCCGATGGAGCCGGACACGAACCGGCCGGCGGCGCGGGACTCGTCGCCGGTGGCGGCGCTGGCGGCGGGGGTGCCGGCCAGGCCGAGGCCGATGGTGAGCAGGGCGGCAGTGGTGCCCGCGGCGGCGCGTGTGGCGGTCCGGCGGCGAGCGGGTCGATCGGTGCTGTGGTCGCGGGTGCCGACAGGCACGTCCATGAGTTCCCCTCCGAGTCGTGCGCGGTCCACCCTCCGCGGACCGCCGCGCGCAGTTTAGGGAAGACCTCGCATACCGGACAGAGGTTCGCCGAGCTCTGTCATGCCGGGCGCCGATCCTCGCCGGCGCCGGTGCTGTCCCCGGTGGCGGGGAACGGCAGCTCCGCACGCTCACCGGCGACCGCGTCGAGCAGCTCGGCGGCGGTCAGCGGTCGTGGGCTGTCTGTCACCGTCTCGGGGGACTCCACTGGTGCGTCGGTGACCTGCAGGTCGGCGAACTTGCGTGCCGAGACCAGCACCCGGGTCTCCAACGAGCCGATGGTCTTGTTGTAGGCGGCGACCGCCGAGCCGAGCGAGCGGCCGAGCCGGTCGAGGTGGCCACCCATCGTGGCCAGCCGCTCGTGCAGCTCGCGGCCGAGCGTGTGCAGCTCCTGCGCCTGCTCGGTGAGGGCCTCCTGGGTCCAGGCGTAGGCCACCGTGCGCAGCAGCGCGATCAGGGTGGTCGGGCGTGGCCAGCACCACCTTGCGTCCGGCGGCGTGCTCGAGCAGTCCGGGCTCGGCCTCGAGGGCGGCGGACAGGAAGGACTCCCCGGGGACGAAGAGCACCACGAACTCCGGCGTGCCGGGCAGGGCGCGCCAGTAGGACTTGGCCGCGAGGCCGTCCACGTGCTGGCGCAGCTGCCGGGCGTGCCGGGCGAGGTGCCGGTCGCGGTCCTCGTCGTCGCCGGCGGCCGTCGCGTCGAGGAACGCGTCCAGGGGCACCTTGGCGTCGACCACGACGTGCTTGCCGCCGGCCAGGTGCACGACCAGGTCCGGTCGCAGGGTGCCGCCGTCGCTGGGCGCCGAGACCTGCTCGTCGAAGTCGCAGCGCGAGACCAGACCGGCGAGCTCCACCGCCCGGCGCAGGTGCAGCTCCCCCCAGCGCCCGCGCACCTGCGGCCGGCGCAGCGCGGTCGAGAGCGCGGTCGTCTCCCGGCGCAGCGACTCGGTGGAGTGCCGCACCTCCTCGACGTGCTGGCGCAGCTGGCTCTGCCACGAGACCCGGTGCTGCTCGAGGTCGCGCAGCTGGTCGTGCAGCCGGTCGAGGCTCTCCTTGACCACGGCGTGGTCGCCGGCCCGCGCCTCGAGCGCAAGTCGCTGGGACGCGGCGTCCCGGGCGTCGGCCCGTCCGCGCGTCCACAGCAGCGTCAGCAGCCCACCGAGCAGCGCGCCGACGGAGAGCGTGACGAGCAGCGAGAGCGTCGTACCGAGGTCCATGCCTCGCAGCATGCCCGACCGCACCGACACAATCGGGCAGGCGCCGCCGACTACGAGGCGTGCGCCCCGGCCGGCTCCCGTTCCGGGGCACGGCGCAGGTACTGCGACCGGATGTGGGACCGGTTGGTGCCGAGCGCCCTCGCCAGCTGCCCCTTGTGCGAGCCGGCGAAGTAGCCGATGCACCAGTCGAGCTGTTGCAGCGCGTCCTCCGCAGCGCTGCGGTAGCGCTCGACCTCGTGCATCAGGCGTTCCACCTCCGCCTCCAGCTCGGCGATCCGCTCACTCTCCTCCGACATCGGGGACCTCCCTCTCTCGCGCGGGGCTCCGTGCGGCGACCCGCTTCGGCGTCCGGCCAGGTGACTGTGCTCGCTCCTCAGGCGAGCTTCTTCAGACGCGCCATCATCGGAATGCTCGGGTACTCGTCGCCGGCGATCCGGGTCATCAAGAACTCGGCGTAGCGCGGGACGTCGCGGGGAGTCAGCAGCTCCTCGATCATGTTCAGCGTCGTGGCGGAGGGGTAGTCCTCCTGCTCGGCCTTGCCGATCAGCATCTCGAGCATCGCCGCCCGAACGTCGTAGTTGCCGCCTTGTGCCATCTGGTCGTCTCCCTGCAGTCGTGTCGTCGTGGTCAGTCGAGAAGCGTGCCGAGCGGGCCGAGGTCGAGGTTGAGGTCCTCGGGGGAGAGGTCGAACTGCTCGCGCAGCGTGGTCATCGCCTCCTCGAGGCGCATCAGGCCGAGCCCGAGCTCCTCGACCTGGTCGTCGGCGAGGTCCCCCTCGTCCACCCGGCGAAGGGCCTGGCGCTCCATCAGCTGCCGGACCAGCTCGATGATCGTCAGCACCAGCCGCATCAGGTCGCGCTGGACCGACTCGGAGTCGGTCTCCAGCCGCCGGGGGAGCGAGTAGCCCTCAGACATCGGGCACCATCTCCGCTCGTACGGACGTCAGGATGGCGTGGAGGCGAAGCTGCACGAGATCGATTCCGGCCAGGGAGATCACGACGTCGCCGGTGAGCACCACGCCGGTGCCGAGCAGCCGGTCGAGCAGGTCGACCAGTGCCACCGGCCGGGCGGGCTCGTAGGACGGGCGCTGGGCCACGGACCTCTCGGTCATGACGTCTCCAGGCCGGCGAAGGAGTACGGCGGCCAGGGCCCGCCGAGCTCGACGCGCACCCGCGGGTGGGTCTCGGCGAGCCGGTCCACCGCCGCGCGGAACGCGTCGATGTGCGTGTCATCCACGAGGTAGGTGCCGTTGAGCACCATCTCGCCGCTGTGCCCGCTCAGCTGTCGGTCCTGTGGCGCCAGCCGGCGACCGGCGACAACCACCGTTCCCAGGGCCTCGTGGAACCCGTCGGCCGTGCGCGCGCCCTCCTCGGCGGCCGCCTCGCGCTGCTGGGTGGCCGCGCGGCGGCGCATCAGGTAGGCACGGCCCGCTCCGGGACCCGTCGAGCGCCGGCTCCTCGGACCCGGCCGGCTGGAGCGGCCGTGGGGTCGACGTACGCCTTGACGCTCCACTCGCTGCGTCCCGCGATCCGGTCGAGGGCGTGCTCGGCGTCGTCGCGCCACTCGGCGAGCCGGGCGCGCAGCGAGTCCTCGCCGAGGAACACCGTGGCGAGCCGCAGGGGAGCGGTCGGCGCGAGCTCCGCGACCTGGCGGGCGACGCGGTCGTGCGCCACCGCCACCGTCTCGAGCCAGCGAAGGTCCTCGAGGTTGCGGCGCAGGCCGTCCTCGCCGAACTCCTCGAGGTCGACCTCGCTGACCACCACGCCGAGCCCGCCGGCCGCCACCACCCGCAGCGGCGCGTCCCCGATGCCGGTCCGGCCGGCGACGTCGGAGGCCGACGCCCGGGTGATCGCGTAGGCGTAGAGCCCGGCGCCGCTCACGACCCGGCCTCCAGCTCGCGCAGCCGCTCCTTGAGCCGGCGGTTCTCGTCCTCGAGCTCGTTGTCCTTGCTGCGGGAGCTGAGCATCGGGTCGTTCTCCCACCAGTCGATGCCCATCTCCTTGGCGCGGTCCACCGACGCCACGAGCAGCCGGATCTTGATGGTGAGCAGCTCGATGTCGAGCAGGTTCACCTTGATGTCACCGGCGATCACGATGCCCTTGTCGAGCACGCGCTCGAGGATGTCGGCGAGATTCGGCTGCTGGGGGCCGCGGTTGGCCGGCTGGTACTGGGACCGGCCGTCGACGACGACCGGCCCGCCTGACTCGGTCACCGTCCGCCTCCGTCCCCGTCCCCGCTCTTCCCGCGCAGGTAACGCCGCGTGCGGTGGTAGCCGGTGAGGTCCCCGTCCTCGTCGGTCTCGACGCGGTAGGTGGCCAGCACGTCGGTCGAGTCCGGGATCCGCCGGCTCTCGACCACCTCGAGGTCGACCAGCCAGCCGTCGTCCCCGCGCTCCAGGCCGATCACGGTCTCGGGTGTCCGGCCGGTGAGCTCGGCCAACTGCTGGGCCGCGAGCCGGGCCACCTGCATCGCGGACACCTTCTTGCGGCGCGTCGCGCTGTGGGCTTGCGGCGCCTTGCGGGCCCGCGTCGTCGGGGCCTTCTTCTCCTGGTCGCCGGAGTGCTTCGTGTCCTGCTCGGTCATCAGCGGCCCTCCCGCTGGCGTCGGCGGCTCTCCATGAGGCGCTCCACGAGCTCCTCCTCCATCTGCTCGGCCTCTTCCTCGCTGATCCGGCCGTCCCGGCGCATCTCGTCGACCTGCTCGAGGCTGCGGCGGATCACGGCCGGGTCGTAGTACTGCCTCTCGGCCTCCTCCAGCACCTGCTCGGCCACCCAGACGGTCCCGCGCACGGGCGCCAGGGGCAGGGTCAGCAGTCCGGTGAACAGACCCATGTCACTGCTCCGGTAATGAAGTCGTACAACGCCATCGGCCCCACCAGGCTGAGCCGGGCCCGCCCAGCCATCTCCTCGGCGAGCGCCTCGGCCACGCCCTCCAGCTCGCCCACCCGGTCGGTCGAGACCAGTAGGGACAGCTCGGTCAGCCCGTCCATGCCCGGCGCGTCGCGCACGAGCACCTCCAGGCAGTGCGGAGCCAGGGTCTGCGTCACGACGTCGGCATCACGCTCCCGGCGTACGTCGACCGCGTGCGCGACCAGCTCGCCGAGCCGGACGCGCTCGAAGTGGGTGGACTCCTCGGGGAGGTCCGCCGTCCGCCGCCTCAGCTCGGCCACCTCGGGCTCGGCGGCCACGATCTCGGCCAGCACGGTGTCGAGCTCGTAGCGGGCGCGCAGGGTCAGCTGGACCTTCCCGGTCACCTGCTCGAGCAGATCCTGGAAGCGCTCACGCTGCGGCGCGAGCAACTCGGCGGTCACCGCCTGCTCGCCCTGCACCACCGACCCGAAGCGCATCGGCAGCACCGGACCCTCCAGCGCGAGCGCGTTGAGGACCTCGCTGTGCGTCAGCAGGTCGCGTCGCCGCCCGAGCGGACGGTCGGGGTCGATGGGCTCGACCACCGCGGCCACCGGGCCCGCGGCGACCAGCCGGACGCCGCCGCCCATCCCGAGCGACTCGTCGAGCGCCACCGGAGCGGCCGCCGGAACGATGCCGTAGACGTACAACGCCTGGCCCGTGTCCGCGACCGCCCCTGGCGCCGTCGATGTCGTGGTCATCGGTCAGTCCGAATCCTGCCGCTGACGCTGCCGCGGCCGCGACGCCTTCTTCGAGGGGCGACGGCGTTCACGGCTCTCCCCGTCGTCGTCCTCGTCATCGTCCTCCGAGAGGCGGGTGATCGCGTCCTTGGCGGCCCCGAGCACGCCCGAGGTCTTGCCCTTGGCGCCGCCCTCGGTCATGCCCTCCACCAGCTCCGGCAGGTCCTTCCCGCCCTTCTCGTAGAGGTCGAGCCGGTTGGTCGCCTCCGCGAAGCGGAGGTAGGTGTCGACGCTGGCGATCACGATGCGGGCGTCGATGGTGAGCAGCTCGATGCCCACCAGCGACACACGCACGTAGGCGTCGATGACCAGGCCTTTGTCGAGGATCAGCTCCACGACGTCGGCCAGCCCGCTGGGGGCGGGACGATCGAGATACCCGCCCCCCTGGCGGCTATGGGCGCTCGTGACGCTCATGCCGTCCTAGCCCTTCCGCGAGCCGGCTCCTCGTCGTCCTCGTCCTCGTCGTACTCGTCCTCGTCGTACGTCCTCGTCCTCCGACTCGTCGTCGTACTCGTCCTCGAGTTCCTCGGACTCGTCGTCGTTCTCGTCCTCGGAGCCGGTCCGGTCCTCAAGGTCGTACCTCTCCGACGACTCGTCTTCGGAGTCCCCGCGGTCCTGCTGCTCCTGCTCGACGACCTCCTCGTGGCTGCGCACCACCTCGCCGTCCCGGATCTCGCCGCGCCAGCCTTCGAGCTCGTCCGGCTCAAGGATCGTGCGGGTCATCACGTGCCTGCGGAAGTGCTTGAGCTCGAGCCGGGCGCGGCGCCCCTGGGCCCGCCAGATGTTGCCGGTGCGCTCGAACAGGCCCTGCGGGTAGTACTCCAGGACCACGAGGATCCGGGTCAGGTTCGGCGCAAGCTCGTGGAAGGTCACCGCGCCGTCGACGTGACCCTTCGCCCCCTTCGAGCGCCACACGATGCGCTCGTCGGGCACCTGCTCGAGGATCGTCGACTCCCAGGTGCGGTGCGACCAGAAGACCTGCGCCTTGAAGGTGACCTTGGTGTCCTCGTTCCGCTCCGCGCTGTCGACCTTCTTCATGAAGCCCGAGAAGTCCTGGAACTGGGTCCACTGGTTGTAGGCCACGTCGATCGGAACACCGACGTCGATCGACTCGATGATGTTCGTCGACTTGGTCCCGCCCTTCTGGGACTTCCCGCCGCCGGGCAGGGCCGACTTCACCTTGTCCTTGACCCCGCTCAGGCTGCCCTTGAGCGCCCCGGTCACCGGGTTGTCGCCGCTAGCGGCCGCCTCTGCGCCCTTCCCGACGGCCTTCCCCATCACGCCGCCGTTGTTGGCGACGTCGTTGAGGGAGTCGGTCGCCCCGTTGAGCCGTTCGGTGACGGACTCGAGACCTTTCTGCCCGAACGCCTTCATCATGTCCTGGAAGTCGCCCTTGAGCTGGTCGACGGGGAGCTCCTTGACCATCGAGTTGAGGCCGTCGCCCTGCTGCTCTCCGTTGCTGTCTGCCATCGGATCCACCCTCCTCAACGCTTGCGCCGCGAGCCGCCGGAGCCGCTCGTCTTCTTGGCCGGGGCACTCTTCTTGGCGGTGCTCGTCCGGCTCGACGAGCTCTTCTTGGCCGGCGCCTTCTTTGCAGGGGCCTTCTTGGCAGCCGAGGCCTTCTTCGCAGCCGACTTCTTCGCGGGGGCCTTCTTGGCCGGTTCCTGCGCGCGGTCGCCCTCGTCGTCCTCGTTCTCGTCGGTCTGCTCGGGCTCCTCGCCCTCTTCGGTGTCCGCCTCGTCCTGCGGCGACTCGTCCTCTTCGCCCGGGGCCTCGTCCGACTCCTCGGGCTCGTCGTCCTCCGGCTCGTCGTACTCGTCCTCGGGCTCTTCGTCCTCCGGCTCGTCGTACTCGTCCTCGGGCTCCTCGCCCTCCGCCTCGTCGTACTCGTCCTCGGCGTCCTCGTCCTCGCTCGTCGGACTGGCCCTGGCCGGACGACCCGTCGAGTTCGCCGGCGGCACCGCGGAGGCTCTCGGAGCGCTGGCGCATGGAACCGCTCAGCGACTCCATCCCCGAGCTCACGGTGGCCACGGCGGCAGCCCGGGCGGCTTCGAGGAACTTGCCGCGCAGCTGCTCCTCGATCTGCGCCAGCTCCGGGTTGCTCTGCACGAGGCCGTACCCCTGCTTGAGCAGTTCCCGCGGGTTCGTCGAGATCCGCTGTCCGACAAGCATGCTGCCGACTGAGATCGCCAGCTTGAGCTTCTTGGTCCGTCCGAGCACGTAGCCGGCCGCGATGGCCGTGCCCACACGTGCAGCTGTTGACATGTTGCTCCCTCCCGAGATGGGGACGTGTTCCATCACTCCCCTGTGAGACTGGGATACCCGGGGGCGCCGCGGGGAGAACGGGTGGGAGGGGAAACCTTGCGACTTCCTTGCGAAGTTCGGTTATCGGACCAGATAGGGCCCTATAACGGCGCCTTCCTGGGAACTGCGAAACCGCGGTCGTCCGCTCAGCGCTCTTGCGGTCTAGTCCGGCCTGTGTGGACGAACGCTCCTGCGGGTGCGGCGATCCCGCGGGCGTTGACGTGGGCAGAAGTGCAGGGGGAACGGGCCGGGGATGAGGCTCGGGGCCGAGTCCGCAGCCTGCCAGCAGCATCGCCAGAACCATCGCCGTCAGGCCTCGCACGCAGGTCATGAGGGCGTCCGCGGGAGCTCGACGACGAAGCGGGCACCGCCGTACGGCGAGTCCTCGACCCAGACTCGGCCTCCGTGGAGGCTCACCTGCTCGGCGGTCAGGGCCAGTCCGATGCCGACTCCCCTCCGTGCCGTGCTCCTGCCGGTCGGCGGAACCCGGCTGAACCTCTCGAACACGGTGTGCCGGTGCTCGGGCGGGACGCCGGGGCCGGCGTCGTCGACCAGGATCCTGGCGTTGTGAGGGTCGGCTGCGACCGTCAGAGCACAGAGTCCATGGCCGTGGGACTCGGCGTTGAGCACCAGGTTCTCGACGGCCCTGGCCATCCGGCGCTTGTCGATGGGCAAGACGGGATCGTCCCCCTTCGGTTCCACGGGCCGGCCGGCGGCTCGGCTGGCGACCGACCTCAGGAAACCGCCGAGGGCGACTGGCTCCGCCTCCAGCACCGCGGCGCGCTCGTCGAACCGCGAGATGGCGAGCAGATCCTCGACCATCGCAGCGAGCCGGTGCACGTCTCGGTGCAGCCACGAGAGGGCTTCGCGGCCGTCGCCGTCGAGTGCCGACGCCTTCGCGCGCAGGATCTCCACGGCGTTCAGCATCGCCGTCAGCGGACTGCGGAGCTCGTGACCGACGTTCCCGGCGAACCTTACGTCCCTCTCGATGCGCGCCTGCAGCTGCGCCGCATTCGTGTTGAACGCCTCTGCGACGGCCGCCAGGTCCGGGTCGTCTCCGGCGTGGATGCGGACGTCGAGGTCTCCTCCGACCAGGGCGACGGCTGCGGCATTGACCGTTCGCAGCGGGCGAATGGCGCGGCGGCTCGCCCCTCGACCGATTCCGGCTCCCACGGCAGTGGTGAGGACGGCGGCGGTGAGAAGGATGACGGAGAGGGTCCTGAGGGTGTTGTTCAGGTCCTTGAGGTCAAAGGTCTCGACGTACAGCCCTCGGTCGACGGGAACGGCGACGGCGAGCGCCAAGCCGTGCCCGGTGCGGGTCCGCTGCATCACCGGCCCCTGTCGCCTCGCCGCAGCGACCAACGCGGGAGGGACCAGCGGGCCTGTATCCGCCCCCCCAGTCCCGTACCACGTGCCGTGCCAGTGCAGCGCAGGACTGGACTGCTGCCTGCTGCGGACGTCGATGCGCTGTAGCAGGTCTCGTAGGTCGCCGGGTCCACTGGCGAGGGCTTGTTCCACGGTGCGGGCGTCGAAGAACGCCTGTCGAACCGCGCCGTCGCGACGCTGCCTCCAGAGGTAGTCCCGGGCAACGGCGTAGGTGGTGGACGCCAGAAGGACGGACAACCCGAGGGCAAGGAGTGCGAAGGTCAGTTGTACCCGTCCTCGCAGGCCTGGCCTCCGGAGCGGATGGACATTCATGGCTTCAGCTTGTAGCCCACGCCTCGCACGGTCACGATACGAGCAGGGTGAGCGGGGTCGTCCTCCACCTTGCTACGAAGCCTGCTCAGGTGGACGTCGAGAAGCCGGGTGTCCTCGGCATAGGCGGGTCCCCAGACCTGTTCCAGCAGGGTGCGACGCGTGACCACGTCTCCGGCGTGCGCCGCAAGGAGCCGGAGAATGCTCGACTCGGTCACCGTCAGCGCCACCGGTTCGCCGTCTCGTTGAACCACGTTGTCTCGTCCACGCATCTCCAGGCCGGCCGCCGTCCACGTGTCGGCTCCGGCACCCGAGTCCCCGGCCCGGCGCAGCACGGCTCGCAGCCGCGCGGCGAGCTCCTTGGCCACCACCGGCTTGACGACGTAGTCGTCCGCCCCTGCCTCGAGTCCCGCGACGATGTCGTGGCTGTCGTCTCGAGCCGACACCACCACCACGGGCACCTGGGAGGACGTGCGGATGCGTCGGCAGACCTCGAACCCGTCGATGTCCGGCAGCATCAGGTCAAGCACGACGATGTCCACGTGCTCCTGCTGAAGCGTGGTCAGTGCCGTCACACCGTCCGCTGCCTCGAGCACGTGGAGGCGCTCCGCCTGCAACGCAATGCACAGCATTCGGCGGATGTCCGGCTCGTCCTCGACGAGCAGGACGCAGGTCGGCCGCGCGAGCTGTTCGTCGCGCCGCCAAGCGGTCAACTGGCCCTCCTCCTGCCCCGAATGGTACGGCGTCCACCGCGGGTGTCGTGCGCAAGCCGCACAGACCGCGAGTCGCCTGCGCCTTCTTGCGCGAACCTTGCCGTTGCCTTGCCAATACCCCACGGTCCGCACGTCTAAGCCTGCTGGGGGAACAGCAGTAGGCGTGGGCCTCCGGACCGTCGGCGGGCCCCTTGCGACAGTCGGGAAGGAGGTTGCCCATGACATCGCAGACCGATCCCCTTGACGCGATGACCGAGGACGTTCTCGTCGTCGCCCTGTCCCTGCTGCTCGAGCACGGTGCCCAGCTGCGCCTGAGCAAGCGGGAGATGAACGTCTTCGAGCTCGGAGTGCACCTCGGACAGGTCGCCACGACTGAGGTCCTGAGGCGCGCAGACTGCCACGAGCAGTCACGCTCCGCGTTGGCCTGATCGGCGCCTGCGGCAGGCCACGCGACGGTGCCCCGCCGTTGCCTTCCTCTCAGTCTCGGAGGTCGACGATCACCGGAGCGTGGTCGCTGGCGCCCTTGCCGGCCCGCTCCTCGCGGTCGATGCACGCGCCGCCCACCCGGGCGGCGAGCGTGGGGGAGCCGAGGATGAAGTCGATGCGCATCCCGCGGTTGCGTTCGAAGCGCTGCCGGTAGTAGTCCCAGTAGGTGTAGACCTCCGGGCCCGGGGCGTGCGGGCGCACCAGGTCCGCGAAACCCGTCTCGACCACCGCCTCGAACGCGGCCCGCTCCGGCGGCGAGACGTGCGTGCTGCGCGCGAACCTGCTGATGTCGAAGACGTCCTCGTCGCGAGGGGCGATGTTCCAGTCGCCGGTGAGCGCGATCTGCGCCTGCGGGTCGGCGGTGAGCCAGCCGGCGGCGGCGGTGCGCAGCGCGGCCAGCCACTCCAGCTTGTACTCGAGGTGCGGGTCGCCGAGCGCCCGCCCGTTGGGGACGTAGAGCGACCACACCTGTACGCCGGCACAGGTCGCGCCGATCGCCCGAGCCTCGGCGGCACGCGGGTCGCCGTACTCCGGCATCCCCTCGAACCCCAGGCGTACGTCGGACAGGCCCACGCGCGACGCGATCGCCACGCCGTTCCACTGGCTGTGCCCGAACATCGCCACCTCGTAGCCGAGCGCCTCCAGGCCCATCACCGGCCACTGGTCCTCGCGGCACTTGGTCTCCTGCAACGCGAGCACGTCGATCTCGTGGCGTTGCACGAACGCCTCGACGCGGTCGATCCTGGAGCGGATGGAGTTGACGTTCCACGTCGCAAGGCGCATGGCGCCATGCTAGGGATCAGCCGCTCCGTGCCTGGAACCCGGAGCAGATGATGCGCAGGTAGCTGATCCGGTCTCCGGCCACCTTGTAGTAGGCCTGCTGCTCGACGGAGGACCGGCCGTCGGCGTTGTGCACGTCGAACCGGTAGGCGACGTGGTGCACCTCCCCGACGCCCTCGCCGACCATGACCCGGCGTACCGCCTCGATGTGGTCGCTCTCCTCGAACCAGTGCCCCAGGGCGGCGTCCACCACCGCTTCGGGGTCCTTGCCCTCCCAGAACCTGCCCGGCGTGAGCGCACGGAAGTCCACGTCGTCGGTCAGCAGCGCCGACAGGCCGGCGGCGTCCCGCTCGGCGATGGCGTGGGCGAGCCTCTCTCCCAGAGTCTCGGTCATGGTGCCCTCCCTGGAACGAGCCTAGGAGCCGCTGTCGCCGGTCGGAAGAGCACGATTCGGCCAGCCCGAGCCGCCCACGTAGCATTGCCGCCCGTGGCACTCACCATCGGAATCGTCGGTCTCCCCAACGCCGGAAAGTCGACGTTGTTCAACGCGCTGACCAAGAACGACGTGCTCGCCGCGAACTACCCGTTCGCGACCATCGAGCCGAATGTCGGCGTCGTCGGCGTGCCGGATCCCCGCCTGGAGGTCCTGGCGAAGATCTTCGACTCCGCGCGCGTGGTGCCGGCCACGGTGGAGTTCGTCGACATCGCCGGCATCGTCCGCGGCGCCTCCGAGGGGGAGGGGCTGGGCAACAAGTTCCTCTCCCACATCCGGGAGTCGTCGGCGATCTGCCAGGTGACGAGGGTCTTCCGCGACGAGGACGTCACCCACGTCGAGGGCGAGGTCAACCCCGCCAACGACATCTCCACGATCCAGACCGAGATGATCCTCGCCGACCTCCAGACGGTGGAGAAGGCGATCCCGCGGCTGGAGAAGGAGGCCAAGGGCAAGAAGGAGCTGGCCCCGGTCGTGGCCGCCGCCAAGGAGGCGAAGGAGGCCCTCGAGGCCGGCACCCCGGTGATCGCTACCGACCTCGACCGGTCCCTGGTCCGTGAGCTCTCGCTGCTGACCGCCAAGCCCTACATCTACGTGTTCAACTGCGACTCCGACGAGCTCGCCGACGAGGAGCTCAAGCAGCGCATGCGCGACCTGGTGGCGCCGAGCGAGGCGATCTTCCTGGACGCGAAGTTCGAAGCGGACCTGGTCGAGCTCGACGACGACGAGGAGGCGCGCGCGATGCTCGCCGAGATGGGCATCGGCGAGGCGGGCCTCGACGTGCTGGCCCGCGTCGGCTTCGACACCTTGGGGCTGCAGACCTACCTCACCGCCGGGCCGAAGGAGACCCGGGCCTGGACGATCGCGAAGGGCTCCACGGCGCCCGAGGCGGCCGGGGTCATCCACACCGACTTCCAGCGCGGCTTCATCAAGGCGGAGATCATCTCCTTCGATGACCTGGTCGAGGCCGGGTCGATGGCCTCCGCCAAGTCCGCCGGCAAGGTCCGCATGGAGGGCAAGGACTACGTCATGCAGGACGGGGACGTCGTCGAGTTCCGCTTCAATGTCTAGTGTCGTCGAGATTCGCCAGTAGGCGTTGGGGATTCCTGGTTCTCCGGGTCGAGCTCGTCCGCAGACAGTCCGCACGCCCGTCCACGCTCCGGCTCTTCGGTCAGGCGCTGCTCCTTCACTCAGTGGCACGCTGGTGTTGTGACACTTCCCGATACTGATCTATCTGCACCGCCTCCGCCTCTGGGCGGGTGAGCGCGTGCCGGAGGACCTGTGGGATCAGCTGAAGGTCGAAGCTGACGTGTCTGACCACCACGTCGACATCGTCGAGGTGCGCCCACCGTGGGTCGGCGTCGGCGAACACACGAGGTTCCCGATCGTCCGGCTGCGCTACACCGAGGCCACCGGCCAGTGGGCGATCTACTGGCGCGATCGCCACCTCAAGTTCCACGAGTACAAGCGCAAGCGCCCGACCAAGAACGTCCGGCTCTCCTCGACTACATCGACAGCAGCGGCGACCCGATCTTCTGGGGCTGAGCCATGGCTACCCCATGTGGATCGGGGTCTCGCGCGGCGGGTCGCGCTTCGCGCAGCAGACCCGGCCGGCTGACCTCGACATCACTGCGCAGGTGGGCCGACGGATGGCAGGCCTTCGCCGTACGCTCACAGCGTGGGACCAGCCGAGCTCGATGACCTGCTGGTGGCAGGTGAGGATGCGTTGGTCGCTGGCGAGTGGGCCAGCGCCCGAGATGCGTTCGTGGCCGCGTTGGAGGTGCGGCCCGTTGCCGAGGCGCACGCCGGCCTCGCCGACGTGTTGTGGTGGCAGGGGGAGACCGCTGCCGCGATCGAGCACGGAGAGCGCGCCTACGCCCAGTTCCGGCGCCGTCCTGATCCGTTCCAGGCGGCACGGGCCGCGATCGGGCTGTACTTCCTCTACCGGATCAGTCTCGGCAACACCGCCGCGGCACGCGGGTGGCTGGGACGTCTGGCGCGTTTGGTGGACGAGGCCGATCTGGTGCCCCTGTCCGGCTGGGTCCTGCTGTTGCGCGCCCACGACACCGACGATCCGACGTCCGCGCAGGAGTGGGCCCGGCAGGCGAGTGAGCTGGCCCGACGGTTCGACGACCCCGACCTCGAACTGTGTGCGCTGAGCCAGCTTGGCGCTGCCATGGTCGAGTGCGGGCGCCTTGCGGACGGCGGTGCCCTGCTCGACGAGGCGATGGCCGCCGCGCTCGGTGGAGAGTGCCGGCGGCTGAACACGGTCGTGTACACCAGCTGCAACATGATCAGCTCATGCAGCCGCGTCGTCGAGGTCGAGAGAGCCACCCAATGGATCCGCGCGGCAGACGGGTTCACCCGACGCTACGGGTGTGCCCACCTGTACACGCACTGCCGCAGCTATCACGGCTCGGTGCTCTTCGCCGCTGGCGAGTGGGCCGCGGCGGAGGAGGCGTTCCGGGAGGCGCTGCGCATCGGCGAGTCCGCAGAACGTGCGCTGTACGGCGAGGCACTGGCCGGGCTGGCCCAGCTGCGACTCGCCCAAGGACGTCTCGAGGCGGCCGAGCGGCTCCTGGACGGCTACAACAAGCACATCGCCAGCACCACCGTCCTTGCCGGGCTGCGGCTGGCGCGCAACGACCCCGCCACCGCCGCCCGGATACTCCGGCGGCGGTTGCACGAGATCGACGAACGGCAACGCCACCGGACCGCCGCGTACCGGGCCGGGGCGACGATCTGTCTCGAAAGAGCCGAGCTGCTGGAACTGCTCACCGAAGCCGAAGTGGCAGACGACCGCCTGGAGGCGGCGGCCGAGAGCATCGAGCAGATGGCCGCGTTGCCGGCCATTGCGGAGTGTGACGTGATCGGTGCGCGCGTCGAACGAGCACGCGGCCAACTCCTCGGTGTCAAGGGTGACCCCGCTGCGGCGACGGCCCACCTGGAGGACGCGCTCGCGGTCTTCGTACGGCTCGAGATGCCGTATGAGGCCGCACGCACCCAGCTCCTTCTGGCCGCAATGGTCGCGGAGCGAGAACCCGCAGCCGCGGACGCGGAGGCCCGCGCTGCGCTGGCCGCCTTCGACGCGCTGGGCGCACGCCCTGGCGCGGACGCCGCAGCGACCCTGCTCCGGTCGTGGGGAGAGCGGCCGGTGGCCCACGGAGAGCGGGGACCTCGGGGGGAGCTGTCCCGACGGGAAAGGGAGGTGCTGCTGTTGCTCGGCGAAGGGTTGTCGAACCGGGAGCTGGCCGAGCGTCTCTTCCTCAGCAGGAAGACCGTCGAGCACCACGTCCGGAGAGTGCTGACCAAGCTCGGCCTGCGCAACCGCGCCGAGGCCGCTGCCTACGCGGTGCGGCACCAGAACGGGGAATCAGCCACGGATTGAGGGTTCTCGCCGATGCCGGCACCTGCCGGTGAGCGCACGCTGGCGGCATGAGTGATCAGACGGCAGGACCAATTGGCCGGGCGCCCGTGGTTCAGGAGATGTACCGCGAAGCCGAGGACTCCTACGCCCTCGCCGAGCTCAAGCGCCGCGCCAGGGTGACCTGGGCCGCCGGCGACTATCCCAGCATTGCCGCGCGCGAACTGTGGCCACTCGGCGAGCAGATCATCAGCCGGGTCGAGGTACGGCCCGGGGAGCACGTCCTGGACGTGGCCTGTGGCTCGGGCAATGCCGCGATCCGGGCAGCCCAGGCCGGTGCGCACACAGTCGGCCTCGACCTCACTCCCGAGCTGTTCGACGCAGGACGCCGGGCCGCAGCCGATGCCGGAGTCGAAGTGGAGTGGGTCGAAGGTGACGCCGAGGCCCTGCCCTTCGACGACGCGACCTTCGACGTCGTCGTCTCCGTTCTCGGCGTCATGTTCGCGCCACGCCATCGCGTCGCGGCAACGGAACTGGCCCGGGTGCTGCGCCCCGGTGGCCGGCTGGCCATCCTCTGCTGGACTCCCGACAGCAGCATCGGCAGGGTCTTCGCGACCCTCGGGCGGTACCTTCCCGAGCCACCACCGTTCGCGGCGCCGCCCCTCCTGTGGGGCAGTGAGGAGCACGTGCGGTCGCTGTTCACCCGAGTTGGCGTCGAGCTCGAGTTCGAGCGCGGCACGGCCCACTTCCCGCCGTTCGCCACCGCCGCGGACGACCTCGAGTTTCGACTGGCGCGCTTCGGACCCCTCATGGCCGCACACACCGCCGCAACCGCGGCCGGACGCTGGCCCGACCTGGAGCGCGAACTGCTGGCCAGGCACGAGCGCCTCACCTCGGGCGACTACCTGCTCACCCTCGGACACAAACGCTGAAGGGCACCACGCACGGAGAGGTCACGATGTCCCACCGTCAATCCAGAGACGCACTTCGCAAGAATGGCGGCTACGACGCGATCGTCGTAGGCGCCCGATGCGCCGGCGCGGCGACCGCGATGCTGCTGACCGGCAAGGGCTACGACGTCCTGCTCGTCGACCGGGCGAGCTTCCCGTCCGACACCGTCTCGACACACGTGATCCACCCGCCGGGCCTGGCGGCGCTGCGGCGGTGGGGGTTGCTCGAGGACCTCGTCGCGTCCGGCTGCCCGTGGCTGCCTGCCTACACGTTCGACTTCGGGCCGGTCGTGCTCACCGGGACGCCGCGCATGGACGGCATCGCCGGGGCGTACGCCCCGCGGCGGACGGTGCTGGACGAACTGCTGGTCCGCGCGGCCGAGAACGCCGGCACCGAGTTGCGGGAGGAGTTCAACGTCAGCGAGGTGATCTTCGACGACGACGCGGTGGTCGGCATCCGGGGGCACTCCCGCGGCGGGCGGCAGGTCAGCGAGTACGCCCGCGTCGTGATCGGCGCGGACGGCGCCCGCTCCCGGGTCGCCGAGCAGGTCGCCGCGCCGCGCTATCACCAGGGACCGGTGCTGTCCACCGCCTACTACGCGTACTGGTCCGGCGTGCCGGTCGAGGGAGTCCGGTGGGTGGTCCGGCCTGGACGCGGCTTCGGCATGATCCCCACGAACGACGGGCTGACCCTCGTCCTCGCGGCGTGGCCGCAGGCCGAGGTGGCCCGGGTCAAGCAGGACCTGCAAGCCAACTACCTGCGCGAGATCGGCGCCGCACTCGGTGATCGGCTCGACGGCGGGCGTCAACAGACCCGCATCGTCGGCGAGGGGGTACCCAACCGGTTCCGCCGGCCGTACGGGCCCGGCTGGGCACTGGTCGGCGACGCCGGGTACGTGAAGGACGCGGTCACCGGCCAGGGGATCAGCGACGCGTTCCACGACGCCGAACTGTGCGCCGACGCGCTCGACGCGACCTGGCAGGGCACCCGCGGGTACGACGAGGCGCTGGCCGGCTACCAGCGGCGCCGCGATGAGCGGGTCTTGCCGATGTATGAGTTCACGAACCAGCTGGCCGACCTGGCCGCTCCACCGCCGCTGGCGATGCACGAGCTGGTGAGCGCGATCGCCGGCAACCAGGCGGGGATGGACGAGTTCGCCAGCATGTTCGCCGGGGCGCTTCCCGTGCCGGAGTTCTTCGACCCCGCGCACATCGGCGCGCTGGCCGGTGCCGATACCGAGTCGGCGGGATGACCACCGCATACCAGGCCGAGATGCGACGTGGACCTGGTGCCC
>CAWFKC010000002.1:0-83033 GCA_963816325.1 uncultured Actinomycetota bacterium | reverse complement strand
GCTCCTGCCCCTCGATTGAGGGTCACGGCCCGCTGCTCACCCACAACCGCGCCCCGACCCCGAGCAGCAGCACCCGCGCCTGCCCGCCGGGTGCGACCAGGACCCGGCCGGTCCCGCCCGGTCGAGCAGCACGAACGACTCGTCCGGTATGCCGCGCTCCGCGTTTCACCAGGAAGGGACAGGCAACTCTTCCGACACGGCCGTCTGCCCGGCGGACGCCTCGACATGCCCCGAGTCGTGCCGGTCGGTACCATGGCGGCTGCTCCCGAAGGAAGGTCAACCCCACCGATGAGCATTACCCACGTGGACTACCGCCTGAGCCAGCTCGACGAGCTCGAGGCGGAGTCGATCCACATCTTCCGCGAGGTCGCGGCCGAGTTCGAGAAGCCGGTGCTGATGTTCTCCGGCGGCAAGGACTCCATCTGCATGCTGCGCCTGGCGGAGAAGGCGTTCTACCCGGCGAGGATCCCGTTCCCGGTGCTGCAGGTGGACACCGGCTACGACTTCCCCGAGGTGCTCGAGACCCGCGACCGCTGGGTCGAGCGCCTGGGCGTGCGCCTGGTGGTGGCCTCGGTGGAGGACGCGATCAAGAACGGCGTGGTGGTCGACGACGGCAAGACCAGCCGCAACCGGCTGCAGATCGGCACCCTGCTCAACGTCATCGAGGAGGAGGGCTTCACCGCCGCCTTCGGTGGCGGCCGGCGCGACGAGGAGAAGGCTCGCGCCAAGGAGCGCGTCTACTCCCACCGCGACGAGTTCGGCCAGTGGGACCCGAAGAACCAGCGCCCCGAGCTGTGGAGCCTCTACAACGGCAAGATCCACGAGGGCGAGCACATGCGGATCTTCCCGCTGTCGAACTGGACCGAGCTCGACGTCTGGGACTACATCCACCGCGAGGAGATCGAGATCCCCTCGATCTACTTCGCCCACCAGCGCCGGGTGATCCCCCGCGACGGGATGCTGCTCTCCGAGTCGGAGTACGTCCAGCCCAAGGAGGGCGAGGAGGTCGTCGAGAAGACCGTGCGCTTCCGCACCGTCGGCGACATGACGCTCACCGGCTGCGTCGAGAGCACCGCGAGCACGACCCAAGAGATCATCGAAGAGATCGCCATCGCCCGGGTGACCGAGCGAGGCGCCACCCGTGGTGACGACCGCTTCTCCGAAGCAGCCATGGAAGACCGCAAGAAGGAAGGCTACTTCTGATGGACCTGCTTCGTTTCGCCACCGCCGGCTCGGTGGACGACGGCAAGTCGACCCTGATCGGGCGCCTGCTGCTCGACTCCAAGGCGATCTTCGAGGACCAGCTCGAGTCGGTCGAGACCACGTCGAAGTCGCGCGGCTACGACTACACCGACCTCGCGCTGCTGACCGACGGGCTGCGCTCCGAGCGCGAGCAGGGCATCACCATCGACGTGGCCTACCGCTACTTCGCGACGCCCAAGCGCAAGTTCATCATCGCCGACACCCCGGGCCACGTGCAGTACACCCGCAACATGGTCACCGGCGCCTCCACCGCCGACCTGGGCCTGGTGCTCGTCGACGCCCGCCAGGGCCTGACCGAGCAGTCCCGCCGCCACGCGGTGATCCTGTCGCTGCTGCGGGTCCCGCACCTCGTGCTCGCGGTCAACAAGATGGACCTCGTCGACTACGACCAGAAGGTCTTCGACGAGATCCACGCCGAGTTCACGTCGTTCGCGACCAAGCTCAACATCCCCGACCTCGAGATCATCCCGATCTCCGCGCTCAAGGGCGACAACGTCGTCAACCGCTCCGAGAACATGCCGTGGTACGACGGCCAGTCGCTGATGCACCACCTGGAGAACGTCCACGTCGCCTCCGACCGCGACCTGGTCGACACCCGCTTCCCGGTGCAGTACGTCGTCCGGCCGAAGTCCGACGACTTCCACGACTACCGCGGCTACGCCGGCCGGGTCGCCGGCGGTGTCCTCAAGCCGGGCGACGAGGTCGTCGTGCTCCCCTCGGGCCTGACCAGCAAGATCGCCGGCATCGACCTGTTCAAGGAGGAGGTCGCCGAGGCGTTCCCGCCCATGTCGGTCACCGTCCGGCTCGAGGACGACCTCGACGTCTCCCGCGGCGACATGATCGCCCGCGTCAAGAACGCCCCGAAGCCCAGCCAGGACATCGACGCGATGATCTGCTGGATGACCAACGAGCCGCTGCGTCCGCGCCAGAAGCTCGCCTTCAAGCACACCACGCGCACCGGCCGGGCGATGGTCAAGGACCTGCAGTACCGCCTCGACGTCAACACCCTGCACCGCGACCAGGAGACCGGCGAGCTCGGCCTCAACGAGATCGGCCGCGTCCAGCTGCGCACCACCGTGCCGCTGCTGTGCGACCCCTACTCGAAGAACCGGACCACCGGGTCGTTCATCCTGATCGACGAGGCCACCGGCGTCACCGTCGGCGCTGGGATGATCAACAGCGGCGCCTGAGCCCTCCGGGAGAGCTCACTCCGCTGATATGGAGGGCGGGTCGGACTCGGCCACGAACTCCTGCGCCACCTGCCGCAGCTTGACGTTGCGGTGCTGCGAGAGGCGGGTGAGGAACGCGAAGGCGCGGTCCGGGGCCAGGCCGTAGCGCTCCATGACGATCCCGACCGCCTGGCCGATGGTGGTGCGCGTCTGCATGGCCCTGCGGAGGTCGGCGATCTCCGTGGCGTAGCCGATGGCCGTCGCGGCCTGGGTCGCGAACAGGGCGCCCAGTTGTTCGAAGTCCTCGAAGGCGGCCGGACGGGTGGAGTAGAGGTTGAGCGCGCCCTGCCGCCTCTTGTCGGTGAACAGCCGCAGCCCGGCCTGCGAGAGCACGCCCTGCTCGCCGGCCAGCGGGCCGTAGTTGGGGAAGCGGTCGTCGAGGGGGAGGTTCCAGGAGACGACGACCGGCTCGCTGGTGGCCGCGTGGTAGCAGGGCCCCTCGTGCAGGGTGTACTGCTGGGCGTCGAGCTCGATCAGCAGTGGGTCGGTCTCGGCCTTGGTCTCGAGGTCGCCTTCGGCCAGACGCACGGTGATGCTGGCGTAGTCCACCTGCGGCAGCACCTCGACCGCCGTACCGGTGATCGCCGCCAGGGTGGCGTCCAGGTCGGCCGGCGCGAGTGCCTGGGCGAGGCGGTTCGCGGCGTCGACGAGCGAGTCGGGGGAACTCATGGGTTCATGCCTACCCGCCGACCGGCCCTTCGAACCACATAGACACGGACGCAGGTTTGCCGATTCGGTGTTTCGGGAGTGGCCGAAGGGGCCACCCTTTGGAAGGGAGGGAGCTTCCATGGAAGCCACCCCGCGGTGCGCCCCTCGTCCTGAGTTGGTCCCCTACCCTCCGAGGGCGGGGGCGCACCGTCCTTTTCTGGTAGCCGAGGACCTGTTCGCGGCGCGCCTGCCGCACCTACGCGTGCGGCGAGGCGAACCAGATGGTCCGGTTCTGCCACTCCCCCGGCCCGAGCCTCGGCCCGGAGCAGACCACGATCGCCAGCTGCGGGCGGCCCTTCGTGGCGTAGTAGCGGCGCAGGCCGTCGGCGGCGGCCACCTCGACGCGCTCGGTGACCCGGTAGCAGAGCTTCTCCCCGGCGCCGCGGACCACGATCTTGTCGCCGCGGTGCAGGGCGGCCAGCATCCGGTTGCCCAGCGCGGTGCCGTCGGGCCAGGTGTGCGCGTTGAGCAGCACGTTGCCCTTCGGGTCGCCGGGGCGGATGCCCTGGGCCTGGTCCCAGGCGAACTCCAGCTTGCCCTCGTTGGTCAGCGGCGGGGTGCCGGGGACGCCGTTCGCGTCGCGGGGCGGCGCGAGCACGGTGGCGCCCTTGGTGACGCCGGGGATGGCGATGCTCTGCGGGCGGAAAGGGTGCGCGACCGAGGCGCAGGTGGGGCGGGGCGAGAGGGACGCGACCGGGGCGGACGAGGCGGCGGCCGGCTTGGAGGTCGAGGCGGCCGGGGTCGCGGCGGAGGTCTGGTCGCCGCCGCGGGCGCAGCCGGCCAGCTGGGTGATCGCGGCCATCAGCGCGACGGCGGCCAGGAGTCCGCTCGTCCGGCGGTTCATCGTCGTACCCCCTCGGTCGTTCGGGGTGACGGTACCTCAGGGGGCCTCGAGGAGGGGTCACCGTGTCGGGGGTGACGGGGCGGCCGAGGAGGAAGCCGGCGCCGACCTGGCAGCCGGCCTCGCGGACCAGCTCGAGCTGGCGGGGCGTCTCGATGCCCTCCGCGACCGTCGAGAGCCCGAGCGCCTCGGTGAGCTGTACGACGGCCCGCACGGCGGCCATCCCGCGGTCGGTCTCGATGTCGTGCACGAACGACCGGTCGATCTTGAGCACGTCGATCGGGAAGCGGTACAGCCGCGCCAGCGAGCTGTGGCCGGTGCCGAAGTCGTCGATGGCGATCCGCACGCCCGCCTCCGCCAGGCGGGTCAGCTCGGTGAGCGCGCACCGCTCGTCGCTCATGACCGACTCGGTGACCTCGACGCCGATGCGGCCCGGCGTGATGCCGGCCCGCCCGATCTCACCGAGCATGAAGTCCGCGAGGCCGGGGACGTCGAGCTGGCGGGCCGACACGTTGACCCAGACGGTGAAGTCCGGCACCGCCGCCCAGCGCGCGGCCTGGCGGCAGGCGGAGGTGATGACCTGCGCCCCGAGGGCCCGCATCAGCCCGGTGTCCTCGGCCAGCGGGACGAAGACACCGGGAGGCACCGGGCCGAGCCGCAGGTGCGCCCAGCGGCTCAGCGCCTCGACCGCGACGACCCGGCCGGTGGCCACGTCGTACATCGGCTGGTAGCTCAGCTGCAGCTCGTCGCGGTCGATGGCCGCGCGCAGGTCGTGCTCGAGCCCGATCCGCCGCACCAGCGCCTCGTGGGCCTCCCGGTCGAACCAGGCCGCCTGGTCACGGCCGTTGTCCTTGGCGCGGTAGAGCGCCACGTCGGCGTCGCGCAGCAGCGTCTCCACCGTGGCGCCGGGGGTGGCCTTGGCCAGCCCGATGCTGGCGCTCGTGGTGAGCGAGCGCCCGCCGACGTCGAGGGGGTGGCGGAGTGCGGCCAGCACCTGCTCGGCGACGGCCTCGGCCGCTGCAGGTGAGCGGGCCATCAGCAGCACCACGAACTCGTCCCCGCCCAGGCGGGCGAGCACGTCGCGCTCCTCGACCACCACGCCCAGCCGACCGGCCACCTCCACCAGCAGCGCGTCACCGGCGGCGTGGCCGAGGGTGTCGTTGACCAGCTTGAACCGGTCGAGGTCGATGAACATCGCGGTCACCGACCCGCAGGCGGGGTCGCCGAGACGCTGCTCCGCGAGGCGGCAGAACTCCGACCGGTTGACCAGCCCGGTCAGCGCGTCGTGGGCGGCCTGGTGGGCCACCAGCTCCAGCGCCCGCTCGGTGTCGGCCCGGGCTCGCTCGGCGTCCTCGCGGGCCCGCCGCTCGGCGGCCAGCAGCCGCTCGCGCTCGAGCCGCTGGGCCCGCGGCCTGGTCGCGTCCTGGAAGTACAGCGTCAGCCCCTCCGCCGAGGGTTGGGCGCGCACCTCGATCCACATGTTCAGCGGCTCGGGGTAGAAGGCCTCGAGCGTCTCCGGGACGCGGTCGCGCATCACCCGGCGGTAGACCCGGTCGAACTCGCTGCCCGGGCCGTCGGGGAACACCTCCCACAGGTGCCTGCCGACCACCAGCTCGCGCGGCATGGCGAGGATCTCCTCGGCCCGCCGGTTCATGAAGGTGCAGCGGAACTGCTGGTCCAGGGTCACGAAGCCGTCGCTGATCGAGTCGAGCATCGAGAGCACGCGCATGCTCTGGTCGTGGGTGTTGCTGACGTCGAGGGCCACCCCGCCGATCTTGTACGGCGCGCCCGCGGCGTCCGCCACGACGTGAGTGGCCCGCAGCAGCAGCCGGCGGGTCGAGCCGTCGTCCATGACCATCCGGCAGACGTCCTCGCCGAGGTCGAACCCGATAAAGGCGCTCAGCAGCCGCGGTGCGTCGTCGGGGTGCACCCGGCGGTGCCAGGTCTCCAGCGGGGACTCGTCCGGCGCGGCGGCGAGGATCTGCGAGGCGGTCTCGTCCCACCACAGCTCGCCGCTTGCCGGTGCCCACTCGAACAGCCCGATGCCGGCGGACGCACCGGTCACCGGCATCGGTGGTTCGCTGACCGTCTCCCCGAGGCTCACGGGTGCATTCTGTCCGGATCTGCGAGGTTCGGGGCGCGGATTCAGGAGGATTCGGGCAACGTCACAGGCAACGGTTCGGTCACAGCGCGACCGAACCACCGATCATCCGGCCGGGCCGGCGAGCTCCACCTCGCTCACCGCGACCGTGTGCCGCGGCCCGGGCGTCGAGGCCAGGATCTCCACGACCACCCGGTCGGCGCGGACCACCGGGATGCGCTCGGTCTGCAGGTCACGCCGCTTCGCCGAGCCGTCGAACCGCTGGGTGACCGTCGTACCGTCGCCGAAGACCCAGCGCACCTTGGTGATCCGGTCGTTCTCCGCGTAGCGGTTGGCGCCGCTGCGGGCGTCGGTCTTGGCGTAGCCGGGGACCAGGCCCACCTCGCCGATCCGACTTCCCGCGGGCAGCCGCAGCGTGAGCCGCTCGCCGACCCCGTCGCCGTTGCAGCGCCAGGCCGTGGTCAGGTCCCCGTCGAAGACATGGGCCGGCTGGTAGCGGACCGGGTGGCCCGCGGCGTCGACGGCCGGAGGCGACTGGCAGGAGGCCGACGCTCCGCGCACGGACACCGCCTGTACCGCGCCGCGATAGGGCTTGCCCCGGGCCTCGTGGGTGCCGCCCTGCCCGCCCCCGCCTTCAGTGACGCTGCGCGCGGCGTCGGGTGCACTGCTGCCACCGGCGGCCTGGTCGGCGCCGCCCACGCCGTGGGAGACGGCCTTGCCGATACCGAAGGCGGCGCCGAGCAGCAGCACCACGGCGAGGGCGAGGAGGCCCGGCACCAGCCAGGCCGGACGCTCGTCGTGGCGTCCGGGCGCCTCCTCCTGGTGGGCCTGCGCCTGCTCGAGCAGCGCGAGGCCGGTCAGCGTCTGCGTCGGCTCCACGGATCCGGGCCCGGCACGACCCTCGTCCGCGAAGAGCGGGCCGCTCACGGCGAACCGCGCCGGCTCCGCGGGCTGCTCGGGGTGCGGCGCAGCATGCTGGCCCGGGTGCTTCCCGGAGGCTGCGGCCACCGTCGGCGCGTCGGCCGGGGCCTCGCCCCTGCCGGCCTGGAGGTCGCGGTAGGCAGCCTGGTACGCCCGGCGGTACGTCTCGGCGTACTCCGGGGGGAGGTCCGGCGGCAGGTCCGGCGACCCGCCGGGGATCGGCTGGTCGGACACAGTCGCCCACCATACGAAGCCGGCCCGGAATCGGGCAAAGCGGTGGTCTACTCCGCAACGCACGCGTCAGTCGACAATGCCCTCCGGTCGCTTCGGTTCGCCGCGGGCCTCCTCGACCAGCTTGCTGCGCGCCCAGCGGCCGAGCAGCGCGCCGATCACCCCGCCCAGGGTGTTGGCGACGATGTCGTGCAGCGCGGGGCTGCGGCCCGGCAGCACGAGCAGCTGGACGTACTCGATGGCCCCGGACGCGAGCAGCACCACGCCGACCCAGGCCTCCCAGGCCAGCCTCGGGAACAGGAAGCTGCCGAGCAGCGGCACGGGCACGAACAGCACGATGTTGAGCGCGAACTCCACGTCGTTGGGACCCACCCAGCCGGGTGCACCCAGCGCGTGGACCACCCGGTAGGTCAGGCCGATGGAGCCGTTGGCCAGCGACGGGAAGGGCTCGAGCACGACCACCAGGAGGGCGACGCTGTAGACCGCCAGCAGCCCGGCAGCGACTCGCCTGCGGAGCAGCAGCCGCGCCACCCTGCGCCGGTGGTGCCGGGCACCCACGTGCTCGTCCCCCTGTGCCACACGCTCCCCTTCGCCGGGCCTGGTCAGCGGCCACCCGTCTCCCCGCCACCAGTATCCCCGCTGCGCGCGACGCCGGCAGCCGGTCGGCCGGTGCGGGCCCCGAGGGTGACCTAGGCCCCGGACCCGACGAAACGGCGGAACTCCCGAGGGCGCGACACCGCCGCCCCTAGCCCGAGAACGACCCCGAACGCTCATTCCTGCCGCATTCGAGAATTCCTCTCCGAACAATTCGTGCCACATTCTTGAGCCGCGCGCAGAACTCAGGAATTGCGATTCCAAATGCCCTCGGCAAATGGTCCGTTCGGCTCATGCTCGCGACCCCGGGGACTTTCTACGGTCGAGGTGTGTCGCGGTCCAGGGGGGACGGATCGGCAACCACGTGGGGGTGGGCTGTCGGCCCGAGCGGCACGGGGGGAGGGCTCGCGATGACGCTCGATGCGTTCACCGAGACGACGCGCCATGCCAGGGAAGACCCGCGTGTGGAGGGTGCCGCGCTTGCGGCAGGGGCACGACCCCTCCTGGCGCCGCCGGTGCGGGCTCGTCGACGCAACGTCGTCGAGCGCGTCGTGGCCCCTCCAGGCGAGATCGCCGCCGCGTGCCTCGCGGGGGTGGGCACGGCGGCGGCGACCGGCTGGACGCACCCGCTCGCCGCCCTGCTGGCGGTGGCCCTGTGGGTCCTCGCGGTCTACCCCCGCGAGCACGGCTGCCTGCGGCCGCTGCAGACCGGGCTGTCCGTCCCGCTGCGCGGCCTGGTCGCGGTGATGGCCGTGACCGGGGGGCTGGTGGCCCTCGGTTTGATGCGGGCGTCGTCGATGCCCCTGGTGCTGGCCGTCACCGCCACCGCGACCGCGACCTCCTCGTGCTGGCGGCTGCTCCGCGCCCGGACCTCGGTGGCCACCGCACTGGTGGTCACCGAACCGGCCGCCGCGGTCGACCTCGACGCCACCGGCCGCCGGCCCCGGCTCGACGTGCGCGCGGTGTTCCCGGTGGTGAACCGGGACTCGACCCCGACGCACCCGGCTGCCCCGACAGGCTCGGCGGACTCGGCGGGCTCCAGCTGTGCGGGGCTGGTCGCCGAGGTGCGGCGGGCGGCGCTCGAGGAGCGGGTCGACGTGGTCGTCGTGGTCCCCGGAGGAGCGGTCACGCCCGACCTGGTGCGACGCCTGGGCTGGGTGCTCGACGACGTCGGTGTGCACCTGCTCCTCGTGCACGCGGCCGAGGCGGCCTCACCGCACCGGCTGCTGCCGGTCACCGTGGCCGGGCGCACGATGCTCACGGTGCGCCCCAGCCACCGGCCGGTGTGGGGCCGGGCGGCCAAGCAGCTGCTGGACCGGGGCCTGGCACTGGCGCTGCTCGCGCTGAGCGGACCCGTGCTGCTCGCGATGTGCGCCCTGGTGCGCCTGGACAGCCACGGCCCGGCGATCTTCAAGCAGCAGCGCGTGGGCCGGCGCGGCGAGCCGTTCACGATGTACAAGCTGCGCACCATGCACACCGACGCTGAGGCCGTGCGCGTCTCCTTGCAGACCCAGCAGTCCGAAAGCATGCTTTTCAAGATGGTGGACGACCCCCGGATCACCCGGGCCGGCCGCTTCCTGCGGCGCAGCTCCCTCGACGAGCTGCCGCAGCTGGTGAACGTGCTCAAGGGCAACATGTCGCTGGTCGGTCCCCGCCCCGCCCTCCCCGAGGAGGTCGCGAGGTACGACGAGGTCGCGCGACGGCGGCTGGACTCGAAGCCGGGGCTCTCGGGCCTCTGGCAGGTGAGCGGCCGCTCCGACCTGGACTGGCAGCACTCGCTGGCGCTGGACCTGCACTACGTGGACAACTCCCGCCTCGTCGACGACGTGTGGATCCTGGCGAGGACGGTGCACGCGGTGATCGCGAGCAAGGGAGCCTACTGAGCCACGAGATCCCACTGAGACGGTCTTCTGGGAGAGATCCTCGAGAGACCCTGCCCGTGCGGCCGGCTTCCGGGTCGGTTCGCCGGTGGCGGCCACGACACTATTCCCCCCAGTGTGCGTGGCCGCTGTCGGTTGCCCGGGATTTCCGGCCGGATTTCCCTGCCGAGACATTTCCGCCGAGATATTTCCGGCCCACGTTCTCCTGCCTAGGCTTTCCGGCGGTCGGCGACATTTCCCGGCAGCGGTCTGCGGCGGTCCGGCTCCCGAATCCGGACCGCCGCAACTGTTTCTGCTCAGCCGGCGGCCGACTTCGTCACGCCGTACTCCGGGTCGTTCATCTGGTCGAGCACCTGCTGCACGTCGACCATCCGGAACCGCCGGTGACCGCCGAGCGTCTTGAGCGCCCGTAGCTTCCCGGACTTGGCCCAGTTGGACACCGTGGTCGGGTCGACCCCGAAGATCGAGGCCACCTCCCCCGGCGTGAGCAGGGCCTCCGCTTGGTGCATCTTTTCTGCGTGGTCGTTCATGGACTTGTTCCCCCCGTTGTGCTCCCCCGTCGAGATCCTCAAACGAATCTCGACCTTCCCTTCGATTGTGTGAATAGGTCGTGCATTCCGTCAACGTGCCATCGGTCCATTTTCCGTGGCCCGTCCGGGCGGGCTCCTGCCGCGCTGACCCACCAACGGACTACCCGCGGCGCCGACCGGCACCGCGCCGGCGGCCGAGGATCACTGGTCGTGGCCGATCTCCGGGACCGGCGCGACCAGCCGTGGCGGCAGGTGCAGGTACTCCGTGCTCGCCCGCTTCTGGTCGATGTCGCGGTAGACCCGGCGCACCTGGTCCTCGGTCAGCCCGGCGGCCGCCGCGACCTCCCCGACCGGGACACCGTTGTTCTTGCCGAACAGGCACAGGTCCATCCGCTGGTGCGGCAGCGAGAAGTAGAACTCCTCCTGCGACTGCGACAGCGAGTAGGTGTCCGTGGTCGACGGCCGCCGGCGGATCTCCTCCGGGACGCCGAGGTGCTCGGCGAGCGCGTAGACCTGGCACTTGTAGAGGTGCGCGATCGGCTTGATGTCCGCGGCGCCGTCACCGAGCTTCACGAAGAAGCCCTGGTCGTACTCCAGCCGGTTGGGCGTGCCGGTGACGACGTAGTTCAGCCGGTCGGCGTGGTAGTACTCCATCATCTTGCGGACCCGCTGCTTGAAGTTGGTCGCAGCGACGATGCCGAGGTAGGACTCCGGAGTGAGCCGGTGCCTGGTCTGCGTGCCGTCGGGCGCCTCCACCACGACCGAGTAGAGCCGGAAGCTGTCGGAGTCGACCACGCTGGGCAGCACGATCTTCGAGCGGTGGTCCGGGCCGTAGTCGGGACAGACCAGCCGGATCGCGTCGTCGCGCCGGCGGTAGCAGCCGGCCGCCTCGAGCAGCGGGGAGATCTCCTCCAGCTCAGAGTCGATCCCGAGCGAGTCCGCGACCAGGCGGCTGAACCCCAGCGTGTCGTCGGAGGACTCGCGCTCGGGCATGTGCAGCCCGAAGACGCGGTCCCGGCCGAGCGCGGCCACGCAGAGCGCGGCGACCACGCTGGAGTCGATGCCCCCCGACAGCGCGACCACGGCGCCCTTGCGGCGCGAGGAGGCGACGTAGTCCCGGATCGTCGCGCAGATCTCGGCGGCCTCTGCCTCCGCGTCGATCTCCAGCGTGGCCGGTCCGAAGGTGGCGGTCTGTGTCATCGGGCACTCCTGTCTGCGGGTACGAAGTCGACGGCGGTCGTCACTGGCGGCGCCGGGGTGCGCCGCGCGCCCCCCGAGCCGTCGCCGGCGACGAAGTAGTGGTGGGTCAGCTGGGTGGACAGCACCGCGAGCACCCGCATGTTGTCGGTGTTGCCGAGCCGCGTGCCAGTGGTGCGCTCGCACTTGGCGAACAGGCCGGCCACCTGGTCGGGTTGGAACACGCCGGCGGCTTCGAGGGCGCGCGGCGAGGTCACCTCGGCCAACCAGTCCGGCCGGTTGCCGGCGAGGAAGAAGCTCGCCGCGTCCGGTGCCCGGTAGGGCTGCTTGGGGCGGTGCAGGATCTCCGCGGGCACCAGGTCCGCGAAGGCCTGCTTGAGGAGGTACTTCTCGGTGAGGCCGAAGAGCTTGTGCCGGGCCGGCAGCGCGTTGGCCAGCGCCACCACGTCCCTGTCCAGGAAGGGGAACCGGCCCTCGACGGAGTTCGCCATCAGCATCCGGTCCCCTTGCGAGGCGAGGATGTAGCCGGGCAGCAAGGTGGTCATCTCCAGCCACTGCGCGCGGCTCAGCGGGTCCCACCGGGCGCCGGCCCCGGGCATGGCGTCCAGCAGCGCGTCGGTGCCACCGGCGGCGTCACGTCGTACCCGCTCGCGCAGGTCCGGGGTGAGCATGGTCTTCAGCGCCGCCGTGGAGCTCCACCGCGGCCGGTGCGAGAGCGCCGGGTCGTCCGGGTCGAGGTGCTGGCCGAAGAAGCTGCGCGCGAACGCCGGCGCGCGGCCGGGCGAGCGCACCATCCACGGGTAGAGCAGCTCGGCCGCGCGGGACCGCTTGGCGGAGTCGGGGTCGGCTGCCCAGAAGCGCCGCACCCGGGCCTCCCGGTAGAGGTCGTAGCCGCCGAGCACCTCGTCGGCGCCCTCCCCGGTGACCACGACCTTGTAGCCGTTGTCGCGCACCAGCCGGGAGAGCAGGAACAGCGGGGCGGGAGCCGCCCGCAGGATCGGCGTCTCGGTGTGCGCCACCACCTGCGGGAAGACCTCGGCGATGTCGCCCGGCGTCACCACGACGTCCTGGTGCTTGGTGCCCAGCAGGCCGGCCATCTGTTGCTGGTAGGCGCCTTCGTCGTACTCCGCGTCGTCGAAGCGCAGCGAGAACGTGTCCAGCGGCACGTCGGTCCAGCGGGCCATCACCGCCGCGGTCACCGAGGAGTCGATCCCCCCGGAGAGGTACGCCGCCACCGGCACGTCGCTGCGCAGGAACCGCAACCGCGTCGCCTCCACCAGCGCCTCGCGCAGGGCCTCCGCGTTCTCCCGGGTGTCCTGGCCCGGCTCGCTGCCCCGGTCGGGGAACTGCATCGACCAGTACGGCGCGGTGCGGAACCCCTGCCGGTCGAGGATCGCGTAGTGGCCGGGCGGTAGCTGCTCGACGCCGGCGAACACCGTGCGGGGCGCGACCGTGGACCAGTAGGTGAACGTCTCGTCGAGCCCGGCGGCGTCGAACTCCCGCGGCACGGTGGGGTCGGCGAACAGCGCCTTGACCTCCGAGGCGAACAGCAGCCGGTGCGCGTCGCGCGTGTAGTAGAGCGGCCGGACGCCGAGCCGGTCGCGAGAGAGCACCAGTCGCTGGGTGCGGCGGTCCCAGATCGCCAACGCCCACTGGCCGTTGAAGCGGTCGAAGCAGGCCTCGCCCCACTCCTCCCACGCGTGCACGATCACCTCGGTGTCGCTGGCGGTGCGGAACCGGTGCCCGAGGCGGCGCAGGTCGCGGGTGAGCTCGACGTAGTTGAAGATCTCGCCGTTGAAGGTGACCCAGACGTTGCCGTCCTCGTTGCGCATCGGCTGGGTGCCGCCGGCGGTGTCGATGATCGCCAGCCGGGCGTGGCCGAGCGCCACCCGACGGTCGCGGAAGTAGCCGCTGCCGTCGGGGCCGCGGTGCTGCAGCCGGCCGATCATCTCGGTCACCAGGCCCACGTCCGGGGCCGGGCCGTCGGTGACGACGCCGCAGATCCCGCACATCAGGACGCTCCCCGCTTGCGGGCGAGCAGGGCCCGGACCGCGGCCGGGTGGCCCAGCACCGCGGGGTCGATCTCGTCGTCGGTCAGCGTCACGTCGAAGAGGTCCTCGAGCAGGACGGCCGCGCGCACGGCCTCCAGCTCCGGGTCGGCGGCCGGGTCGCGCGTCGCGTCGTACTCCTCGAGGAGCCGGTCGACCTCGTCAGGCGCCATGGCGCAGCTCCTCGGGCTTGGGTACGGCGAAGTTGAGGATCGCCCTGTTGTCGTAGTCGCGCTGCACGACGCGGCCGGGGTTCCCGGCGACGAGGGCTCCGCCGGGCACGCTGCGACTGAGCACGGTGCCCGCGGCGATCGTCACGTTGTCGCCGACGGCGATGTCACCGGTGAGGGTGGCGCCGGGCCCGATCCACACGTTGTCGCCGAGCCGCGGCACGCCGTGCTCCCCGCCGGCCACCCGTTCGCCGATCGTGACGTTGTGGTGCAGCACGCAGTTGTCGCCGATCGTCACCGGGCCGAGGTAGATGCCGTTGCGGTGCATGATCATCAGCCCCGGGCCGATCCGCGCCCCCCGGTCGATCACCGTGTGGTGGATCCTGGCCGCGCGCCGGCGCCACACCGTGGCGGCCACCCGGAGCAGCACGCCGCGCACCTTGTCGCGCCGGTACAGCTCGCCGGCGGCCTGACCGAGGCGGAACCCCGCCACGCAGTGGAAGTCGGAGTTGAACAGCCAGAACACCAGGCGGGTCCTCAGGCCCGGGCTGCCGCCGAGTGTGGTCGCGTAGTACTTCTCGAGGTCCGTGGCGAACGGACCCCGCCAGGTCCGGGGCAACGCCGGCTCACTCGGCGAGCGAGGCGGCGGGCGTGCCGATCTTGCGCACCACGAACCGGGTCAGGTTCGCGACGCTGCCGAGGTTGTCGGGCACCGTCTCGGTCTCCGACACCTCGATGTCGTAGGTCGACTCCAGGAACTCGATGAGCTCCAGGATGCCCGTGGAGTCCACCACCCCGACCTCGATGAGCGAGTCGCCGTCGGCCGGCATCCGCGAGTCGTCGCCGAACAGGTAGCTGGTGACGATGAAGTCACGGAGCTCTTCTCTGACCTGCGCTTCCATGGTCCCCCCATGTGTTGCTCTGTTGTCGCTCTGTGTGGTGTTGCCGCGTGTCCCTGAGGTGCTCGGACCCGCTGCCTGCTCCCCGTGCGTGCTCCTCAATGTAGGGAGCGTGGTGGGTTCCCGTGCTCGAAATCGCGATCCCTTCACCTCCTGTTCTCGCAGCTGCGGCGCTTGGTCCCGTTTCCTCCGCTGTCGTCGTGCTGCCCGCGGGTTGCAGCGGTTGCTGGAACTCCCCGATCCGTCCCTCGAGGTCGGCCAGGTCGTTGTCCCACCAGCGCTCCTCGAGCAGCCGGGCGATCGTCTCCTCGTCGAAGCGGTACTTCACCACGCGTCCCGGGTTGCCCAGGACGACGGCGTACGGCGGCACGTCCTTGCTCACCACGGCGCCGGCTCCGATCACCGCACCGTCACCGATCCGGTTCACCTCGGGCATCACGACCGCGTTCGCGCCGATCCACACGTCGTTGCCGACCTCGAGCGGGTTCGCCTCCACCAGCCAGCGGTCGGTGAGCCGCAGCTCGGGGTTGAAGAACAGCCCGCTGGTGCCCTTGAACGACAGCGGGTGGTTCAGGGTGATCAGGCGCGCCCCGTGGGCGATGGAGCAGTAGCGGCCGATCGTGGTCTGCGGGTCGACGGCCCACGGCGTGAAGCAGCCGCCGTGGGTGTACATCCCGATCTCGACTCCCCAGTAGCGCGCGAAGATCTCGCGCAGCGTCGGTGAGGTGAGCTCCGAGGCCTCGACCCGGCGCAGGGTCCAGAGCACGGGGCCACGCAGCCGCGGCACGGCGTACAGGCGCACCAGCGTCCTTCTCAGCACGGGTCGTCTCCTTCGGTGGACGGCGCGGGTCTCGACCCCCGCAGCAGGACCAGCAGCGCGACACCGGCGAACGTGCCCGCACACAGAGCGGTGAGCAGCAGGTCCCAGCCGTAGGGCAGCCCCTGCCAGCCGGCGCGCAGGGCGAGGATCGCGGCCGTCCCGGCCAGCAGGGCGGCGCTGCGCCGGGCGGTGCGTCGTACGTCGATCCGCCAGGCGATCACCCGGCGGCTGCGCAGCCCGATGCCCACGGTGTAGGTGGCGTAGGCGAGCAGGGTGGCCCAGGCCGCGCCGACGTACCCGACCAGCGGGACCAGCACGAAGCAGAGCGCCAGGTTGGCGGCCGCGGCGACGAAGGCCATCGCCACCATGGGGCGCGTGCGGCCCGAGATCTCGAACGGCTTGTGCGCGAACATGCCGATGTTGAACACGAACACGCCGGCCACCACCAGCGGCATGATCACGCTGCCCTCCCGGAACTGCGCGCCCAGCAGCACCCGCGCCACGTCACGGTGCACGAGGAGGACCAGACCAGTGGTGAGCAGCCCGACGAGGAAGACGTTCTCGACCACGCTGCCCAGCACCCGGCCGACCCGGGCGTCGTCGGCGGCGCCGGAGAGCTTCATCAGGTAGGGATGCAAGGTGATCCCGATCGGCACCACCATGAGCGTGGCCACCCCCGCGATGAGCCGGTAGCTGGCGTCGTAGATGCCCACCGGCCCCGGCCCGTCGACGAAGCTGATCACGTAGCGGTCCCCCACGTCGAGCAGGACGCCGGAGAAGTACCACGCCGTCATCGGCAGCCCGAACCCGAGGAACGCCAGGGAGCGGCGGCGCGTCCCGGAGCTGCGCAGCACGTGCACGAACCGGGTGGGCGAGGGCAGGCCGGCGCGCAGCCACATCAACGGCAGGAGCACGGCGTTGCTCACCACCACCGACCAGAACATCAGCGTGATCCCCATGCCGACCAGTCCCGACACCAGCGCCAGCCGCAGCCCCAGGGTCAGCACGCTGTCGAGCAGCCGGTAGCGCACGTAGACGCCGGCGCGCGCCTCCACCGGGAAGAGCAGGATCAGCGTCTCGAACACCGAGGTGACGACGAAGAACAGCAGGACCGGCAGCAGGAACGAGTGCCAGCCCGGCGGCAGGAGAAGGGCGGCCACCGCGAACGCCAGCACCCCGAACAGGCTCTCGGCCAGCACCACGACTGCGGTCGAGAGGAACACCGCCTCCTTGGCCTGGCGGCGTCCGTGGTCGGTCTGCTCCGGGGGCAGGAACTTGCCCATGCCCTGGGTGAGCCACGTGGTGAACACCAGGCGCAGCGGGGTGACCACGACCAGGAACAGGCTGAACCGGCCGTAGACCTCCGGGCTGAAGACCCGGGTGAAGACCAGCGAGGTGACCATGGTGAGCACGGCGGGCACGACGGTCCCGGGCGAGTAGGTGGCGATCCTCTTCAGGAGCGTGCCGGCGCTCGCCCCGGTCGCTTCGGTGGGCCGGTCTGGTGCGGCCCTGCGGCCTTCGGATTGGGTCGACACGACGCTCCCCCCGGTCCGCTGTGTGTCCCGGAACCCACTGTAGTCAGCCACCCGACCGTCGTACGTCGATGTGCGAATCCCCTTGTTTGCAAGGGAATTCTTCATTTGCCCGGTACCGATCCGGCCCACGCGGATCTTGCGACAACCCGGCCGGGCGTAGGTATGGTCGAGGGAGCAGGAGCCGGGGGGTGCCTGCCGGGGGGAGATCTTCACGTGGCTACCGACACCAGCGACTTCCTGTTGGCGCACGGCCGTCCGGACGACGTGGCCCTCGTCGACGCGGGACGCTGCCACACCTACGCCGAGCTGCGTACGGCGGCCGGGCTGCTCGCCGCCGAGCTGGCCGGTCTGGACCTGCCGCCCGGGTCACGGGTGGGAATCCTCGGACCCAACTCGTTCTTCTGGGTGGCCGCCTACCTGGCGGCGCTCAAGGGCCACGTCGCGGTGCCGTTCTCGGACAAGCTCAGCCCCGACGAGATCGCGCGACAGTCCGCCTTCGTGGACTGCGCGGCGGTGCTGCTCGACCGGCGGCACCAGCGACGCTTCGCCGCGGCGTTCCCCGAGTCGCTGCCCGTCGTCACCGACGCGGCCCTGAGCGGCGCACGGACGCCGTACTGGCCGGAGACCGGCGGCAGCCTCGACGACGACGCCGCGCTGCTGTTCACCTCCGGCACCACCGCGACCGCCAAGGCGGTGCGGATCACCCACCGCAACATCCAGGCCAACACCGGCTCGATCGTGTCCTACCTCGAGCTGCGCCGCGACGACCGGATGCTGGTCGTCCTGCCGTTCTTCTACTGCTTCGGCCTCTCGCTGCTGCACACCCACCTGCGGGTGGGCGGCAGCCTGGCGCTGTGCAACAGCTTCGTCTTCCCCGAGGTCGCGCTCGACCTGATCGAGCGTGAGCGGTGCACCGGGTTCGCCGGCGTCCCGTCGTCGTACCAGCTGCTCCTCCGGGCCAGCAGCTTCGTCAGCCGGGAGCTGCCGTCGCTGCGGCTGCTGCAGCAGGCCGGCGGCAAGCTGTCGCCGGTGCTCGTCGAGGAGCTGGTCGCCGCCAAGCCGCGGGCCCGGCTGTTCGTGATGTACGGCCAGACCGAGGCCACCGCACGGTTGTCCTACCTGCCGCCGGACCAGGTGCTGGCCAAGCTCGGCTCCATCGGCCGCGGCATCCCCGGGGTCGAGCTGCGGCTGGTCGACGAGGACGGCGTACCGGTCCCGCCCGGCCGGACCGGAGAGATCATCGCCCACGGCGAGAACGTCTCGCCGGGCTACGTCGCCGACCCCGAAGGCACGGCCGCGAAGTTCCCCGGCGGTGACCTGCGCACGGGCGACCTTGCCGTCGCCGACGAGGACGGCTACCTCTACGTCGTCGACCGGGTCGACGACTTCATCAAGTCCTGGGGCTACCGGATCTCCAGCCAGGAGATCGAGGCCTGTGCGCTGCACCTGCCCGACCTCGTCTCCGCCGCCGCGGTCGGGGTCCCCGACCTCGAGGCCGGGGAGGCAGTCGCGCTGGTGGTGACCGCGCGCCCCGGCTCGACGGTCACCGCAGAGGAGGTCCTCGCCTTCACGCGGGAGCGCCTCGCCAAGCACATGGTGCCGCGGTGGGTCCAGCTGGTCGACAGCATCCCGCTCACCGCCAGCGGCAAGGTCGTCAAGGCCCAGGTCCGCGAGATGGTCCGCCGCGCCACCGAACCCGAAGGAGCACTGTCATGATCGCCAGAGCCCAGGTCCTGCTCGCCTCGGCCGTGACCGCCGTGGTCGTGGCGGTCGTCGCCGGCGTCCTCGTCGTCAAGAACCAGGGACGCGCCGAACCGGCAGCGGCCGGGGCCCCGCAGGCCAGCAGCGCACCGCTGACCGAGGCAGCCGCACCGGCCGGCAGCGACACCCTGGCCACGGTCTCCCGGACCCGGGTGTTCTTCGGCCACCAGTCCGTCGGGGCCAACATCATCGGCGGCGTGCCGGCGGTCTACTCCGCAGCCGGCCGCCAGGCGCCGCAGATCCTCCCGCTGTCCGCCTCGACCACCCTGCCCTCCGGTGCCGCCGGCTGGCTGGGCGAGGCCGCCATCGGCCAGAACGGCGACCCGATGGGCAAGATCGCCGACTTCGACTCCCGGATCCGCGGCGGTCTCGGGACGCAGGCCGACGTCGCCTTCATGAAGCTGTGCTACATCGACTTCACCGCCGCCACGGACGTGGACGCGGTGTTCGCGCGCTACCGGGACACGATGGCGGCCCTCGAGCGGGACTACCCGAACGTGACGTTCCTGCACGTGACCACGCCGCTGACCACCGAGCCCGGCCTGAAGTCGCAGCTGAAGTCCAAGGTGAAGTCGCTGCTCGGCAGCAGCAGCTCGCCGGGTGCCGCCGACAACGCCGCCCGTGAGCGCTACAACGCGCAGATGCGAGAGACCTACGGTGGTGACCACCTGTTCGACCTGGCCCGCTGGGAGTCGACCGCTCCCGACGGGAGCCGGGTGCAGGGCGAGTACGACGGGCAGCGCTACTACGCGCTCTACAGCGGGTACGCCGCCGACAGCGGCCACCCGAACCCGGAGGCGTCGGCGATGCTCGCGTCCCGGCTGCTCGACGTCATCGCCCAGGCGAGCAAGAAGTAGCCGACCGTGACCGGCGGCGCGGGCACCGACATCGTCTCCGTCGCCCGAGTGGCCCGGCTGGTCGAGTCGGGCGGAGACTCGTTCGTGCAGCGCTGGTTCACGCCCGGGGAGATCGCCTACTGCGCGGGGAAGGCACAACCGGTGCTGCACCTCGCGGCGCGGCTGGCCGCGAAGGAGGCCGTGCTCAAGGCGCTCGGTGCGCGCTGGGACGGCCCGATCCCCTGGCGCAGCATCGAGATCCGCCACGAGGACGGCGTGCCGACCGTCCGGCTGTCCGGTGACGTGCTGGCGGCCGCGCGCCGCGCCGGTGTCGGCGCGGTGCGGGTGTCGCTGTCGCACTGCCAGGAGTTCGCCACCGCGGTGGCGGTCACCGACTGACGCGGCTCACCCTGCCGGTTCAGGCTGCGGCGGGGCGGGGCCGGGCCACCACGACGTACTGCGGGTAGAGGAACTCGTCGAGACGGCGGGCGGTCACCGCCGACTCCAGCCGCTGGCGGCGCCCCAGGTTGATGCCGGTCAGCGTCTCGACCTGCCAGCCCGCGCCGGTGAACAGCTCGCTCATCGACCGGCGCGTGAAGAAGCGCAGATGGGTGCTGTCGAGGATGCCGCGCTCCGTGTAGGTCCAGCTCCCGCGCAGCAGCAGCGGGCGCAGCACCGCCTGCCAGTTGCGGACGTTGGGAATCGACGCCACCACCCGGCCGCCCGGTGCCAGCAGCCGGCGGGCCGCGTCCAGCGCGTCCTCCGGGCGCGCGAGGTGCTCCAGCACGTCGGCGAAGACCACGACGTCGAAGCGGGTCTCCGGCAGCTCGTCGTGCGGGAAGTCGCCGACCAGCACCCGGTCGAAGCCGGCCTCGGCCGCCCGAGCCGCGGCGACGTCCGGCTCGACCGCCCACAGCTCCAGACCGGGGCGGGTGGCCCGCAGCAGGCGCCCGAACGCGCCGGAGCCGCAGCCCACGTCGAGCACCGTGCGCGCCGAGGCAGGCACGAACGGCAGCAGCTCGTGGCGGTCGAAGTCGTACTTCAGCTCCGTGGTGCTCATGCTTCCTCCTCGGTGAGCACGGTCTTCAGCGGTCCCCCGGTGACTCCGGCGGGCCTAGCCGCCGCCCTCCGGAAGGACAGTCGCTCCCCGAGCACCAGGGTGCCGAGGAGTCGCCAGCGGTGGAGCAGCAGCGCGGCCGCGACGGGGGCGGTCAGCCCGACCAGCAGGCCGGCGACGAACACCGGCACGGGCGCGTGGATGCCCAGCGCTGCCAGGGCGACTCGCGATCCCGCGGTCCCGAACACGTGCAGCAGGTAGACCGCGAACGCGAACTCCCCGAGCCGGACCAGCGTTCGGCGCGCGACCAGCCGCCGCGCGGCGTACAGCAGCAGCACGCCCACCAGCGCGGTGACCTCGCCGAGGGCGCGCCCGAGCGCCGGAGCCGGACGCCAGAACCCGAGGACGGCGCTCAGCCGCAGGGCGTAGAGGAACGGGAACACGGTGATCCCCGCCACGAGAGCGCCACGACGGGCCCGTGGCGAGAGCGGGTGCCGGTGCAGCCCGTAGCCGACCAGGAAGAACGGCATCAGCAGGACTGCGCCGTTGACCATGAACACGTCGAGGGCCTGCGCGTCGGGCACCGCGACGTAGAGCGCGAACGCCGCGACGGCCGACACCGCCCACAGCCGCCGGCGGGCGAGCACGCCGGCGACCTCCAGCAGTCCCGCGCACACGAAGATCACGAACAGGGCCTGCAGGAACCACAGGTGCTCGAACGGGAACACGTAGATCCGCCACAGGTCGGCGACGTGCGGCCTGAAGTTGGTGGCGGGCGCGACCAGGTCGAGCGCGAACAGGACCGTCCCGACCGTGACCAGCGGCAGCAGCAGCCGACGCGCCTTCCCCAGCAGGAAGCCCGGAGCGTCACCGGCCTCGCGCAGCGGTCGCAGCGCGTAGACGTAGCCGGCGATCAGCGTGAACAACGGGATCGGGAAGTCGGCCAGCGCGAGGTACCCGTGGCGCCACACCGAGTCGTCGGCGACCTGCATCCCGCGGGTGGCGTCGTTGCCGACGACGTGCCCGGCCACCACGAGCACGATCGCCAGGGCGCGCAACGCCTGGATGTGCGGGTCGTTGCCCGGCCGGAAGCGGGTCGTCACCGGTGCCCTCACGACGAGGGCCCCGAACCGGACGGCTGCGCCGCAGCCTCGGCCCCTTCCTGCGCGGCGCCTCCTCCTTGCGCTCTCCTCCGCGCGCCCGCGGCCTGGCGTCGCGCCAGCTGGAGCCAGGCCCCGCACAACCCCATCGACACGAAGAGCAGGCCGGTGACGATCGGGAAGCCGAACAGGTCGAAGAACAGGCCGCCCACCGCGCCGGCGGCCACGGCGGCGCCCAGTGCCTGCGCCGCCTGCCGGTCGAAGTCCGTGCGGGCGAGGAGTCGCGCCCGTCGGGCGGCCAGCACGCAGGTGGTGATCGCGGCCAGCCACGCGAGCAGGCCGACCACGCCGGCTTCCACGATCAGGAGCAGGTACTCGTTGTCGAAGATGTGGTACTCGGGCAGGAAGGTGCCGATGCCCCGGCCGAGCCACGGGCTCCGGGCCACGAACTCGCCGGCGTAGGCGAAGCTGCCGGTCCGCGACCGGGCGCTCGGGTCCGACTCGACGCCCTGGAACAGCGCCCGGAACGTCGACAGCAGGCCCGGCACCGTCACGTACACCACGCCGAGGAGCACCACGCCGAGGGCCGCCACGCGGCGTCGCACGGTCGGCGACCACGCGGGCAGCATGAACCCGACGGCCACGGCGGCGGTGATCAGCGCCGAGCGGGACACGGTCAGGAACAGGGCGAAGGAACACGCCGCCGTCATCGCGCCGAAGGTGACCCGCCGCCAGCCCTGGCTGTGCAGGGTCACGGTGATCATCAGCGGCAGCGTCATCGCCAGGACGACGCCGAGCTCGATCGGGGAGGTGGCCGTGCCCGAGACGCGGGACAGGCCGTTGCGGCCCAACATCTGCGGCTGGTCGGGGAGGCTCCACGCCAGCCCGGGCACCTGGATGCGGTCCACGAGCACCTGGCCGCTGAGGAACTGGAGCAGGGCCACGAACGCCAGCAGGCCCACCCCGGCGGCGATCCGGTGCAGCATCGCGTGCAGCCGCTGGGCGGACGGCAGCCCGTCGTGCGCCAGCAGCAGGATGCCGATGAGGGCGAAGACCCGCAGCAGCGCGCTGTCGGCAGGGCTGGTCTCGAAGGACGGCACCGTGCGCAGCATCCCGTGGGCGTAGACCACCACGGCGACGAGGGCGAACAGCAGCGCGGCCGTCTTCACCGGCTGCCGGTACGGCGTCACCGGCTCCCGGGCCAGCCGGAACCAGCACCACAGGAAGGCACCGGCGAAGGCCAGCATCGTGGCCGGGCCCCCGGCGCTTCCGAGGGCCGGCAGGACCAGCGGCGCCGGCAGCGCGACCAGCAGGAAGAGGTAGGCGGTGAGGACCACGTGCGCGTCGAGCGCGTCGCCACGTCCGACGGAGTCGTGCGTCACCAGGCCGGCCGCGAGGCGGGGCTCGTGCGCGACGGCCGTGCTCACGAGCCGGCCTCACCTCGCGCGGCCTCCAGGTTGCGCTTCCTGCCGCGCAAGCGGCGGTTGCGCGCCTTGACCGGCACGGGGCTGCGTGGCTGTCCCCGGTAGACCGGTCGCGAGTGCTCCGGTCCCGGATCCTGCTCGGCCGCCGCCGGCGCCGGCTCCGGCTTCGGCTCCGGCTCGACAGCAGGGGCGGGCGGGACAGCAGGGGCAGCGGGGGCGGCGGGGACGGCCGGCTCAGCCGCGAGGACGGGCGCTCCTTCCACACCGGTCGCGCCGGCCGGCTCCGCTCCGCCTGCCGCAGCCTTCGCGGCCCTCGCCGCACGCCTGGCTTCACGCCGGCGTGCCCAGGGTCCGTCGATGAGCCCGATCCCGAACACCGTGAACGCCATGCCCAGCACCCCGACGCCGATGCCGGCCCGGAGCTGGCTCTTCGTCACCAGGATGGGGACCTTGTCGGCCGTGATGGTCAGCGGCGTGATGTCCGCGCCGCGCTGCACCGCCATCCGCTCCTGCAACGAGCGCACGGTCGGCGGCACCTTGTCGAGCACCGCGCGCATGGTGCCCGTGGCCGCGCCCGCGGTGGGCGCCTGGACGCTCACCACGAGCAGCGGGCCCTCCGACAGTGGGTCGGGCAGCACGTCGTAGCTGGCGGTCGGCTGGGCGCGGGCGATGTCCGCGCGCACCTGCTCCGACACCAGCGAGCGCAGCACCACGTCGCGCGCCTGCTGGATCCCGCCGAGGTAGAGGTAGGGATTGTCGATCTGTTGGTCGTGGGCCGGCGGCAACAGCACCACGACGGCCTCGGAGGTGTACGTCGGACCGACGAGACGGCCGGCGGCGAGTGCCGCCGCTGCTGTCATCACCAGACCGACGACCACGAGTACCTTGTGGCGCCACACCGTACGCAGAAGTCCCCCAGGCGGCATTCTGACTCCCCCCATGTCCTGGTCAGATCCGGACCGCCGACTGGAACAACCGGAGGTCCGCGCCTGTCTCCCAGAGTGGCACGGTCGGCCGTGTCGAGTGTCCGGAACCGCGAGACTGCTCCCGCCCCCCGTGCCACCATCGCAGGAGGGGGTGCGGCAGGTGACGACACGAGAAGTGGTCGCGGCGCTGCTGCGACGGTGGTACTTGGTGCTGGCCGGCGTGGCGGTCCTGGCCGCCGTGCTGATGCTCGAGCAGCGGGCTTCCGGGGTCTACTGGACGGAGTTCGACGTCCAGCTGGTCCAGCCCGCCGCGGCGAACGTCAACTCGCTGCGGGTGTCCCAGGTGGACCTCTCCTCCACCGCCTCCCTGCTGGCAGTCGAGTTCAACGGCGGCAAGGCGACCCCGGGCCCGGTGGACCCCTCCCTGACCATCGTCGACGAGGGCGTGCGCAAGGGTCACGCGGTGCGCGCGCCGGACTACGGCGGCCAGTGGTCGCGCAGCTTCCGGCCGTTGGTCAACGTGCAGATCGTCGACTCCTCGCGCGCAGCGGTCACCCGGCAGGCGCACGCGATCACGGCGCGGTTGGACGACCTGCTCGCCCAGCGGCAGGACCTCGCCCGGGTCCCGCGCCAGGACCGGATCGTCAGCACCGTGGTCCCGACCTCGCCGGGGGTCCGCTACCGGACCGGGTCCCACGTCCGCGCCGTGGGCGGGACCGCCCTGGCCGGCGCCGCGGGCCTCGGCGCGCTGGTCGTGGGGGCAGACGCGTGGCTGCTCCGTCGCCGCCGGACCCGTCTCACGCCCTCGCGGACAGCGGGCTGACCAGCCGGAACGGCACCGGGTCCGACGTACGCTCCACCGCGGAGGCCATCGCCGCCCACAGGTGCGTCGCGCTGAGCTCGGAGGCGTCCGCGGTGACCGCGAGCCGGCGCTGCGAGAGGGCCCCGGCGATCATCCGCTGGTGGTCGTCGACGTGCTCGCCGTGCTCGCGGGAGCGGGGCAGCAGGACGGGGCAGCGGCCCTGGTCCAGCGCCATCAGGGCCGAGCCGATGCCCGCGTGCGCGATCACCAGGTCCGCCTCGGCAACCGCCTCGCGCAGCACGTCCGCGGGCACCAGCTCCTGGGCGTCGATGCCGAGGTCGTGGACGTCGGTGACCCCGACCTGCCAGAGGATCTCGGCGCCGGGTGCGACGACGTCGGGCAGCACGGCGAGCAGCCGCTCGACCGCGCGCCGGAACCCGAAGGTGCGCATCGTGCCGAGGGTGACCACCACCCGGCGCGCGGGTCGGCGCTGCCCTCGCATGAGCGGTGTCCGCGGACGGTAGCTGTCGAACAGCGAACCGCGGTAACGCCACCGCGCGCTCGCCCAGGCGTCGTACTGCGAGTAGAGGTGCACCCCGGGCAGCCGGCTCACCAGCCGCCCGGTCAGGCTCGGCCCGAGAGCGCGCGCGGCGCTCTCGATGTAGTGGCACTCCAGACCGTGCAGACGCGCCTCCACCAGGAACGGCACCGCGATGCCGGCCCCGGTCGAGACCGCCCGGTCGTAGTCACCGCTCTGCAGGAGGTGCCTGGCCGCCGACAGGTTCACGAGCGCCTCCCGGTAGCCGCGCGGCGGCACGTAGGGCACGAAGAACGTCCGCTCCCCGGCCAGCAGGGACCGTGACTGCGGGTCGTCGAAGGTGACCCAGTCACACGCACCCAGCGTCGGGGCCAGCCGTCCCTTGAGCCGGTGCAGCTCCTCGAGGTGCCCCCCGGTGGAGGCCACCAGCAACGTGCGGCCTGCCTCGTCCGTCCGTGGTGCCTCAGCCGCCTCGGACTCTCGTAGTGACATCTCGTTCCCATCCCCCCGTTGACCTGCGCGCGCCGACGGCGCGCGCGGTGAGCGCCAGCGCGCAGTAGACGGCCGCGTCGGCGGCGCACGCGGGCCCGGTGGCCGTGCGCAGCAGCTCGCCGACGGTGGTCCGGACGGTCGGCGCGGCATGCCCGCCGAGCAGCTCGCCGTTGCCGCGACAGGCCCGGCCCAGCACCCCGAGCAGCGCGCGCACCTGCCGGGGCGTGCGCACCACGACCGGGTCCGTGTCGACCACCTGCTTCTCGGTCTCGTCGAAGCAGGCGTCCACGTACAGGTCGTCGCCGGTGACCGGCGGGAACTCCCCGATCCGCACGTGCCCCTTCTCCGTGAGCGCGTAGGCGCCGGCACCCCACAGCGCCTGGCTCAGCGACGGCACCCGCGCCCGCGCGCGGTAGTAGCTGCGCACCAGCGGGCCCGCGCCGGCGGTGTCGTAGACGAACCGTGGCCGCGCGGCCAGCACCGTCTCGGTGTGCAGCAGCGCGAACAGGTCACGCAGCGCCCGCGGCGTCAGCTCGATGTCCGCGTCGAGGTAGAGCCGGGGCCACCGGGTCGCCAGCGCGTCGGCGGCGTTGAGCGCCGCGGTCTTCGAGGCCTCGGGTACGACGACCACGCCGACGCCGTCGAACTGTCGCGCGACCCCGGCGGTGTCGTCGGTGCAGCCGTTGCAGGCCACCACCACCTCCACCCGGCCGGCGCGCGCCAGCGGGGCGAGCGGCCGCAGCGTCCGGGCGAGCACCGCGGCCTCGTCGTGGGCCGGGATCACCACCGACCCGGACGGACAGTCCGCGGCGTCCTCGCGGAGGTCGGGCTCGTCGCGGTCGCCGGTGTCCCGTCGGTGGTCGGCGCCGTCGGGCACGTCCCACCTGGCGGCCGGCAGCCGGTCCCAGGTGCTGCGACGGACCAGGAACCTCAGCGACGCGCGTTGACCGGGACTGCGCATGCGCATCAGCCCGCGCACCACGAGCAGCGCCCGGAACGCCCGCGCCCGGCCACGCGTCTGGTGCTTCTCGACGTAGCGGAGCCTGTTCACGACCAGCAGCGGCACCCCGAGCGGGAAGCTGCCCGAGCCGCCCTGGGCGTGCTCGACGACCGCGGCCGGCTCGTACCAGACGGCGCGGCCCTGGGCGCGGACCCGGCGGAAGAAGTCGGTCTCCTCGGAGTAGAGGAAGAACCGCTCGTCCCAGTCCCCCACCGCGTCCGCGACGTCCCGTTCGACGAGGATCGCTGCGCCCGTGGCCCAGTCCACCTCGTGCGGCTGCCGGTAGGCGTCCCGGTCGAGCTCGAGCTCGGACAGCCAGTGCGGCCTGCGTGGCAGGTAGGGCCCGAGCAGCACGTCGCCGGCCAGCCGGGACACCGACGGCTCCCGCCGCAGCGAGGGGTACGTCTCGCCGGTCGGGTCCACGATGCGCGGCACCACCACTCCGACCCCGGGGTGACGCAGCCGGCTGAGCAGCGCCTCGGCGGCGCCTTCCTCGACCCGCAGGTCGGGGTTCAGGACCAGCAGCGCGTCGGCGACGCCGGCCCGGGCCCGGGCCAGGTTGATGCCTGCCGCGTAGCCCAGGTTGCCGCCGGTCGCGAACGCGACCACGTCCTCGTGCCTGCGCACCTGCTCGAGCGTTCCGTCGGTGGAGGCGTTGTCGGCCACCACGACGCGCAACCGGTGCCTCGTGGCCTCCCGACGCAGCGAACCCACGAGCCGGTCGAGGTGCGCAGCGTTGTTGTAGGTGACCACGAGGACCGCCACGTCGGCTGGTTCCCCCGTGCCGACGAAGCGGCCCTCCTGGTCTCCTTGCGCGGCGGGCATCGCCCGCGCGCTTCCCCCCACACTGGTGTACGACGAGGTGCTCATGCGCCTCCCCCCGAAGCCGACCCCACATCATTCGAGCACCGGCCGCGAGGCGTCGTACGCAGGAATTCGAATTGCCCCCGCAATTCGCAGTCGAGGCGTTTAGGAACGCTCCTCCCGGACTTTGGAGGCGTGCGGAAAGCAGGAAAGGGACTGCGGTTTCCCTTCCGTGGTGCAGCGGGGCCTACGCGATGATTTCGCGGTTCCACCCGAAAAAGGCCCCGGTCACCTGCGTAAGGTGACCGGGGCCCTGTGCTCCCGAGAGTCCGGGGCCGTCCTAGAGCCGGACGGCAACCTCGGCGACGACGCCCTGCTGGGCGAGGACCGTGCGGTCCACCGGGTCCGCCTTCGGCGCCAGCGTGCGAAGCGTCCACTCGCCGGGTCCGGCGAAGAACCGGAAGTGGCCCGTCGCCGAGGTCGGCACCTCGGCGGTGAACTCGCCGGTGCTGTCGAGCAGCCGCACGTAGGCGTTTCCGACCGGCTGGTCGTCACGGGTCACGACGCCCTGGATGACCGACTCCTTCGCCACGTTGACGCCCTCGAGGGACAGCCCGCCGGTGCTCGCGCCGCACATCAGGCGTCACCCTTCTCGTCACCGAGGGCGACCGGGACACCGACGAGCGAGCCGTACTCGGTCCAGGAGCCGTCGTAGTTCTTCACGTTCTTCGCCCCGAGCAGCTCCTGGAGCACGAACCAGGTGTGGCTGGAGCGCTCGCCGATGCGGCAGTAGGCGATGGTGTCCTTGTCCCAGTCGACGCCGGCGTCGCTGTAGATCGCGCGCAGCTGGTCGTCGGACTTGAACGTCCCGTCGTCGTTGGCCGCCTTGCTCCAGGGCACGTTCGCGGCGGTGGGGATGTGCCCCGCCCGCTGCGCCTGCTCCTGCGGCAGGTGGGCCGGGGCGAGCAGCCGGCCGGCGTACTCGTCGGGGCTGCGGACGTCGACGAGGTTCTGGGCGCCGATCGCCGCCACGACCTCGTCGCGGAACGCGCGGATCGAGAGATCCTGCTCCTGGGCGGTGTAGCTGGTCCGCTCGCGGTGGGGGAGCTCGTCGGTCAGCTCGCGGCTGTCGAGCTCCCACTTCTTGCGGCCGCCGTCGAGGAGCTTGAGGTCCTGGTGGCCGTAGAGCTTGAAGTACCAGTAGGCGTAGGCGGCGAACCAGTTGTTGTTGCCGCCGTAGAGCACCACGGTGTCGTCGTTTGCGATGCCACGCTCGGAGAGCAGGGCCTCGAACTGCTGCCTGTCGACGAAGTCGCGGCGGACCTGGTCCTGCAGGTCGGTGGTCCAGTCGAGCTTGACCGCGCCTCGGAGGTGGCCCTTGTCGTAGGCGGAGGTGTCCTCGTCGACCTCGACGAGGACCACCTTCGGGTCGTCGAGATGCTCCTCGACCCAGTCGGCGGTGACGAGTGCGGACTCGCGGCTCATGGATGTCTCACTTTCTGTGGGTGTCGCTGTCGTGTGGAGTGGGGGCGCAGCCTCCGGCGGGCGCCTCAGCGGGTGGCGCGCCGGCCGAGCAGGTACAGCTCGCAGCCCAGGCAGAAGCCGAAGGCCGCGTTGAGGAAGGCCGCTGCCAGTGCCAGCCCGGTGGCGACCGACCCGAGCAGGTCGACACCGGTGAGGTAGCCGGCCAGCGCGACGACCGCGAACGCCAGGCCGACGGCCTGGGCGAAGCGCGGCGGGCCTGAGTCCTCGAGGTCGACCGGCGGGGCCAGCCGCGGCCGGATCACGGTGCGGAAGACCCAGCCGAGCGGGGTGCGCCCGGCGCCGAGCCCGGCGCCGAGGGCGAACAGCACCGTCTGCACCGCGAGCAGTACGACGGTCAGGGTGCTCGGCGCGGCCAGCAGCGCGACCGCGAGCACGACGGTCGTGACCGTGGCCACGAACCGCGGGCCGCGGGGGTCGATCTGCCCGGCCGGCGGCCCGGCCGGGGCGGTGCGGGAGGGGGCCGTACGGGACGGGGTGGAGGTGGAGCGGGACAACGTGGACATGACTCTCCTGCGCAGCGAGATGACGGATGCGGCCTGAAAGCGGCACGGGTCACCTGCCGACGCACCTTCCGGGCAACGGAAGGGCGCGATCCCCGCGACGCGGCCGAGCGGCCGGGCGTTCAGGAAGCGGGGTGCGGGAGGTGTCCCGTCAGGACATTCGACACAGCGCCGAGCGCACGAGGCAGTGGTCCACTGCGCGGCGCTTGGTCAGCATGGTCGAGGGCATGGGCGCAAGAGTAGAGCGCCGGAGCACGACCCCGGAAAGCACGTCTCGCATCATGGTCATCTGGCTCAGATTGTGAGACGACCTCAGGAGCGCAGCCGCGGCAGCCACCGGCCGACCAGCGCTTCGATGTGCTCGGCCGCGACCCGGGCGGCCTCCGGCCCCCGCCGGTAGGGGTCGTGCACGTCGTCCTCGCTGGAGGCGGGTGCGGCCGCCCGGCCGGCTGCGGCGATCAGGGCGCGGCCGCGCAGGTCGTCCGGCAGGTCGTCGAGCGTCCGGTCGAGCTGCCCGAGGGTGAACACCCGCCGGAACACCTCCGGCCGGTCGTCGAGGATGAACGACCGGTGCGCGACCTCGGCGGTCACCACCAGGTCGTGGTCGCCGACCGTGCGCAGCGACAGCCGGCGACTGCGATGGGGGGCAGGGTCGATGCCGCGGGCCCGCAGCAGGGCGGCCATCGGCTCGTCGACCGGCTCGACCGCCGACGGCACGGGTGCCGGCACTGGCCACCTCCACCCCGGACTCCTCCCCCAGCAGGTGCCGGCTGAGCAGGGCGGCGTAGGCGGAGCGGCAGATGTTGGCGGTGCAGACGAACAGCACCCGGATCGGCGCCTGGCTCACGTCGGCAACCTAGGCCTCGACCGTGCGGGCCATCCGGGCGACCGCCTCGGTGAGGATCTCCGGCGTGGTCGCGAGGTTCAGCCGCGCGTGGCCGGCGCCGCCGGTGCCGAACTCCGGCCCCGAGTTGAGCGCCACCCGGCCGCGCACGCGGAACGCCTCGGCCGGGTCGTCACCGAGGCCGAGGTCGCGGCAGTCCAGCCAGGCGAGGTAGGTGCCCTCCGGCGGCCGGTAGCCGATCCGCGGCAGCTGCTTGGCCAGCAGGTCGGCCAGCAGCTGCCGGTTCTCGTCGAGGTCGGCGAGCAGCGCGTCCAGCCAGTCCCGGCCGTCGGCGAGCGCGGCCGCGTGGGCGATCTCGCCGAGGTGGCTCGCGCCGTGGGTCGCCACCTCGGGCATCCGGTGCAGGTCGTCCACCGCGTCCGGACCGGCGACGGCGACCGCGGCCTTCAGCCCGGCCAGGTTCCATGCCTTCGACGCCGACATCAGGCTGAACGCGTTGCCCGCCCCGGGCACGGCGAGGTACGGCTGGTGCCGGCGCCCCGGGAGCACGAGCGGCGCGTGGATCTCGTCGGCGACCACGCGCACGCCGTACCGGTCGGCGAGCTGGGCCACCGCGGTCAGCTCCTCCAGGGTATGGACGGTGCCGGTCGGGTTGTGCGGGTTGCAGAGCAGGTACGCCGCGGGGCGTGCCGTCTCCCGCGCGGCGCGGAACGCCTCCTCGAGCACCTGCAGGTCGAGCCGCCCGTCGACGCCGAGCTGGGCCTCGACGACCCGGCGGTCCGACGTACGCACGAAGTCGTAGAACGGCGGGTAGACCGGCGAGCTGACCACCACCGCGTCACCGGGGCCGGTGACCAGCTTGAGCATCTCCACGACGCCGAGCATCACGTCCGGGACGACCACCGCCTGCTCGGCGGCGAAGGACCACGCCCACCGGTCGGCGGCGAAGTCGCGCAGCGCCTCGACGTACGGCGTCCCGGTGGTGTAGCCGGTGTCGCCCCGCTCCACCGCCTCGTGCAGGGCCGCGGCGACGGCCGGCGCGAGCGGGGCGTCCATCTCCGCCACCCAGACCGGGAGGACGTCGGGCTCGAACGCCCGCCACTTGATGCTGGTGCGAAGGCGGAGCTCGTCGAGGGTCAGCGCGCGCAAAGGGTGCATACCCCGAGCCTACGAACCCACCCGCAGAGCTCCTAGGACGCTCCGGCGGCGCCGCCCTCCGACGCGTCGGGGAGCACGCGGGCCAGGGTGGCCAGCACCTCGTCGCGCTTGGGGGCGCCCGCCGCGCGGGAGACCTCCCGGCCGTGCGCGTCGAGCACGAGCGTGGTGGGGGTGCGCAGCACGTTGAGGCGGCGGACCAGGTCGAGGTGGTGCTCGGCGTCGACCTCGACGTGGGCGACCCCGGGGACGACCTGGGCGACCTCGCCGAGCACCCGGCGGGTCACCCGGCACGGGGCGCAGAACGCCGAGGAGAACTGCAGCAGCGTGGCGCGCTCGCCGAGGTCGGCGTCCAGCCCGGAGCCGTCGAGCACGCTCGCCGGGGGCTGATCGGGCATCTCCGCTCCCTCGCTCTCGCCGCCGGACCCGCTTCCGGTCACCGCGTGGGTGCCGCGGAAGCGCCCGTCCCGGGCGGCCCGGTAGAGGCCGAAGGCGGTCGCGGCGACCAGCGCGACGACCAGGATCCACGCACCTTGGCTCATGCCCGGATTCAACCAGGGTGTGGGGGCGGGCATTCCCGGCGTCTCGAGACGGTGCCGCTCGAGCCACTGGTGCCGCTGCTGGCCCCCGGCCGGACATGGCACCGCCCCGGAGCGATCCTGTTGGGAGGTCAGGACCGCCCACGGGGCGGCTCGGGTCTAAGCGGAAGTCCTGCGTACTTCCCCCGATAACCCCATTGTGACCTGCGGCGGCCCGGAACAAAAGACCTCAGCCGGATGAAGTTACCGGTCGGTCAACGCGCCGCCGGCGAACGGCGGCAGCAGCTCGACGGTGTCGCCGGCAGAGACCGTCACCTCGGCCGGGTCGGTGCTCCCGACCGGCTTGTCCCCGATCAGCACCGAGCAGACCGCGACCACGTCGGGCAGCCGGTCCGGGTGCAGCCGCCGTACGGCGTCGAGCACGTCCGCGAGCGTCGTACCCGCCGGCACCGGGACCCGGTCGGACTCCACGCCGGCGGCCGCCCGGGCCCCCGCCCAGTAGCGGACCGTCGCGGAGTCCGAGACGTTCGCTGCGGCCGGATCGCTCATGTTCGGTATCCTGCCGTATCGCGCAAGCCGCACCCGCGCGACGCCCCCACCCCGGCTCAACGGCGAGCCGGCACGACCCTCCGGCCCCGGGAGGCGCCATGGGCACCCTGCTGCTGCTGACCAGCACCACCCAGCCGTCGGCCGACGTGCTGCCCGCACTCGCGCTGCTGCCGCACCAGGTGAAGATCCTGCCCGCGGAGGGCAGCGCGCTGCTCGAGGCTCCCGACGTCGACCTGGTGCTCGTCGACGGGCGCAAGGAGCTCGCGCACGCGCGGGACCTGTGCCGGCTGATCCGCACCACCGGGTCCGACGCGCCGGTGGTCCTCATCGTGACCGAGGGCGGCCTGGCCGTCGTCGCCACCGACTGGGGCATGGACGACGTCCTGCTCGGCACCGCCGGCCCCGCCGAGGTCGAGGCCCGGATCCGGCTCGCGATCGGACGGCTCGCCGCCCAGCGCGAGAGCGACAACCCCGAGGCGCACGTGATCCGCTCCGGCGAGGTGACCGTCGACGACGCGACCTACACCGCCAAGCTCGGCGGCCGCACGCTCGACCTGACGTTCAAGGAGTTCGAGCTGCTGAAGTACCTCGCCCAGCACCCGGGCCGGGTCTTCACCCGCGAGCAGCTGCTCCAGGAGGTCTGGGGCTACGACTACTTCGGCGGCACCCGCACGGTCGACGTGCACGTGCGCCGGCTGCGCGCCAAGCTGGGCCCGGAGAACGAGCACCTGATCGGCACCGTGCGCAACGTCGGCTACCGCTTCGTGCTGCCCCCCAAGGAGACGCCGGAACGGGACTCCGCGGAGGTCTGAAGTCGCACGGATCGGTTCGAGAAGCAGGTTCTCCGCGACCGGGAGGTGCTTCTCGAACCGATTCGCCCGGCGTGCACTCGCGCCCGGCTGTGGACGAGCGGCGCGCGACCTCGCCTTGCCGCGACATCCTGCTGGCCATGGCTCAGCGCGCACATGACTGGGACCCCCGCTGCGCGCCACCGCGCGGGCTGGTGCGTCCGGTGGCGATCGACCCCGCGGGGCGCTCGGGACCCACGCGCGGGCAGACGTCGGGCCCGCGCTGGCGGCAGAGCAGCCACGGCCTCTACGTGCCGGCCTCCGTCGCGCGCACGCCCGAGCAGCGGGTCCTCGAGGCGTCCATGCTGCTGCCGCCCGGCGGGGCGGTCACCGGGTGGGCCGCCCTGCGGCTGTGGGGCGGGCGGTTCTTCGACGGGCTGGGCGCGGACGGCAGCACGGCGCTGCCGGTGCCGCTGGTGACCGGGCCCGGCGCGCACCTGCGGCCGAGGGCCGGAGTCACCTTCCTGCGCGACCGGCTCTCGCCGGACGAGGTGCGGATCCGGTACGGCGTCCCGGTGACGGTGCCGGAGCGCGCCGTGTTCGACGGCATGCGGAAGGCGCCGGACCTGCGCGCGGCGGTGGCGGTGGTCGACATGGCCGCGGCCGCGGGGATCACGTCGGCGAGGCGGGCGCGACGGTACGTCGACGCGCATCCCGGGTGGCAGGGGGTCGCGCTGGCACGCAGGGCGGTCGGCCTGGGGGACGACAACAGCTGGTCACCCCAGGAGACGACGTTCCGCCTGATCTGGGAGCTCGACGGCGGCCTCCCCCGCCCGCTCACCAACCGGGAACTGTTCGACCGGCGCACCGGCGCGCTCCTCGGGGTGGCCGACCTGCTCGATCCCGCGGCGGGCGTCGTGGGCGAGTACGACGGCGGCGAGCACGCTGGCGCCCGACGCCGCAGCCGGGACGCCCACCGGGACGGCGTCTTCCGCGACCACGGGCTGGAGGTCTTCCACGTCACCTACGTCGACGTGCTCGACCCGGGAGTCGTCGTCGCGCGGGCACGCGCCGCCTACCAGCGTGCGGAACGCCGGCCGTCCCAGGACCGGACGTGGACGCTCGACCCGCCAGCGGGCTGGGAGCCATCGCGCCGGCTCGACGACGATCTCGACTACCGGGACCTGCTGCGCGAGCTCCACGAGCAATGGGAGCGCGAAGCCACGACTCCAGGCTGACGGAACGGTTCGAGAAGCAGGTTCTCCGCGACCGGGAGGTGATTCTCGAACCGATTCGGCCGGTCAGCGGGTGCCCGTGGGCACCTGGTCGTCCGGCGTGCGCTGGGACGGCACGTCCAGGTCGAGGGGTACGGCGACCGGCGGCGCGGGCTCCGGGACCGGCGGCTCCTCGACCGCCGCGGCGAGCACCGCGTCGAGCAGCAGCCCCTGGTGCAGCAGCGGCTGCGGCAGCGGCTCCCGCACGGGGATCCGCAGGATCGGCTCGGGGTCGGGACTGCGGCGCGCGCTGCGGATGTCCTCCGGCAGGCTGTCCTCGAGGCGGGACAGCCACAGCAGCAGGCCCAGCAGCACGAACGGGAAGACCGCGGCCACGGCCAGCCAGAGCACTGGGCGCATCAGCCACCTCCACTGGTGAATCTAGAGTGAGCCACATGTCGCACCCCAGAGCCGTCCGACCCGTGTCCCCCGCCGACTTCCAGTGGACAGCCATGCGGGGGGACGCGGCTCACCTGCGCCGGGTGGTCGAGGCGGCCACCGCCGCGGACGGCCGCGCCCCGCTCAACGAGGCGGCACTGCTGCACCTGCGGCACCACGGCCTGGACGGCTCCACGCTGCTGGCGTGCGGCGATCCGGCGCTGGGCTTCGCCTGGGTGCACGGCGAGCCGGGCGCGCCCGAGATCGAGCTGGTGGTCGCGCCCGAGGACCGGGGCGTCGGCGTCGGCTCGGCGCTGGCCGCCGCGGTCGCCGAGACTGCGCAGGCAACCGCAGGCCGGGCCACCGCCTGGTCGCACGGCAACCACCCCGCCGCGGCGGCGCTCGCCGCGAAGCACGGGTTCGACCGGGTGCGCGACCTGTGGGTGATGCGCCGCCCGCTCGACGTGGACCTGCCGCCGACGTGGCAGGCCGACGGGATCGACGTACGTCCGTTCCGGCCGGGCCGGGACGAGGAGGCGTTCCTGGCGCTCAACGCCGAGGCGTTCGCCTCCCACCCCGAGCAGGGGGACCTCACCCGCGCGGACCTCGACGAGCGGATGGCCGAGCCGTGGTTCGACCCCGCGGGGTTCTTCCTCGCGGTCACCACCGACACCAGTGTGACTGGTGAGGCTGATGAGGTGGTTGGGTTCCACTGGACCAAGGTGCACGACGAACGCCCGCCGTACGGGGAGGTGTACGTCGTCGGAGTGTCGCCGCGCGCCCAGGGCGGCGGCCTCGGCCGGCTGCTCACGCTGACCGGACTGCACCACCTCGCGGGCCTCGGGCTGCCCGAGGTGGTGCTGTACGTCGAGGCCGACAACGACCCGGCGATCGCGGTCTACACCCGCCTCGGCTTCGCCCACGCCGACGAGGACACCGACGTGATGTACCAGCGCGGGTGAACCGCCGAGGGGTCACCAGATCGTGCACCTCACCGGCGCGTCGCGCAGCCCGTGACCCCTCGCCGGACAGCGCCTCAGGCCAGGCCGGCCTTGAGCTTCACCGCGATCTCAGCCACCGCCGCGCGGTTGGACCGGCCGGCGCCGACCACGTTGAAGAAGCCGTGGATCAGCCCCGGGTAGCGCTTGAGCTCCACCGCGACGCCGTGCTCGGCCAGGGTGCGCGCGTAGGCCTCGCCCTCGTCGCGCAGCGGGTCGAACCCCGCGGTCGCCACGAACGCCGGCGCGAGGCCGTCGGGGAACTTCTCGGTGAACGCCACCGAGACCAGCGGGTCGCGGCGCTGGTGCGGGCCCTCGAGGTAGTTGGCGTCGGCGAGCTCGATGAACTGGGTGGTGAGGAAGAAGCCGCGGCCGAACAGCCGCCGGCTCTCGCTGGGGTCGGCCATGTTGGTGACCGGGTAGACCAGTAGCTGGAACCGCAGGGGCAGGCCGGCCTCGGCCGCCTTGAGCGCGACGACCGCGGAGAGGTAGCCGCCGGCGGAGTCGCCGCCGACCGCGAGCCGGTCCGGGTCCGCCCCGAGCTCGCCGGCGTGCGCGACCACCCACTGGTAGGCCGCCCAGCAGTCCTCGACCGCGGCCGGGAAGCGGTGCTCGGGCGCGAGCCGGTAGTCGATCGCCAGCACCCGCGTGCCCGCCCGCTCGGCCAGCAGCCGGCAGGACGCGTCGTGGCTGTCCAGGTCGCCGAAGATCATCCCGCCGCCGTGGAAGAAGACCAGCAGCGGCGTGTCCCGCGACCCGACGAGGGCCCGGGGGACGTACAGCCGCGCCCGCACCGGCCCGTCGCCGCCGGCCACCTCGAGGTCGCGCACCTCGCCGATCGGCTGCCGGCCACCCGCGAGGAGCGACTGACGGAGGATCGCGCGGCGTCCCTCGGGCACCGGCAGCGTCTCCGCGGCCGGCTCCCGCAGCAGGTTCTGCAGTCGCAGCGTCAGCTGCGTCTCCGCGTCGAGCACCTGCCCGTCGAGGACGACCGGGCGGCCGGCCAGCCGTCGGACCACCGGGGCGGGCAGCGCCATCAGGGCACGGAAGAAGGCGATCTCAGCGCGGGAGGGAGGAGCCAGCGACATGGTCGCAACCTACCTTTCGCTACCCGGCGTTCACCCGGCGGTGCCACCATCGAGACATGACCCTTCACCCGACCACCCGTGGCTCCTCGGACGACGGACCGGGCGACCCGGCGCTCCGGGCGGTCCCCTCGGAGTCCTTCGACGTCGAGCCGCCGTACGACGCGCACGCCGAGGACCTGCCCGACGACCGGTTCCTCGACCGCGAGCTGTCGTGGCTGCACTTCAACACGCGCGTGCTCGAGCTCGCCGAGGACCCGGCGCTGCCGCTGCTGGAGCGGGTCCGCTTCCTGGCGATCTTCGCCTCGAACCTCGACGAGTTCTTCATGGTCCGCGTCGCCGGCCTCAAGCGGCGGATCGCGGCCGGGGTGGCGGTGCGGGCCGCGTCCGGGTTGATGCCGCGCGAGGTGCTCGAGCAGATCTGGAGCCGGACGTCGGCGCTGATGCAGCGGCAGGCCGGGCTGTTCCACGACGAGATCGTGCCGGCCCTGGCCAAGGAGGACATCGAGGTCGTGCGCTGGGCCGACCTCACCCGCGAGGAGCAGAGGGACTGCAAGAAGCTGTTCAAGGAGCGGGTCTTCCCGGTGCTGACCCCGCTGGCGGTCGACCCCGCGCACCCGTTCCCCTACATCTCGGGCTTGTCGCTGAACCTCGCGGTGCTGGTGCGCAACCCGACCACGGGCAAGGAGCACTTCGCCCGGGTGAAGGTCCCGCCGATCTTCAGCCGGTTCGTGCCGCTGGGCGGCCAGCGGTTCGTGCCGCTCGAGGACGTGATCGCCGAGCAGCTCAAGCGACTGTTCCCGGGCATGGACGTGCTGGCGGTGCACACGTTCCGGGTGACCCGCAACGAGGACCTCGAGGTCGAGGAGGACGACGCCGAGAACCTGCTCGCCGCCCTCGAGAAGGAGCTGCTGCGGCGCCGGTTCGGCCCGCCCGTGCGGCTGGAGGTGGAGGAGTCCATCGACCCGCACGTCCTCGAGCTGCTGGTGTCCGAGCTCGGTGTCTCCCCCGACGAGGTGGTGCAGCTGCCCGGCCCGCTCGACCTCACCGGCCTCACCGACATCGCCGACCTGGACCGGGCGGAGCTGAAGTTCCCGGCGTTCGTGCCGTCCACGCACACCCAGCTCGCCCCCGTCGAGTCGGCCTCGCCGGTCGACGTGTTCACGGCGCTGCAGCGGTCCGACGTACTCCTGCACCACCCGTACGACTCGTTCTCGACCTCCGTGCAGCGCTTCATCGAGCAGGCCGCCGCGGACCCGCACGTGCTCGCGATCAAGCAGACGCTCTACCGCACCTCCGGCGACTCGCCGGTCATCGACGCGCTCGTCGACGCCGCCGAGGCCGGCAAGCAGGTGCTGGTGCTGGTCGAGATCAAGGCGCGCTTCGACGAGCAGGCCAACATCAAGTGGGCCCGCCAGCTCGAGCACGCCGGGTGCCACGTGGTGTACGGCCTGGTCGGGCTCAAGACGCACTGCAAGCTCGCGCTGGTGGTCCGCGACGAGCCGGAGGGCATCCGCCGCTACGTGCACATCGGCACCGGCAACTACAACCCGAAGACCGCCCGGCTCTACGAGGACTACGGGCTGCTGACCGTGAACCCCGGGATCGGCGAGGACGTCGCCCACCTGTTCAACAACCTGTCCGGGTTCTCGCGCAACGCCTCCTACGAACAGCTGCTGGTCGCGCCCGACTCGGTGCGCTCGGGCCTGGTGCAGCGGATCCGCGCGGAGGTGGAGGCGCACCGCGCCGGCCGGCCGGCGCGGATCCGGTTCAAGGCCAACGCGATCGTGGACGAGGCCGTGATCGACGAGCTCTACCGCGCCTCGCAGGCCGGGGTCCCGGTCGACCTGCTCACGCGCGGCATCTGCTCGTTGCGGCCCGGCGTCCCGGGGCTGTCGGAGAACATCCGGGTGCGCTCGGTCCTGGGGCGGTTCCTCGAGCACAGCCGGATCTTCTGGTTCGAGAACGGCGGCTCCCCGGCGACGTGGATCGGCTCGGCCGACCTGATGCACCGCAACCTCGACCGGCGCGTGGAGTGCCTGGTTCCCCTGCCCGGGGAAGCGCAGATCGCCGAGGTGGGGCGGCTGCTCGACCTGGCGTTCGACGACTCTACGGCGTCGTGGTGGCTGTCCTCGTCCGGCGAGTGGGAGCGCCACCACCTCGCGGAGGACGGCACGCCGTTGCGCGACCTGCAGGAGACGCTGATCGCCACCAAGCGCCGCCGCCGCTCGTCCTGACGGTCGCCCCGGCGGGCGCGCCTCGCGGGGCGCGCACGAATCAGGTCCGAACCGCTGCCGCGCCCGGCGTGTCGCGACCCGTGCGACCTGGTCGAGGCCCGGTCGCGGCCTGGTTGCGGCCTGGTTGCGGCTTGATTCGGCGTCAGTAGCCGCGGATCTCGGCGATCCCGGGATCACCTCCCGCAACCACCGCTCGTGCTGCTCCCGCGCCAGGTCCCGCCCGGCGAGCACCTCGTCGACGCTCAAGGGCCCTGAGCAGCCCCGCGTCGAGCACCCGGACCAGGCGGAGCTCGGTCTCGCGCGGCGACCGGCTGCCCCCGTCGGCGAGGTCGAGTGCCTCGCGCGCCAGCGGCACGCCGTCGCAGCGGGGGTGCGCGTGGACGGTCTCGGCCTGATTCGCCGGGACCCCGTACGACGTGCCCGCCGTACGGCGGTCCTCAGCAGGTCGCGAACAGCACCGGGCCCTGCGAGATGTCCGAGAGCACCGCGTCCGCCCCCGGCTTCGGGGAGAGCGTGAGCACCACGTCCGACCCCGAGCGCTCGCCGGAGGTGACCCGGAACCGGTCGGCGAACGACCCGCCCTGCCCCGGCGCCGGCCCCGTCGCGAGGTCTACGCGCGGCTGCAGGTTGCGCGAGGCCTGCTCGGAGGTCTCGAAGTGCATGCCCACCACGATGTCCCCCGAGGGCTGGCGCGCCATCACCAGCCCGGACAGCGGCGTGACCCCACCCGCCTTGGTCACCAGCTGGTCGCCGACCCGCTGGTCCTCGGAGTCGGCGGCCCCCATGCTCAGGTCCTCGCAGGCAAACGTCGAGGCCCACAGCACCGCGTTCACGGGCTCCTGCGCGATCGACCCCAACGACGGCACGCCCGCCACCTCAAGCACCGACGGCGAGGAGCCCCGCGCCACGTCCGCCGCCGCCGACACGTAGTCGGGGCTGTCGGACATCAGCACCAGGTGCTGGTCGGGGAGCACCACGACGTTCTGCTCGATCGGGGTGAGCGCGGAGTCGATGCCCGCGACCAGGTCCGCCCCGCCCACCCAGGTGCCACCGCTGCCCGACCCGCCGGACGGCGGGGTGTAGCCGAGGGTGCGCAGGGACCGCTCGACCCCGGCCAGGTCCACCGAGTCGTCGACCCGCATCACGTCGACCTGCCCCTGGCGCGACTGGCCGAGGACCTCCCACCGGGCGTCGAGCGGGCTGACGCCGTAGCGCTGGGCGAGGACGTACGTCGAGTCGGTCAGCGCCGAGGTGGCGGTGAGGTCACGGTCGTAGGCCCGGTTGAGGAAGGCGTCGACCTGTGCGCGCGAGGACGCCGATCGCAGCGCCGTACCCCTCGCCCGTCCACGCACCGCCGCCCAGTCCGTGAACGTCGCCCGCAGGGTCGGCTGGGGAAGCGTGCCCAGCGCCTGCTCGTACGTCGAGGGACGGCCTAGCGCCCGCCACGCCACCAGGCCGCCCGCCACCACGACCAGCAGCAGCACGACCACGAGGACGCCGACACGTCTGCGCACGGATGTCCGTCCTTTCCTTGGCGGGTGGTGTGAGACTAAACCGCGTGGCAGCCATCGTCGCGGCCGGAGCGGTCGTCTCTCGGAAGGGTCCCGAGGTGCTGCTCGTCCACCGGCCGAAGTACGACGACTGGTCGTTCCCCAAGGGCAAGCTCGACCCCGGCGAGCACGTCACCGCCGCGGCCGTGCGGGAGGTGGCCGAGGAGACCGGGGTCGACATCCGGCTCGGCGTGCCGCTGCGCAGCCAGCTCTACCGGGTCGCGAACGGCCAGAAGCGGGTGCACTACTGGGCCGGACGCGTCGTGGGCGACGACGACGTCTCGACGTACCAGCCCAACGCGGAGATCGACGAGGTCCGCTGGGTGTCGGTGGACAAGGCGCGAGCGCTGCTCACCTACGACTACGACCGCGGCACGCTCGACGAGTGGCAGGCGGAGCGCAAGAAGACGCAGCCGCTCATCGTCCTGCGCCACGGGAAGGCGCGGCCGCGCGCGTCCTGGCACGGCGACGACCGCGAACGGACGCTGACCAAGCCCGGCCACGAGCAGGCCGAGGCGCTGGCCCCGGTCCTGGGGGCGTACGGCGCGACCCGGCTGGTGTCCTCGAGCAGCCGCCGGTGCTGGACCACGGTGACGCCGTACGCCGAGATCAGCGACCTGGACGTCGAGGTCAGCGACGACCTGTCGGAGGAGGACGCCACGCCCACCGCGGTGTCGGAGCACGTGCACCGGCTGCTCGACGCCGCCGAGCCCGCGGTGCTGTGCACCCACCGGCCCGTGCTGCCGTGGGTCTTCGAGGCGCTCGGGCTCGGGGAGCGCCAGCTCGAGACGGGCGGGATGCTCGTCGTCCACCACCGCAAGCACCGGGCGGTCGCCACCGAGCTGCACTGAGCGGCACCGGGCTGCCCTGAGCTGCCCTGGGCCCTGCCGACGTCGGGCCCTGCGCTGACGCCGCGCCCGGGCACCCCCGCTTCCCAACCGCCCGGCACCGTTCACCTCGCGTTCACCGAGGTCCGCCGATCGCTTCACCTGCGCTGCCTACGTTCGAGCACGTCAACCAACGTGACCTCAGGAGTGACGAAGTGAAGCGCACCTCCCTCCGCAAGGCGGCGGGCCCGACTGCCGCGGCCCTCGCCCTCGGGCTCTCGCTGACCGCGTGCGGCGCCGCGAACGAGCAGGGCTCGTCGTCCGGCGCGCCGAGCAACACCAGCGGCAACAGCCTGAGCGGAACCGTCAACGGTGCCGGCTCGAGCGCCCAGGAGGCCGCTCAGGGCGCCTGGTCCGCCGGCTTCCAGTCCGCCAACCCCGACGTGACCGTGAACTACGACCCGGTCGGCTCCGGCGGCGGCGTCGAGCAGTTCCTGGCCGGCGGCGTGCAGTTCGCCGGCTCGGACAAGTACCTCAGCACCGACGAGGTCGCCCAGTCGAAGAAGGCCTGCAACGGCCAGACCGCCTTCGAGGTGCCCGACTACATCAGCCCGATCGCGCTGGTCTACAACCTCAAGGGCGTCGACAAGCTGCAGCTGTCCCCGCAGACCGCGGCCAAGATCTTCGCCGGCAAGATCACCACCTGGAACGACCCGGCGATCAAGGCCGACAACCCGGGTGCCAACCTCCCGGCACAGCGGATCGCGCCGGTGCACCGCTCGGACGACTCCGGCACGACCAACAACTTCACCGACTACCTGCACCAGACCGCGCCGTCGGCGTGGACGTGGGACGCCGGCGAGACCTGGCCGGTCAAGTCCGGCGAGGGTGCGCAGGGCACCTCCGGCGTGATCCAGGCGGTGACCAACGGAGCCGGCACCATCGGCTACGCGGACGCCAGCCAGGCCGGCAAGCTCAGCGTGGCCTCGGTGAAGGTCGGCTCGTCGTACGTCGGACCCACCGCCGACGCGGCCGCGAAGGTCGCCGACGTCTCGAAGCCGGAGCCCGGCCGGGCCGACAACGACATCGCGCTGCAGATCAACCGCACCACCACGGAGTCCGGCGCGTACCCGATCGTGCTGATCTCCTACCTGATCGGCTGCCCGACCTACGGCGACCAGAGCACCGCTGACCTGGTCAAGGGCTACCTCAGCTACCTGGTCAGCAACGAGGGCCAGCAGGCGGCCGCCAAGACCGCCGGCTCCGCGCCGCTGCCGGACAAGCTGAGCCAGCAGGCCACCGACATCGTCTCGAAGATCTCGGCGAAGTCCTGACCCGCACCCGCCGCACCCCCGGGGTCCGCGGGCACCAGCAACCGGCTGGTGCCCGACGGGCCCCTCGGGGCGTTCTGGCACAAGCGCCGACTCGGCGGACCACACGACAGAGAAGGGGAATCTCCGGTGACTGCATCGCTTGCCGCGGAGCGTGACCGCCCGCGACCCCGGCAACGCCTCGGCGACCGGCTGTTCGCGGGCACGACCCGCACCGCGGGCCTGCTGATCCTGCTCGCGCTGGCCGGCGTCGCCCTCTTCCTGGCCGTGGAGGGCGCACCCGCCTTCACCGCCACGTCCGAGGACCTCTTCGGCGCCTCGAGCTTCGTGGCGTTCGTGTGGCCGCTGCTGTTCGGCACCGTGCTCGCTGCCGCCCTCGCGCTGGTGGTCGCCACGCCGCTCGCGCTCGGCGTCGCCCTGGTGATCTCCCACTACGCACCGACGCGGCTCGCCAAGCCGGTCGGGTACCTCGTCGACCTGCTGGCCGCCGTACCGAGCGTGGTGTACGGCCTGTGGGGCATCGGCTACCTCGGCGGCAAGGTGGTGCCGGTCTACGACTGGCTGCACGCCCACCTGGGCTTCCTGCCGTTCTTCGCCGGCCCCGCCTCCACCACCGGTCGCACCATCCTCACCGCCGCCCTGGTGCTGGCGATCATGGTGCTGCCGATCATCACCGCGATCACCCGTGAGATCTTCCTGCAGACGCCGCGCCTGCAGGAAGAGGCGGCGCTGGCCCTCGGCGCCACCCGGTGGGAGATGATCCGGCTCTCGGTGTTCCCGCACGCGAAGTCCGGGATCGTCTCGGCGATGATGCTCGGCCTCGGCCGCGCGCTGGGCGAGACCATGGCGGTCGCGATGGTGCTCTCGGCCACCGGGGTGGTCACCTTCAACCTGGTCGGCTCGACCAACCCCTCCACGATCGCGGCGAACATCGCCCTGCAGTTCCCCGAGGCCACCGGCCTGAAGGTGAACGCGCTCATCGCCAGCGGCCTCGTGCTCTTCGTGCTCACGTTCGCCGTCAACTTCGCCGCCCGCGCCATCGTGGCGCGCAGCGAGAGGGGGAAGAAGTGATGACCTCGACCCGCCTGTCCGGCGAGAACGCGCCCGCCACCGCGGGGCCCGGCTCCTCCGGACCCCGCGGGACCGGCGGCACGGCGCCGGCGGTCCACGTCCCCCTCACGCATCCCCGGCTGCCCCGGTGGGCCCCGGCGCTGGTCGCGGTCCTGTCCGGCGCCGGCTCCGGCATCGTCTCGCTCATCCTGGGCTGGAACCTGGCCGGCTGGGCCGTGCTGGCCATCGCGCTCTACGCCGTGGCCCTCCCGCTGTGGTCCCGCGTCGTGGAGAACTCCCGGGCCGCCAAGGACCGCGCGGCCAGCACGCTGGTGTGGGTGGCGTTCGCGCTGGCGATGCTCCCGCTGTTCTCGCTGGTGTGGACGGTGGTGAAGAACGGCATCGGCGTCATCGACGCGGAGTTCCTCACCTACTCCATGCGCAACGTCGTCGGGCCCGGCGGCGGCATCTACCACGCGATCATGGGCACGCTGATGGTCACGCTGGCCGCGACCGTCATCTCGGTGCCGATCGGGCTGCTCACCGCGGTCTACCTCGTCGAGTACGGCGGCCGGAGCCGGCTGGCTCGCACCCTCACGTTCCTGGTCGACGTGATGACCGGCATCCCCTCGATCGTCGCCGGCCTCTTCGCCTACGCGCTGTTCGTGCTGTTCTTCGGGCCCGGCGTACGGCTCGGCATCGGTGGCGCGATCGCGTTGTCGCTGCTGATGATCCCGATCGTGGTGCGCTCCTGCGAGGAGATGCTCAAGCTCGTCCCGCACGACCTGCGCGAGGCGTCGTACGCCCTCGGCGTCCCGAAGTGGCGCACCGTCGTGAAGGTGGTGCTGCCCACCGCGATGGCCGGCATCATCACCGGCGTCACCCTGGCGATCGCCCGGGTCGTGGGCGAGACCGCGCCGCTGCTGGTGATCGCCGGCTCCACCGACTCGGTGAACATGAACCTGTTCGGCGAGCGGATGATGACGCTGCCGGTGTTCATCTACTACTCGTTCACCCAGCCCGGCGTCCCGGCCGAGTACGGCCACGAGCGCGCGTGGGGCGCGGCGCTGGTGCTGATCGCGATCGTGATGATCCTCAACCTGCTCGCCCGCCTCCTCGGCCGCCTGCTCGCGCCGAAGGCCGGCCGCTGACCTCCCCGAGACCGAAAGAGCTTTCCGACATGGCCAAGAGCATCGACATCTCCGACCTGAACATCTTCTACGGCGACTTCCTCGCGGTGGAGGGTGTCTCGATGACCATCCCCGCCCGCTCGGTGACCGCGCTGATCGGGCCGTCCGGGTGCGGCAAGTCGACCTTCCTGCGCTCGCTCAACCGGATGCACGAGGTGATCCCCGGGGCCCGGGTCGAGGGCAAGATCGTCATCGACGGCCAGGACCTCTACGGTCCCGAGGTGGACCCGGTGGAGGTCCGTCGTACCGTCGGGATGGTCTTCCAGCGACCCAACCCGTTCCCGACCATGTCGATCTACGAGAACGTGCTGGCCGGCATGCGGCTGAACAACAAGCGGATCAAGAAGGCCGCCGCCGACGAGGTCGTGGAGAAGTCCCTGCAGGGCGCGAACCTGTGGGAGGAGGTCAAGCACCGGCTGAACAAGCCCGGCGGCGGCCTCTCCGGCGGCCAGCAGCAGCGGCTGTGCATCGCCCGGGCGATCGCCGTGGAGCCGCAGGTGCTGCTGATGGACGAGCCGGCCTCGGCGCTGGACCCGATCTCCACCTCGGCGATCGAGGACCTGATCCACGACCTGAAGGCCGAGTACACCATCGTGATCGTCACGCACAACATGCAGCAGGCGGCGCGGGTCTCGGAGGACACCGCGTTCTTCAACCTGGCCGGCGCCGGCATGCCGGGGCAGCTGGTGGAGATGAACCCGACCGCGAAGATCTTCAGCAACCCCGACGAGCCGTCGACCGAGGCCTACATCTCCGGCCGCTTCGGCTGAGCCGCGAGTCGGCGCTTACGCCGCGGCACAAGCGCCGAGTCGGGGTCAGGGGAGGCGGAAGACGAACCGGAGGACCCAGTAGACGACCGCGGCCACGATCCCGGCCGCGGGGAAGGTCAGCACCCAGGCGACCACGATGTTGCGGGCCACGCCCCAGCGGACCGCCGAGAACCGCTTGGTCGCCCCGGCGCCCATCACCGACGAGGTGATGATGTGCGTGGTCGAGATCGGCGCGGAGAACAGGAACGCCGTCACGTAGAGCACCCCGGACGCGACCGCCTCGGAGGCGAAGCCGCGCGCGGGGTCCAGGTGGATGATCCGCCGGCCCAGGGTGCGCATGACGCGCCAGCCGCCGGACCAGGTGCCCAGGGAGATCGCGGAGGCGGCCAGCACGATCACCCAGATCGGCAGCCGGGCGTCCGAGGCGACGTGCCCGCCGGCGACCAGCGCCAGGAAGATCACGCCCATCGTCTTCTGCGCGTCCTGCAGGCCGTGGCCGAGCGCCATCGCCGCCGCCGACACGGTCTGCGCCAATCGGAAGCCGCGCTGGGTGCGGTGCGGGTTGCGCCGGCGCCAGATCCACAAGATGGAGAGCATGAGCGCGAACGCCAGCAGGAACCCGACGATCGGCGAGACGACCATCGGGACCACGACCTTGTCCCAGATCACCGACCACACCACGCCCGCGCCCGCCGCGAGCGCCGATCCGACCAGTCCGCCGATGAGGGCGTGCGAGGACGACGACGGCAGCCCGAAGTACCACGTGATCAGGTTCCAGCTGATCGCCCCGAACAGGCCGGCCAGCACCACCACCAGCCCGGCGTTGGCGCTCATGCCGGCGATGTCGATGGTCTCGCTGACCGTGTGCGCGACCTTCTGGCCGAGGAACGCGCCGACGAAGTTCATCACCGCCGCCAGCAGCAGCGCGATGCGCGGGGTCAACGCCCGCGTCGAGACCGAGGTGGCGATGGCGTTGGCGGCATCGTGGAAGCCGTTGGTGTAGTCGAACACCAGGGCGATGACCACCACCGCGATGATGATCGCGATCGCCACGCTCAGGACTCCTTGACGGCGATCTGCTCAACGATGTTCGCCACCCGCTCGAAGGCGTCGATCGCCTTCTCGAGGGAGTCGACCACGTCCTTGAGCTTGAGCACCTCGAGCGCTTCGTACTTCCCGCTGAACAGCTTGGCCACGATGCGCCGGTAGCTCTTGTCGCCGGAGTTCTCGAGCCGGTTGATCTCGATCCAGTACTCCTCGAGGTCCTGCATGGTGCGCAGCCGCGGCATCGACTGGGCGGTCAGCTCCGCGCAGCGCTGGATGACCTCGACCTGGTTGGCGAGCTCCGCGGGCAGGGTCTCGACCTCGTAGAGCAGGACCAGGTCGACGGCCTCCTCCATGAAGTCCATGACGTCGTCGACCCCGGAGGCGAGCGCGTAGATGTCCTCGCGGTCGAACGGCGTGACGAACGTGGTGTTCACCCGGCGGATGATCGCGTGGGTGGACTCGTCGGCCTGGTGCTCCGCGTCCCGCATGCGCTGGGCGATGGCCTCGCGGTCGTTGCCGTCGCCGAGCATCTCGGCGAGCAGCGCGGCTCCGTCGACGAGATGGGAGGCCTGCTCGCTGAAGAGGTCGTAGAACGTCGTGTCTGCAGGGCGGAAGCGCAACGCCACGGCGAAACTCCTGGAATGAGGAAAAGAACCGTCGGACATGCTAGGCGTACGGGCGCGAGCGCGGCCAACCGGCGCCCCCTTTGCGCCCCTCTGTGCCCGGTCGGCGGGCCGGCCAGGGCCGGTCAGGGGCCGGCCGGGGCAGCCCGGCGAGCCCCGATCAGGCTCAGTCCGACAACGGCTTCTGGAAGGGGATGCTGGCTCGCCGCTCCACGCCGAGGAGCCGGTCGACCTCGGCCTGCGAGAGGGTGGCGTCCGCCTCACTGGCGGCGATGATGAGGTTCGTGGTCATCTCGACCTCTTCGAGGAGCTCGGCGTCCTCGAGCGGGACGTTCAGCTGATCGTCCACGACGACGCCTCCTCGCACCGACATCTGTCCACCTCTCGCGGCTCAACGGTGGTTGCACTGGCCACCATTGTCGCCGACGCAGGGGCTTCTACCCATAGTCATTTCGGACAAACCAAGAAGGGCCCCGACGGCATGCCGTCGGGGCCCTTCCGGATGCCTGGGGTCAGGCGTCTCTCTCGAGGATCAGAGAGGGCGAACGTTCTCCGCCTGCGGGCCCTTGGGGCCCTGGGTGACGTCGAACTCGACCTTCTGGTTCTCGTCCAGGGACTTGTAGCCCTGGCTCTGAATCGCCGAGTAGTGCACGAAAACGTCGTCGCCGCCGTTCTCCTGCGCGATGAAGCCGAAACCCTTCTCGGCGTTGAACCACTTAACGGTGCCCTGAGCCATGCTCTGTTACTCCTACTGACGGGGCGTGGAACCGCCACCTCGGCGGCCCCGCAACAGATGCGGTGAAACGCCGTGCCCCCTCGAACAAAGCAACTGCTCAACTCAAGAGAAAACGCCGTCGGATCACAAACTCCGCCGGGTTGACCTGCTGGAACTTGCACCTGCTGCGCGCAACAGCCTACCAACACCGCGGCCAGATTCCGAGCGCTGGCCGCGAACAGAGCGCGAACGCACCTCGAACCCGGAAGGTCTCGGGCGTGGACGCACCCCTACGACCCCGCCCGGAAGGGGGACTTTCGGCCCGAATCCGGCGCTCCGTCCGGCTCCTCCCGGGTCGGGCGCGCTCCAGGCAACTAGCCTGACGCCCATGGGGAGCAGCGTGTACGTCGCGTCCGTCGAGGGCTTCACCGGCAAGTCGACCGTGGCCCTCGGCCTGCTCGAGCAGCTGTCGCGGCGGGTGAAGCGGGTCGGCGTCTTCCGTCCGATCATCCGCCCCGCGGCCGACGAGCGCGGCAGCCACGGCAGCCACGGCAGCCACGGCAGCCACGGGGGGCACGACTACGTCCTGGAGCTGCTCACCGCCCACGACGCGGTCTCGCTGTCCTACGACGACTGCGCCGGCGTGTCGTACGACGAGGTGCACGCCGACCCGGCCGCCGCGCTGGACCGCATCGTCGAGCGCTACCACCGGGTGGCCGACCGCTGCGACGCGGTGCTCGTGGTGGGCAGCGACTACACCGACGTGGGGACACCGACCGAGTTCTCCTACAACGCCCGGATCGCGGCCAACCTCGGCGCACCGGTGCTGCTGGTGCTCAACGGCGCGGACCGCTCGCCCGCCGACCTGCACACCGTCGCCGACATGGCCGCCGGCGAGCTGCGCGCGCACCACGGAACGCTGTTCGCAGTGGTCGCCAACCGCGTGGACGCCGAGGACCCGGCGCTGGCCGAGCAGGTCGTCGGCGCGCTGGCCAACCTCGACGTGCCGGTGTTCGTCGTACCCGACGAGCCGATCCTCTCCGCGCCCTCGGTCGCCGACCTGAGGGAGGCCGTCGACGGCACCCTGGTCAGCGGCGACCCGGCGCTGCTCGCGCGCGAGGCGACCGGCTTCGTCGTCGCCGGCATGACGCTGCCGAACGTGCTCGACCGCCTGATCGACGGCGGCGTCGTGGTGGCCGCCGGCGACCGGCCCGAGGTGGTGCTCGGGGTGCTGATGGCGCACGCGTCCCCGAACTTCCCGCAGGTCAGCGGCATCGTGCTCAACGGCGGCCTGGAGATGCCCGAGCAGGTGGCCCGGCTCATCGAGGGGCTCGGGGTGACGATGCCGATCATCGCCACCGAGCTCGGCACGTACGCGACCACAACGGCCCTGACCGCCGTACGCGGCCGCCTCACCAAGGACTCCCCGCGCAAGGTCGCAACCGCGCTGGCGCTGTTCGCCCAGCACGTCGACGGCGACACGCTGCTGGACCGGCTGGAGGTGGCCCGCACCGAGGTGGTCACGCCGCTGATGTTCGAGCACCAGCTCATCGACACCGCGGTCGCCGACCGCCGCCACATCGTCCTTCCCGAGGGCGAGGACGAGCGGATCCTGCGCGCCGCCGACATCCTGCTGCGCCGCGGCGTGGCCGACCTCACCCTGCTGGGCGACCCGATCCAGATCAACGCCCGCGCGGCGTCGATCGGCGCCGACGTGTCCCGGGCCACCCTGCTGAGCCCGTACGACGAGCTGCTGCGCGAGCGCTTCGCGGAGGAGTACCACGCCCGGCGCAAGCACCGCGGGATCGAGCTCGACGAGGCCCGCAACGTGGTCACCGACGTGTCGTACTTCGGCACGATGATGGTGCTGCTCGGGCTCGCCGACGGCATGGTCTCGGGGGCCACCCACACCACCGCGCACACCATCCGCCCGGCGCTGGAGGTGGTGCGCACCCGGCCGGACGTGTCCATCGTCTCCTCGGTGTTCTTCATGTGCCTGGAGAGCCAGGTCCTGGTGTACGGCGACTGCGCGGTCAACCCCGACCCGACCGCCGAGCAGCTGGCCGACATCGCCATCTCCTCCGCTGCCACGGCCGCGGCGTTCGGCGTCGAGCCGCGGATCGCGATGCTGTCCTACTCCACCGGCACCTCCGGCTCCGGCAGCGACGTGGACAAGGTGTCGAAGGCGACCGCTCTGGTGCACGAACGGGCCCCGGAGCTGCTGGTCGAGGGTCCGATCCAGTACGACGCGGCCATCGACGTCGCGGTCGCCCGCACCAAGCTGCCCGACTCCAAGGTGGCCGGCCGCGCCACGGTGTTCGTGTTCCCCGACCTGAACACCGGCAACAACACCTACAAGGCCGTGCAGCGCTCGGCCGGCGCCGTCGCGGTCGGGCCGGTGCTGCAGGGCCTGAACAAGCCGGTCAACGACCTCTCGCGCGGCGCGCTGGTCCGCGACATCGTGAACACGGTCGCGATCACCGCGATCCAGGCACAGCAGGGGGAGTGAATGGGCGGGTTCGTCCTGGTGGTCAACGCGGGCTCGTCCTCGCTGAAGTACAGCCTGGTCGACGGCGACACCGGCGAGTCCGCCGCCGGTGGTCTGGTCGAACGCATCGGCGAGACCGGTGGCCGGCTCACCCACCACGGGCCGGACGGGACGACCACCCGTGAGGAGAAGGTGGCGACCCACGAGGACGCGCTGCGGGCGGTCCTCGACCTCTTCGGCTCCGAGGGGCCGTCGCTGGACTCCGTGGAGCTGACGGCGGTCGGCCACCGGGTGGTGCACGGCGGCGCCACGTTCGCCGACCCGGTGCTCGTCGACGAGGCGCTGCTGGCGAAGGTCGAGGAGCTGGTGCCGCTCGCGCCGCTGCACAACCCGGCCAACCTCGAGGGCATGAAGGTGGCCCGGCGGCTGTTCCCCGACCTGCCGCAGGTGGCGGTGTTCGACACCGCCTTCCACCAGACGCTGCCGGAGTGTGCCTACACCTACGCCGTACCCCTCTCCTGGCGCGAGCAGCACCGGATCCGCCGCTACGGGTTCCACGGCACGTCGCACGCGTTCGTGTCGCGGGCCGCCGCCCGGCTGCTCGGCCGCGACTCCGACGAGACGAACCTGGTGGTGCTGCACCTGGGCAACGGCGCCTCCGCCACCGCCGTGGAGGGCGGGCGCTCCGTGGACACCTCGATGGGGCTGACCCCGCTCGAGGGCCTGGTGATGGGCACCCGCTCCGGGGACGTGGACCCCGCGCTCCACGCCCACCTGCACCGGCAGCTCGGATGGTCCCTGGAGGACATCGACCGGGCGCTCAACCGCGACTCCGGCCTCCGGGGCCTCTCCGGCGAGAACGACTTCCGCGAGCTCGAGCGGCTCGTCGACGAGGGCCACGACAGTGCCCGGCTGGCCTTCGACGTCTACTGCTACCGGATCAAGAAGTACGTCGGCGCCTACTACGCCGCACTCGGCGCGCTGGACGCGGTCGTGTTCACCGCCGGGGTCGGGGAGCACTCCGCCCGGCTCCGCGCCGCCGCGCTCGGCGACCTGGAACGCCTCGGCATCGCCGTCGACCCGGACGCGAACGACGCCGTGGGCGACCCGGCGAGCGCGGTCACCGCCGACTCGGTGCGGGGGTGGGTGATCTCCCCCGCCGACAGCCCGGTCGCGGTGCTGGTGGTGCCGACGAACGAGGAGTGGGAGATCGCGCGTCAGTCGCTGGACGTCGTACGCGCCCGGCCCTGAGCGTGGCCGCGGGCGTCGCCTGCACCGGGGGTGGGGCGGGGGCGGGTAGGTTGTGGCTACCGGCACCGGAGGCGGGGGCGCCCCGGCCGGTACCTCGACACGAGGGGGGTCCATGAAGCAGCCGACGCGCGGCATGTCCCGGCGCAACGCCGGCGTGCTCGTCGCCGCGCTCGCCGTCGCGGGCGTGGCGCTCGGCGTCGGCGCCGTCCAGGTGCACGCCACCGACCCGGGCACGGACCCGGCCGTGGCGCGGCTCGCCGGGAGTCCGGCGCGCACCGTCGGCCTTGACCTCGGCCCGGCCTCCCCGCCGGCGGTCAAGGCCTGCCTGTCCCCCGACTTCGGCACAGACCCTGCCCAGGTCTCGGTCGTGTACGGCGTCGAGCAGCGCACCGCAAGCGGTGCGGCGGCGGTGTACGTGCTGCGCAACGAGACGGGCGAGACGCGGCTGTGCGACCAGTTCGGTGGCGACTACCCGGCTCAGGAACCCGCTCCCCGGGCGACGCGGCGGCATCCGGTCGCGTTCTACTCCACCGGCCGCCGGGCCTGGACCTGCGCGCCGGACGGGCACACGGTTGACCGCTTCGTGATGACCGAGTGGCTCTCCACCGCACCGCGGGTGCACTCCCTGCGGCTGCGCTTCGTCGTCGACGGCGAGCCGGGCCCCTGGTTCACGACCCGGGCGGCGCACGGCTTCGCGCACCTCACCGGCTGGCTCGAGGGTCCGGTGTCGCCCGGCACGCCGATGTCCGTGCAGCAGCAGGCGCGGGACACCCGCGGGCGGGTGGTGCAGCAGCGCACGCTGCCCGCACACGAACGGCTGGTCGGCTGCGCGGGCGGCTCGGCGCAGATCGGCTGAGGCCTTCCTGCTGCGTGCGCCCCGCCGGTATCGGACATCGGAGACGCAGCGACCCGTGAAGCACGGGAGCCGCAGCGGGCATCAGCGGCAGTCGGCCGGTCATCGAGCCACCCGGCATGGGCCATGGCGAGGGGACCGGAGGTGCGTCCGGTCCCCTCGCCTCTTCATCCTGCGCGCTCAGGTCGTCGTGTCGGTGGTCGGACCAGAGTCCGGCGAGTCAGTCTGATCTCCGCTGGAGTCGGCCGAGTCAGCGGCGGCGAGCGCGTCGGCGGCGGACCGCAGGTCGGCTCGAATCTCGGCCAGCGGAGTCTTGCCCTGGAAGGCGCTCCATCCGAGAGCCTTGCCGACCGCAGCGGCAACCAACGTGGCCGGGTCCGCCGCCGGGTCCGTCGCCGGGTCGGTCGCCGGGTCGGTCGCCGGGTCCGTGGTCGTCGAGGTCGTGGTCGTCGGGGCCGCGACTTGGGCGTCGATCTTCGCCTGGAGACGTGCGGCGTGGCGCAGCAGGTTCTCGACGATCAGGTAGCCCTCAGGACGCGCCGCGCGGACCCGCGCGAAGGCGTCGCGGAATTCCGACATGGAGCCACTGTCGAGGGCGTCCGTCGCCGCGGTCACGTCATCGGCCAGCGTGGTCCGGTCGGTCGCGGAATTGGCGCGCAGCTGGTCGGCCCACGTCTGGTCGGTTCCAGCACTGGTGCCCAGCTGGTCGGCCGAGGTGATGTCGAGGCCGCGCAGGCGCCGGTCGCGCACAACGCGGCTGAGGGCGTGCTTCAGGCGGTCGGAGGTCTTCTGGAGACGGCGCGTGGCGGCGTCGATCTGGTGCGTCGAGCCCTTGCCGTGCGCGGAGGCAGTGCGGCTCTTGACGTGCGCGGAGGCGGCGTGGCTGTGGCTGCCGTGACCTGCCGACGGCTTGGCAGAGCTCGCCGGGGCACTGACGCCGAAGGCCAGCACGGCCGCTGCGCTGAGCGCGATGGCGCGCACAGAGTTCTTCTTGTTCACGATGGTTCATCTCCCAGGAGGTACCGCGAAGTTCCAGTCCCGCGACCGGGCGCCCAGGGCCCGACTCCAGGATTCTCGACAGCAACGCTGCCCGACTTGAGGCTTGTACACCGTTTTCGGTCAAGTTTTGCTTACCGACAGAGGTGAAGGGGTCTCCCATGGGGACTGCCAGGAACTCGGTGTATGTGGCCCGACACGACCTGATTGGTTGGGTGGGAAAATCCACGGCGCCAACGGTTCCGCCCCCGAGCACAACAAGCGGGCCCTCGCCTACATCTCCAGCGATCAGGGTCACCGTCGAGACCTGAGCGGCACGGAGGTCAGCGCCCCAGGGTGTCCCGCAACGCCGACATGCCGGTGTAACGCGGGCGCCACCCGAGCTCCCTCTTGGCCCGCGCGCAGTCCATGATCGCCGGCCGGGCGGCCGCGGTCACCCACTCGACCACGGTGGGCAGGAACGGCAGCAGCGCGATCGCGCGGGCGGCCAGCCGGGTCGGCCCGGCCGGCATCGGCAACGGGATGATGCCGGCCTCCCGGGCGATGTCGAGCATGCTGAGCACGCCGTCCCCCGCCAGGTTGTAGGCCCCGGGCGGTCCCGCGGCCACCACGCACTGCAGCAGCGCGCGGCCGACGTCCTCCTCGTGGACGAGCTGCAGCGGCAGGTCCGGCACCGGCGCCGCGACGGGCAGCGGCAGCCGGGTGAGGGCGCCGTACGCGAGCCTGCCCAGCGCGGCCACCGGCTGGGGCACCCGTGCCTTGGCGCCGACGACGTGCGGTCCCACGACGATCGACGGTCGCACCAGGTAGAGCGCCGTGCCCGGGTGGCGGGCCGACTCCTCGGCGAGCAGCCGCTCCACCTCCGCCTTCTCCTCGGCGTAGAACAGCCGGGGGTCCGGTCGCACCGGCCAGTCCTCGGTCAGCGGCACCGGGTTGTCGGCGTGGAACCCGTAGGCCGCGACGGAGGAGGCGTACACGAAGCGGCGCGCACCCGCCGCGACCGCCGCGCGGTAGGCGTTGAGGGTGCCCTCGACGTTGATCGACTGCGTGGCCTCGCGGCTGCCCCCGACGACCAGGAAGGCAAGGTGCACGACCACGTCGGCGCCGCGGAACGCTTCCTCGAGCGCCTCGGCGTCGCGCACGTCCCCGCGCCGGTAGGTCATCTTGGTCCAGCCGTGCGTCGCCGGCTCGAAGGACCGCCGGGCGATGCCGACCACGCTCGCCACCCGGTCGTCGGCCTGGAGCAGCGGCACCAGCCCGAACCCGAACGTGCCGGTGGGGCCGGTGACCGCCACGGTGAGGTCTTGCTCCTGGGTCTGCATGGGGCATTACTACCCCAACTGGCTCAGACCTTCCGCCACCCGGGGTCCGCGCTGTCGTGGCCGTGGGCGGCCATCAGCGTCAGCCCGCCGTCGACGGTGAACGAGGCGCCGGTGATGTACGACGACCGGGGCGAGGCCAAGAAGCCGATGACCGAGGCGACCTCGTTGACGTGCCCGAGCCGGCCGACCGGGTTACCGGGCCGCTCGACGGCGTAGGCCTGCTCCTCGCCCTTGGCGTTCATCGGCGTGGCGATCTCGCCCGGCGCCACGGAGGAGACCATGATCCCGTGCTCGGCGAGCTCGAGCGCGAGCACCTTGGTGAGCATGCCCAGCCCCGCCTTCGCGCTGGAGTAGGCCGCCGAGCCCAGCCGGGGGACGTGCTCGTGCACGCTGGTGACGTTGATGATGCGGCCGCCCGCGCCTCCCTCGATCATTGCGCGGGCGGCGCGCTGCGAGCACAGGAACGGGCCGTCGAGGTCGGTGGCGAGCACCTGGCGCCACTTGTCGTACGACAGCTCCAGGGCCGGCGTCAGGTGCCCGGTGCCGCCGTTGTTGACCAGTACGCCGAGCCCGCCGAGCTGCTCGACGAGCTCGCCGATCGTGTCCGCGGTGTCGGGACGGGTGAGGTCCTGCTGGGCGACGAAGCAGCGCTGACCGCGCTCCTCGATGCCCGCGCGGGTGTCCTCGGCGCCGTCCCGGTCGCTGTGGTAGGTGAGGCCGACGTCGTACCCCTCCACGGCGAGCAGCTCGGCGGTCGCCTTGCCGATCCCGGAGTCCGCGCCGGTCACGATGGCCAGTCTCTTGTGTGCGCTCGTCATGCGACGGCCGTACCCACCTGGCCTGGACGGAACCGGGGTCATCCGGGCGCGACCTCCATGTCCGGTACCGGACCGCTGCCGGTCCGGACGGGCCGAACGCCCCTACTCGGCTCGCACCGGGGGCCCGAGTCTCGAAGTGAGACGAGAACGCGAGATCGGACGGTTCTGCGACGTGAGCAGGCGCGACAGCCCCCGGACTCCTCGGCGGTTCGGGAACCTCACCCTGTGGCTGTTGATCGTGTTCGCTGCGATGGTGGCCGCAGGGATCGTCTGGGCGCTCTCGGGCGGCTCGGGCGACGCGGGCGACGCGGGCGGCGCGGGCAAGGCGTCGGGGAGCTCCGGTGGCAACCTGCCGGCCGTGCTGATCATGCTCGGCGTGCTGGGCCTGCTGACCACCGCCGGCCGGCTCTTCGGCCGTGGCGACGTGGCGACCCAGCCCCAGGCGCGCGGCGGCTCGGCCTCGAAGGCCGCTGCGGCGACCGAGGGCGCCATCGACCCGGCCCCGCGGCCCGAGACCCGATTCAGCGACGTCGCCGGCTGCGAGGAGGCGGTCGCGGACCTCCGCGAGATGGTGGAGTACCTCAAGTCCCCCTACCGGTTCACGCGGCTGGGGGCGCAACCTCCCCGCGGCGCCCTGCTCACCGGGCCGCCGGGGACCGGCAAGACCCTGCTCGCCCGGGCGGTGGCGGGCGAGGCCGAGGTCGCGTTCATCAGCGCCGCTGGCTCCGACTTCGTGGAGAAGTTCGTGGGCGTGGGGGCGAAGCGGATCCGTGACCTGTTCGCGCGGGCCCGCAAGGAGCCCGGGGCCATCGTGTTCGTCGACGAGATCGACGCGATCGGGCGGCGACGCTCGTCCGAGAGCATGAACAACGCCGAGGCCGAGAACACCCTCATCGCGCTGCTCAACGAGCTCGACGGCTTCCGCGACCGCGGCAACGTGATCGTGCTCGCGGCCACCAACCGACCCGACATCCTGGACCCGGCGATCACCCGCGCCGGGCGCCTCGACCGCCGGGTGGTGGTGCCGATCCCCGACGCGCGCGGCCGCCAGCAGATCCTCGCGGTGCACAGCGACGGCAAGCCCATCGACAGCTCGGTGGACCTGCGGAGCGTGGCCCGCCGTACGCCGGGGTTCTCCGGCGCCCAGCTCGCCGCGATCGTCAACGAGGCCTGCATGACCGCCGCCCGCAGGGACCTCAGCGTGGTGACGCAGGAGTGCTTCGACGCGGCGGTGGAGACGGTCGCGATGGGCCGCCCGCGTACGTCGGCCCTGGTGACCGAGCACGACCGGCGGATCACCGCGTGGCACGAGGCCGGGCACACGGTGGCGGCCTTCCTCATCCCGGAGGCGCAGGACCCGGTGAGCGTGTCGATCATCCCGCGCGGTCCCGCCGGTGGGGTGACCTGGATGAGCGGGTCGGACGACGCGTTCCTCTCCCGTCGTACGGCGCACGCGCAGCTGGTCGTGGCGATGGCCGGTCGGGTCGGCGAGGAGCTCTTGCTGCACGGGGAGTACACGCAGGGCGCGGCAGACGACCTGCACACCGCCACCATGACCGCGACCGCGATGGTCACGCAGTACGGCATGACCCGCGCCGGCTACGTCGTGCACGATCCGCGGGAGGGTTCGCTGGAGGAGTTCGCGGTGGTGCAGGACCTTCTCGAGGACGCCCACGACCGTGCCCACCGGCTGCTCACCGGTCACCGCGAGCTGGTACGCCGGGTGGCGGAAGGGCTGCTGGCAGCGGAGACGCTGAGCCTGGCCGACGTCTCCGCGACCGCCGACGCGCTGGGGATCGACCGGCACGTGCCGGTCGACCTGCCCCCGCTCCCCGCGCACCCGCTGCTCACCGGCGAGGGCGACTGCGAGGACCCCGCCGTGTGAGCACGCCGTGTGAGGCGGTTACACGCTCCAGAGCGTGAGCTCGGTGGCGAAGTCGGCGCGGTCGTGCACGCCGGCCAGGTCCGGCCGCTCCTGGAACATCCGCGTCAGCGTGCAGCACCGTTCGGCCGCCCGACGCCGTACCGACTGCGGGTCCCGGCGCCAGGCCTGCTCGGGGGCGAAGGGCCGCAGCGGGGGGAATGTCGAGATCTCCATTGCCTCTCCTCTTCTCGGTCGGCCCCAGCATCACGGCCACGAGTTTCGCGCGCGTGACCGCAGGTGACGCGCGGGTGAACTCTGGTCGCACGGTCCGCGGACGAGCGACGGGCGCCTTGTACCGCACGGCGATTCGTGCTTTCGTAGACCAGTGGTCGAGCCCGGCGCCACATTCGTCGACTACGACGGAGGGCCCGCACGATGACCCTTGGCCCGGAACAGACCCGCGACCTCTCCCCCGACTTCCCCGCCCAGCGGCGAGGCAGCGTGGGTGCAGGCGAGGCCGACCGCGCAGAGATGACCGCCCGGCTGCTTGCGCAGATCGAGACCACCGACGACGACCGGGAGCGGGAGCTGCTGCGCGACGAGGTCGTGGTCCTCAACATGGGCGTCGCCCGCGCCATCGCGCACCGCTACCGCCAGCGCGGCCTCAACCTCGACGACCTCATCCAGGTCGCCTACGTCGGCCTCGTCAAAGCCGTCAACGGCTTCGACCCCGACCGCGAACGCGACTTCCTCTCCTACGCCGTCCCCACGGTCAGCGGCGAGGTCAAGCGCTACTTCCGCGACTTCGGCTGGACGGTGCGCCCCCCGCGCCGCGTCCAGGAGCTGCAGGCGCAGATCGCCCAGGCCTCCAACGAGCTGTCCCAGCGGCTCGGTCGCTCACCGCGGCCCAGCGAGGTCGCCGAGGAGATCGGGGCGGAGGTCGAAGCCGTCATCGAGGCGCTCGCCGCCGACGGTGCGTTCACGCCGACGTCGCTCGACCTGCCCGTCGGTGAGGACGGTTCCGCGACGTTGGGGCAGCTCGTCGACGACGAGAGTGACGACTTCGAGAGCGCCGAGGCCCGGTTGATGCTCGCGCCGGCCGTATGCCGGCTGCGTCCCCGCGACCGGCAGATCGTCGAGCTGCGCTTCTTCCGCGGCTGGACCCAGGAGAAGATCGCCCGCGAGATCGGCGTGACCCAGATGCAGGTCTCCCGCCTGCTGACCCGGATCCTGCGGGACCTGCGCAACGAGCTGACGTGACGCTGCTGACGTGACCTGCTGACGTGACCTGGGGCCCGCCCGCGGCGGAGTCCACGGCGGGCTCACGACGGGCTCACGTCGGGCTCCTCAGAGGCGGGCCAGCAGTCCCGACGGTGCGAGCACCTTCGCGCCGAGCGACTCGACGCGGGCCCGGAGTCCGCGGTCGGCGGTCGCGACGTACACGTCACGACCGTCGCCGGCCGCACGGTGCTCGCGGACGGCTTCGACGATCCGGTCGTCGCCCGAGCCGGCCGCATGGACCGTGCACAGCCGCCCCTCACGACCCTCGGCAGCTCCGGGTCTCGCGCGGCCCTCCAGGACGAGCACCACCTCGTCGTACGCCAGGTCCGCGCCGAGCAGCTCCTCCCGCAGGCGGCGCGCGGCGCCGGCGCGGTCACGCCACCAGCCGTCGGGACGGCTGCCCATCACGTTGGCGCCGTCGACGACGAGGATCTGCACGCCGGCCAGCCTAGGCCTGGCTCGCCTGCGGCCTCCCGTCCGCGCCGAGCTCCTCGCGCAGCTCCTTGAGGATCCGCGAGAGCAGGCGCGAGACCTGCATCTGGGTGACCCCGATGTCGGCGGCGATCTTCTCCTGGGTCCAGCCGCGGAAGAACCGCAGCTCCACGATGCGCTTGTCGCGCTCGCCGAGTCGACGTACGGCGGGCGCGAGCATGACCCGCGCCTCGGCACCGCCGTAGTCCTCCCGCTCGTCGGGCATGAGCTGCCCCAGGGTCGAGGAGCCGTCCTCGCCGACCGGCACGTCCAGGGACGAGGGTGAGAAGCAGCCGTCGGCGGCAAGCGCCTCGATCACCGCCTCCACCTCGATGTCGAGCTCGTCGGCAACCTCCGACGGGCGCGGTGAGCGACCGAGCCGGTGCGAGAGTTCGTTCGACACCCGGGCGATCTGGCTCTGCAGCTCCTGGACGCGGCGCGGGGGGCGCACCGTCCAGCCGAAGTCGCGGAAGTAGCGCTTGACCTCGCCGCTGACCGTGGGGACGGCGTAGGAGAGGAAGTCGCGTTCGCGGTCGGGGTCGAAGCCGTTGACGGCTTTGACGAGGCCGACGTAGGCGACCTGGATGAGGTCGTCGAGGTTGAGGCCGCGCTGGCGGTAGCGGTGTGCGATGGCGCGGGCGACGCCCATGTTGAGGACCACGACCTCGTCGCGCAGCAGCTCCCGCTCCCGCTCGTTGTCGGTGTGGCTGATCTGCTCGAGCAGCCTCGCGGTGGTCTCGCTGCGTTCGGCGTCCGCGGGCTCCCGGCCGTGGACCGTGCGCTTCAGGTCGGGCGAAGTGGCGTTGCGCTGAGCAGACGGTTGCGTCTCGTCGTGCCCGAGAGACATCGCTCCCCCTTCGCGGTCGTGGTTGTCGGGACTGGCACGGCTGCTCGACCAGGGTCCTTCTCCAAAATCAATGCCCGGCCCGTCGCGGACACATGCGCGTTCTCAGCATTTTCTTTGCGAACTCGCAACTGTTGCTGGCCCTCTGGGGCGGCCGCTGCCGGCTGCGGCGCAGCTGTTGCTGGGTCCCTGGGCCGGGCTCTGCCGGCTCCGGCGGACACGAGTGCGGGCCGCCACGCGCCTACACGCCGTGCGGTGCCTTCGCCCGTCGCCGCTCCTCGTCGGTGAGCGGCCGCGAGGATCCGCTGGCGGCGTCGCGCAGCACCGTGACCGCGCGCCCACGCGACACCACCCGCCCGTCCCGCGCCCGCAACGTCTCGGTGAGCGTGAGGCTGGTGCGACCCACGCGCTCGACGGCGAAGTCTCCGGCAACCGCCTCGTCGGCCGGCACGATGCTGCTGACGTAGTCGATCTCGACGCGCGCCAGGACGTAGTCCGACGGGTTCACAAGCCCCAGCACGTCGCGGAACCAGCGGGTGCGCGCCTCGTCCAGCAGCGTGAGGTACTCCGCGTGGTAGACGTGCCCGAACGCGTCGACGTCGCGGAAGCGGAGCGGGATCCAGTCCTGGCGCGGGTCCATGGGGCCATGCTGCCGCACCGGCGCTCCAGGGCCGATCGGCACGAGACGAATAGTCACCGTGGAGCGTCGAGGTTGCCCCGTAATGTCGATGTCGCGACCGCGGTTTCCGTGTTCTCCTAGGAGGGGGAGGTACACATGGTCAACCCAGCCAAGGATCCGTACCGGGACGTTCTTCTGGAGGCCTTCACGGCCGGCTGGCAGGCGGCCCTGGCAGTCAACATCACCAACCCGCGCGTGCTCGCGGTCGTCGAGTCCTGCTTCGACGGCTGGCTGCGCGAGGCCTCCGGGGAGCTGGAGGTGCTCGGCCTGCGGTTCCGCCGGCGTCGAGACCTGCCCCGCCCGGTGCGCCCGGACGTGGTGCCGGGCACCGTGTCGCGCCGTACCCCCCAGCACCGCAGGCAGGTGCCGCTCGACCCCGACCTCATCGTGCCCTCGCAGCGGGAGTACGACGGGCAACGGCAGCAGTGGCAGCCGTCCGGTGGGCGGGGCACCCGAACGCGCACCTGACGGGCCGCCCCGTCGGCGGGCTGAGGGCCTATGTGCGCCGTGCGCTCGGACCACCCGCGCGTGCGCCCGATCGGGGCCGCCCCGCGTCCGGCGGGCGGCCCACGACGGCGTCCCGCGTTGCGAGACCGAAGCCGTCTCCTGGACACTTGTCCGAGGGCGGCCACCCAGCCGGGGCCGCGGGGTGGCATGGTATGACCGAAAAGTAACACCCCTCACACGAGGCACACCCTCGCGGTCTGCTCGAGCTGAGCCGGCAGACCCAGACACCTCGAGGCAGTCCTCCGGACGCCTTGACCCGAGACACGCTAGGAGACACATGAAGAAGGACGAGCTCGTCCAGGCCATCGCCGAGTCCGCGGACATCAGCAAGGCCGACGCCGACCGCGCCCTCAAGGCCGTCGTCGACACCATCACCAACGGGGTGGCGGCCAACGAGAAGATCCAGATCCCCGGCCTGGGCACCTTCGAGGCCCGCGAGCGCAGCGCGCGCGAAGGCCGCAACCCGCAGACCGGCGAGACGATCCAGATCGCCGCGACCACGGTCCCCGGCTTCAAGGCCGCGACCGCGTTCAAGCAGGCCGTCGCCGGCGAGTGACGTCCGAGCCCGCGCTCGGCAGACTCGACGCAGCCCCCGCCCCTCCGGGCGGGGGCTGTTGCGTGTGACGGGCACCGAGGAGTCACGCAGCCCCGCACGACCGGCCGCGGTCCAGCCACCGGACGGGACCAAAGTCCCTGGCTGCACCTTCCGCGGAGGTGCAACATTCAACTAATTCGCACGCCACGGGACGCGCGCATGACCGGAGGCCGGCTCATGACAGGCCTAGCAATTCTGCAAGCGACCGCGGCGACCGGGGCGACCGGGGCCGGCCGCTACCTCGAGTGGGGCGTCTTCAGCATCAGCCTGGCGAATGCCCTCATCATCCTCGCGATGGTCGTCGTCTTCGTGCTCGCCCTCGTGGTCCCCTTCGGCCACCGCCGTGACCGGCCAGGTCCGGAGGGCCCCGCGCAGGCGACACCGGACCGCACGGAAAACGGTCCGCGGCCATGAGCGCGGAGCTGCACGCGCCGCAGGATGCCGGAGCCGCGACCTGGACCGAGGGGCTGCGCCGCCGGCTGTCCCGGCTGGTGCCCGCCGGCCAGGCGCTGCCGGACCGGCAACCCGTGTACGTCGCGTCCTGGATCTACGTCTTCGGCGTCCTGACTCTGGCCGCGCTGCTGGTCGTGCTCGTCTCGGGCGGGCTGCTGGCGGTCGGGGGCGCCCAGTGGTGGCACGTGTCGTCGGTGGGCCACTTCGTGAACTCGCTGCACCTGTGGAGCGTGGAGCTCTTCTTCGCGTTCATGGTCATCCACCTGTGGGGGAAGTTCTGGATGGCGGCCTGGCGCGGCAAGCGCGCGTTGACCTGGATCACCGGAGTGGTGGCGTTCGTGGCCTCGATCGGCACCGCGTTCACCGGCTACCTCTCGCAGTCCAACTTCGACTCGCAGTGGATCGGCGCGGAAGGCAAGGACGGCATCAACGCGATCGGCGTGGGCGCCTACTTCAACGTGCTCAACCCCGGCCAGATGCTGCTGTGGCACGTCGTCCTGCTGCCGTTCGCGGTGGGCATCATCGTCGTGGTCCACATCGTGCTGGTCCGGCGCCACGGCGTCGTGCCGCCCCTGGACGCCGAGGGCGGTGAGCGAGGATGACGCAGGCTCCCCACCTCACCCGCCACCGGGCCCGCCCGGTCACGCCCGACTCCCACGGCTTCCCGACCCGGTCCTACGACCTGGTCAAGGAGTTCGTCATCGCGCTCGCCGTCGTGAGCCTGCTGACGGCACTGCTGGCCGTTGTCTTCTCCTCCCCCGACGAGCCGTCGATCACCCTGCGGGGCTGGGCCAAGGCCGCGCCCCAAGACGTGGTGGCCACGGCGGCCGGTGAGCTCGCCGGCACCACCACGAGCGCCACCTACGGTCCGCCGTACAACGCCAACTCCGGCGGCCAGACCGTGCTCGGAGTTCCCCTCCAGAAGTGGGGCGGAGTCCGGATCCCGGTGAGCTCGGCGAACCTGGTGCTGCAACCGCTCCGGCAGCAGGTAGCCGCTCCCGCCCTGAAGCTCGCCCTCGCCCGCTGGGACGCGGCCTCACCGGCGGCCCAGAAGGCCTGGGCCACCTCCTACGCCAACGCCCTTGCCAAGGCCCCCGGAGGTGACCCCGCCCAGGTCCGGCCGGGCAACTACGGCCCGGTGCCGGCACTGGCGACCGGCTTCCTTGCGCTCGCCGGATCAGGCAGCCTGGAGGGCGCCCTGTCGGCGTCGGGTAACTTCTACGGAGGCGACCAGACCCGCACCCTCCTGCTGCTGTCCGACGGCGCCTACCTCGAGGACCTGGCCCGCGCCCAGCATCTCGGCGGTGACCAGTGGGGCATGATGAACGAGACGGGCACCTACCCGGGACAGCCGTGGATGTGGCTCTACACGTTCTGGTACCAGGTCAAGCCGTTCTCGACGTCCGAGAACGCCGACGCCGAGGTCTGGGCCCTGATGATGGTGCTGACCCTGGCCCTGATGTTCGTGCCCTTCATCCCGGGACTGCGCGACATCCCGCGCTGGATCCCGGTGCACCGGCTGGTGTGGCGGCAGTACTACCGGGACCACCCTCGGCGCACGTGACCTCAGGCGGTCCGCCGTATCGTCGGGACATGCCCCACCAGCATCCCGGCAGGTCCAACAGATGCTGAGCCGCGCCCCGGCGATGGCCGCCGGCGGCCTCGCGCTGGTCGCCCTCGCCGGCGCCTGTACGTCGGGACCCGACGGAACCGGCACCGCCGCCCCCTCCACAAGCCAGTCGTCCCCGCGCACGACGCCGTCGTCCCCGGACACTCCGGAGGCATCCCGACCCGCCTCTCCCCCGTCCTCGCCGATTCGTCGGGCCACGACTCCGCCCGCCAACCCGGGGGGTCTGACCGACCGGCAGATGGTCGGCCAGCTCTTCATGACCTACGTCTACGGCGCGGGCGCACACCAGGCCACGCCCGCGCAACGGCAGGCGAACCTGGCGCTGTACCAAGCGGCAACACCGGCCGCGGTGATCAGGCGCTGGCACCTCGGCGGTGTGATCCTCATCGACCACAACAACCTGGACCCCGCCCGCTCGTCCTTGTCCGCCGGAAACGTCGACCATGCCGCCCAGATCCGGCGGCTCACCTCGGGGATGCAGCAAGCCGCCCGCAGCAACGGCGACCCGCTGCTTCTCATCGCCACCGACCAGGAGGGCGGACAGGTCCAGCGCATCCGCTCCGGGGTCGACCCGCGGCCCTCCCAAGAGAGTCTCGCCCACATCGGCACGACCGCACTGACCTGCAGCTACCACCATCTGGGGAGCCAGCTGCGCGCACTCGGAGTCAACCAGGACTTCGCGCCGGACGCCGATGTCGTGCGCACCAGCGCAGGCGTCATCGGCGACCGCAGCTTCGGGCCCGACCCTGCCGTCGACGCGCTCGACGTGTCCGCCGCCGTCACCGGCCTGCAGAGCGCGGGCGTCCTGGCCACCCTCAAGCACTGGCCCGGGCACGGTTCCACCACCACCGACAGTCACCAGGCACTCGCGTTCGTTCGAGAAGACGCTCGCACCTGGCGGCGCATCGACCGCGTCCCGTTCGCCCGCTCGGCGGGGAAGGCCGCAGCGATCATGGTCGGCCACCTCGCGGTGCCGGCTCTCGATCCCACCGGGCGACCCGCGACCTTCTCCCCTGTCCTCACCCGGCGGCTCCTGCGCACCGGGCTCGGCTACCAGGGAATGATCGTCACCGACTCGCTGTGGATGGCCCCCGCCCGGCAACAGGGACCTCCCGGCCGGACGGCGCTGAAGGCGCTCAGGGCAGGCAACGACCTGCTCCTGGAGCCACCGCGGCTGCCGCGCTCCTACCGAGCCGTACTCCACAGCGTGCAGAACCGGCCCGCGCTCCGCCGGCTGGTGCAACACGCCACGAGTCGCGTGCTGGCCGCCAAGGCGAAGGTCGAGCACCCCAAGCGCCAGGACTCGCCCGCCTGCTGACAGCGGGACTCGTCGCTCATCACAGACCTCGACTGGGCGCCGGCGTCGGCGGACGCGTCGTCGTGACGTTCAGCCCTGGTCTGCCGATCCGGTGCGCGCCCACGAGGAAGTCCGGAGGTGACTCCGCCGGAACCGGTGGAGTTCGAGCATGGCGGCTTCCACCATGTTGCCGGCGGTGTACCGGGTGGACCAGCACACGCGGTACCAACGCGGTCCTCGGGGGGTCGATCGACCCTTCAGGTCGACGTACGGATGCCGAAGGCTGTAGGTGAGTGGACAAGCGTTCAGGGGAGGGCACCCGGTGGCAGCGGTCCGGACCATCTCGTTACGACGCGCCGCAGCAGCGTCCCACACGTTCGCAATCCTGCTCGGCATCTCCGTCGTAGCGCCGATGCTGGGACTGCCGCAGTTCTTCACCGGCACCCTCGTCAACGCCACCCTGCTGGTTGCCGTCGTGCTGCTGGGTCCGCGAGCCGCGGTCAGCATCGGTGTCCTGCCCAGCCTCTTCGCGGTCATGTCCGGGCAGCTGCCCGCGCCGCTCGCGCCGTTGGTGCCGCTGATCATGCTGGGCAACGTCCTGCTCGTGACGGTCTTCTCCTTGCTGCGCGAGCGGGGCTGGTGGCTGGGCGCCGTCGCGGCAGCCGTGGTGAAGTACTGCTGGCTGTTCGGGGCAACGAGCCTGCTGGCCGCCTCCACCGGCTTGCTGGCGGCGCCGGTGGTCCCGGTCGCGCTCACCATGATGGGCTGGCCCCAGCTGGTGACCGCCCTCTCCGGTGGCGCGATCGCCTACGCGGTCCTCAGGCCTGCGAGGCGGGGGTGACCGTCACCGTCACCCTCATCCGCGATGACCGCGTCAGCGCCGGGCGGGTGAGGGTCACCGTGCCCCGTGGCACCACGATCAAGAAGGCGGCGGACCTGGTCGGTGTCGAGTGCCCGACCTTCTGCATGGTCCCCGAGATGCCGCCAGGCAGTGCCAAGGTCCCCTCCACGCCCGGCAACTGTGGCCAGTGCAACGTCGAGGTCCGGCTCACCGGCGGCCGGACGATCACCGCGTGCGCCTGTCGCTATGCGTTGACGCCGGCCGAGGACGGTGCCCTGATCACGGTGCACAGCGCGAGACTCGACAGGGAGCGGGACACCAGCGCGGCCCTCATGGCGCTGCAGCACAGGGCTTCCTGCATCGCTTGCCCCTTCGGGGCGGAAGAGTGCGAGCTGCGCGCGATGCTGGCCGGCCACGACCTGCAGCTCGGCCGCTACCCTCACGAGCACGTCGAGCCCCAGCCTCCGGACGAGAGTCACCCGGTGCTCATCCAGCAGCACGACAACTGCGTGCTTTGCCGCCGGTGCGAGACCATCTGCCCGGTCGGCGCCATCCACTTCGTCGGGCGGGCCCACGACACCAGGCTCCTGATCGATCCGGACCGCTGCGTCCACTGCGGGCAGTGCACCCACGTCTGCCCGGCCGCCGCGATCGTCGAGAAGCCCGCGATCCGCCAGGTTCAGGAGGCCCTGGTCGATCCTGCCAAGTTCGTGACCGTCCAGGTCGCTCCCGCGGTCCGGGTGGCGATCGGCGAAGCCTTCGGGGTGGCGCCGGGCACCAACCTGATCGGACACTTGTACGGCGCCCTGCGGCTGCTCGGCTTCGACGCCGTCTTCGACACCGAGTTCGCGGCGGACCTGACCATCGTCGAGGAAGCAACCGAGCTCATTCACCGACTCCAGGAACAGCGTGCACTGCCGCTGATCACCAGCTGCTGCCCGGGGTGGGTCAGGTACGTCGAGATCTTCTGGCCTGACCTGGTGCCGCACCTTTCCACGTGCAAGTCGCCGCAGCAGATGCTCGGCGCCGTCACGAAGAACTGGTGGGCGCCGGCGCGCGAGATCGACCCGGAGACTGTCGTCAGCGTCTCGGTCATGCCCTGCACCGCGAAGAAGTTCGAGGCCGAGCGCGAGGAGATGGCCGACGACGGTCGCCGTCACGTCGATCACGTGCTCACCACGCGAGAGCTGATCCGCATGTTGAAGGCGGCGAGGCTGCACCTGCCCGACGTACCAGAGGACACGCCGACCCGCATGCTCTCGGAGGAGACGGGCGCCGGCACGATCTTCGGGGCCACCGGAGGGGTGCTCGAGGCCGCGCTCCGCACCGTCCACGCGTGGGTGACCGGCAAGGAGATGGAGGACCTCGACGTGCACGCTGTGCGCGGCATGGCCGGGGTACGGTCGGCCGTCCTCGACCTCGACGGCCGATCGGTCGAGGTCGCCGTCGTGCACGGGCTGCACAACCTGCCGCCCCTGCTGCAGGAGATCCGTGACGGGTGCTCGCCGTACGCCTTCATCGAAGTGATGGCCTGCCCCGGCGGCTGCGTCGGCGGCGGCGGGCAACCGCGCGGCTTCAACATAGCGGTCCGCCGACAGCGGGCCAGCGGTCTCTACGCGACCGATGCCGCCCTGCCGAAGCGGCGGTCGCACCACAACACCGAGGTCGCCACTCTCCGCGCCGCTCTCACCGATGAGGAGCGGCGGCGACTGCTGCACACGCACTACCGGCCGGACGTCTCACCGCACCAACCCGGCCCCGGCCCCGGCCCCGGCAACACGAAACCGCGGGCAGCCGCTTCCCACACCCGCGACCTGCGGTAGCCGGGGTCGCGCCGCGGCCCTCAGAGAGCGATCCGGTAGACGTGGTAGCTGCTCTCCTTGGCGAAGACGTCCGAGAACGTACCGTCGTGCACCGGGACGCTCCGTCCCTCGAAGAGCACGGACGCCGTGGTGCCCCGCACGCCCGCAGGCAGCCGGAAGGTACGGCGGCCGGGGTTGTTGCCGTCAACCATCGCGAACACGTAGGCGTAGCCGTCCCGCGCCTTCAGCATGGTTTGCAGCCCGGGACCGAACCGGTAGCGGTAGGACTGCGTGTTCAGGACGGGCGCGAGACGGCGGACCTGGTTGTTGACCACCTTCATCGCCTGCACCTGCACCGCCCCACAAGCGTGCCGGTCGAGCTGCACCGAGCGCAGGACGTTGCCGCCGTAGCACGGCCCGGACATCGACTGGTCGAAGTAGAAGATGCCGCGCGCCTCGTTGATCAGTGAGGACATCACCGCGCCGCGGAGCTGGTCGGGAGCGATCAGTCGTGGAACGGTGTCGCCCGACCCACCGTTGAGGAGCTCCACGAACTGCCAGACCGGCTGGCGCCTGCCGTCGCTCGCGTCCCGCTGCCGCAGCGCCCGCACGGTGCGACCGTACGACGACGCCGTACGGCACGAGCGCATCGGGATGGGCACCAGGAAGAGGTCGCCGCGGTACGGGCGCCAGTCGCAGAACGGGATCGTGTACCAGTACATGTCCAGGGAGACCACGTCGGTGAACCGGTTCACGTAGGCGCGCGCGTCCCGCGCCGGGAAGTCCGGCCCCACGACGAGCCCGGTGTAGTTGGCGTAGTCGAACTTGCCGTTGCCGGCGTACTTGTGCCTCTCGCGGCGCAGCACCTTCTGGCCTTCGGAGGGGGAGTAGCGGCCGTCGTACTCGTCGCCGAGGAAGTTGCCGACCCAGTAGCCGGAGGACGGATCGAAGCTCGGGTTCAGCCGGTCGCCGATGTAGTAGACGTGGTTGTCCTTGAACAGCGAGAACGGCGTGGTGCGGTACAGGCCGAGGTAGGTGTTGACGCCGTGTGCCTTGTCCCAGCGGACCTGCTCGTTGGTGGAGATCTGGTCGTACCAGATCGCGATCGGGAAGAACGACGGCCGGTCCCAGCCGCCCTTGTCCGCGTTGCGGAACTTCTTCCAGTACGCCGGACCCCCCTCCCACGGGATGCGGGGGAGCTGCTCGAGGGCGACCCCCCTGGCACTGCCCGCCGGGCTGCTCGACGGCGTGCACGCAGGCGCTGCGAGCACCGTCAGCGCTGTCAGCCAGACGGCCAGTCCCCGTAGCGTCCTGGTACGGCGCGAACCGCGAATCCCCCACATGTCGACCCCCATCGACTCCTGGAGCGCCCCCGACCTGCTCCGTCCTCTATGAGAGCACCTCCACGAGGCCGTTCGCGAGACTTTCTCACCTTGAGCCCGCAGCGACCCGGGCCGACCGACCCAGCACGGACCCTGGGCCCTGCTCGCGTGACGAAGGGCGCTCGGCATCGCTAGCACGAGCCAGACGGTGATGCCCTCCGTCAGGAGTGCATCAGGTGCCGCCCTCGACGGTGTCGAGCGAGGGCAACCGCGTGGGGTAGTGCCGCCATGGCGAACAGCACGCCCATGAGCGCACCGAGGCCTGCGAACCCATGGCCGGTCAGCACCAGGCCGCCACAGCTGGCGCCGACGAGGTAGCCCAGCGACTGTGCTGAGGTACGCGCGGCCATCAGCTGCAGGCGGTGCTCGGGCGCCAGCTGCAACCCGAGGGCGCTTCCGGCCGGGCTGCGGCCGCCGTTGAACAGGCCGAGGAGCACCAGCAGGACCGCACTGACCCCGAAGCTCGGTCGTGCCAGTCCGAGCGCCGCTGCGGAGACTGCCATCGCCAGCGCGAGGACCAGCAGCGGCGCCCGGGGAGCCTCGAGCCGCGGGCGAGCCAGGCGGTTGCCGACCAGGAACGCCGCCGCGCTCGCGCTGATGGTCACCCCGGCAACCAGTGGGCTGGTGCCGTAGGACTGGATGAACAGGGCAGCCGAGTACACCGTGACGATGGACCAGCCGGCGTAGGCAAGGAGCTCTCCGGTGCACCAGCTCGCGGCCCCGGGCACGCGGAAGGTCGAGAACGACACTCCACCGCCGACCGGGGCGACCTTGGCCGACGGCCGGGTGGCGAGGGCGCCGAGCGCGACCAGGCTGCCTGCGGTCGGGAGCAACCAGGCCAGCCGCCAACCGAGCATCGCCGCGGCGCCGGCCAGCGGGGTCACCACGACTGCGGCGGCGCCCATCCCCATCATGGTCCAGGACAGCAGTCGGGCCCGACCCCCGCCGGGGGCCCACTCGGCCGAGGCGGCCAGGCACGCGCTCAGGACCATCCCGAACCCGATGCCCATCACCGCGTGGGCGGCGACGAGTGCGCCGAAGGTCCATGCGGACAAGGCCATGATCGCCCCGACGGCGTCCAGCAGAAGGCCGAGCAGGATCAGGTTGCGGGTGCCCACGTGCCGCGCGAGGACGAGGACGGCTGCGGGCGCGACGAGTGCCGCGACCCCACTGACCGCGCGCAGCTGTCCGGCCATGCCGACCGAGGTTCCGAACGTCGCCGCCAGAGCCGGCAGGAGCGGTGGCAGCACGAACACGGTCGCCTGCGCCGCGAACGTCGCGGCGAACAGCGAGGGTGCCGCCGCGACCGCCCTCCGTGAGGCCCGAGCTGTCGTCGTCGCCTGCTGAACAGCCACTCGAACCACCTCCGTCATCGGACGCTAGGTGGGGCCGGCGGGATCGGGCATCGGGGCAAGCACGCAACCCGCTGCGCATCCGCACCCTGCGGATGGCGGGATGCACGTAGTCCGGTCAGCCGCCCCGCATGAGCCGGGCGGCCGCAGCCACGCGGGCGGCCTTCCCCGTGATCCCGAGCTTGCTGTAGATGTTCGACAGGTGTCGCTCGACCGTGCGGACGCTCAGGACGAGTGTGCTCGCGATTTGCTCGTTGTCCTGCCCGTCTGCGACGAGCTCGAGCACCTCCCGCTCCCGACGGCTGAGGTGTCCGAGGTCGAGCTCCCGGGGTGCCGCCGGGGTAGCGAGGAACCGGCGGAGCTCGTCGACGAAGGCACCCCAGGCCGCGTCGTGCGCCCCGAGAATGTGGTTGCGCCCGTCGATGGGGACGAACTGAGCCCCGGGGATCAGCCCCGCCAGCCTGCGTCCCTCCTCGAACGGGGCGACCTGATCGTCGCGGACGTGGATCACCAGCGTGGGCACGGCGAGGGTGGCCGCAGCCTCGGTGACGTCCGTGTGGTAGCTGGCTTCCCTGATCCCGGCAGCGGTCTCGGCATCTGCGGACAACGCCTGCATCTCCTCGTAGGCCGTGACCTCCGCCTCGGTCGCATCAGGCATGAACAGGTTTGTGAACACCCGCCGGAAGGCCGGGTTCCCGCCGCCCCAGCCGACGCGCGTGAGTGACAGCAGCAGGGCCTCCTCCTCGTGCGCCCGAACGGTGCCTGCACCACGCAGAGCGCGCCCGCGGGCATAGCTGCCGAACAGGACGAGGTGGGCAACGCGGTGCGGATGCCGGTGCGCGTAGGCGATGGCTACCGGTCCACCCCCGGACAGGCCCAGCAGGTCGACCCCGTCCGTCCCGACGGCGTCGATGACGGCCTCGAGGTCGGCGACCTTGGCGTCCAGCGACAGGTCCGACACGTCCCGGTCGGAGAGCCCGCAGCCCCGCATGTCGTACCGCACGTAGGGCCGGTCCGCTCCCAGCTCCTGCAGCCAGTGCCCATAGACATCGAGGTCGTACTCCAGATGCGTCAACCACGTCGCCACCCGGACAAGGGGCCGACCTCGACGCGCACCACTGACCGCATAGGCGATCCGCACCCCGTCCGGGGCAGTGCAGAACCCGATTCGCTCGCCGCTCATCGTGCCTCGATCGTACGGCGAGCCGGCGCGCGGACGACCCCGAACGACCCCGAGCAGCGTGATCCGCCCGTCCATGCCTACGACCAGTCTCGCGGAGAGCCTCGGGTCACGTGCGGCGGCCGTGGGGCGCGACGGAGCCGACCCCGGCGCCCCACGCCTCCACTGCTCAGCGGCTCAGGTGGGCGTCGTCGCCCGGCAGGTCACCGTGCATCTCCAGCATGTCGGTGACCTTGTCACCGAGCAGCGTGAACAGGATCGACCCCCGGGAGACCCGTTTGACTCCGTGCCGCACCGAGGAGACCTGGTGCACCGCCAGGACATGGCCGCGCCGGTCCCCGTGCACGTCGACCAGATCGGCGCGGAACGTGCCGTCGGTCATCTCGGCCAGACGAGCGTAGTAGCCCAAGATCGCCGCGGGCCCCTTGTAGGTGCCGGCGAGCGGTCCGCTGCCGGGCACGTGCTGCACCGCGTCGCTGGCGAAGAGCCCGTGAAGGGTGTCAACGTCCCCGGTGTTGAACGCCGCGTAGCCACGCCGTACCAGCTGCATGCCGGCGTCCTCGGGCCCCTCGATGTCGGTCGGACGGCCCACCGCGTACCGCGTGGCCTGCGGAGCGAAGTCGACCATCTCGCACGCCTCGTCGCCCTCGACCCAGCCGTCGTGCCCGGGAGCGATGTCGAACAGGTCACCGGCACGCAGCTCGTACTCCGCGCCGTCGTCCATGCGGATCTTCATGCTGCCCGCGAGCACGTACCCCTGGTGGTGCACCTGGCACGACGACGTTCCGGCAAGGGGGGCCACGTCGCTCGACCACCGCCAGCCCGGCTCGAACGTCCCCCGGAGAACAGAGACAGCCCCCGCGTTGGCGAGAAGGGCGTGCCCGTGTGCCTTGAACGGGCGCCCTTCACCTTCCTGGTCCAGGTTGCTGACGAGTACCTCAGCCATCGGACTACCTCCAACCGGTCGGATCGCCGGCCGCCGGTCGCGACCGGCCAAGGCTTGACTGTTCCACCGGGCAGGCCCCCGCGGCAACGCGCCGAAAGCAGACGGACGGGGCAAAACCTTGGCAAGCCGCGCTGGCACGGAAAGGCCAAAATCCGGTAGCCCGTCCGCGCGGGTCGCCGGGGGATCAGTCCGCCACGGGCGTGTCCGCTGCGGCGGTCGGCTCGAAGCCGGCCAGCATCTCCTCGAGGGCCCGCTGGTCCGGGCCGACGTACGGGTCGGCGAGCGGGACCACCTGCAGCATCTCGAGGCAGGACGCGGTGTCCTCCACCACCGGGGGCAGGTGCGTGCTGAGGATGACGGTGGGGTCCATCTGTCGCACGGGCTCCACGGTGCTCATGAACTTGTCGTGGTCGGCGACGTGGATCCACAGGCTGTCGACGGTGGCCCACAGCAGCTGGGCGAACCGGAGCTCCTCGGCCGGGACGTCGCGCACGTCCGGGCTCTCCGCGAGCTCGGCGCTCGGCATCGGACCACCGAAGCAGTCGGAGGCGAGGCAGGTCCCCGACTTCGGGTCGAAGAACCCGACCGTGGCGGGACTGTCGAACAGCGGGGGCGGAACGCGGTGAGTTTGCGGTCTCCCACGTCGAGCTGCTGCCCGGGATTGAACAGGTACACCCGGTCCATCGGAAGAGGTCGGTCGGTCGACATGATCCCGTCCGAGAGGAACGTCGTCACCGCCCGGGCGCCCACGCTCGACGCGCCGCGACCCGGGTGTCAACGGTGGGATCCCGAAATGGCCCGGCCGGGTCATCGCGCATGACGCTCGTCCCCTCAGGCGGGTCCTCGACGTGCGTAGAGTCGAAGGTGCCAGGGCCACGCACCACCTCGTTCTCCAGCGCTTGCGTCGCAACCTCCAGCTCACCTCGGTGGGCCTGGACCGCGAAGCCGCCACGGCAGCCTTCGACCGCTATCTCTCCGACGGCTCACTGCGGCCACCCGACTCCGGCTCATCCAGCTCATCACCGAACACCTGACCGCCAACGGAGTGATGGAGGTGGCACGACTCTACGAGTCGCCATTTCACCGACACAGCTCCCCACGGCCCCGACATGATCTTCACCGACGAACAGGTCGACAGCATCGTCGCCATCCTCGACGACGTGCGTGGACACGCCCTGCCCGAGGTGACCGTGGCCTGACCGTCACAGGCCCGAGCAGGAGCCTCTACGCCGACTCCTCGCGTGGGCAACGGCTACGGCATACTGGGCCACTCGGGCACCGCGGCACGGCACGAACTACGTCGATGTTGTCCGGAGGGTTCTGCGGACCAAAGTCCGCACCTCCCGGGCCTCTAGCTCAATTGGCAGAGCAGCGGACTTTTAATCCGCGGGTTGTGGGTTCGAGTCCCACGGGGCCTACCGATCGAGCGTGGAACCACGCCAGCAGGCTGGTCAGCAGCCGCCAAATGGGAAGAGTGCGCGTCACTGGTCGCTGACCTCGCCCTCGGTCGCGCGCGGCGTTCCAAGCCTCCAGGGCAGCCACGTTCCCGGCGTTCGAAGCACGCCGACCGAGGTACACGTCCTGGGTCATCGACACCCGCGAGTGCCCCAGCTGGTCCGCGATCATCCGGGCGCTCGCACCGCTCTGGTCGAGAAGAGTGGCGACCGTCTTGCGGTAGGTGTGCGTCTTCACCCACTCGAACTGCGACCCGCCACGAACTCGACGGAACGCCGCGCCCACGTTGCTGCGGTCCCGCCAACCACCGCGGGCGTCTGGGAACACCGGTCCCTCGAAGGCACCGCGACGCAACCCACATCACGACCCGACGGCTGCTGAAACAGTTGGACGCCGACGCGACAACTGCAGAGTCAGAGCTTGAGACGCTCGGTCTGTCCGAACAGCGATGTGGTGGCCTATTGGAACTCTCTCAACTTTGGGCGGCGGGCAGGATCTCGTAGGCCGGCCGTCACCTCTGCGCGGGACAAGTTGCGCCTCGTCGTTCTCCGTGGCTCCGTTCACGACGAGCTCTTTACGGACATGCCGATCTGCGGGCGGCGCAGCCCAAGGGCATGTCACATTAGTGATCTTGCCGCTTCCCGACGGCGGTGTGCCCCTGCTTCGCCTATCGTGCTCGGTGGAAGGTGGCCCATGGGATCCGTGACTGTGCGTGCAGGGCGTACCCGGGGCGGCGCGTTCATCGCGGGCACCGCACGGGCTCATCCGGTAACCGCGTTCTTCGTGCTGGCCTACCTCTTCAGCTGGGCGTACTGGCTCGTCGTTCTCGGGATGATGGAACGCGACACGCTCGCCTGGTTCGTTCCTGGCGCCTTCGGACCTCCACTCGCCGCGCTGCTCGTGTCCGGGCTGGTCGACGGTCGGGACGGAACTCGTGCATTCCTGCGGCGCTGTGTCCAATGGCGGGTCGGGGTGCGGTGGTACCTCGTCGCGCTGGTCGGCCTCCCGGCGCTGGGATTCCTCGTGGGGTTGCTCACCGGGGACTGGAGCGAGCGGTTCGCCGGATCCGGTGCATCGGTCGTCGTGACCTACCTCGCGACGTTGTCCTTCCTGATGGTCTTGGGGGGTGGGCAGGAAGAGCCCGGATGGCGTGGATTTGCGCTACCCCGGATGCAGGTGCGCATGGGACCCCTCGCGGCGTCGGTGGTGCTGGGTGTGCTCTGGGGACTGTGGCACCTACCGGTGTTCATCCTTGTCCCGGGGTACAACTCCGCCGGGCCGGACGTGGCAAGCATCGCCGTAAGCCTGTTGGTCTTCACGGCGGTCGGCGCAGTCGGGCAGTCCCTGCTGCTGACATGGCTGTTCAACCACACCGGCGGCAGCGTGCTCCTTGCTGCTCTTGCCCACGCGTCGCTCGACGCCGCCTCAGGGTTGGTCGCCGGTCGAACCGCGTCGATGGCCGTCCTTGCGTCGTTCGGAGTCGTGGGCCTGGTTCTCGTGCTGGCGACACGGGGGACGCTGTCCTATCAGCCGGTGGACAGTCCGTCGGCAACCCGAATCATCCGCTCTTGAGGAGCGCACGCGTCAGTCTCAGTTGTCACGGCCGCCGGTGCAGCACAGCTCGCGCTCACAGCCGCGCAGGGAAGACCTCGGCGGTCATCGGCTCACCTCGGGGTAGGGCCTGCTCGGGGTGGTCGGCGAGTCGCGCACTCATCTAGCCTTCCTCCTCCCCGTTCCGTGCGGCGCCTGAAGGTCGCGTGGTGGCCCGGGGCGTCCTCGGTGCGCCCTCAGGCCCCGTTTCGGGCTGGGGATGCGGTTTCGGGCAGGCTGACGCCTCGCCGTCACCCCATCAGGGCGACGGCGCGTGCCCGCATCGCCGTTCGCCGAGGCGAACAGCACGTTGAGATGGTTGAGGTTCTTGCCGATCCCGCGGTAGCGAGTCTTGGTGAAGCCGAAGTCACGCTTCACGATCAGGAACGGATGCTCGACCTTGGCCCGCACTGAGGCCTTGCGGGACTCCAGTGCCCGATCGTGTGCGGTCATCGTCTTCAACACGCCCTTGCGGGCAGCCACCCGCCACTCGATCTTCGAGAGGTGTTCGTCGCCGACCACCTCGGGCCGCTTGGCCGCTCCTTGGTAGCCGGCATCGGCGTAGACGACCTCGTCATCGACACGCACCAGGTTGACCGCCTCGTCCAGATCGTGCACGTTCGCCGCAGTCGCGGTCACCGAGTGGGCATACCCAGTGCCGGCATCGACCCCGAGGTGGGCCTTCATCCCGAAGTACCACTGGTTGCCCTTCTTCGTCTGATGCATCTCCGGTCCCGTGTGCCTGTGGCGTTCTTCGTCGAGGACGGTGCCGCGATGATCGTGGCGTCGACGATGCTGCCGCCGCGCATGATCCAGCCCTCGTCCTCGAAGATCTGGTTCTGCGCCGCAGGCTCTCCCCAGCTCGGCTTCTCCAGCAGTGCCGAAAGTGCAGCAGCGTCGTCGCATCGGGGACCTGCTCGACGGCGAAGTCCGACCCAGGACCGCGCATCGCGTACGAGTCGTAGACCGCGTCCTCCACGCCCTCATCCGAGAGCGAGACCACACCTGCAGCAGATCATCCGCAGCATCGTCTCGATCGGCTGCCTGCGGCCCCTCTCCCGCTTCCGCGTGTGGCGCTCGATCAGCCCACCCATCCCCACGCGCCGTCACTCCAACCCTCCCCGTAACCCTCACTGCCGTACTCGATGTCAGAAGCTCTCGCTGTCCACGCCTCACACGCCCCACCCCCCCAGCGACGCCCCGGCTCCCCAGATCACCCCTAGCCGCGTTCCGCTCGGTCGTGCCGATGAGCGGGCTCGTCGTCGCGCCGGATCTTCGCCCGACGGAACCGATGAGGCGTGCGCTGACGTCATAGTCAACGACGATGTCGCGCGCGACACAGGAGGTAGGGATGCCTATTCGTTCGGCGCTGATCGCGGTAGCCGCGATCGCTGCGCTTTCCGGATGCGGAACCGCCGCGCACCACGCCAGTACGGGCGCGGCGACACAACCAAGCGACCCCACTGGGCGTCCGGTCAACCCAGCGGTCATCAAGTCCCCACTGCCAGACGAGGTCGCCGTTACCTGTTCACCTGAAGGCATCGCGGTGAACACCCACAAGGTGCAAACGCGCCCGGGCGGAGTGGCACTGCGGATCACCAACGGGCTTCCCCGAGGGTCTTACCTCACGTACAAGTCGACAGGGACCGGCGGCGTAGCTGGAGGCGACCCCATCCACCCGGGACAACAAACCTGGAGCCTCGCGCTCGCCCCCGGCATTGCCACGCTCGGCTGTGATCCGGTCGACCAAATGGGCAAGGGCAAGACGACAACACTCGAGGTCACGGACCCGGGCGGAAACTGGCGCGGAACTCGGGACGTAGATGCAGATGGTTGCAGCGGCAGCGGGATCGTCGATTGGGCGCTCGGCTTCATTGACCACGCCGCTTCGGCTCAATCAGCGGCCGAAGCCGTCGCGCGTGACTTCCAGAACTGGTCAGCACAGGCTGGTCAATCGGGACGGTTCACGACGAGGCCGCTTGCCGTCGGATACGTAGGTGACACCACCCAGACCTGGCTCCTAATGAAGGCCGGCGTCCCCTACGCCACCATCCTGGTCAACCGCACCAAGGACCACTACAACGCAGGTCCCGACGCATCCTGCACCAACCACTGACGATCAACCGGCGGCAGATGAAGGCTCCTTCTCGCGTTGAGCAATGCTTGCCAGGTTCGCCACACATCCGCCCTCACAAGCCGCTGGTCGTGCAGCCCCCATCCTCGTCGTCCCTGCCCTGCCCGGTCACCTACGGCGCGGGCGGTCCCGCCAGGCCGCCGTGGCCCACAGCGCCCAGGCAACCAGCACCGGCTGGAAGAAGAGCCGCATGAGCCGCTTCTGGTCCGTGTCGAGGCCGAACGCGTCGTTGGCCTCGATGTACTGCGCGATGTTCCCGGGGAAGATTGCGACGAAGAAGGCCGCGACCACGAATCCCACGGTGACGCGGCCACGCCTCGAGGCCAGAAGCGCGGCTCCCAGGCCTATCTCCACGAGACCAGAGACCAGCACGACAGGAGCGTCGTCGACGGGGAACCAGGCCGGGACCTGGGCGCGGAAGTCGTCGCGGGCGAAAGTGAGATGGCTGGTCCCTGCGCCGACGAGGGCGGCGCCGAGCACCCAGCGGGCCAGGGTACGTGGGAGTGAAGTGGGCGCGGCATCCGTGAGGGCCATGACCCCAGCATCGCACTCCGGACCCCGCGGATGCGCTGCCGCGTCCGCTCATGGCCGCTGTCAGCGCGGCTCACCCATGTGCGAGGTAGGCCTGGATTAGGTCGAGCTTGCCATACGGGAATGGATGTTCGCTCCACAACTCTCGGTACCCGCCTTGCCGTACTCGTCGAGGACCATCTGCGCGCCGCAAGCGACGGCATTCGCCAGCTCACGCAGAGGCGCGGTGGTCTCGAACACGACTCGGCCCCGGTCGTCGGGTAGGAAGTTTGCTTGTCCGGGCCGGTCATCGGAAGCACTGACATTCACGTCCTACCCACGCGGTCGCTGCACGCCGCCGCCAGCTGCTGCAGACTTTCACCCTCATGCCGCGATCCGCGCTGTCCTCGCAAAGAACTCCGATGCGCTTGCTGACCGCAACCGGGAAGGTGGGGACCATGAGCATCGAGCCGATCTACGTCCGAAGTCCCGGCGGATGGACGGCGCCAGAGGGGCGGGCAGCCGGGTGGGACTGGTTCCCTCCAGGCGGCGCATCACCACGACTGGACGAGGCGCCGAGGTGGTCCCGTTGGCTGTTTCATCGTTCTGTCATCCAGCGGGTCGCCCACACGTGGCTGTGGCGACATGGCTACTGGACCGTGGAGCCCGGCCCAGGTCTTCAGCCCTCGTCCGGCGACCTCGTTGAGGGAGCAGCGCCCCTGAGGCGCAACAGGCGGTAATCGGATGTCTTCCGCGGACAGGCAAGCTCTGCCGTGTCGAAGGGCGACGTTCGCCCCCTGCGCCAGAGCTGGGGAATCGGTCAGCCGGGACGGGAGAACTGGGTGATCTGGGCGACTGCAGTGAAACCAAGGCGCCGGTACAGCGGAATGCCTGGCCCGCTGGCGTCGAGGCAGGCCCGTGTCGCTCCCGACTTCGCCGCGGAGCGCAGGGCGGCCGCCGTCATCGACAACCCCACACCGCGTCGGCGCCAGCCCGGATCGGTATTGACGAAGAACACGTACGCCTCCGAAAAGAAGGTGCGCGATCCACTCGTGCCGCGCACCACGCCGTCATCGTCGACCGCGGCAAAGAGTCGGGGTCCCTTCGGCAGCGACCTCAGGTACGCGACGAGTGCCGCGGTCGACACCTCACCGGATGGCGCCGCCCGCTCGGCGGCCGCAACCGCGTCCGTCAACGACACCTCGTAGGGTGGGTCCTCAGGAATGCGGCGCACCGGGCGCAGCGTCAGGCCGCCCGGCAGCAGCGGCCCAGGCACGGTGCGAAGGTCGCGGCACACCATCGCCGTGACCGCCTTCGGCGTCCACGTCCGGTCCCGGCGGATGAGCTCGGCGCAACGCCTGGCCGCCTCGTGGACCCTGACCGTTCCGCCCGAGACGAGCGGCAACACGGTCGAGAGGACGTCGAAGGCTCGGTCATCCACAACCAGGAGCTCAGCGGGTGACTCCCCGTCGACCGGAACCAGCCCTTGGATGCCAAGCCCGTCCACACGACGCGTTCCATCGCGTTCAGCGGCGGCGCATCGCGCATCGAACGCTGCAGAATATTCGTCGGGCGCTAGATCAGGCACCCGCCGCAGCCTAGCTCCCGACCATCATGAGGTTCGCCCGTGCCGACAACGACGCTCACGGTTCACGCGTGAGGCCCGCACGCCGACCCCTACTAGCCACGAACCAGCCCTTGACGCCATGTGAAGGCCCTTCCCCCGAAAACGCGCCTGTTCCCGCGTGTCGCCGCGCAGTCCGTTTACCGGATTTGCCGCTGAGCGATCACGCCGAGGAGCGCTGGTCGCGCGATACTTGCCATGTGCCCAGAGAGCCGGGTCGCGATCGACCTCGATCCCTCCGACGATTTCGGTCCATGCCGTCGGTGACCTCTGGACGAGCTCTCCTCGGGGCCATGTCGGGGTTGCTGGTCTGCGACGTGATCGGCGGTTTCATCGCCCTCGCCTCAGGCGCGGACACGTGGAACGAGGCGTGGGGTTTCGAGACCGACAACACGGTGCCCCTCCCGATCGGGGCGGCACAGCTCGGCCTCGCGTGGTTGGCCGCGCGCAACACGCGGCCTCCGGTGGGCGTGATCGCGGCTTTCCTTCTCAGTGCGATGTGCCTGCTCAGTCTCCTGGCCGGCTTGTTCGACGGCGACCTCATCGACAACATCGCGTCGGATGGCCTCATCTCCTGGGGAGTTGCCTGGGGCGCCGTACTCCTTGCGGGCACCGCGGTTGTCGGACTTCTCGCCGCAATCCGGGCGAAGCAGCTGCGCGGACCTCATTGACGGCCCTCAGCCGCCCGCGCGGATCTGCGAGCGATCGACAGATCAGCCGTTGCTCATGCCCCTGTCCGTACGGCATAGCGTGTCCGCTCATGCCGCGGACAGGGAAACTCTGTCGTGCCGAATTCAGGGCGTTGCGTGGGCGCTGCACGTGACGCACACTGGTACTAGATCTTGTACCAGTCGGAGGTTGTCATGGCAGTGACCGCTAGGGCGTGTTGGTAAAGAGATTCTGGGTGGGTCGCCGTCAGGGTTGAGGGATGGCGACTCGACAGGAGATCACGGACAAGCAGTGGGCGGTGTTGGCGCCGTTGTTCCCGACCCCGAAGGGACGTGGCCGCCCGCCGATGGACATGCGTACGACGGTGGAGGGGATCGCGTGGCGGTTCCGCACCGGTGCGCCGTGGCGTGACGTTCCCGAACGGTTCGGGAAGTGGAACTCGATCTACCAGCGGTTCGTGGGCTGGTCGAGCGATGGGACCTGGGCGAAGCTGCTGGCCACGGTGCAACAGCACGCGGCCGCGCTCGGGGAGGTGGAGTGGACGGTGTCGGTGGACTCCACGATCAGCCGGGTGCACCAGCACGGCGCCACCCTGGCTCGGGACACAGGGGGCTGGATCGAGTTACACGAATCCCTTCGTGCGCAGCGGCGATCCCGAGCCGCCTGACCACGCGATCGGCCGCTCCAGAGGCGGTGTGACCTGCAAAATCCACCTGGCGAGAGCGTGTTGCGGAAAGCGCTTCGTGTTTCGCCTGGCGTAGGTGATCGGTGTCAGCGGTGGAACGCGTAGACGGCCTCGTGTCGAGGAGAACAGTGGGGCGGGGGGAGGTCACCCCAGGGGCTCTCAGGTTGCTGGGGCCCCGTTTCGGAGCGCCCGGGGCCAGGCGCTGGGGTCGGTGAGGGTCTGTCGGTAGAGCTTGAGCAGGTTGTGGGTGCCCATCAGCAGTTTCCACTCGCTTGCCGCGGCGGCCTTCCCGCGGCGCATGAACCGTCTGGCTCCCCGGGCGTCCTTGATCTGACCGAACACCGGCTCGATGATGTGCTGCCGTTTCCGGTAGACCGCTCGGCCGGCCTTCTTCGAGACCTTCCGGTCCATGTTGTCCACCAGGGTCGCATCGGCGCGCAGCGGGCCACGGCGACCGTTCCTCGGCTGGGGGCTGCGCCGGGTGTTGCGGGTCGCGATGAAGCAGTCCGGGTCCTGGCCGGTGAGGGCGGCGAGGTTGTCCTCACTGCAGTACCCGGCATCAGCAAGCAACCGGCCGACCTCGTCGTCGATGCCAGCCTCGGCCAGCGACCGGTTTGTGGCCGCGATCATCGGATGCAGCTGGGCGTGGTCGTTGTGCTCGTCGGTGACCTCGGCAGCCACCACGATCTGGTCCTCAGTCGCGACCGCCTGGGCGTTGTAGCCCTGCACGTAGCCGTCCTTGGTCTTCATGATCCGGCTCTCGGGGTCGGAGGTGTTCGCCTTCGCCTCGCCCGCCGGCACAGGAGGCTTGG
>CAWFKC010000001.1:0-216322 GCA_963816325.1 uncultured Actinomycetota bacterium | reverse complement strand
TGTCGGTGTCAGACCCGAATCCGCGAGTAGTGCCGGCGTGATCCGCGTGTGAAACGACGAGAGTGCCCGTCCTGCTTGGAGAATCGAGGTTGTTGAGGCTTCGAAGATCCACGCGGGAAGGACACCCTGTCGGTGAAGAGAGTACGTCGTCGTGGCCGGGTCGGAAAGCGTGTGCGGATCGGCGCGCCGGACCCGTCGCTGACCGCGACGTCGGGGGTCGCTGCGGTCGCGGAGTTCGTGGACAAGCTCGACGTGGTGGCCCGGTTCGACCGTGGCGTCGGGCCGATCAAGAAGCGCGACCGGGGCGCGTCTGCGGGCGAGCTGCTGGTCGCCATGGCGCAGTCCCAGCTGCTGGGTGCCGACTCGCTGGTCGGCCTGGACCGGCAGCGCGCCGACCTCGCGGCCACCGAGCTGTCCGCGGTGCCGGTGCTGGCATCCACGACCGCTGCGGGTCTGGCCCGCCGGTTCGGGCCCGAGCACCTGGCCGGGGTCGAGACCTCGATCGCGGACCTCGCCTGCCGGGCCTTCGGACTGCTGCCGGTCGAACGCCGGGTCGCGTTGAGCGCGAAAGTGACCCTGGACCTGGACTCCACCGATGTGGAGGTCTACGGGGCCAAGAAGCAAGGCGTTGCCTACAACTACGCCGGGCAACGCGCTGGCCGTCCGCACCTGGCGACCTGGGCCGAGGCCGGACTGACGACGGCGGCTGATCTGCTGGCCGGCAACGACGACGTCCGACCCCGCGCCGCGGACATGCTGGCCCGTGGCCTGGCCGGGATCCCCGAACCCGTGCGTGCCGCGGCCCGGGCCGCGGACCGGTTGCGGACCCGTGCGGACGCCGGGTACTTCACCGCCGACCTCGCCCAGGCTGCCGTCGAGCAGGGCTGTGACTTCGCGATCGCGGCGAAACGCAACACCGCGATGTGGCGCGCCTACGCCAGCATCGAACCCGACGCGTGGACCGAGGCGATCGGCATGCCCGGTGCGCAGGTCGCCGCGGCCGACTACGCCCCGGCCGGGTGGCCAGAGGGCACCTACACGATCGTGCGCAGGGTCCGCGTCGATGCCGAGGACATCTCGGCCGACCCCAGGTCGCGACGCCGACGCACCATCGACAAGAACCAGCTCGCCCTCGCGCTGGAGGGCACCGCCACCCACGCCCACGCGGTCTCGTTCATCGTCACCAACATCCCCGCCAACGACCGCCCCGGCCAGCACGCAGCTGATGCCGAGACGATCCTCGAGGTCGAGGCGTGGTTCCGGCGCCGCACCGACATCGAAGACCGGATCCGCGAGGCCAAGCTCGGCGCCGCCTTGCGGCACCTTCCCTCCGGCCACCATCCGGTCAACAGCGTGTGGATGTGGGCCGCGCTGATCGCGGGGAACCTCTCGGCCCTGCTCCAGGCACTGACCGGGATCGACCACGACGGCCGCGCCCACGGCGCCAGACTCCGTCACGAACTGCTCTGCGTCCCAGCCCGCCTGATCCGCCACGGCCGGCACCTGACCCTGCGGCTACCACCCGGTGACCACCTGCTCCCGATCGTGCTCACCCGGATCCGAGCACTCCCGGTCGCGACCTGACGCCGCCGCCCCATCCCCACCACCGAGGACCCGGAGAACCGTCCCCCGGAACGACACCGGGCACACCAACGCGTCCGCGCACCGATCGTGAACGAAAAGCCGCTCGAAACGCCGACCTCGGTCACCACTCACGCGCTACTCGCCGATCCGGGTCAGAACGCGCCCTCGAGAGCGGCGTCGAGGCTGGGGTTGTCCTCCAGGGCCTGAGGGAGTCGCACGCCGTCGAGGGTCAGGCCCATGCCGACGCCACAAAGTGGCGTGCCCGGGTCGACAGCCAGCGTGTGCCCTCGCCAGTGAAAGGTGACTGCGTACACGTAGGTGCCGCTGGTCGGGCTGCCACAGGCGGCCGGACCCACGCGCGCGAACGCGCCCGTGAGGTTGTTGAACGCCGCGGTGATCCTGGTCAGAAGCGCAGGGTCGGTGACGGCAGCAGCCTTCGGACGCGCCGGGCCGCCGAGGACGGTCCTGGTGATGTCGATCCGCGTCACGTTGCGCGGAGCGACGGTCGAGGCGGTCCGGTCGTAGCGAGCGGCCAGCGTGACGTCGGTCCGGATCGCGGTCCTGTTCGGGCCCTCCCAGGCGTAGGAGACCAAGGCGGCGGGAGGTGAGTAGGCAGTCGTGTTGATGTGAATCGCCCAGTCCAGGTCGCCGTGGGGGGACAGCGATCCGTCCGGGAAGTACGCAGAGCCGAGATTCGCCGGCGAGTGGGTGCCGTACCAGTGCACGAGCTCGCGATACGACATGGGAACGGTCCACCACCTCGTTCGGGTGAGCGAGGGATCGACCTCTCCGCATCGGCAGCCGAGATGACCCAACCTGCCACCGTGAGGGAGCGGCCTGTACGCCTTCGCTCCGGGCGGGATCGGAATCGATGCGAGCACCCGGACGGCCTCCGCTGCCGCGAGCGCCCGGTTGTTACCCGGTTCCGGCGCGCCGGGACTCGGCGACCTCGCGATCCGATGCGGCTCGGCTGCGCCCGGACCGGACCCGCCGCACCCTGCAGAGCTCAGCACCACGGCCGCCATCGCCAGCGCCGCGCCCATTCTCTTCATGACGGAACCGACGCTAAGGCTACGGCCCGGGTTCCACCAGCACATCGCTGAGGCGATCCTGGGATACGTACGTCCGATCCGGACCCGCATCACTGCGCCGCGGTGTCGCGCAACGCCTCCGGGTGCCCACCGGGAGGCCTCACCAGCGGTACGGCGCCAGCATGCCCATCAGCGGAAGCGACAACAAGAACGCCCAGCCGCCGGTCAACCGTCGGAGTCGGGACCGGGGGTGGGGGGACCAGGGAGTGGGACCGGAAGCCAGCAGGAACACGATCCCGCCGATCGGAGGCACCTGTAACCAGAACCACGCCCACCGGGTGGCCCGCCACGGCTGCGGCCCGGCGATCAGCACCGCGAGGCCGGCGAAGAACAGCAGGGCGGCGAACAAGCCGAGCCAGCCCGGTACCACCCACCCGAGCAGCCGGGCGCTGTTGGGTCGGTCCTGGTCCCACGTCACCCGCAAGCCCGGCTGCAACCGGGCCAGGCGGCTGCTCGGCGGCTCATGCAGCACGACGGTCGCGCCCTCGCTCGCCGCCTCCGGCCCGGGCCGGCCCCGGCCCCGGACCTGCATCACCTCAGCCCGGTACCTCATCGGGCCGTGGCGCCAGTGCACCTCGACCACGCTGTAGCCGGTCCCGCGAGCGGGCAGCTCCCCGACAACCCGGACAGCATCGACTTCGCCAGCGGCCACGCTCGTGACCACCTGTGCCCACGAGGACGCCCGATCCCCCGTGAGGACAGTCGCGCCGACCGCGATCAGCCAGCAGACGAGCAGCGCCCAGCGGATCCGATCCCAACGTCTTCCCGACGCGGACCGCGGCCGCGGGCGCGGGGGCGGGGGCGGGGGGGGGGCCGGGCGCGACGACCCAGGGGCCGGCGAGGCTCCCGTGTCGTCCCCCGTGAGTGCGCTCACCTCGGTACGGTACCGGCCGGCAGCCACGGACATCGCTGACTTCCTGGATCCCCGACGCGGGCGGGCCCGCCGTGTCCCGCGTTCCGCCAACGTCGAGCACGCCTGCCGCGCACGGCAGGACAAGCTCGCGCTGACGGAGCTCTCTACCGGACCTGCTCAATGGTGAAGCGCTGGCGATGTGCGTGGCCCGCCCTGACGATATCGGGGCGGTTCGGTGTGACGCGGCGTCAAGATCGTCCTGTGACCACACGCCATGGGCGCGCAGCCCCCGAAGAACCTTCTCCATCGCGAGGCCCACTTCGCAGGTGGCTCCGCGCCCGCCCGGCCGACGTGATCGACATCTTCGTCTATGTGGTCGTCCTCAACCTCGCCATCGAGTATGTCCCCTCAGTCATCAGCGAAGGTTTCACCCTCTCCCTGCTGACTGCAGTCCTGCTCAAGCTCGTCCTGGAAGTGGTGCTCATCCTCAAGACCAGAGTCATTGACAGACTCCGTGCTGCGACAACCAAGCGCGGCAAAGCCGCCGCCGCCGCGTCGTTGTGGGTTGTCGCGGCTGGAAGCAAGTTCGTCGTACTCGAACTGGTCGATGTCGTCTTCGGCGACGCTGTCAGCCTGGGCGGGTTCATACCCGTAACGTCGCTGGTTGTCGTCCTCCTCGTGTCACGGGCGGGCGTACGACGCCTCCTCGATGACACACCGACATCGGCCTGAGCGGTTCCGGCTTCGGGCTCTGACAGGGCCCGCGTGACGTTCGCCGCGGACGGGGCGCAGGCGAGGGACAGGGGCCGATCGAGCCGACCCGGAGCGCGTGAACGCGACGCAGGAGCCGGGACACCGTCCAGAAGGGGATCTACAACTGATCTCCAGCCTGTCCGTGCGCTGTTTGCGCGGGTCAGGGCGGGGCCGAGGTGGAGCCGCCTGTCGGAATCGAACCGACGACCTATTCATTACGAGTGAATCGCTCTACCGACTGAGCTAAGGCGGCACTCTGCCCGGTTCGACGACGGATCGCCGCTCCGGGCAGTGGGTTGAAGTATACGGACAAGCCACCTTGTCCGCGAAACCGCGGGTCAGGCGGCGGTGGCGACGGCCGCCTTGTCGGAGACCGCCCGGCCGGTGAGCATGGCCTGCTCGGCACCGCACCAGCAGGTGTAGGTGACGACGATGCCCTCGTCGGTGTTGGCGAGCCCGGTCACCATCCCAGGGAAGATGAGCTGGCGCTTGTGGCAGGCGGTGCAGGTGCGGTCGAACATGGGTGACCTCCCTCGGAGAACGTGGACTGGTGCATCTCTATGCTGCCGAAGATCAGTGCATAGGGGTAGCCTCTCTTTCCTTCGGCTCATCAAGGGATTGCCTATGCTGTCGCTCCAGCAGCTCCGATGCTTCCTCACCGCCTACGAGCTGGGCTCGCTGACCGCGGCCGCGGAGCAGCTCGGCTACGCCCAGCCGTCGGTGTCCGAGCACATCCGCACGCTCGAGCGGTCGCTGGGCACCCAGCTGTTCACCCGCGTCGGCCGCGGCGTGGTGCCGACCGCCGCCGCCGAGACGATGCGGCCCTACGCCGAGCGCGCCATCGCCGCCGCGGAGGAGGCGCGCAAGGCCGCGCAGGACGTGGCGGCCCTCGAGACCGGCACGGTCCGATTCGGCATGTTCGGCACCGCCCGGCTCTACGCCGGGGCCGGTCTGGTCGCCGACGTCCTGGCCCGCCACCCGGGTGTCCGTGTCGAGCTCGTCGGCCAGAACTCCACCGACGTGCAGGAGGATCTGCGCCGCGGGCGCATCGAGGCGGCCATGATCGCCGTACCGTCCGTCAGCAGCGAGGGCATGAGCATCACCCCGGTCGCCCGCGACGAGCTCGTCTACATCAGCGCCGACCCCGACCACCTGACCGGGCCGGTGAGCGCCGCACGCCTGTCACAGGCCTCGCTGGTGATGTCGGAGACCACCTGGCGGGCCACCGACTCCACCCGGATCGCCCTGCGCCAGCTGCTGCACGAGACCGGCCGCAACCCCCAGACCCGCATCGAGGTGGAGGACGTCGAGACCGCCGTCGAGCTCGTCGGCATGGGGCTGGCCGACTCGGTGGTGCACCGCGGCGTCGCCGAGCAGCTGCTCGCCCGGCTGGCCCCGGGCGCGGGCTGGGTGTCGCTGCGCCCGAGGCAGTACGACGTGCTCGCGATCGTCCACCGCGCGGACGCCACGCTCTCCCCCGCGGCCCGGCTGATGATCGACCTGGCCACGAAGCGGATCCAGGCGATCGCCGAGCCGGTCAGCCGGCGCTAGTCACCGACCCTCGAGCAGCGGCCCTGCCGGGTCGTGTGAGAGGCCCTCCCTGCGCGCGGCCATGCCCGAGAGCGCCTCGAGCACCACCCGGTTGGCCAGGTAGGCGGTGATCTCCGCGTGGTCGTAGGGCGGCGACACCTCGACGACGTCCATGCCCACCACCGGCAGCTCCAGGCAGATCCGTCGTACGGCGTCCAGCAGCTGTCGCGCCGACAGGCCACCCGGCTCCGGCGTGCCCGTGCCGGGCGCGTGCCCCGGGTCGCACACGTCGACGTCGACCGAGAGGAACACGCCCTCGCACTCGTCGAGGGCGATCTCGAACGCCTCGTCGAGGCAGTCGTCGAGCCCGCGCTTGCCGATCTCGGTCATCTCGAACGACCGCATCCGCTGCTCGGCCATCCACGCCAGCGTCTCCGGCTCGGGCCAGTAGCCGCGCAGTCCGATCTGCAGGAACCGGTCCCCGCGCAGGGCGCCGGACTCGATCAGCCGGCGCATCGGCTGGCCGTGTCCGTAGAGCGAGCCGAACTCGATGTGCCCGGTGTCCGCGTGCGCGTCGAAGTGCAGCATCGACACCCGGCCGAACCCGTGGTGGCGGGCCACCCCGGTGGCGTCGGGAAGCGCGATCGTGTGGTCGCCGCCGAGCACCAGCGGCACCGCGCCGGCCGCGGACACCTTGTGCACCGCCGCCTCGAGCGCGGCGATCGAGGTCTCGACGTCGCCGGAGTACATCTCCACGTCGCCGGCGTCGACCACCCGGATGTCCCGCAGCGCGTCCACCCGCAGCGCGAGATGCGGCCGCGACCCGTCATGCGGCAGGTAGCACGTCTGCCGGATCGCCTGCGGGCCGAAACGGGTGCCGGGCCGGTGCGACGTCCCGCCGTCGAACGGCGCCCCGACGATGACCACGTCGGCTCCGTCGTACGACGAGGGCTCGTCGAGGTCGCACGGGTCCACACCGAGGAAGGTCAGGTCGGGGCCGAACTGCGCGCCGTACCGGCTCATCAGCAGTCCACCTCCCCGGTCGGCACCTTGCCCGAGACCAGGTAGGACTCCACCGTGTTGTCCACGCAGGAGTTGCCGGCGTGGTAGCCGGTGTGGCCGTCACCGTCGCGCTTGACGAGGATGCCCGACTGCAGCTCGTGGGCCAGCGCCCGCGCCCAGGCCAGCGGCGTGGCCGGGTCGCGGGTGGTGCCGATGACCAGGATCGGCGCCGCTCCCTTGGCGTGGATCGGCTCGGGGACGCGGCCGGTGTGGATCGGCCACTTCGAGCAGCTCGACAGCCCGAAGGCGAAGATCCGCCCGAAGGTCGGGGAGGCCTTCTCGAAGCGCGGGAAGTACTTCGGCACCTGAAGGCTCGGGATCGAGTCGTCGTGGTCGAGGCAGTTGACGGCGTAGAGCGCCTCGAGCGAGTTGTCGAGGTAGCCGTTGGGCCCGCGCGAGGTGTAGGCGTCCGAGAGCTGCATGAGCACCGACCCGTCGCCGCGGAAGGCCGACTGCAGCGCGTTGTCGAGCAGCGACCAGTAGTTCTTGTTGTACAGCGGCGCCCAGATGCCCAGCACCGCGTTGCCGATCGTCAGCTGCCGACCGCCGGAGCCGGGGATCGGGTGCGCCTCCACGCTGTCGAGGAACTTGCGGATCCGCGCGGTCCCCTGGTCCACCGTGGAGCCGAGGAAGCAGCCGCCCCGGCCCACGCAGTTGGCCACATAGGCACGCAGCGCGACCTCGAAGCCGTGCGCCTGCACGAGGTTCAGCTTCAACGTGGTCAGCGACGGGTCGATCGCCCCGTCGAGGACCATCCGCCCGACCCGCTTGGGGAACAGGCCGGCGTACGTCGCCCCGAGGAAGGTGCCGTAGGACGCGCCGAAGTAGGTCAGCTTGCTGTCGCCGAGCACGGCCCGCAGGACGTCCATGTCCTTGGCGGCCTCCTCGGTGGAGATGTGCGCCGCGAGCGCGCCGCTGTGGGCCACGCACCCGTTGCCGAACGCGGCCAGCATCCGGTCCGACGCCTTGATCTCCTTGGTGCTGTCCGGGTCGGGGTCGCTGGCCACGAACGTGTCGAGCTTCGCGTCGGGCAGGCACTGCACCGGCGTGCTCTCGCCGACCCCGCGCGGGTCGAACCCGACGATGTCGAAGGCCTGCCGCAGCTCGGAGCCGAAGTAGGTGGAGGCGTTGGCGGCGTAGTCGAGACCCGAGCCGCCGGGGCCGCCGGGGTTGACCACCAGCGAGCCGACCCGGTGGCTCTTGTCGGCGGCGGGCACCTTCAGCACCGCCAGCGAGATCGTCTTGCCGCCCGGGTGCGCGTAGTCCAGCGGGACCGTGATCCGGGTGCACCGGTCCCCGCCGCGGCAGGGCTTCCAGGTCACCTTCTGTCCGTAGAACTTCTCGAGGCCCGCCTGGGTGGAGCCCGAGGTCGCCGACGCGGACGCCACCGGGCTCGGGCTCAGCGACGGCGCGGGAAGCGACTTGTCCTTTCCGTCGCCGGAGGAGGAGCACCCGGCGACCAGCACGGCGAGTACGACGGACAGGAGGACGGCGCGCAGCGACGCCGGCGTGGACTGTGGCACGCGCCCACTGTAGACAGGCGCTCTCACCGGGTCCGCAGCTTGACCATCATCGACTCGAGCGCCAGCAGCGGCGTGGTGTTGAACTCCATCATCTGCTCGCGGGCGGCGAAGATCGCGTCGATGCGGCGCAGGTTGTCCTCCGCCGACGACCGGCGGGCGAGGTCCTCGATGTTCGCGCGCATCTCCTCGTTGACCAGCGCACCGGCCGCGCCCGTCTGCACCGCGATCGCGTCGCGGTAGACCGACATCAGGTCCATCAGGCACCGGTCGATCACGTCCATCTCGCGGCGCTTCTGCCGGGCCTTCTGGCTCTCGGCCAGCTCCCGCATCGCCGCCTTGTAGGTGCGGCTGCTGCGCGCCTTCGCGTCGGAGCCGTAGAGCGCGCCGAGGTCGCCCAGCTCACGGGCGTTGGACTGCTCGGTGATCGACGAGGTCTCGTCCTTGGCGACGTCGACGAGGTTCGCCGCGGCGTTCATGCAGTCGCCGAGGGACTTCAGCCCGCCGGGCAGGCTCACCACGTCACGGCGCCGGTTGCGGGTGCCCTCGTCCAGCGCCAGCGCGCGAGCCCGGCCGATGTGACCCTGGCTGGCGCGGGCGGCGTGCGCCGCGAGGGGCTCGTCCACGCCGACCTTGCGCACCAGGAAGTCGGCGACCTCCTCGGCCGTCGGCGTGGACAGCACCACGTTGCGGCTGCGGGAACGGATCGTGGTGAGCACGTCCTCCGGCGTCGGCGCGCACAGCAGCCAGATGGTCCGGGCGGTGGGCTCCTCGATCGCCTTGAGCAGCGCGTTGTTGGCCTGCTCGGTGAGCCGGTCGGCGTCCTCGACGACCATGACCTGCCAGCGGTTGCCGGCCGGGTGCAGCGCGGACGCGCGCACCAGCTCGCGGGCCTCGCCGACGCCGATGGTGCGCTGGTCGGTGCGCGTGACGTTGACGTCGGGGTGCGAGCCGGCCAGCGTGGTGCGGCACGCCTCGCAGGTGCCGCAGCCGCCGCGCTCACACTGCAGGGCCGCCGCGAAGGCGATCGCGGCGTTGGACCGGCCCGACCCGGGCGGCCCGGTGAACAGCCAGGCGTGGGTCATCCCCTGTCCGGCGACCGCTCGCCTGAGGATCTCGATGGCGCGGTGCTGGCCGACCAGCGACGACCAGACCGACGTGTCGTGGGCCGTGGTGCTCATCCCTCGCTCCTCGGCACGTGCTCGTCGGCCAGCGTCGGCGGCACGCTCAGGTCACGGCGTACTGCCTGCTCGAGCAGCGGCTGCACCCGGACCCGGATCGCCCGGGTGATCTCCTCGACCGGCTTGCGCGCGTCGACGATCAGGTAGTGCTCGGGCTGTGCGGTGGCCAGCTGCAGGAACATCTCGCGGACCCGCTCGTGGAACTCCAGCGACTCGGCCTCGATCCGGTCGCGCTCGGCGAACCGGGTCAGCCCCTGCTGCGGGGGCAGGTCGAGCACCACGGTCAGGTGCGGGCGCAGGTCGGTGGTGGCCCAGCGCGCGACCCGCTCCACGTCACGGTCGAGCAGCGCCCGGCCGGCGCCCTGGTAGGCCAGCGTGCTGTCGACGTAGCGGTCGGTGACCACCACCGCTCCGCGGGTCAGCGCCGGCGAGATCACCCGATCGACGTGCTCGGCCTTGTCGGCGGCGTAGAGCAGCGCCTCCGTGCGGTGCGAGATGTCGCCGGTGGCCGGGTCCAGCACGATCGCGCGCAGCTTGGCGCCGACCGCGGTGTCGCCGGGCTCGTGGGTCAGCAGCACCTCGTAGCCCTCGGCGCGCAACCACTCGGCCAGCTTGCGCGCCTGGGTGGACTTGCCGGCGCCCTCCCCGCCCTCGAGCGCGATGAACGTGCCCGTCGCGGCGAAGACGCCGAACGTCGAGGTGAGCGCGTGGCGCAGGTCCTTGATCAGCGGGGTCCCCTTCTTGTCGTCCATCTGACGGTAGGAGGCCACACCGACAGCGGTCATGAGCACCGCGGCGATCAGGAACGTGAACGCCGCCCCGTTGTAGACCAGCAGCGGGTCGCCGTGCTTGTCGGGCGGCCCGAAGCTGTGCTGGCCGATCACGCCGGCCAGCAGCGGGGCGACGGCGAGCACCAGGGCCAGCGACAGCCGGATCATCGAGCCCACGAACGCGAAGGTGCGCCCGCGGATCTCGTCGGGCACCTCCAGGCCGAGCAGCGTGTTGCCGATGATCCACGCCGTGCCCGCGCTGAAGCCGACCAGCAGCGTCAGTGCGGTCACGATCTCCAGCTGCTGCACCAGCGCGAGCGGGAACAGCAGCAACCCGCTCGTCGTCAGCGCGAGCCCGAACAGCCGCCGCCGCGACAGCCCCTGGAGCAGCCGCGGCCCGCGCCACATCCCGAGCCCCAGGCCCAGGAACACGGTGCCGAACAGCACGCCGTAGCCGGGATCGCCACCACCGAGGTCGGACACGAACGTCCGGGCGAGCCCCACGACCACGCCGCCGCCCGCGAACGCACCGATGATCCCCAGCACCAGGCCGCGTACGACGGGCGTGGTGCCGACGTACTTCCAGCCCTCGACCACCACCCGGATCGCCGAGCGCTCCTCGTCGGCGTCGGCGGGGCCGGAGGGGATGTGCTTGAGCCGGGAGATGACGATGCCCGAGACCACGAAGGAGAACGCGTTGAAGTACAGCGCGAGGTCGACCGGCCCGTTGTGGAACCACGTGAAGATGTGCCGGTAGAACTTGTCCACCAGGGTGAGGCCGGTGAAGATCGCTGCGGCCGGCAGCGCGGAGCCGTAGGTGGTGGCCAGGCTGATCTGGTTGGCCGCCTCCAGCCGGTGCGGCGGCACCAGGTTGGGCACGGTGGCGTCCTTCGCCGGGCCCCACACCAGGCTGACCGCCTCGACCAGCACGGTGACCACGAAGATCCACCACAGCGTGCCCACGATCGGGATGGTCAGGAACAGCGCGCCGCGGATGTAGTCACCCCAGATCAGCGTGCGACGCCGCTCGAGCCGGTCCGCGACGTAGCCCGCGACCGGACCCATGATCAGGGCCGGCAGCACCCGCAGGAACAGCACGCCGGCGATCGCGTAGTTCTTGCTCGCGTAGGTGTCCACGCTCGCGCTCGCGAACGCGGTCAGCGCCAGCAGCCCCATCCAGTCGCCGAGGCTGGACAGGCCGAGTCCCAGCCACAGGTTGCGGAAGTCGCGGATCTTCAGCACGGCGGCGAGCGAGTGCGCCGGCGCGTGCCGCAGCTCCTCGATGGGCCCGCCGGGGAGCCCGGCCGGGTCGTACGCGTGCTCGCTCACGTGCTCACCCTAGGTCACCGGGATCGGTGTCGCGCCCTCGTGCACACGCACCGCGACGCAGGACACATCGGGCCCGGTCAGCCCTTCTTGCCCGCCTTCTTCGCGGTCTTCTTCGCGGTCGTCTTCTTGGCGGCGGCCTTCTTCCCCGCGGCCTTCTTGGCCGACTTCTTCGCCGCCTTCTTCGCCGGGCCCTTGGCGCGCCGCTCCGCGAGCAGCTCGGCGGCCCGCTCGATGGTGACGCTGGCCGGGTCGTCACCCTGGCGCAGGGTGGCGTTGTACTCGCCGTCGGTCACGTAGGGCCCGAACCGTCCGCTCTTGACGGTCACCGTCTGGCCGCTCGCCGGGTCGGTGCCCACCTCGCGCCCGGGATCGGCCGCCGCCCGCCCACGCCGCTTCGGCTCGGCGTAGATCTTGAGCGCCTCCTCGAGCGTGATCGTCAGCAGTTTGTCCTCCGAGTCGATCGAGCGCGAGTCGGTGCCCTTCTTCAGGTAGGGCCCGTAGCGCCCGTTCTGCGCGGTGACCTCGTCACCGGACTCCGGGTCGGTGCCCACCACGCGTGGCAGCGTGAGCAGCTTGACGGCGTCGTCGAGCGTGATCGTGTCCAGGCTCATCGACTTGAACAGCGAGGAGGTGCGCGGCTTGGCCGACTTCGGGGCGTCCTCCGGCAGCTGCTCGGTGACGTAGGGGCCGTAGCGGCCGTTCTTCGCCACGACGGTCAGCCCGGTCTCGGGGTGCGCGCCGAGGACGTATTCCTCGCCGGCGGGGCTGGCCAGCAGCTCCTTGGCCTTCTCCTCGGTCAGCTCGTCGGGCGGCAGGTCCTCCGGCACGTTGGCGCGTACGGACTCGCCCCCCGCCGCTGTGCTTTCGATGTACGGCCCGTAGCGGCCGACCCGCAGGTCGATCCCGTCGACGATCTTGAAGGTGGCCAGCTCGCGGGCGTCGATCTCGCCGAGCTCGGAGACCAGCTGCTTGAGCCCCTCCACGTCGCCGGTGCCGAAGTAGAACTCCGCCAGCTCGGAGTTGCGCTCGCGGTTGCCGGCGGCGATCTCGTCGAGGATGTCCTCCATCCCGGCAGTGAACTCGTAGGACACCAGCCGCGAGAAGTGCTCCTCCAGCAGCCTGACCACCGAGAACGCCAGCCACGCCGGCACGAGCGCGGTGCCCTTCTTGTAGACGTAGCCGCGGTTCAGGATGGTGCCGATGATCGAGGCGTACGTCGACGGGCGGCCGATCTCGCGCTCCTCGAGCTCGCGGATCAGCGTGGCCTCGGTGTAGCGCGCCGGCGGCTTCGTCTCGTGGCCGGACGCGCGGACCTGCGCGGCGCTGACCGGGTCGCCCTCCGCGACGTTCGGCAGCCGGGTCTCGCGGTCGTCGGCCTCCTTCTCCGGGTCGTCCGAGCCCTCGACGTACGCCTTGAGGAAGCCGTGGAAGGTGATCACGCGCCCGGACGCGGAGAACACCACGTCCTCCCCGGACGCGGCCGCGCCGCCGAGCCGGACGGTCACGCTCTGACCGACCGCGTCGCGCATCTGCGAGGCGACGGTGCGCATCCAGATCAGCTCGTAGAGCCGGAACTCGTCGCCGGTCAGGCCGGTCTGCGCGGGGGTGCGGAACGACTCGCCGGCGGGTCGGATCGCCTCGTGCGCCTCCTGGGCGTTCTTCACCTTGGAGGCGTAGACCCGCGGGCTGTCGGGGACGTACTCCGCGCCGTACAGCTCACGCGCCTGGTCCCGGGCGGCCGCGATCGCCGACTCCGACAGCGTCGTGGAGTCGGTGCGCATGTAGGTGATGAACCCGTTCTCGTAGAGCCGCTGGGCCACCGACATCGTCCGCGAGGCGCCGTACCCGAGCTTGCGGGAGGCCTCCTGCTGCAGCGTCGTGGTGCGGAACGGCGCGTAGGGCTGGCGGCGGTAGGGCCGCGACTCCACCGAGCGGATCTCGAACGACGTGTCGTCCAGGGCGGCCGCCAGCGCCTCTGCCCGGCTCCGGTCGAGGTGGACGACCCCGCCGGAGGCGCCGCCGTTCCCGGCGGCCGAGCCGCTCCCGGAGGTCGCGCCCTTCAGCTGCCCGCGGTTGTCGAAGTCGCTGCCGCGCGCCACCCGGGCGCCGTCGACGGAGTGCAGCTTGGCGGGGAATACCCGGTCCTCGTGCTTCTGCCCGGCGTCGAAGGTGCCCTCGAGGTCCCAGTACGACGCGGTGCGGAACGCCATCCGCTCCCGCTCGCGGTCGACCACCAGCCGGGTCGCCACGGACTGGACCCGCCCGGCGGACAGCCCGGACATGACCTTCTTCCACAGCACCGGCGAGACCTCGTAGCCGTAGAGCCGGTCGAGGATGCGCCGCGCCTCCTGCGCCTCGACGAGGTCCATGTCGATGTCGCGGGGGTTCTCCACCGCGGCCTGGATCGCGTGGCGGGTGATCTCGTGGAAGACCATCCGGCGCACCGGCACCTTCGGCTTCAGCTCGTCGAGCAGGTGCCAGGCGATCGCCTCGCCCTCGCGGTCCTCGTCGGTGGCGAGGAAGAGCTCGGAGGCGTCCTTGAGCAGCGACTTGAGCTTGGTCATGTGGGACTTCTTGTCCCGCGACACGACGTAGTAGGGCGTGAAGTCGTGCTCCACGTCGACGCCGAGCCGCGCCCACGGCTCGCCCTTGATCTTGGCCGGCACGTCCGCGGCGCTCTGCGGCAGGTCACGGATGTGGCCGATCGACGACTCGACCACGTAGTCACCGCCGAGGTAGCCGGCGATCGTCTTCGCCTTGGCAGGCGACTCCACGATCACCAGCTTCCGGCCGGTGCCGTTCGCGCTGGTTGTCTTCGCTGCCACTCGGGTCTGCTCCTGTCGGGTGCGTGCTCTGCCCCGCCACGGTAACGCGCCGCTGCGACGGGTCCCGTGGACGTCCCCCCGGATGAAAAGTAGCCGACTGCGGCCACGATCGTGCCCACCGGCCGGTTCCGGGGACGGCGCGCCGGTCCCGAACCTAGTCTGAGAGGCCGCTTGCGCGGTCCCGGACCTGCTGGCCGGCGACCTCGAGGAAGCCGTCGGCGACCAGGTCGCGGACCTCGGGCAGGTAGCGCGTGCGCAGGTCCGCGGGCTCCCCGCCGAGGAGGCTGGCCAGCGCGTCCAGGATCTGGCCCAGGGTCAGGTCGCCGTCGGAGGCGCCGACGAGCGCGGCCACCACGGTGTCGGCCTGGTGCGCCCGGCGCATCCCGCGCTGCTGGCGCAGCACGATCGTCTCCGGGTCCTCCGCGCCGGGCGCGCCCAGCGACTCCTGGCGTACGTCGACTCGCGCGACCGGCCGCGCGGCGAGCAGCCCGGCGTCGCCGAGCCCGGCCAGGACGTCGGTGCGCCGGCCCCGGGCGGCCACCTCGGCGCCGAGCGGCTGCTCGACGTCGTACGGCCACGACTCGAGGCGGAGCACCGGCTCCCGGTCCACCCGGCGCAGGTTCAGCCAGCCGAAGCCGACACCCTCGATGCCCTGGTCCTCGAACCACGACAGCCAGGTGTCGTAGCGCTCGCGGTACTGCGGGCCGCCGTGGTGGCCGGCGTCCTTCAGCCACAGCTCGACGTACTCCGCGGGATCGGCGACCTCGCGCTCCACCACCCACGCGTCGCAGCCGGCCCCGTCCAGCCAGCCGGCGATCCGGTCCTGCCAGGGCTCACCGGCGCGGTGCACCCAGTTGGCCAGCACCTGCGCCCGCCCGCCCGGGGACAGGTGGCGGGGCACGCCGGTCACCACCCGGCGCACCATCTCGTCACCCGGCAGCCCCGAGTCGCGGTAGACCAGCCGCTCACCGGTGCCCGGGGACACCACGAACGGCGGGTTGGTCACGACCAGGTCGAACGCGTCCCCGTCCACCGGCGCGAACAGCGAGCCAACGCGCACGTCGAGGGCCACCTCGTTGAGCGCGGCGTTCAGCCGGGTCATCGCCAGCGCCCTCTCGTTGACGTCGGTGGCCACCACGGTCCGGGCGTGGCCGGCCAGGTGCAGCGCCTGCACGCCGCAGCCGGTGCCGAGGTCGAGCGCGCGGACCACCGGCTCCCGCACGGTCAGCTGCGCCAGCGACGTGGAGGCCGACGAGACGCCGAGCACGTGCTCGGGTCCCACCCGGACCGGGGCGCCGTCGAGGCCGGGCGTCAGGTCGCTGACCACCCACCAGTCGTGCTCCTCGTCGGCGTAGGGCCGCACGTCGACCCGGGCCCGCACCTCGGCCACCGAGCGCTCCAGCAGCCCGCCCACGCAGAGCGCGTCGACGAGCCCGGGCAGCGCACGCTCGGCCTCGGCGGCGCCGACCGGGGCCTGCAGCAGCCACAGCCGCGTGAGCGTGGCCAGCGGCGAGCCGTCACCGGTGGCCCGCAGCCCCGGCGCGGTCTCGTTGCGCGACAGCGCCCGGTGCGCCGTCGCCCCGAGCAGGCCGACGACCCCGTCGTAGGTGTAGCCGGCGGCCACCAGGGCCTCGCGCAGGGCGGTCACGTCGTCGCATCGCAGCAGGTCCACGGGAACTCACCCTAGGGCTCCTACGATCATCACCATGAGGCTCTCGGCGCGCAGGTGGCCGACGGCTCCCACGGGGACGGTGTTCGTGCACATCGGCGCGCCGGCCACCGGGGCGACGCACCTGACGGAGACGCTGCGGCGGCACCGGCGGACGCTGACCCGCTACGGGCTGCTCTACCCCACCTGCCACGTCGGCGCGCACACCGGGCACCTCGCCGCGGTCCTCGACGTCCTCGGCCTCGCCGACGGCGGTCACGTCACCGCGGGGGCCTGGGACCGGCTGGTGCAGTCGGCGCGGGACTGGCGCCGCGGCACGGTCCTGGTCTGCCACGAGCTGCTCGCCGACGCCGACCTCGACCAGGTCGAGCGGGTGCTCGGCGACCTGCGCGGCCTGCGGGTGCACGTGGTCTACGTCGCCCGCGACCTCGGCCGGCAGCTGCCGGCGGCGTGGCAGGGGTGGATCAGCAGCGGCGGCACCGTGGGGTTCCCGGCGTACGTCGACGCGGTGGCCGGGCACGGGCGGGGCCGACCGGCGCGCGTGTTCTGGCGCTCCCACGACGTGGCCGCGGTGCTGGGCCGGTGGGCGACGTTCGTGCCGCAGGAGCGGATCCACGTGCTGACCGTGCCCGAGGGCGCGGACGCCGACGTGGTGCTGTGGCAGCGGTTCGCGGACACGGTGGGCCTCGACGCCGCGCGGCTGCCCGCGGCCGCCGGCCCGGACCAGGCGCCGCTCTCCCTCGCCGCGACCGAGGCGCTCCGGCTGCTCAACGCCGCGACCGGCGCGCCGCCCTCCCCGGCGCTGCTCGCCGCGGCGGCGGCCGTGCCCGGGCCGGCGCCGGTGGTGCCGTCGCGGCTCACCGGCTGGCTGCGCCAGGAGAGCGAGCGGACGATCACCGCCCTCGAGACGGCCGGCTACGACGTGGTCGGCGACGTGGGCGAGCTGCGCGCGGGTCCGAGCGCGGGCGGGGCCGACGTACCGGCGGACGCGGAGGTGCTGGCCGCGCAGACCGCGATGCTCGCCCACCTCGGCCGCGGCTGAGCGTCCGCCGGACACCTCCGGACGCGCGGAAGGGTCCGCCGGCCGGAGCCGGCGGACCCTTCGCGCTGGTGCTGCGGCCGGGCCGCGCTAGGCCGTCTTGACCGGCTCGGGGACGTCCTCGCCGATCGCGACCGGGCGCCGCTTGGAGATGTAGACGGCGATCGCGATGACCAGGGCGGCCGCCACCGCGATCGCGATCCGCAGCGGCGTGTTCTGGCTGGGGCCCACGCTCATGTCGACCACCGCGGCCGCGATGAGCAGCGAGACCAGGTTCATCACCTTGAGCAGCGGGTTGATCGCCGGACCGGCGGTGTCCTTGAACGGGTCGCCCACGGTGTCACCGATGACGGTCGCGGCGTGGGCCTCCGAGCCCTTGCCACCGTAGTGGCCGTCCTCGACCAGCTTCTTGGCGTTGTCCCAGGCACCACCGGAGTTGGCCAGGAAGATCGCCATCAGCGTGCCGACACCGATCGCGCCGGCGAGGTAGCCGGCGAGCGGGCCGACGCCGAGGCCGAAGCCCACCGCGATCGGGGCCATGATCGCCAGCAGGCCGGGGGTGGCCAGCTCACGTAGCGAGTCGCGGGTGCAGATGTCGACCACCTTGCCGTACTCCGGACGGCCGGTGCCCTCCATGATCCCGGGGATCTCCTTGAACTGCCGGCGCACCTCGTAGACGACCGCGCCGGCCGCCCGGCCCACCGCGTTGATCGCCAGGCCGGAGAACAGGAACACCACCGAGGCGCCGATCAGCAGGCCGACCAGGATGTCCGGGCTGAACACCTGCGCGGTGAAGTTCGCCTTCTCGCCGGCGTCGACGAGCGCGGTGCGGATCGCCCCGGTGTAGGAGCCGAACAGCGCCGTCGCGGCGAGCACGGCGGTCGCGATCGCGATGCCCTTGGTGATCGCCTTGGTGGTGTTGCCCACCGCGTCGAGCTCGGTGAGGATCTGCGCGCCCGCGCCGTCGACGTCCCCGGACATCTCCGCGATGCCCTGGGCGTTGTCGGAGACCGGGCCGAAGGTGTCCATCGCCACGATCACGCCGACGGTGGTGAGCAGGCCGCAGCCGGCCAGCGCCACCGCGAACAGCGAGATCGCGACGACGCCCGAGCCGAGCAGGAACGCGCCCCACACGGCCGCGGCGATCACCAGCGCGGTGAACACCGCGGACTCGAAGCCGACCGACAGGCCGGACAGGATCACAGTGGCCGCGCCGGTCAGCGAGGTGAGGCCGACGTCCTTGACCGGACGGTGGTCGGTGCCGGTGAAGTAGCCGGTCAGCGACAGGATCACCGCGGCCAGGACGATGCCGATCAGCACCGCGACGGTCGCGATCACCCGCGGATCGCCACCGTTGCGCGCCAGCGCGCCGGAGACGCCGTTCAGCTCCGAGAATGAGCCGGGCAGGTAGGTGAACGCCGCGATCGTGCAGACCACCGCGGAGACGCCCGCGGAGATGTAGAACGCCCGGTTGATCGTGGTCAGGCCGCTCTCACCGGCCCGCGGGCGGGTGATGAACACGCCGAGGATCGCGGTGAGCGCGCCGATCGCGGGCACGATCAGCGGGAAGACCAGCCCCTCGGAGCCGAACGCCGCCTTGCCGAGGATCAGCGCGGCGACCAGCGTCACCGCGTAGGACTCGAACAGGTCCGCGGCCATGCCGGCGCAGTCACCGACGTTGTCACCGACGTTGTCGGCGATGGTGGCCGCGTTGCGCGGGTCGTCCTCGGGGATGTTCTGCTCGACCTTGCCGACGAGGTCGGCGCCCACATCGGCGGCCTTGGTGAAGATCCCACCGCCGACCCGCATGAACATCGCCAGCAGCGCGGCGCCGAAGCCGAAGCCCTCCAGGACGGTGGGGGCGTCGGCCTTGTAGATGAGCACCACCACGGCCGCGCCGAGCAGGCCGAGTCCCACCGTGGCCATGCCGACCGTGCCGCCGGTGCGGAAGGCCACCCGCATCGCGGGGTCGCGGCCCTCCTCCCGGGCGGCGGCCGCAACGCGTACGTTGGCCCGCACCGCCAGCGACATGCCCATGTAGCCGATGCCGGCGGAGAAGCCGGCGCCGACCAGGAAGAAGAGGGAGCGGCCGATGCGGACATCGGTGCCGCCGTGCGCCGGGAGCAGGAGCAGCAGGATGAACGCGATCACCGCGAACACCCCTAGGGTCCTGAACTGACGGGTGAGGAACGCCGACGCGCCTTCCTGCACCGCTTGGGCGATCGTCTTCATGTTCGTGGTGCCTTCGCCGGCGGCAAGCACCTGACCTCGGAACATCATCCCCATCGCCAGCGCGATGACCGCGACGACAGCGACGACGATGACCAGGGTGAGGTTGGTGCCGGCGAGGTCCACGGCCGCAGCCTTGCCGCCGCTTCCGGCGGCAAAGAGGTGCCCGGACATTCGTCCTCCTCCGTGTGGGCTTGGGTCAAGCCCGTCGAGTAGCTCGGCCCGCGGCGAGCGCCGCGGCGCGGGCTGTGACTAGGCTCACGCCCGCGTTCGTGTGCCGGAGTCTACGCACGCGGGCACCTCAACGGGCGAGAGCCGATGTGGCGTGTGCCACATCGGCTCGGTTCGGGACCAAAGACCCGCCAGACCCGCTCAGGCCAGCGGCCAGGACATCGACAGCCGGGTGCCGGCCTGGTCCTGGGCGACGGCGAAGTCGTCGATGAGGCCGCGCAGGAGCGCCCAGGGCTCCACGCCGTCGATGTCGCTGTGCGGTGCGTCGGTGACCGGGACGGCGGTCTTCGAGGTCACGTCCACGGTCAGGCGGTCACCGATGCTCATCGTCACCGTGACCGGGTCGGACACGGCGGGCTCCGAAGCGGAAGGGTCGTCGGCGAGCATCAGCGCGCACGCCTCGCCCACGGCGAGGCGGATCTCCTCGACGAACTCCTCGTCCTGCCCGGTCCGGCGCGCGACGGCGGCCGCGATCAGGCGGACGGTGCGAACGAGGGCGGGGTCGCGGACGATGGAGACGCTGATGCCCGCGTCAGCTGCGACCGCCACGACGTCAGTGGTCGGCGAGAGCGTCGGCCTGCGAACCGTGGATGGCGAACACCTTCGCCAGCCCGGTGATCCGGAAGATCTTGAGCAGACGCTCCTGGTTGCAGATCAGGCGCATGGAGCCGTCGTGGGCGCGGACCTTCTTCAGCCCGCCCACGAGCACACCGAGGCCCGTCGAGTCGAGGAAGTCGACCTTCTCCATGTCGATCACCAGGTGGTAATCGCCATTGCTCACCAGCTCGGTGATCTTGTCCCGCAGCTTGGGTGCGGTATAGACGTCGATCTCTCCGCCCACCTCGATGATCGTGTGACCATCCGCGTGGCGCGTCTCGAGTGACAGGTCCACGTGACTCCTCGACGATCTTGCTCGGCGCTCCCGACAAGGCAACAAGCCGCTGCCCCGGTGCATTCAATCATGCCCCGTCCGGCCTCGCAGGTCACCCACCGGGGGGCGGACCCACCGATTTAACCCGGGAGGCGGGCGGCTGGGAGAATGGGGCGGTGAGCACTCGGACCGGCCTTGCCGCCTCGGAGCTGGTCTCCAGGCTGACCGCCGGGCCCAGCCGCACCGACCGGCTCACCCACCTCGAGCGGCTGCCCGGCCGCGACGGCGCGCACGCTCCCTGGCCGTCCTGGGTGGCACCGGTCCTCCGCGAGTCGCTGCACGCCCGCGGGGTCGACCGGCCCTGGACGCACCAGGTGGCGGCCGCGGAGGCCGCCCGGCGCGGCGAGCACGTCGTGCTTGCCACCGGCACGGCCTCCGGCAAGTCCCTGGGCTACCTGCTGCCCGCGCTCACCGACATCCTCGAGTCGCGCGACGACCGGGGCACCCGCGGAGCAACGGTGCTCTACCTCGCTCCCACCAAGGCCCTCGCGCAGGACCAGCTCAACGCGGTGCTCGGCCTGGACCTGCCCGGGCTTCGGGCCTGCACCCACGACGGGGACTCCCCGCGCGAGCAGCGCGACTGGGCACGGGACTTCGGGGAGTACGTCCTGACCAACCCCGACATGCTGCACCGGTCGCTGCTGCCCGGCCACGCCCGGTGGGCGAAGTTCTTCGCCTCCCTGCGCTACGTCGTGATCGACGAGTGCCACCACTACCGGGGGGTCTTCGGCGCCCACGTCGCGCAGATCGTCCGCCGGCTGCGCCGCGTGTGCTCCGCGTACGGCGCGTCGCCGACGTTCGTGCTCGCCTCGGCCACCGTCGCGGAGCCGGAGGTGTCGGCGGGCCGACTGACCGGGCTGCCGGTCACCGCCGTCACCGACGACGGGTCGGCCCGCGGGTCGCTCGCGCTCGCGCTGTGGGAGCCGCCGTTCACGTCCCACCGGGGCGAGAACGGCGCGCCGGTCCGCAGGTCCACGACCGCCGAGGTCGCCGACCTGCTCACCGACCTCGTCGTGGACCGGGTGCGCACCCTTGCCTTCATCCGGTCGCGTCGCGGCGCGGAGACCGTCGCGCTCACCGCGCGCCGGCTGCTCGGGGAGGTCGACCCCGGGCTCGTCGACCGGGTGGCGGCCTACCGGGGCGGCTACCTGCCCGAGGACCGGCGCACCCTCGAGCGTGCCCTGCGGGACGGCGACCTGCTCGGAGTCGCCGCGACCAACGCGCTCGAGCTCGGCATCGACGTGGCCGGCCTCGACGCAGTGCTGATGGCCGGCTTCCCCGGCACCCGGGCCGCGCTGTGGCAGCAGATCGGCCGCGCCGGTCGCGGTGGCCGTGACGCGCTCGGGGTCTTCGTGGCCCGCGACGACCCGCTCGACACCTACCTGGTGACCCATCCCGAGGCGCTGCTCGGCGCCCCGGTCGAGGCCAACGTGTTCGACCCCGACAACCCCTACGTGCTCGGCCCTCACCTGTGCGCGGCCGCCGCCGAGATCCCGCTCACCGACGCGGACCTGGACCTGTTCGGGACCGGTGCCCGGGACGGTGTCGAGGCGCTCACCGAGGCGGGTCTGCTGCGCCGCCGGCCGCGCGGCTGGTTCTGGACCGACCGCCGCCGCGCCTGCGACCTCGCCGACATCCGGTCCACCGGCGGGTCGCCCGTCCGGCTCGTCGAGGAGGGCACCGGCCGGCTGCTCGGGACCGTGGACGCCGGCTCGGCCCACGGGACCGTGCACCGGGGCGCGGTCTACCTCCACCAGGGCGAGACCTACCTGGTCTCCAGCCTCGACCTCGAGGAGTCCGTCGCGGTCGTCGCGCCCGCGCAGCCGGACTACTCGACCTCGGCGCGGGAGGTCACCGACATCGCGATCGTCGCCGAGCGGCAGCACGCGGTCTGGGGCCGCGCCCGGACGAGCTTCGGCGACGTGCACGTCACGCACCAGGTGGTCTCGTTCCTGCGCCGGCGCACGCCCTCGGGGGAGGTGCTCGGCGAGGAGCCGCTCGACCTGCCCGAGCGCACCCTGGAGACCAAGGCCGTGTGGTGGACGCTGCCGGGCGCACTGCTCGAAGACGCGGGTCTGGGCCAGCGCGACCTGCCCGGTGCCGCACACGCCGCCGAGCACGCCTCGATCGGGCTGCTGCCGCTGTTCGCGACCTGCGACCGCTGGGACATCGGCGGCGTGTCCACCGCGCTGCACGCGGACACGGGGCAGCTCACCGTCTTCGTGTACGACGGGCACCCGGGCGGGGCCGGGTTCGCCGAGCGCGGGTTCCACTCCGCGGCGCAGTGGCTGCACGCCACCCGCGAGGCGATCGCGTCCTGCCGCTGCGACGACGGCTGCCCCTCGTGCGTGCAGTCGCCCAAGTGCGGCAACGGCAACAACCCCCTGGACAAGGCTGAGGCGGTGCGACTGCTCGACGTGCTGCTCGGCGAGCACCTCGGTTTGACCGGCACCCGTTAGCCTGCAGGTAACGCCCAGAGGGGCAGCGGAAGGGGAAACGCATGCTGGTGCTCGGACTGGTCCTGATCGCGCTCGCCGCCGTGGTCATCGTGATCCTCCTCGCCGCCGGGGCCAACGCCCCCGTGGTCGTCGCCCTGGGCAACGTCAGCTGGGACACCAGCGCGATGGCGGTCTTCCTGTGCGGGGTGGCCGCGATGGTGCTGCTCGGCGCGGGGCTCTACCTCGTCCAGGTCAACGCCCGCCGCTCACGCCGCCGGCGGCGTGAGAACAAGCAGGTCGACCGGGCCGGGGCCGACGCCTCCCCCAACACCGCCGGGGGGACCACGAAGTCGGCCGACCGCTCGGCGCAGGACCCGCGGCAGCCCGGCGGCGGGGCCTGACCCCACCGCCGGGTCGCGACCGGTCACCGGGCCGGCGCGCGCCCGCGCCCGCAGCCTGACCCGACGACCCAGCGGCAGCCCGGTGCTCTCGCCGGCCACCACCTCCACCACCTCGCCGGTGGCCGCGCAGGCGACGAGTGCGAAGCCGTTCGCGGCGGCGACCGTGCGCGCGTCCGCGCAGGCGTTGCCGCCGCGCTGCAGCGCCGCGGCCCCGGCGACGGCGGCGAGGTCCGCCGCCGACTCCAGCCGGCGCTGCCGGGCGGCCAGCCCGCCGAGCACGGCAAGGACCAGGGTCGCCGTCACCAGCAGGGCGGCCAGCCCGATCGCCGGCAGCGCGGCGCTGCCCTGCTCTCGGGACGGGCGTCGCAGCACCGCGCGTGCGGTCACGTCCCGGGCTCCTTGGCCGCCACCGCCCGCGCATCGACGTGCACGGGCGGCAGGAAGGACAGCAGGCCGGCGACCGGCCGGACCGAGGCGGTGACGGCCACGACGAGCTGCCGTCCCCCCTCGCGCACGCTGATCGTGGCGCCGTCGGGAGCGACCTGTCGGCCCAGCGCGATCGCCGCCGACCGGCTCTCCCCCCGCGCCGCGGCGCGGGCCACCTCGCGGGCCGCGTCCACCGCGCGGACATGGGTGCCGGCTAGGCTCAGCACCCAGGCGAGTGCCAGCGCCAGCGCGGTCAGCACGGGCAGGACCATGACGGCCTCCGCGGTGGCCGCCCCGCGCTGGCGGTGCCGCCGGGCGGCAGGGACGCACCCCCTCCCGCGCGTCCCCGCCGCCCGTGCCGTGGTCGGTCGAGGCATCCTCAGCCGCCGAGTCCGAGCACGTTGAGCACCATCTTGAAGAGCGTCTTGAGGAGGTTCTGCCCCCAGTCGCTCATGAGCAGCTTGATCAGGATCGAGGCGAAGCCGCAGCCGGCCGCGGTGACCACGGCATACTCCGCGGACGTGACACCGCGCTGGGTGCGCAGCCGGGCGACGGGTGACTTGGTCATGAGACCTCCAAGGTGGGCCACCGGCGCTGACGCCGGTGAGCGGGTGTGTTGGGACACCGCGACTCTCGTCCGGCGGCCGGTCGGCCACGAGAGCGATCCGTCGCGCTGGGGACGACCGGCCCGACGCGGCCGCTGTGGAGGAGACCCGGCCCGGCCCGGCCCGGCCCGGCCGGCGACCGTCGCGACCGGGTCACCGGCCGAGCACGAGCGGCACGGACCCGACCACCAGGGGCAGCACGCCGACGAGGAGGAACGCCGGCAGCAGGCACACACCGAGGGGAAGCGCGGCCCGGACGCCGACGGTGCGTGCGGCGGCCTCCACCTCGGCGCGGTTGTCGCGGCGCAGGTCGTCGGCGAGCCGGCTCATCGCCTCGGCCACCGACGCGCCGCTCTCGACCGAGCGGGCCAGGGTGCGGCCGAGGACCCCGAGCTGCGGGTGCCTGCCGAGGTCACGCCAGGCCGTCGCCGGGTCGACGCCGAAATCCAGGCGGGCCAGCACCCGCCCGAGCTCCTCGGCAGCGGGGCCGGGCGCCGCCGCCGTGATCTGCCGGACCGCCGCCGAGGGCGCCTGGCCCACCGCCAGACCGGCCGCCAGGAGGTCCACCACGTGCGGCAGCGCCGCCGTCAACGCCTGCCGTCGGCGCCGCGCGGCCGGTGACTCCATGCGCCCCGTCACGACCCAGCCGCCGATCGCGGCCACCACCCCGGCCACGGCACCGGGCAGATGGCCGACCAGCAGCGCCACCCCCAGCCCCACGCCGGCGGCCAGCAGCCACCGGGTCGTGCGGGGCGGCCCACCGTCCGGAGCGCGAGCGGTGGACGCGGGCGCACCGTGCACCGGAGCAGGCAGCGGGAGCCGCGCCGGCGGTCCGGGGAGCATGGCCGCGGCCGCCGCCGCGGCGGTTCCCGCGGCGAGGAGCGTCCACCCGCTCACCGGCGCAGCACCGCCGCCGCGATCCGGTCGATCCACCACAGGCCGGTGAACGCCAGCGCCACGCCGGCGGCCAGGCAGAGGACCCCCGCCGGGGTGTCGAGCAGGAAGTGCCAGGGCCGGCCGCCGACACCGCTGGCCATGGCCAGCACGCCCAGCGGCAGCAGTGCCACCAGCCGCGCGGTGGCCTGCGCCGAGGCCAGCTCGGCCGCGACCACGTGCCGGGTGGCCTGCCGCGCCCGGGCAGTGGCGGCGACCTGCTCGAGGCAGGCGGACAGGCCCGCGCCCGAGTCCTCGGAGACCAGCCAGGCCGTGGCGACCTCGCCCAGCCCCTCGGCCCCCGGCAGCCGGGCCACCCGGCGCAGCGCCGCGGGCACGTCCGCGCCCAGTCTGCCGGCCGCGGCCACCGGCGCGAAGCCGGCCCACACCTCGACCGACCGCTCCAGCGCGGCCTGTGGCGGCTGCCCGGCGCGCAGCTCGCCGGCGAGCGCCTCGACCACCTCCACCACCGCCGCGCGGCGACGCTCCGCGGCCCGCGCCGCGCGCGCACGGCGCACCATCGCCGCCACTGCGAGCAGCGCCCCGAGAGTGACCAGGCCGAGCGCGAGCCGGCGGCCCTCGAGCCACAGCGGAAGCGCCGCGGTCGTGCCCGCGAGCACGGCAAGCGCCGGCCAGGCGCGGACGCGTCCCCGTCCGGGCCGGCGCGCGGCGCCGAGCGGGGAGCGGACCGGCCCGGCCAGCAGGCCGGCGCCCACCCCCGCGAGCACCCCGGCCAGGAGCACCGCCGGCGCGATCACGACCGGTCCAGCAGGTGGCCGAGCACGGCGGCACCTGCGTGCTCGTGGATGCCGCCGTCCGGGTCGAAGGAGACCGCCGGCAGGGCCTCGACGAGACCGGCGGGGGCGCGCGCGAGCACCGCGACCTCCCGCAGCAGGCGCCGCCCGTCCGGGCCGCGGCCCAGATGCACGACCACGTCGACGGCGGAGGAGAGCTGGCTGTGCACCGCCGGCTGAGCCATGCCCGCGGTCAGCGCCAGCGCCTCGATCCGCGCGGGCACGTCGGCGGCCGAGTTGGCGTGGACTGTGCCGCAGCCGCCCTCGTGCCCGGTGTTCATGGCGGTCAGGAAGTCGGTGACCTCGTCGCCGCGCATCTCCCCGACCACCAGCCGGTCCGGTCGCATCCGGAGCGCCTGCCGGACCAGCACCCGCATCGGGATCTCACCGGCCCCCTCGATGTTGGCCGGGCGCGCCTCCAGGCCGACCACGTGCGGGTGGCGGGGTCGCAGCTCGCTGGCGTCCTCGACCACGACGACGCGGTGGGCCGGGTCGACGAGGCTGAGCAGGCAGCTGAGCAGCGTGGTCTTGCCCGACCCGGTGCCACCGCTGACCAGGAACGCGAGCCGACGGGCGACCACCGCGCGCAGCAGGCAGGCGCCGTCCGGGGTGAGGGTGCCCGCCGCCACGAGCTCCTCGAGGGTGAACACCACGCTCCGCGGCACCCGTAGCGAGATCGTGGTGCCCGGCCGGGCCAGCGGCGCCAGCACGGCGTGGAACCGGGTGCCGTCGGCGAGCCGGAGGTCGGCGTAGGGCGTGGCGTCGTCGAGCCGCCGGCCGGCCGAGGCGGCCAGCCGCTGCGCCAGGCGCCGGACCGCGGCGTCGTCGGGGAAGCGGACAGCCGAGCGCTCCAGGCCGTCGCCGCGGTCGAGGTAGACCTCGTCGGGACCGTTGACGAGCACGTCGGTGACGCCCGGCGTGCGCAGCAGCGGCTCGAGCGGTCCGGCGCCGAGGACGTCCTGGCGGAGCTGGTCGTGCACGGCGAGGACCGCGGCGTCCCCGACCGGGCGGCCCCGGTCGCGCAGCGCCCGCGCGACCAGCTCGGGCGTCAGGGTTGCGCCGGTGCGGGCCAGCTGCTCGCGCACGCCGTCGACGACCTCCGCCGGCACACCGTGAGCGCTGGTCGTCACGCCGCCACCCCGGCGGAGGCGAGAGCCGCGCGCAGGGCGGGCGCGGCCCGCCAGGTCTCGCGGGCGGCGCGGGCCAGCGGACACCGGCGCCCCCGCACCGGGCCGAGCCCCAGGTCGAGGTCCTCGGCCAGCCGGCGCTGCGGGCCGATCTCGGCGACCAGGGGCAGGTCGAGGGCCGAGGCAAGGTCCTCGGCCGGCACCGGGCCCCGACGCACCGCCAGCGCGCAGCTGGCGTTCAGCTCGCGCACCCGGGCCACGACCTTCGCCGCCGCGGCGGCCGCGGGCACGGTCGGCACCGCCACCACCACCAGCAGGTCGCACCGGGCGGCCACCTCGGCGCCGACGTCATCGAGCACCCGCGGCAGGTCCACCACCACGCGCTCGTGGCCGCGCTGGGCCGCCGAGAGCACCTCGCGGACCGCCGCGGGCTCGAGGGCCGCCGCCGGGCCGCTTCCCCAGCCGAGCACCGAGAGCCCGTCCCGCCGGGGCAGCGCCTCGCGCAGGGCTCGGCTGCCCAGCCTGCCGCTCGCGGAGAGCAGGGCCTCCCAGCGCACGCCCGGGTCCTCCTCGACACCGACCACCCGGTCCACGCCGGGACCGAACCGGTCGAGGTCGACCAGCATCGCCGGCACGTCGTGGGCGGCGGTGACCGCCAGTGCGCCGGCGAAGGTGGTCGCCCCGGCGCCTCCGGACCCGGCGACCACCCCGAGGGTGAGGGCGGCGCCGGTGCCGCCGTCGCTGACGTCGGTCAGCAGCCCGACCAGCCAGGCCTCCGCGGCGGGCAGCTCCACGACGTCGGCGGCCCCGACGGCCAGCGCGGCGCGGAACAGGTCGTCGGGCGCCGGCCCGAGCGCCACCACGTGGACCTGGCCACGCGGTGGTGGCCGGTGCGCGGCGAGCGCGGCCGCCTGGTCGGCGCCGACGAGCACCGCCGACGCCGAGGACCAGGACCGGAGCGCGCTCGTGGAGTCGTGGGCGACGTCGAGCTCGACGCCCGCCGCGGCCGCTAGCCGCAGGAGGTCGTCGAGCAGGGCGTCGTCGCGGGTCAGCAGGAGGACTGCGGCGGAGCTCATGGCGCCACCTTCACCGCGCCCGCGGCCCGCCACCAGGACCGTCGTACCGACTGTGGACGACGGCGCACGGGACCGCGCCTGTGGACCGGAACCGGCTCGCGGAAGGGGTGCGGCCCCCGGCCGGGGGGGTTGGCCGGGGGCCGCGGGTCCGGCCTCCTGGGGGGTTGGAGCCGGACCTCGGCCAGCGGCTGGGGGGTGTGCCGCTGGGGCGTGGGAAACTCTGAGGTACGTCCGTGGGCGTACAGGTAGATCGTAGCGCGGTCTTTACTTAAGCCACAGTCTCTATGCTACGGAGTACGGGCCGTCGACCGGTGGCGCCGCGCAGGGACGAATCGGACTGAGAAGAGGCCGTCTATGGCGTCCGCCACCCCGGAGGCGACGGGCACCCCGCAGACTCCGGGCGCCCCGGCGCCGCGCGGACGGGCCAGCGGCCGTCCCGCGGCGTTCTTCGACCTCGACAAGACGATCATCGCCAAGTCGAGCACGTTGGCGTTCAGCCGGTCGTTCTACCAGGGCGGGCTGATCTCGCGCGGGTCGGTGCTGCGCAGCGCCTACGCGCAGTTCGTCTACCTCGTCGGCGGCGCGGACCACGACCAGATGGAGAAGATGCGCGAGTTCCTCTCCAGGCTGATCGCCGGCTGGGACGTCGACACGGTGCGCAGCATCGTCGCGGACACCCTCCACAACATCGTCGACCCGCTGGTGTTCGACGAGGCGGTGTCCCTGCTGGAGGAGCACCGGCTCGCCGGCCGCGACGTGATCATCGTCTCCGCATCCGGCCTGGAGGTGGTCGAGCCGATCGGCGACATGCTCGGCGCGGACGGGGTGATCGCCACCCGGCTGGAGATCGAGGACGGGAAGTACACCGGCAACATCGACTTCTACGCCTACGCCGAGAACAAGGCGCTCGCGATTCGCGAGCTGGCCGAGCGCAAGGGCTACGACCTCTCCCGCAGCTACGCCTACAGCGACTCGATCACAGACCTGCACCTGCTCGAGGCCGTCGGCCACCCGCACGCGGTGAACCCCGACCGAGAGCTGCGCCGCCAGGCGACCTCGCGCGGCTGGCCGGTGCTGGTCTTCACCAAGCCGGTGGCGCTGCGCAGCCGGATGCGACTGCCCCAGAGCGTCCCCACGCTGGCCGCACTGGCCCTCGGGACCGCGGCGGCGGTGGGCGGTGCGGTGTACGTCGCGGCCCGACGCAGGATCGCTTCCTAGACCAGAGTCGAGGGGCCTTGTCCTGCGCGCGAGGCAGGCGTAGAAAGGACATCAACACCTTAAAGACCGCACGCGAACCAGGTACCCACGCGGCGAACTACCCTTCCTATTGGGCGTTGCCTCACGGGTTCACCCGGAGCAACAGATGAGTTGCACGCTTGGTAGCCATCGGTTTCGCGTGTCAGCGGCGGCACCTGAGGTCAGATGACCGGGGTGCCGCTCGCATGTCCGGGAGGGGTGGCTCGACGCCGAGAGCGCCGGTCAGCCGTTGAGCGGGCTCGCCTCGGCGGCGGCCGCGAACGCCTCGGCGGCGTAGAGCAGCCACGAGTGCACGCCCGCCGTACCTCCGGTGGCGTAGCCGCGCAGGTTCGACTCGTACTCGCGGCGCAGCGCGAGGTGCCCGGCCTCGGGTACGACGAGCGACTTGGCGTCCACGCCCCGCGCCACCAGCAGCAGCCGCTCGACGGCACGGGCGACGACGCCGTTGTGCGAGGCGAACGGCGCGGCGGCCACGATCTCGGCGTGCGCGACAGCCGCGACCACCAGAGCCGGCGCGGACGTCTCGCCGGCCAGCAGCCCGGCCAGGTCGCGCAGGCGCCCGGCGGCCGCTCCGTCCCGCGGCCGGCCGAGGTCGTCGTCGGGGAGCAGGCCCTTGGCCGCCACCGTGTGCAGCCGGGCGATCGCCTGCAGCGGGGCGGAGGCCAGCGTCGGCGCGAGGCCTAGGAGCTCGGTGCTCACTCGCACCGCGGCCCGGGCCTGCTCGTCGCCGCCGTGCTCGCGCACCTCCTCCAGCGTGGACGCCGAGCCCTCGAGCGCCGCGCTCGCGTGGGCACCGCGCAGCAGTGACTCCCCGGTCAGCTCGGGGGTGGTCCGGCGCAGCCCGCGGTCGCGCAGCAGGGCGTCGATGCCGTCGCGAGCGGCGGCCATCGCGGAAGCGACGCCCTCCAGAGCGGCCAGCGTGGCGAGCGGGTCAGGTGGGGACTCGGGCACGTGCGCAGGGTAGCCGTCAGGCCACCGGCCCCTGGGCGCGGACCTCGCGGACGTGCGTCATCGCCTCGCGCAGCTCGCCCAGCCAGTCCTCCTCGTGGCGGCCCACCAGCCGCACGCACCAGGCCAGCGCGTCCGAGCGCGAACGGGCCACGCCGGCGTCGACCAGGGTGTCGAGCACCTGCCGCTGCGGCTGGCGCAGCCGGGTCATCACCGGTGCGGCCACGGAGGTGAACCGCTCCTGGCGGTCGCCGACGCGCACCGCCCAGGAGACGGTGCGGTCGTAGCGCCGCTCGGCCTCGCGGGCCACCGCGATGCGCTGGGCGCGCGTCTCCTCGCGGAACGCCTTGACCCGGCCGGCCCGGGCCTCGTCACGCTCCGCCGGGGACGCGTCCTCGGGCAGGTCCACGTCGGGGAGCGTGAGCAGCACGGTGACCTCCTCCCGGTCGACGGTGACCTCGACCGGAGCGTGCCGCCACTCGGCGGGGACGCGGCCGGTGAACCAGCCGCGGACCCGCTCCGCCGCCTCGTGCGTAATCATGTAATCATCATTACACCGCAAGCGCCGTGGCGGCAAGAGGTCGTTGGTAGCCTCGGCACGACATGGCCGACACCTCCTTCCCCGACCCGGTCCCGGCGGCGCTCTCCTTCGGGACGGTCGCCGACGCCTACGACCGGGCCCGCCCGTCGTACCCCCTCGAGGCGGCGCGCTGGCTGGCCGGCGACCCGGCCGTGGACGTGCTCGAGCTGGGCGCCGGCACCGGGAAGCTCACCGAGCAGCTGGTGCCCCTGGGCCACCGGGTGGTCGCCACCGACCCGCTGCCGGCGATGCTGGGCAAGCTGGCCACCCGGGTGCCGGGGACGCCGGCGGTGCGGGCGGTGGCCGAACGGATCCCGGCGCGCGGGCGCAGCGTCGACGTGGTGGTCGCCGGCCAGGCCTTCCACTGGTTCGACCTCGAGCGGGCGCTGCCCGAGATCGCCCGGGTGCTCCGGCCGAACGGGCGGATCGCGCTGGCCTGGAACCTGCGCGACGAGGGCGTCCCGTGGGTGCGCCGGCTCGGCCGGCTGATCGGCACCGCCGAGCAGACCACCGACCCGACGCACGCGCTGCTGTCGTCGAACCTGTTCGGCTACGTCGAGGCGAAGACGTTCCGCTTCTGGCAGCCGCTGAACCGCGGCAAGCTGCGCGACCTGGTGTCGTCGCGCTCGCAGGTGGCCACGATGTCCGAGCCGGCCCGGGAGCGGGTGCTGCGCGGCGTGGACGAGCTGTACGACGGCTACGGGCGCGGCGCGGACGGGATGCTGATGCCCTACGTGACCCGCTGCTACCGCGCCGTCGTGCGCGCGCCGGCGCCGGAGGAGGCGGCCGAGGAGGCCGCCCGTCCCGTCGAGAACGACGGCGGCGACGCCGACAACCTTCTCATCGACTTCCGGTGAGCGCCCTATCGTGAGCCCATGCTCTCGCGGCTCGCACGGCTCCGCCGGGGACACCTCGGCACCGAGGCGGACCGGGCGACCTTCCGCACCCTGCACACCGCGTCGCTGGCCACCCCCGGGCTGCGCGAGGGGCTGACGGTCTCGTCGGCCGAGCGTTCCGCGCGACACCTGCGCAGCCTGCTGGGCGTGCCCGCCATCGCACTGACCGACACCGAGCACGTGCTGGCCTGGGACGGCCGCTACCAGCACCACGCCGACCAGGCCGGGCCGCTGGCCCAGCGCACGGTCACCGACGGGGTCACCACCGTGCGCTACCGCCACGACATCCCCTGCGACGACCCGGGCTGCGGGCTGCGCCAGGTGGTGGTCGCCCCGCTGACCGTCGAGGGCCACGTGGTCGGCACCCTGCAGGCGTTCTCCTGGACCGCCTCGGCCGGTCTCGTGCGCGCCACCGAGGAGGTGGCCCGGTGGGTCTCGGGGAACCTCGAGCTCGCCGAGCTCGACGCGTCGCGCACCCGGCTGATGGAGGCGGAGGTGCGCGCCCTGCGCGCCCAGATCAGCCCGCACTTCGTCTACAACTCGCTGACCGCGATCGCCTCGTTCGTGCGCACCGACCCCGAACGGGCGCGCGAGCTGCTGCTGGAGTTCGCCGAGTTCACCCGGCACTCCTTCCGCCGGCACGGCGAGTTCACCACGCTCGCCGAGGAGCTGAACTCCATCGAGCGCTACCTCGTGCTGGAGAAGGCGCGCTTCGGCGACCGACTGGTGGTGACGCTGCGCATCGCCCCGGAGGTGCTCCCGGTCGCGGTGCCGGTCCTGTCGCTGCAGCCGCTGGTCGAGAACGCCGTACGCCACGGCCTCGAGCGCAAGCCCGGTACCGGGCACGTCACGATCATCGCCGAGGACGCCGACCAGGAGGCGGTGATCTCGGTGGAGGACGACGGCGTGGGCGAGGACCCCGAGCGGGTTCGGCGCGCCCTGGCCGGCGACGCCGCGATGGACTCCGTCGGGCTCGGCAACGTCGACGAGCGGCTGCGCACCACCTACGGCAACCAGTACGGTCTCGTCGTGGAGACGGCGCCGGGAGCCGGCACCAAGGTGACCGTGCGGGTGCCGAAGTTCGCGCCGGGGGTGCACGCATGAGCGAAGCGCGGGAGCGCGATGACTGAGGAGAACGGGCCGCTGCGGGTGCTGGTCGTCGACGACGAGCGGCCGGCCCTCGACGAGCTCGCGTTCCTGCTCGGCCGCGACGAGCGCGTCGGCGAGGTGCTCACCAGCGACTCGGCCGCCGAGGCGCTGCGGCTGCTGCAGGCCGACCCCGTGGACGCGGTGTTCCTCGACGTCGCGATGCCGGGGCTCTCGGGCCTCGAGCTCGCCCAGGTGCTCGCCCAGTTCCGGGAGCCGCCGGCGGTCGTGTTCGTCACCGCCCACGACGAGCACGCCGTCGACGCCTTCGAGCTGCACGCCGTGGACTACGTCCTCAAGCCGGTCCGCGACGAGCGGCTGCGCGAGGCGGTCCGCCGGGTCGCCGAGGCCGGCGCCCCGGCACCCCCTTCCGACGAGAGCATCGCCGTCGAGCTCGGCGGCGTGACCCGCTTCGTGGCCCGCTCCGAGGTCAGCTACGTCGAGGCGCAGGGCGACTACGCGCGGCTGCACACCGCCACCGGCAAGAGCCACCTGCTGCGGGTTCCGCTGACTCAGCTGGAAGAGGAGTGGCGCGATGCCGGCTTCCTGCGCATCCACCGCTCGCTGCTGGTCTCGATGGCCCACGTCGAGGAGGTGCGCACCGAGGCCGGACGGTGCACCGTTCTCGTGCACGGCGCCGAGCTGGCGGTGAGCAGGCGGCACACCCGCGCGCTGCGCGACCTGCTGGTCCGCCGGGCCCGCCCGGGAGTCCGCTGAGGCCGCGATGAGCACGCCGAGCACTCCTCCGCGGCGGGTCCGCGTGACCAGTCCGCGAACCACCGCGCGCCGCAGCCGCGCGCGCTCGGTGCGCTCGGAGATCGACGCCGAGACCCAGCTCGGCGAGGTCTACATGCGCTCGCTGATGCGCAGCCAGCTGCGGCTCGCCCTCGGCTTCCTCGCCCTGCTCGCCGCGACCGTCGGCATGCTGCCGGTGCTGTTCACCGCGGTGCCGCAGACCCGCTCGCTGACCGTGCTGGGGGTGCCGCTGCCGTGGCTGCTGCTCGGCCTGCTCGTCTACCCCTACCTGGTGCTGCTGGGCTGGTGGTACGTCCGCCGCGCCGAGCGCAACGAGCAGGCGTTCAGCGACCTCGTCGAGCGGCGGTGAGCAGCCGGTGAACGCGGTCACGGGCGTCGTGGCGGTCACGACGGTCTCGCTGGCCACCATCGGCATCGGCGCGTTCGGGCTCAAGCTCTCGCGCACCACCAGCGACTTCTACGTCGCCTCGCGCACCGTCGGCCCGGTCACCAACGCCTCGGCCATCGGCGGGGAGTACCTCTCGGCCGCCTCCTTCCTCGGCGTGGCCGGGCTGGTCCTGGCCCGTGGCGCCGACATGCTGTGGTACCCGCTCGGCTGGACCGCCGGCTACCTCGTGCTGCTGGTGTTCGTCGCCGCGCCGCTGCGCCGCTCGGGCGCCTACACGCTGCCCGACTTCGCCCAGCTGCGCGTCGAGTCCGACGTCGCCCGGCGGGTGGCAAGCGCGCTCGTGGTGCTGATCGGCGTGCTGTACCTGGTGCCGCAGTTCCAGGGCGCCGGGCTGACCCTGCACGCCCTCACCGGCGCGCCCGCGTGGGTGGGCGCGGTCACCGTGGCGCTTGTGGTGCTCGTGATCGTCGCCTCGGGAGGAATGCGCAGCATCACGCTCGTGCAGGCCTTCCAGTACTGGCTCAAGCTCGTCGCGATGCTGTTCCCGCTGGTGTTCCTGCTGGTGGTCTGGCGCGGCGGCGAGGCCCGGGCCGCGGGCCGGCTCGACGTGCGGTCGTGGGTGGAGCCGCTGACCGGGCCGCACGCGATGTACCTCACCTACTCGCTGATCCTCGCCACCTTCCTCGGCACGATGGGGCTGCCCCACGTGGTGGTGCGCTTCTACACCAACCGCGACGGCCGCGCGGCGCGCCGTACGACCGTGGCGGTGCTCGGCCTGCTGTCGTGCTTCTACCTCCTGCCCCCGGTGTACGGCGTGCTCGGGCGCGTCTACGCCTACGACCTGGTGGCCGAGGGCCGCGCCGACTCGGTGGTGCTCGAGCTGCCGCACCGGATGCTCGCCGGGCCATTCGCCGACGCGTTCACCGCGCTGCTCGGCGCCGGGGCGTTCGCGGCGTTCCTGTCCACGTCCTCGGGGTTGGTGGTCTCCATCGGCGGGGTGCTCAGCCAGGACCTGGTCAGCCGCCGCTTCGAGGGTGTGCGCGCGTTCCGCATCGCCAGCTCCGCGGGAGCGCTGCTGACCCTGGGGCTGACCCTGGTCTCCACCGGGCTGGCCGTTGCCCACGCGGTGGAGCTGGCGTTCGCGGTGGCCGCCTCGACCTTCTGCCCGCTGCTGCTGCTCGGCATCTGGTGGCGCGGCCTGACCGCGGCCGGGGCGGTGACCGGGCTGACCGTCGGCGGTGCGCTGTCGACCGCCGCGGTCGGGGTCGCGATGTCCGGCGTGGAGGGCCACGGCTGGGCCGCCGCGGTGCTCGCGCAGCCGGCGCTGGTCACCGTTCCGCTCGCGTTCGCGGCCATGATCACCGCCTCGCTGCTGACCCGCGGCCGGCTGCCCGCGCACCTCTCCCGCACCATGGTCCGGCTGCACACCCCCGAGCACATCGAGCTCGACCGCGGCAGCTACCACCCCGAGCAGCGGACCCGCCACTGACCGCTCGTCGCGCGAAACGCCCCGTCCGGCGCAGCCCGGCGCGCGCACGCCGCCGATCCGCGCGCGCTCGGCTCAACGGTCACGTGACGCTGTTCACACCGGGGGCCGGCGCTTCCTAGCGTGTGCATCGTCCGGGCGGCTCGCGCGACCGGGCCGTCCCTGTCAACCGCACACAGGAGCAGCAGTCATGGCTACCACGCACACCCCTTCGTCGGAGGTCTCCTCCGGCATCGCCCCGGGCGCGCACATCGCCGACCCGGCCCCTCTCGGCCTCGCCGCCTTCGCCCTCACCACGTTCGTGCTGAGCGTCATCAACGCCGGCTGGGTCCCTGCCACCGTCGAGCCGGTGGTCTTCGGCCTGGCCCTCGCCTACGGCGGTCTGGGTCAGCTGCTCGCCGGCATGTGGGAGTTCTCCAAGGGCAACACGTTCGGCGCGACCGCGTTCTCGTCGTACGGCGCGTTCTGGATCTCGTTCTGGTGGCTGACCGGCCACACCGACCTCTCCGGTGCCGGTAACGACGCCGCCACGGGCGTCGGGCTCTACCTGCTGGCCTGGGGCATCTTCACCGCCTACATGGCCGTCGCCGCCACCCGGGTCAGCGGCGCGGTGCTCACGGTCTTCGTCCTCCTGACGATCACGTTCCTGGTGCTGGCCTGGGGCGAGTTCGCCGGCTCCGACAGCATCCACCACATCGGTGGCTACCTCGGCCTGCTCACCGCGATCGCCGCCTGGTACACGTCCTTCGCCGGCGTCGCGGCCTTCACCTTCAAGCGGCCGCTGCTGCCGACCGGGGCGCGCTGATCCGCCGGATCTCCGTCCTTGCCTAAACGACCTGAGGCTGGTGGAGTGAGCGGCAGGGGGCAGTCCCGAGCTGACCCCGCCCCACTCCGCCGGCCTCGCTTATGTCAGGAGAGAAGATGAGCAATCCAGCACTGTCGAACCTGCTGCACGAGAACCGTCGGTTCGAGCCACCGGAGGAGCTGGCCGCCAACGCGAACCTGACGGCCGACGCCTACGAGGAGGCCGATGCCGACCGGCTCGCCTTCTGGGCCAAGGCTGCCGAGCGGTTGACCTGGGCCGAGCCGTTCACGGAGGTCCTGGACTGGAGCAACCCGCCGTTCGCGAAGTGGTTCGTCGGCGGCAAGATCAACGCCGCCTACAACTGCGTGGATCGCCACGTAGAAGCCGGGAAGGGCGACAAGGTCGCCTACCACTGGGTGGGCGAGCCGGAGAACGACACCCGCGACATCACCTACGCCGAGCTCAAGGACGAGGTGTGCCGGGCCGCGAACGCGCTCACCGAGCTCGGGGTGAAGGCCGGTGACCGGGTCGCGATCTACATGCCGATGATCCCCGAGACCGTCGTGGCGATGCTGGCCTGCGCGCGCATCGGCGCCCCGCACACCGTGGTGTTCGGCGGCTTCTCCGCGCAGGCGCTGATCGACCGGATCCAGGACTGCGACGCCCGGGTCGTGATCACGGCCGACGGCGGCTACCGGCGCGGCGCCCCCTCGGCGCTCAAGCCGGCCGTCGACGAGGCGCTCAAGCAGTGCCCGGACGTGCGCAACGTGCTCGTGGTCCGTCGTACCGGCCAGGAGGTGGAGTGGAACGACGGGCGCGACCTGTGGTGGCACGACGCCGTGGGCGCCGCCAGCACCGAGCACACCCCGGAGGCGTTCGACGCCGAGCACCCGCTCTACGTCATGTACACCTCGGGCACCACCGGCAAGCCGAAGGGCATCCTGCACACGACCGGCGGCTACCTCGTCGGCACGTCGTACACGCACTGGGGCGTCTTCGACCTCAAGCCGGAGACCGACGTGTTCTGGACGGCGGCGGACATCGGCTGGGTCACCGGCCACTCCTACATCGTCTACGGGCCGCTGGCCAACGGCACCACGTCGGTGATGTACGAAGGCACGCCGGACACCCCGCACAAGGGCCGCTGGTGGGAGATCATCGAGAAGTACAAGGTCAACATCCTGTACTGCGCGCCCACCGCGATCCGCACCTTCATGAAGTGGGGCGCCGACATCCCGGCGAAGGCCGACATGTCCTCGCTGCGCATCCTGGGCTCGGTGGGTGAGCCGATCAACCCCGAGGCCTACGTGTGGTACCGCGAGAACATCGGCGGCGGCCGCTGCCCGGTGGTCGACACGTGGTGGCAGACCGAGACCGGCATGCTGATGATCAGCCCGCTGCCGGGCGTGACCGCGGGCAAGCCGGGCTCGGCGATGAAGGCGCTGCCCGGGGTCTCCGCCGCGGTGGTCGACGACGCGGGCGAGCCCGTCGAGCACGGCTCGGGTGGCTACCTGGTCCTCACCGAGCCGTGGCCGGCGATGCTGCGCACCATCTGGGGCGACGACCAGCGGTACAAGGACACCTACTGGTCGCGGTTCAAGGGCATGTACTTCGCCGGTGACGGCGCGAAGCTCGACGAGGACGGCGACGTCTGGCTGCTCGGCCGCGTCGACGACGTCATGAACGTCTCCGGCCACCGGCTGTCCACGACCGAGATCGAGTCCGCGCTGGTGTCGCACCCGAAGGTCGCCGAGGCGGCGGTGGTGGGCGCCAACGACCCCGACACCGGCCAGGCGGTCAACGCGTTCGTGATCCTGCGCGAGTCCGCCGGGGACGGTGGCGAGGAGATCGTCAAGGAGCTGCGCGACCACGTGGCCAAGGAGATCGGCCCGATCGCCAAGCCGAAGTCGATCATGGTCGTGCCGGAGCTGCCCAAGACCCGTTCCGGCAAGATCATGCGGCGGCTGCTGCGCGACGTCGCGGAGAACCGGCACGTCGGCGACGTGACCACGCTGGCCGACTCCTCGGTGATGGACCTGATCTCGGCGAACCTCAAGGAGTCCAAGCCCGAGGACGAGTAGTCCCGACCCGGCGCTTGCGCCGGGCCCCACCACCCCGAGTCGGCGCTCGTGCCGGGGCGCAAGCGCCGACTCGGCGGTTTTCCGGGCGGCGCAAGCGCCGACTCGGCGGGGTCAGCGCTCGTAGACGTCGGGGATGCCGTCGTGGTCGGTGTCGCTGGTCTCGAGCTGCTCGATCCGCCGGTAGGCCCGGTTCCGCGAGCGCAGCAGCCCGCCGGCGAGCAGCGAGGCCAGCACGGACCCGGCGAGCACGGCCACCTTCACGTGGTCCTCCTGTGAGCTGCCCGGCCCGAACGCCAGCTCGCCGATCAGCAGCGAGACGGTGAACCCGATGCCGGCCAGCATCGCGATGCCGAGCACGTCCAGCCAGCGCAGGCTCGGGTCGAGGCGGGCACGGGTCAGCCGGGCCACCAGGTACGTCGTACCGAAGACGCCGACGGTCTTGCCGACCACCAGGCCGGCCACCACGCCGATGGCCACCGGGTCGGACAGCGCGCGCCCCAGCCCGGACAGGCCGCCCACCGTCACACCGGCGGCGAAGAAGGCGAACACCGGCACCGCGACCCCGGCCGACAGCGGCCGGAACCGGTGCTCGAAGTGCTCGGCGAGCCCGGGCCCGGCGTCCGGGCCACCGGCCGCGTGGCTGCGCAGCACGGGGACGGCGAACCCGAGCAGCACGCCGGCCACCGTCGCGTGCACCCCGGAGGCGTGCACCAGCCCCCAGGTCAGCAGCGCCAGCGGGAGCAGCAGCCACCACGCGCGGATCCGCCGTTGCACCGCCACGGTGAACAGGGCGAGCGGGACCAGGGCGCCCAGCAGCGCGGCGACGTTGAGATCGCTGGTGTAGAAGACCGCGATCACGGTGACCGCGAACAGGTCGTCGACGACGGCCAGGGTGAGCAGGAACGTGCGCAGCGCGCTGGGCAGGTGGGTGCTGATCACCGCCAGCACGGCCAGCGCGAAGGCGATGTCGGTGGCGGTGGGCACCGCCCAGCCCCGCAGCGTGTCCCCGCCGGCACCGAGGTTGGCCAGGACGTACACCAGCGCGGGGGTGACCATCCCGCCGATGGCGGCCAGGATCGGCAGCGTCGCGCGCCGCGGGTCGCGCAGGTCCCCCGACACGAACTCGCGCTTGAGCTCGAGCCCCACGACGAAGAAGAAGATCGCCAGCAGCCCGTCGGCGGCCCACGCGCCCAGTGAGAGGTGGAGGTGCAGGGCCTCCGGGCCGACCTCGAGTTCACGCAGCCGCTCGTAGGAGTCGGCCGCGGGCGAGTTCGCCCAGACCATCGCCACCAGCGTCGCCACCAGCAGCAGCGCGCCGCCGACGGTCTCCTTCCGCAGGATCGCCGAGATCCGGCTGGCCTCGGACCACGAGCCGCGGCCGAGCACGGTGGGGCGGGAACGGGACGGTGCGGTCATGACGGGTCTCCGGGCGGGGTCGGCGGGCACGGCGCCGACCAGACTTCCCGGCTCACCTGCACCCATCGTAGCCGGGCATGCCCACCAGGCAGTCGGGGAACCCTGGCGGCAATGCCCCGCCGCTGCCGGTAGTGTCGGGTTCGCGAAGGGAGAACACATGAGCAACGCCCCGGTCACCCGGCCCGACGTCCCGTCCGAGGACGAGCCGACCATCGGCCGCCTGGTCGCGGACGCCAGCAGGGACATCTCCAGCCTGCTCCACCACGAGATCGCGCTGGCCAAGTCCGAGCTCAAGGTCAGCGTCAAGGCCGGCGGCACGGGCGCCGGCCTCTTCGCGGGCGCGGCGTTCCTGGGACTCCTGGCGATCATCATGATCTCGATCGCCTTCGCGTTCTTCCTGCACATGACCGGGCTGGACCTGGCCTGGTGCTTCCTGATCGTCTTCGGCGTGTACATCGCGGTCGCCGGCCTGCTGGCGATGGTCGGACTCAAGAAGGTGAAGCAGGTCAAGGCCCCCGAGCGCGCCATCCACCAGGCGCAGGAGACCAAGAGCCTGCTCAAGCGTGGTTAGCCCGCCCGACACCGCGCGGACCATCGAGATCCCGGGCCCCTGGCAGCACAGGTACGTCGCCGCCAACGGGGCCCGGTTCCACGTGGCGGAGGCGACGGGGGACGAGCACGCGCCGCTGGTGCTGCTGCTGCACGGGTTCCCCGAGTTCTGGTGGGCCTGGCGCCACCAGCTGCCGGTGCTGGCGCGGGCCGGCTACCGGGCGGTGGCGATGGACCTGCGCGGCTACGGCGGTTCGGACAAGACCCCGCGCGGCTACGACGCGTTCACGCTCGCCCAGGACGTGACCGGGGTGGTCAAGGCGCTCGGCGCCGGGCGGGCGGTGATCGTCGGGCACGGCTGGGGCGGGTACGTCGGATGGACGGCCGCCCGGCGGCACCCGCAGCAGGTGACCGCCCTCTGCGCGGTCTCCGCGCCGCACCCGGCGGGCACGTTGGCCACCGTCCGCGCCGGCCACGCCCCGCTGCTGCTGCGCCATGCGCTGGCGATGCAGGTGCCGATGCTGCCCGAGCGCCGGCTCGCCCGCGCCGAGAGCGGCTTTCTCAGCGAGCACCTCCGGTCGTGGGCGGGGCCGTCGTCGGGTTTCCCCAGCGACGAGGAGGCCCGCGTCTACCAGGCCGCGCTGGGCCTGTGGCCGTCCTCCCACTGCGCGCTGGAGTACCACCGGTGGCTGTTCCGCTCCCGGTTCCGCACGGACGGCCGCACGTTCAACCGGCTGATGCGCCCGCCGGTCAGCCAGCCGGTGTGCTGCGTGTACGGCGCGGAGGATCCCGCCCTGCCGGCCGCGGGCATCCCCCGCTCCGGTGCGCGGGTCAGCGGGCCCTACGAGGAGCACGTGCTGCCCGGAGTCGGGCACTTCCCGCACGAGGAGGACCCGACCGCCGTGTCCGACGTACTCCTGGGCTGGCTGGAGGGGCTGGGCTGACCCGCGCTCAGGCGCAGGCGCCGGTGGCGACCTGGCGGTCGGCGCCGAGTCCCGCGGCCGCGGCCTTCGAGACCTGCTCGGCGGTGAGCGCGTAGCCGGTGTCGTTGTCTGTCACCGAGGCCGCGAAGATCACGCCGTACACCTTGCCGGACGGCGAGACCAGCGGGCCGCCGGAGTTGCCCGGCCGCACCAGCGCGCGCAGCGAGAAGACCTGGCGCAAGACCGTGCCGTGGCTGTAGATGTCGGGACTGCGCAGCCGCTGCTCGGCCCGGATGCGGGCGGCCTGGACGTTGTACGGACCGTCCTGCGGGTAGCCGAGCACCGCGGCCGCGTCGCCCGCCGAACCGGACCGGTCGAAGCGCAGGTAGGGCTCGTCGACGCCGTCGATGGCGAGCACCGCGACGTCGATGTCGGGGTTGTAGTAGACGACCGTGCCGGGCTTCTCGTCGCCGTGGACGAGCACCGAGGGGTGGGTCACACCGGCGACGACGTGGGCGTTGGTCATCACCCGGTGCGGCGCGTAGAGGAAGCCCGAGCCCTCCACACCGCGGTTGCAGGAGTTCTCGCCGCGGATCTTGACGACGCTGCGCTGCGCGGCCTGGACGTCGGCGTCGCGACCGATCCTGCCCGGCGGCGGGCCGACGTCGACGATCCGTTCGGGAGCGAACGGCTCGAGGTAGCGCGGGAAGAAGCTGGAGCCGACCACGTCGTTGAACGAGTTCAGCGCCTGGACCGCCTCGCTGGGCATCACGCCGTCGACCCGGGCCAGTACCGTGGAGTCGCGGACCTGCCTGCTCACCCACGGCAGGCTGGCGCCGCTGACCGCCACACCGAGCGCCCAGGCCACGACGAGCACCGCGACCATCGACAGCGCCGCACCGCCGACCGCGTCCAGCGCGCGCACCGGCTGCCACCGGATCCGGTCGCGGATCCGCGCTCCGACGTACTGCAGCACCGCCTGGCCGAACGACGCACAGACGAGCACCACGAACAGGGCAGCCAGGGAGACCCACAGCGCCGGGGCCGACTCGCCGAGCAGCCGCGGGGCCAGCCAGACGCCGAACAGGCCGCCGAGCAGCAGGCCGGCGGTCGCGAAGACTCCGGAGATGAAGCCCTGCCAGTAGCCGGACACCGCGTACGCGAGCACAAGGGCGACCAGCACCCAGTCGAGGGCGTTCACGTGGGGATTCTCCTCACGGTTCGCGGAAGTTGGTGTTCGGTGCCGGCGGCGGCGACATCTCGGCCCGGCGCACCAGCATATGGTCGGGCAGGTCACGCAGGACGGTGGCGTCCCACGGACGGGTCCAGCCGACGAAGTCGAACAGCCTCGCGATGATGCCGGCGGTGAAGCCCCAGAGGATCAGGTCCTTGTCGTCACCGATGAGGAAGGCCGGTCCGCGCCAGCCGCCCGGGCCCCGCACCGAGACCCGGTGCCTCGGGTCGAGGAGCTCCTCGATCGGCACCCGGTAGATCGCGTGCACCTCCCCCTGGTCCACCACCCGCACCGGGCTCTCCTCGCGCCACCAGGCCAGCACCGGGGTCACCGCGAAGTTGCTCGGCGGCAGCCACAGCTGCGGCAGCTCGGCGAAGATGTCCACGCCGGACGGGTCGAGCCCGGTCTCCTCCCGCGCCTCCCGCAGCGCCGCGTGGTGCGGTGTCGGGTCCTCCGCGTCGACCGACCCGCCGGGGAACGACACCTGGCCGGGGTGGGAGCGCATCGTGTGCGCGCGCTCGGTGAGCAGCAGGTCGGGACCCTGCGGGCTCTCGCCGAAGAGCATGAGCACCGCGCCCTCGCGGGTGTTCGCGTCCTCGGGAGGGACGAACCGGGTGAGCTCCTCCGCGGTGATCTCCAGGGCGCCGTCCCGCACCGGTTCGAGCCACGCGGGCAGGACGGGTTGACGGTGGTCGGGCGAGTCGAGCACGGGGCGAGCCTACCCAGCGCCTCAGCGGGGCAACCGTACGTCGAGATGCTGCTGGACCAGACCGCGCAGCTGACCGTAGGAGCGCATCACGGCGTACTGCAGGCCCTGGACCCGGCCCTGCGCGTCCACGAATACCACTCCGGGCAGGCCCCGGACGTGCAGCTGCGCGCGCAGCGAGCCCTCGGGGTCCGCCAGCAGCGGGTAGGTCACGCCGCTGCTCTTCGCCAGCTGCAGCGCCTGGGCGGGCTGGGTGTCGAGGTAGTCGATGCCGAGCACCTTCACGACTCCCTTGCCCCGCTCGTGCAGCTGCTGGTAGATCGGCAGCTCCTCGCGGCAGGGCCCGCACCACTGGGCCCACAGGTTGATCACCATCGGCCCGCGGAGCCTGGCCAGCCGGATGTCCGGACCGCCGCCGAGACAGGGCAGCGTCACCTTCGGCAGCGGGTCCTGGCGGGCCGGGCCGTGGGCGGTCGGCGCGGTGCAGTCGGCGATCCCGGCCTCCTGCTTGACCTTGCGCAGCGCCGGCGAGTCCACCGACACCGAGCTGTGCTGGGGCGCCGACACCGGCCCCTTGCCGCTGCCCTGGTCGCCGCAGCCGGCCAGCAGCAGCGGGAGGGCCAGCGCGATCGCGACGAGCCGCCTCATGCTCTGCCCTCGGTGCGGACCAGCTTGGCCGCCTTCTCGGGGTCGGTCGGGCCCTCGCCGTACGACGGGCACCAGCGCGCCACCGGGCACATGCCGCACGCCGGGTTGCGCGCGTGGCACATCCGCCTGCCGTGCCAGATCAGGTGGTGCGAGAGCATCGTCCAGTCCTTCTTCGCGAACAGCGCGCCGACCTCGTGCTCGACCTTCACCGGGTCGGTCTCCTCGGTCCAGCCGAAGCGCCGCGCCAGCCGGCCGAAGTGGGTGTCGACCGTGAGGCCCGGGATGTCGAAGCCGTTGCCGAGGACCACGTTGGCGGTCTTGCGCCCGACCCCGGGCAGGCCGACCAGGTCCTCGAGCGTGCGGGGCACCTGCCCGTCGAACCGCTCCACCAGCGCCTGCGACAGCTTCAGCAGCGTGTCGGTCTTGGCCCGGAAGAAGCCGGTCGGCTGGATCAGCGCCTCGAGCTTCTCGCGGTCAGCGCCGGCCATCGCCTCGGCGTCGGGGTAGGCGGCGAAGAGCGCGGGACGCACGGCGTTCACCCGGCGGTCGGTGGTCTGCGCCGAGAGCACCGTGACGCACAAGAGCTGGAACGCGTCGTCGAAGTCGAGCTCGATGGTGGCGTCGGGGTACGTCTCGGCGAGCACGCGGTCGATCTTGCGGGCGCGCCGTACCAGGGAGGTCTCGGGCACGAAACCCAGCGTACGGGCACCCTTCGTGGCGTTTGTGCGGGGTGATACGCCAGACTGTGACATGGATAACCGCCGGGCAGGGTGCACCGGCGTGGCCCGACGGGGCTGAGGAGGAGGACTTTCGTGGATAACGACGTGCTGCGTCAAGCACCACTGTTCAGTGCGCTCGATGACGAGGCAGCGACGGCGTTGCGGGCGTCGATGGCCGAGACGCGGCTGCGGCGCGGCGAGGTTCTGTTCCACGAGGGCGACGAAGGCGACCGGCTCTACATCGTGACCGAGGGCAAGGTGAAGCTCGGCCGGACCTCGTCGGACGGGCGCGAGAACCTGCTGGCGATCCTCGGTCCGGGCCAGATGTTCGGCGAGCTGTCGCTGTTCGACCCGGGCCCGCGCTCGGCGACGGTCACCGCGGTCACCGACACGCTGTTCTCCTCGCTGTCGCACGAGGACCTGCTGCGCTGGCTGGAGGGCCGGCCGGCGGTCGCGCGCGGTCTGCTCTCCCAGATCGCGGCCCGGCTGCGCAAGGCCAACGACGTCAACGCCGACCTGGTGTTCTCCGACGTGCCCGGTCGCGTGGCCAAGGCGCTGCTCGACCTCGCGGACCGGTTCGGCCGCACCGCCGACGACGGCGTGCACGTGCACCACGACCTCACCCAGGAGGAGCTCGCCCAGCTCGTCGGCGCCTCGCGCGAGACGGTGAACAAGGCGCTGGCCGACTTCGCCTCCCGCGGCTGGCTGCGCCTGGAGCCGCGGTCGGTCGTGATCATGGACATCGAGCGGCTCTCCCGCCGCGCTCGCTGACGACCTGCCGCGGCGAGACGGTCAGCCGCCGTGGCGGGTCAGCCCGCCGCCGGTGACCACGCGTCCGCCGCCGATGCGCACGGTGAGCCGCTCGAGGCGGCCCAGCACGTCGTCGTCGGAGCCGCCGTCTCGCACCGCGGACGCCAGACCGTCGCGCAGCGCCACCAGGTCCACCCAACCGCGGCGGCCGGTGGCCACGACCTGGAACGCCCGCGCGCTGGTCCGGCAGCGGTCGCAGCCCGCGTTGAGCGCCAGTGCCCGGTTGTCGACGTTGAGCCGCACCGCCGGCCGCACCAGCAGCACCTGCACGGAGACCACGTCGCCGCCGCACTCCCGACAGCTCGACCAGGCCGTGGCGACGTTCGCGGCCCGCACCGTCCGCGCCCGCCGTACGTCGCCCACCTGCACCGTCCACGCGGTCCCCTGGCAGCCTTCACAGGTGGCCGTGGCGGTGGCGACCGCGTGCACCCGCACCCGGCGCCGCCACGACCAGCCCGCCTGGTAGGCGTGGTCGACGGCCCGCAGCTCCCGCGGCGACGGCTCGGCCGCGGCGACCGCGTCCAGCCGGCGCGGGCCCTGCGGGGTGCGTGGGATGCCCTCCGCGGCGGGGCCGGCGAGCAGGACCAGCAGCAGGACGGCGACGACGTACCGAAGCCGTCGGGCACCCCGCCGCCACGCGCCGCCGAACGCCCGGCGCCTCACCGCAGCGCCTCCGGCCGGTCGCGGAACCCCTCGGCCACGGCGGCGGTCATCTCCAGCAGCGCCTCCGTGGTGACGACGCCGAGGCGGGAGACGTCGGTGCGCGCCCCGGTCTCCAGCGCCGGGTCCCACGGGACGCTGACCACCCGCCGGCAGCGGCGCTCGAAGTGCTCGCGCATCGGCGTGACCGGGGCGCCGACACCGGGACGGACGCCGTTGATGACCACCACCGCCCGGCGCACCAGGTCCTCGTAGTGGTGCGCCTCCAGCCAGTCCAGGGTCAGCGCCGCCGCCCGGCCGCCGTCCAGGCCGGCGCGCAGCACCAGCACCAGCTCGTCGGCCTCGGCGAGCAGGCCCTGGTTGGCGCTGTCCAGGATCCCGGTCCCGGTGTCGAGCAGGATCAGGTTGTAGAACCGGTCCAGCAGCGAGATCAGCCGGTGGTAGTCGCTGCGGTCCAGGGCGATCCCGATGCGCGAGTCGTCGTCGGAGGCGAGCACCTCCAGTCGGGACACGGCGGCCTGCGAGGTGTACTGCTTGAGCTGCGCGTAGCTGTCGATCCCGTCGAGGTCGCGCAGCACGTCGGTGATGGTGTACCCGTTGACCGGCGCCACCCGGTGGGCCAGGTTGCCCGCGTCGGGGTTGGCGTCGACGGCGACCACCCGGTCCCCGCGCTCGGTCGCCAGGATGCTGCCCAGGGCCAGGGTGATCGTGGTCTTGCCCACCCCGCCCTTGCGGCTCATCACCACCACCCGCCGGGTGCCCTCGACGGGCGTGCGCAGCACCGCCGCGCGCTGGGCCACCCGCCGCTCCTCGGGTCCGGGTGACGGCTTGAGCGCGCCGCGTGACGCGCGGTACACCAGGCGCTGCCACCCTCGGGAAGCGACCTCCCGGTCCTCGGGCAGCATCTCGTCGTCGGTGAAGGCGGCGGCGGTGAAGCGGCGGTCAGGATCGACCACGGTCATGGGTCCCTCCGTGGTTCCGGCCGGGTCCACGAGCAGGCGCAGCGCGCCCCGGACCACGGCATCGACGAGCCGGTAGAGCAGCACCGCCGCTCCGGCGAGCGGCAGCACGAGCAGCAGCAGCGAGACCGCCGAGAGCACCACGCCGAGGAACGCGCCGGCGGCCCAGTCGACCGCGGCCTGCTCCACCTGCACACTGCCCTGGCGGTAGGTCTGCGTCACGAGCGTCGGCAGGCTCCACACCAGCCATCCGAGCCCGAAGGCCAGCAGCGGCATCACCACCAGCACCCAGCCGGCGACCACCCTGCGGGCCCAGGGCCGCAGCTCGGCGACCCGCGGGTGGAGCGGCCGTCGTGGCAGCAGGCTCAGGAGGGTGGGGCGCACCCGCGCGAAGAGGTCGGGCACCCCCACCAGGTCGGCGAGCACGTAGTAGCCGTCGAAGCGCACGACCGGCACGAGCTGCTCGAGCATCTCCAGGTGCAGCACCAGCACCGCGAACAGCAGGAGCGCCTGGCCGCTGACCAGGTAGCCGCCGCCGAGCAGCAGCAGCGTGAGCACGTTGAAGTACAGGCCGCCCAGGTCGGTGCGCAGCCGGCCCGCGCGACCCAGCCGGTAGGAGTCGGTGACGTCGGTGTAGAAGGCCGGGAAGACCAGGTACACCCCGTAGCCGATGCGGCCGGGCCGGGCCCCGCCGTACCGGCAGGCGGCGGCGTGCCCCATCTCGTGCACGAGCGCGGCCAGCACCAGGACGGCGTACAGCGCCAGCAGCGCGGCCGGGGCGGCCAGCAGCTGGCGTAGTGCCGGGGCGAGGTCGCCGCGGCGCACGAGGGCCACGTCGACGGCCACCCAGCCGGCCAGCGCCACCGCGACGACCGGCGTCCAGAAGACGTGCTGCAGCACCGCGGCACTGCCCTGCACCCAGCGCGGGGGCAGGAGCGTGCCGCGCAGCGCCAGGGACAGCACGGGGGCGGCTGTCGGCAGGCGCTCGGCTTGGGGGCGGTCGTCGCGCTCCACGAGACCCAGGGGTGCCAGGCGGGTCTCGAGCAGGTGCTGCAGGCCCTCGTCGGTGAGCAGGCGACCGTACGACGCGCTCACCGACTCGGCCACCTCACCGGCGGTGCGTCCCGGGTGCAGCTCGCCGACCACCGTGTGCAGCAGCTCCGAGACCTGCACGACCTGCCCGTCCGGGCGGCGCCACAGGAAGTGCGCCCGGGTCAGCGCGGTGTCGGTCACCGGTCCGAGCACCTCCAGGCCCCGGGCCGGGCGCCACGGGGTGGGCTGCTCGGCCGGCGGCGCGCACAGCAGGCTCTCGAGATCGCTCATGGGCCACCCCCTCGGCTCGCTGGTGCGGGAGGGCGGCGAGCGTGCAGCGTGTGCGCGCCCGCCGCCGTGGTGCGCGACTACCGGTGGTAGACCGCAGTGTGGAGGTACTGCGTCGCCAGCGCGTTGGCTGAGGACCCGATTGTCGCCGCGTTGACGGCGAGCGACACGTTCACTCCGACGACGTTGACGAGGTTCGTGCAGGCGAACTGGCACAACGTCTCTCGGTTCGGCAGCAGCTGTGCGGCCTCGTCGTCGAGCTCGTTGCGCTGGAGCACGGGCTGGGGCACTTCCATGTCGGCTTCTCCTCACGGCCCGGATGCGCGGCTCCCGGTGACCCGGGAGCCGCGACCGCTGGGCTCACTGCTGGTAGACGTTCACGGACTGCAGCGCCGTGCTGTACGCGGCGGAGTTGAGCGACCCGGCGTTGAGAGCCAACGACGAGTTGGTCGCGTAGACCGCAGCCCAGTTGTGGCCGAGGTGGACGTGCAACGTCTCCCGGGCCGGCAGCAGCTCGACGCGCTCGGCGTCGAGCTCGGTGATGGTGAGTTCAGTACGCATTGTGGGTTCACCTCCTCCCAGCGTGGGACTCCCGATGCCGACCATTGGAGTGGGTCCCGCGTGACCGCCGCGTTACTCGCGCGTGACCGAGCCCGGAAGACTCTTTGGCCGAGGCTGTGACAGCACGAGACTGGTGGGCGACAATCGGCGCAGGGGTGGGAACAAACGGTTCAAAGGGGTTGAACGTGGCGAACGTCGCGGAAGACGGGAACGTCGCGGGCTCGGACGCGGTGATGGTGATCAGCGTCTGGACGGACGCACCCGCGGGCTTCCTGGGTCGGCTCAGCTCCACCTCGGACCGGGGCGAGACGTCGGTCGAGACGGTGACCAGCCCGGATGAGCTACTCGCCGTGGTCCAACGGTGGGTGGCCTCGCTGGGGTGAGTCCCCCACCTGACCCCCTTCGGGTGCAGATTCCTTGACAATGCGCGGTGGTCGGGAGAACGGTGAGACAGCGGACGTCTCCTGTGACGGCCGCCCATTTCCCGGCCGCCGCTGCACGGCCCGCGGGGGGTGATCATGGCTGCTGCCCACGTGCGCGGTGCGCACGCTCGCGCAGAGGCTGCAGAGGCTGCAGAGGCTCGGGTGGACGTGCCGGCGGACGCGCGGGTCCACCTGCAGCTGCTGGACTGGTGGGAGCTGCGCATCGAGGGTCGTCCGGTCGCCGTCGGCAACCGGGAGCAGCGGCTGCTGGCGCTGCTGGCGCTCGCCGGCCGGCGGTCGCGGCTGCAGGTCGCGGCCACGTTGTGGCCGGACTCGACCGAGCACCACGCGACGAGCAACCTGCGCGCGGCCCTGTGGCACGTCCGCCGGGTGGACCCGGAGGTGCTCCTCGCCGACCGGACCACGCTGGCGCTCGCGCCCGCGGTCTGCGTGGACGTCCACGCGGTGCGGGCACTGACCGAGCGGGCGAGCGCCGACCCCACCGGCTGTGAGGTCGCGCAGCTGAGGTCGCTGTGCGAGGGCGACGTGCTGCCCGGCTGGTACGAGGACTGGGTGCTCTTCGAGCGGGAGCGACTCCAGCACGCCCGGGTGCGGGCGCTGGCGACGGCGGCGGAGGCGCTGTGGGAGGCCGAGCGGCCGGGACACGCCGCGGCGGCCGCCCGCGCGGCCCTGCAGGTGGAGCCGCTGCTGGAGGCGGTGAACGTGCTGCTGGTCCGCGCGTTGCTCGCCGCCGGCGAGATGGTGGAGGCGGTCCGGCACTTCAAGGTCTATCGCGAACGCCTCGCCCAGGACCTCGGGATCGGCCCCTCTCCGCGGCTGGTGGAGCTGGTCCGTCCGCTGATGCTGCCCCGCCCGCGGGACGCGGCGGGCGACCTCAGCGGCCGCGCAGGTAGTCCAGCTGGGCGCGGACGCTGAGCTCGGCGGCACCCCAGAGCACCGGGTCCACGTCGGCGTAGACGATCTCCACCACCCGGCGCGGCAGCTCCGCAGCGGCCAGGCCCTCGGGCTTGTCGGCCCGCTCGAGCGCGTCCAGCGCGTCCCGCACCTGGTTGAGCCGCTGCTTGCGGTGGGCCAGGTAGTAGTCGATCACCGCGAGCGCGTCGTCGATGACCGGGCCGTGGCCGGGCCACACCGCGTTCGCCTCGCGCGTCTCCGCGAGCCGGTGCAGCCGCTCCAGTGACTCGAGGTAGGCCCCGAGCGTGCCGTCCGGGTGCGCCACCACCGTGGTGCCGCGGCCCAGCACGGTGTCGCCGGTCAGCAGGGCCCGCTCGGCCGGCAGCAGGAACGACAGCGAGTCGGAGGTGTGGCCGGGGGTGGCCACGACGTGCACCTCGAGCCCGTCCACCTCGACCACGTCGCCGTCGGACAGGCCCTCCTCGCCGTACCGGTGGGCCGGGTCCAGCGCGCGCACCCCGCACCCCATCCGCTCGGCGAACGACCGGGCCGCCTCGGAGTGGTCGGCGTGCCCGTGGGTGAGGAGTACGACGGCCACCCGACCGGCCTGCTCGGCCACCGCGTCGAGGTGCGCGACGATCTCCGGCCCCGGGTCCACCACGACGGAGCGGTCGGCGCCCGGCTCGCGCAGGACCCAGGTGTTGGTGCCGTCGAGGGTCATGATGTTCGCGTTGGGAGCCAGCACGCAGCGGCCCCGCCGGCCGAACTCCCCGCCCGACCAGCCGGCGTGTGCGCCCGTCGGCGGGCTCATCGCCGCATCCGCTCCTGGACCTGCCGCCCCAGGTCGACCAGACGGTCGGGGATCGACAGGTAGGCGCCGTCCTCGTCGACCTGCGCCTCCGGCGTCACGACGGTGAGCTCACGGTCCGCGGCCAGCGCCTCGTCCGGCGAGGTGAACTCGAACATCTCCAAGCAGGTGCAGTACGTCGGCGGCAGCATGAGCACCTGCTGCTCGTCGACCGCCGCGATCGCCTCGCGCACGCTCAGCCAGAGCACCTTGTCGGACTCGGTCGAGACGTCGCGGGTGACCTGTCCCGCGGGCAGCTCGGCGACGAAGAAGCGCGCGTTGAACCGTCGGGGCTCGAACACCGGTGTCACCCACGACCCCCACAGCCGCAGCAGGTCCGTGCGGAGCTTGAGGCCCCGGCGGTCGAGGAACTCGGTGAACGACAGCTCCCGCGCCTCGAGCGCCTCGCGGTCCGCCTCCCAGTCCTCGCCGGTGGTGTCCTCGACGACGGAGTCCTCGGTCGGCCCGGCCAGCAGCACCCCGGACTCCTCGAACGTCTCGCGCACCGCCGCGCACACCAGCGCACGCGCCAGCGCCTCGTCGGTGTCCATCAGCTTCGCCCACTCCGCCGCGGACGGGCCGACCCACCCGATCTGGTGGTCGAAGTCGCGCGGGTCGACGCCGCCGCCGGGGAACACGCACATCCCCGCGGCGAACGCCATGTCGACGTGCCGGCGCAGGAAGTACATCCCCAGCGAGCCCGGAGTCCCGTCGCCGTCGCGCAGCAGCACCACGGTGGAGGCGTGCCGCGGCTCGACGGGGCTGCGGCTGCCGTCGGCGAACGCGCGCGCGTGCTCGACGAGGTTCTCGGGAAGCCGGCGCGTGGGGTCCATCTCAGACCTCGACCAGCAGCTCGACCTCGACGGGCGCGTCGAGCGGCAGCACCGGGACACCCACCGCGCTGCGGGCGTGCCGGCCGGCCTCGCCGAAGACCTCGCCCAACAGCTCGGAGGCGCCGTTGGCCACCCCCGGCTGACCGGTGAAGTCCGGCGTCGACGAGACGAAGGCGACCACCTTGACGATGCGCTTGATCGCCGACAGGTCCCCGATCTCGGCGCGGACGGCGGCCAGGGCGTTCAGCGCGCACTGGCGGGCGCACGCGGTGGCCTCCTCGACGGTGACCTCCCCGCCGACCTTGCCGGTGGTGAGCAGCTGACCCTCGCGCATCGGCAGCTGGCCGGAGGTGAACACCTGGTTGCCGCTGCGGACCGCGGGCACGTACGCCGCGACCGGCTTGGCCACCTCGGGCACCTGCAGCCCGAGGTCGGCGAGGCGCTCCTCCGGCGTGCTCACTGCTTCGGCCGCTTGAAGTAGGCGACGAGGTTCTCCGGGTTCATGCCGGGGACCATCTGCACCAGCTCCCAGCCGTCCTCGCCGAAGTTGTCGAGGATCTGCTTGGTGGAGTGCACCAGCACCGGGGCAGTCAGGTATTCCCATTTCGTCATGCTCGGGACTCTAGCCCGTGGCCGGTGGGGCCGGCGCGTCCGGTGACCGGGCGGCCGGGCTAGCGTGTGGCCTCGTGACTTCGCGGTACTCCAGCAGCGCGGCGGACCTCCCCGACGCCGTGGTCCGCTACGCGCCGCACGAGGACGGCCTCCTCGACGTGCACGCCCCCGACGACGACGAACCGAACCCGCTCGTGGTCCTCGTGCACGGCGGGTTCTGGCGGCAGGCCTTCGACCGCACCCACACCCGCCCGCTGGCCACGGCCCTGCGCGAGGAGGGCTTCGTGGTGGCCACGCCGGAGTACCGCCGCGTCGGCGGCGCGGGCGGCTGGCCGGCCACCGTCGAGGACGTGGAAGCCGCGCTCGCCGCGCTGCCCGGCCTCCTCGAGGGTCTGGGCATCGCCACCACCACGATCACCCTGGTCGGGCACTCGGCGGGCGGCCACCTCGCCCTGTGGCTGGCCGGCCAGCCACACCCGGTGGACCGCGTCGTCGGGCTCGCTCCGGTCGGCGACCTGCGGGCAGCGGCCCGCGATCACCTCGGCGACGACGCGACACAGGCGTTCCTCGGCGGCGAGCCCGAGGAGGTACCGGAGCGCTACGACGCCGCTGACCCGGCCGCCCGGTTCGACAGCCGGCCCGCACCCGACATCGTCGTCGTGCACGGCACGGAGGACGTCAACGTGCCGGTGGGCAACAGCCGTGGCCTGGTCGCACGGCACCCGTTCGTGGACCTGCGCGAGCTGCCCGGCGTCGAGCACTTCGCGCTGATCGACCCCGGCTCCGCGGCCTGGCCGGCCGTCCTGTCCGCCGTACGCGGCGAGTGAGCGCAGGTGAGATCGTGGAACGCATGAAGCCCCCACCCCGCCGGGTCGCCGTGGTCGGCGCCGGGCCCGCCGGCACCGCGCTCGCACTCGGCCTGCTGGCCCAGCAGCACGAGGTCACGCTGGTCTCGGACCGGACCGCGGAGGAGATCCGCACCGGCGGCGTGATGTCGAGCCAGATCACCTTCGAGTCGGCGCTCGAGGTCGAGCGCGCGCTCGGGGTCGCCGACCTGCTCCCCTCCGCGCCGCAGCTCGAGCGGCTGGCCTACGACACCGTGCGGCTCGACGGGTCGCGCGCCCGGTTCGCCGCGCCGTTCGGCTCGCCGGCCCGCTCCATCGACCAGCGGCTGCGGGTGCCGCTGCTGATGGAGGAGATCGAGCGCCGCGGCGGGAAGGTCGTGGTCCGCTCGGCCACCGTCGAGGACCTGGAGGAGCTGGCCCGCGAGCACGACCTGGTGGTGGTCTCGACCGGGCGCGGAGGGCTCGGCTCGCTGTTCGAGCTGGACGGGCTGCGCTCGCCGTACCACGAGCCGAAGCGGGTCGCCTCGCTGACCTACCTGCACGGGGTGACAGCGGACCCGGACGGCCCCGGCCTGCGCTACCACAGCGTCGAGGGGGTCGGGGAGTGCTTCACCTGCCCGGCGCTGACCGTGGACGGCCCGTGCGACATCTACGTGCTGGAGGGCGTGCCCGGCGGCCCCCTGGACTGCTGGGACGGCCTCGACGCGGGCACGCACCTGGCCCGCCTCGAGGAGGCGCTCACGACGTACTTCCCGGCCGAGGCCGCGCGGCTGGGTGACCACCGCCTCGTCGACGACCGGTCGGTGCTCAGCGGCCGGATCACCCCGACCGTACGTCGGCCCGTCGGGGTGCTGCCGTCGGGCACCCCGGTGCTCGGCATGGCGGACGTGGTCGTGCTCAATGACCCGCTGACCAGCCAGGGCTCGAACAACGCGATCAAGTCCGCGTCGTTCTACCTCGAGGCGATCACCGCGCACGACGGGCCGTTCGACGCGACGTGGATGCAGCGGACGTTCGACAACTTCTGGCGCGGCTGGGCCCAGTGGGCCACCGCGTGGACCAACTCCTGGCTGCAGCCGGCCAACGCGCACCAGCGCGCCCTCGTGGACGCCGCCGCGCAGCACCCCGGCCTCGCCACCCAGATCGCGGCCGGCTTCGACGACGCCCGCCTGTTCAGCCCGTGGTGGTTCGACGCCGCCGAGGCGCAGGCGTTCCTCGACGCGCAGCGCGCCGCCGAGGCGTCCCGGTTCGACACCCGCGACCTGCGACGTGCGCTGGGGCAGTACGCCACCGGCGTCACCGTGGTCACCGCCGAGGACGCCCAGGGCAACCGCTACGGCATGACCGCGAACTCGTTCACGTCGGTGTCGCTGAACCCGCCGCTGGTGCTGTGGGCGGCGGCCACGAGCTCGCCGTCGCTGCCCGCGTTCGAGAGCGCCGAGCGCTTCGCCGTGAACGTGCTCGCCTCCGACCAGCACCACCTCTCTCGGCAGTTCTCCACCTCGGGCGCGGAGAAGTTCGAAGGGGTCACCCTGGTGCCTCCGGACCAGGTCGAGCAGCCGGACCCCGGGCACCCGCCGGTGCTCGAGGGCACGGTCGCCCACTTCGTCTGCCGCCGCACCCACCGCGTGGACGCCGGTGACCACGTGGTGTTCTTCGGGGAGATCGAGTCCTACGACGCGCCCGGCGGCGAGCCGCTGGTCTTCCACTCGGGCTTCTACCGCCTCGCCACCAAGCACCCCGACCTCTGACCAGGCACCCCGACCTCTGACCAGGCGCCACCCCTGGCCCTGGCCAGGGGTCAGAGGAGGGTGGGCTCGGTCTTCTCGCGGACCTCGTCCTCGGTGACGCCGGGCGCGAGCTCGACGAGCTTCAGCGCCCGCTTGCCGAGCGTGCCGGGGGCGGCCGGCTCCCCGGTCGCCGGGTCGACGACGTCGATGACCGCAAGATCGGTGATGATCCGCTGCACCACGCCACGGCCGGTGTAGGGCAGCGAGCACTCCTCGACGATCTTGTAGGACCCGTCCTTGGCGACGTGCTCCATCAGCACGATCACCCGCTTCGCGCCGTGGACCAGGTCCATCGCGCCGCCCATGCCCTTGACCATCTTCCCGGGGATCATCCAGTTCGCGATGTCACCGGACTGCGAGACCTGCATCGCCCCGAGGATCGCGGCGTCGATCTTGCCGCCGCGGATCATCCCGAAGCTGGTGGCCGAGTCGAAGAACGACGCGCCGTTGCGCACCGTGACGGTCTCCTTGCCGGCGTTGATCAGATCAGGGTCCTCGTCCCCGTCGTACGGGTAGGCGCCCACGCCGAGGATGCCGTTCTCGCTCTGCAGCACCAGCTCGACGTCGTCGGCGACGTAGTTGGGCACCAGCGTCGGCAGCCCGATGCCGAGGTTGACATAGGAGCCGTCGGTCAACTCCGAGGCGGCCCGTGCCGCCATCTCCTCACGAGACCAGGCCATCAGGCCGCCCCTCCTTCCGCACGAGGGCGCACGGTTCGCTTTTCGATCTGCTTGTCGGCGGCCTGCTCCTCGGTCAGCGGCAGCACCCGCTGCACGAACACACCAGGGGTGTGCACCTCGGCCGGGTCGATCTCGCCGGGCTCGACGAGGTGCTCGACCTCCGCGATCGTCACCCGGCCGCACATTGCCGCGAGGGGGTTGAAGTTCTGCGCGGACTCGCGGAAGACGAGGTTGCCGTGCCGGTCGCCCTTCCAGGCTCGCACGAGGCCGAAGTCGGCGACGATCGCGTGCTCGAGCACGAACTCCTTCTCCCCCTCGGCGGTCTCGAAGGTCCGGGTCTCCTTGGGCGGCGAGGACACGACCACGTTGCCCTGGTCGTCGTACTTCCACGGCAGCCCGCCCTCGGCGACCTGCGTGCCCACCCCGGTCGCGGTGAAGAACGCGGGGATGCCCGACCCGCCGGCGCGCATCCGCTCCGCCAGCGTGCCCTGGGGCGTCAGCTCGACCTCCAGCTCACCGTGGAGGTACTGCCGCGCGAACTCCTTGTTCTCCCCCACGTAGGAGGAGATCATCCGCCGCAGCCGCTTGGCCATCAGCAGCTTGCCCAGGCCCCACTCGTCGACACCGCAGTTGTTCGACACCGCCTCGAGCTCACCCGCACCCTGGTCCAGCAGCGCCTCGATCAGCACCTCCGGCACCCCGCAGAGACCGAAACCGCCCACCGCGAGGGTCGAACCCGACGCGATGTCAGCCACAGCCTCGGCGGCACTCGCGACGACCTTGTCCACGAAGACCTCCCTCAGCACGATCCGTGCCACGCCTATGTCTCGCGTCACACGGCCAACGACCCCACCCTAACGACGGGCAGCCCATCACGTTCACGGGCTCCGCCCACACATCGGGGGCGTCCGTCCTGGTGGGGGCGCACATGAGCGTGGTCACACCCCGTTTGGCGTCGCGGTCCGGCGGCTAGAGTCCGAGACGTGACCTCAGCGCAGGAGACCGACTGGGACGGCGTGAAGCTGCACGTCATCACCGGCAAGGGCGGCACCGGCAAGTCCACGGCCGCCGCTGCGCTCGCGCTGGCCCTGGCCTCCCGCGGCAAGACCGTGCTGCTGTGCGAGGTCGAGGGCCGCCAGGGCATCGCGCAGATGTTCGACGTACCCCCGCTGCCCTACGAGGAGCGGCGCATCGCCAGCGCGCCGAACGAGGGCGGCGACCTGTACGCGCTGGCCGTCGACCCGGAGTCGGCGCTGCTGGAGTACCTCTCGATGTACTACCGCCTCGGCCGCGCCGGCAAGGCGCTCGACCGCTTCGGCGTGATCGACTTCGCCACCACGATCGCGCCCGGGGTGCGCGACGTGCTGCTCACCGGCAAGGTCTACGAGGCGGTGAACCGCAACAAGCGCAGCAAGGACGCCCGCCGGTACGACGCGGTCGTGCTCGACGCGCCGCCGACCGGTCGCATCTCCCGCTTCCTCAACGTCAACAGCGAGCTGGCCGGCCTGGCCAAGGTCGGACCGATCCGCAGCCAGGCCGACACCGTGATGACCCTGCTGCGGTCCGAGCGCACGGCGGTGCACCTGGTGACCGTGCTCGAGGACATGCCGGTGCAGGAGACCGCCGACGGCATCGAGGAGCTGCGCAAGGCCGGCCTCCCCGTGGGCGGGGTGATCGTGAACCTGGTGCGCAGCCGCGAGCTCGACGACACCGCCCGCGACCGGGCGCTGCGCGGCAAGCTGCCGCGCGAGGAGGTCGTCGCCGGCCTCGAGCAGGCCGGCGTCAAGGCCACCGCGCCGTTGGTCGACGGGCTGCTCCACGAGGCCCGCGAGCACGCCGAGCGGCGGGCGCTCGAGGACGAGCAGCGCGTGCGCATCGAGGACCTCGACGTCCCCGTCTACGAGCTGCCGCGGCTTTCCGGCGGCGTCGACCTCGGCGGTCTCTACGAGCTGGCCGCCGACTTCTGCGAACAGGGCATGGCATGAGAACTCCCCACCACGCTGCTCACTTCGTTCGCACCGCGCCGGGGGCCCCGAGATGAGCCGCTCCAGCACCCGGGTCGGCCCGCTGGCGGCCAAGCCCGACCACAACCCGCCCCTCGACGTCGACGCGCTGCTCGACGACCCGGCGACCCGGATCATCGTCTGCACCGGCTCCGGCGGCGTCGGCAAGACCACGACGTCCGCGGCGCTCGCGCTGCGCGCCGCCGAGCGCGGCCGCAAGGTCGTCGTGCTCACCATCGACCCGGCCCGCCGGCTCGCGCAGTCGATGGGCGTGGGCGAGCTCGACAACACCCCACGCCCGGTGCCCGGCGTCGGCACGGAGGATCCCGACGGCGGCTCGCTCGACGCGATGATGCTCGACATGAAGAGCACCTTCGACGAGGTGGTCGAGAGCCAGGCCACCCCGGAGAAGGCGGCCCAGATCCTGGCCAACCCCTTCTACATCGCGCTGTCCACGTCCTTCGCCGGCACCCAGGAGTACATGGCGATGGAGAAGCTCGGGCAGCTCGACAAGGACGCCCGGCGCACCGGACGCTGGGACCTGATCGTGGTCGACACACCGCCGTCCCGGTCGGCGCTGGACTTCCTGGACGCGCCCGAGCGGCTCTCCAGCTTCCTCGACGGCCGGTTCATCCGGCTCCTGCTGGCCCCCGCGCGCGGCCCCGCGCGGTTGATGACCGCGGGCCTCGGTGTGGTCACCAACGCATTGACCAAGATCCTCGGCGCCCAGGTGCTCAAGGACATGCAGATGTTCGTGGCCGCCTTCGACACGCTGTTCGGCGGCTTCCGCCAGCGCGCCCAGAAGACCTTCGAGCTGCTCCAGGCCCGGGGTACGGCGTTCGTGGTGGTCGCCGCGCCCGAGACGGACGCGCTGCGCGAGGCGTCGTACTTCGTCGAGCGGCTCAGCGAGGAGCGCATGCCGCTGGCCGGTCTCGTGGTCAACCGCGCGCACCAGCTCCCGCCGGGTGGGCTGTCCGGCGAGCAGGCGCTCGCCGCGGCCGAGACCCTCGAGGCCGGTGCCGGCGACGCGCTGACCCGGGCGCTGCTGCGGCTGCACGCGGACCGGGCGAGCGTGGTCGCCCACGAGGCACGCCTGCGTCAGCGGTTCGCCGCGGCGCACCCCGCCGTACCGACCGCGATCGTGCCCGCGCTGTCCAGCGACGTGCACGACCTCGACGGTCTGCGGCTCATCGGTCAGCTGCTGGCCGGCTGAGGCTCAGGCGGTTGCGGACGTCACGGTCATCACCGCGACGGTGGCCTCGTGGTCGGCCATCGCGGTCTCGAGGAGCGTGCGCCAGGAGGTGACGTTGGGCCGGCGGCGCAGCAGCGCGCGGCGCTCCCGCTCCGTCATGCCGCCCCACACGCCCCACTCGATCTGGTTGTCGAGCGCCTCGGCGAGACACTCGGTGCGCACCGGGCAGCCCATGCACAGCTGCTTGGCCCGGTTCTGGGCGGCACCCCTCACGAACAGCTCATCGGGCCGCGCCTCGTTGCACAGCGCCTTGCCGGCCCAGTCTTCGTTCCACGTCATCTCGTTCGTCCCTCCGAGAGGGCCCGATTTTCCAGCGGGCCGCAGTGAGTCAATCCCCACCAGAAAAGGTAAAGAGTGATACCGGCATGAAACAGACACGTAGGGCCCAACTTTTGGTAGTCCGAAGTGACTACTGTGAAAGGCCGATCGTCCTGTGACAGGTGATCTGAGCCACTCTCAGACCCTTCCTGCGACTTCTGGGACTCGTGGGATCGGTCCGGCTAGTCCGCTCAGGCCAGGGCGTACGACGCGCCGGGGCGACGCCGGTGCGTGACAGGCGGGGGCGGCGTGCGCTAGTCGAGCCCGGTGACCCGAGTCCCGTACCCTAGGGACCATGCCCCGACGCAGAGCTGACAGCCTCCAGCCCTCCGCCGTCGCCTCTCATCTCGGAGTGATGCTGGCCGTCGCTGCGGTGATGGGCGTGCTGGTCGCCGGCCTGGCCATCCCCTTCGCCGGGATCGCCGGCCTGGGTGCCCGCAACGTCGCCGACACCATGGAGAGGCTGCCGGCCAAGCTCAAGGCCCAGCCGCTGGCCCAGCGCTCGCTGCTGCTGGCCCGCGACGGGTCGGTGCTGGCCACCCTCTACGACCAGAACCGCGTCAACGTGCCGCTGTCGAAGGTGGCCCCGATCATGCGCAAGGCGCTCGTCTCGATCGAGGACTACCGCTTCTACCAGCACGGGGCGCTGGACCTCAAGGGCACCCTGCGCGCGTTCGTCACCAACCAGACCGCCGGCGGGACGGTGCAGGGCGGCTCGTCGATCACCCAGCAGATGGTGAAGATGACGCTGATCAACCAGGCCCACACGAAGAAGGAGCAGCAGGCCGCGATAGCGGACACCTATCAGCGCAAGATCAACGAGCTGCGCTACGCCATCGCGTTCGAGCAGCAGTACTCCAAGGACTGGATCCTCGAGCGCTACCTGAACCTCGCCTACTTCGGCGACGGCGCCTACGGGATCCAGGCCGCCGCCCGCCACTACTTCTCGGTGCCGGCCTCCAAGCTCGACCTGCGCCAGTCCGCCCTGCTCGCCGGACTGGTCAAGAACCCGACCGGCTACGACCCGACGAACTACCCGGGGCGCGCGCGAGAGCGCCGCGACGTGGTCATCGACCGGATGGCCCAGCTCAACGTCATCTCCGACTCCGAGGCCCGCGCGGTGAAGGCGAAGGGGCTCGGTCTGAAGGTGACCGCCTCCAGCAACGGGTGCGTCTCCTCCTTCGCCCCCTTCTTCTGCGACTACGTCGTGCAGTACCTCACGGCGGACAAGGCGCTCGGCAAGACCCCGGACGAGCGGCGGCGGCTGCTGACCAGCGGCGGCCTGACCATCAAGACCACGATCGACCCGCGCTTCCAGAAGGCCGCGGCGGAGTCGGTGGCAAAGCACGTCCACCCGACCGACCAGGCCATCGGTGGCCTGGCGTTCGTGCAGCCCGGCACCGGTGACGTGCGCGCGCTGGCGCAGTCGCGGCCGATGGGCAGCAACAAGAAGCAGGGCGAGACCTACCTCAACTACGTCGTACCCTCGCAGTTCGGGGACGCCAACGGCTTCCAGGCCGGGTCGACGTTCAAGGCGTTCGTGCTCTCGGCGGCGATCAAGCAGGGCATCCCGCTCTCGACGAGGATCAACGCCCCGCAGACCATCAGCCTGCCGGTCAGCTCGTTCAAGCGCTGCGACGGCTACATCCGCAGCGGCGACGTGTGGAGCCCGTCGAACTCCACCGGCTCCGGCACCTTCGACCTCTACACCGGCACCCAGCTGTCGGTGAACACCTTCTTCGCCCAGCTCGAGCAGCGCACCGGTCTCTGCGAGCCGGTGAAGCTGGCCCGGGCGATGGGCATCACCGTGCCCGACAACCAGATCTACCCGCCGTTCACGCTCGGCATCGTCGACACCAACCCGTTGTCGATGGCCTCGGCCTACGCGACGTTCGCCGGCCGCGGCAAGCACTGTGACCCGCGCCCGGTCACCGAGGTCCTCGACAGCAGCGGCAAGGCCGTCGAGACCTTCCCCAAGCAGTGCCAGCAGGTGCTGCCCCACGACGTGGCGGACGCGGTCAACGACATCCTGCGCGGGGTCCAGGAGCCCGGCGGCTTCGGCTACGGCGCCGGCCTCGCCCTCAAGCAGGAGTCGGCGTCCAAGACCGGTACGACGGACAGCAACCGGGCCGTGTGGTTCATCGGCTACACGCCGAATCTGGTGGGCGCCTCGATGATCGCCGGCGCCAACTCGCAGGGCCACTGGCTGAGCCTCAACGGCCAGACCATCGGCGGGACCTACGTCAGCGGTGCCCACGGCTCCACGACAGCGGGCCCGATGTGGGGCGACGCCATGCACGTCATCCAGCAGTGGCTGCCGGACGCGACGTTCCACAGCCCGAACCCGACCACGATCGCCGGCCAGAAGGTCACGGTCCCGTCGGTCTACGGCTACAGCCCGCAGCAGGCGGCCGACGTGCTCCGCAAGGCCGGCTTCAACCCGGTCGTGGGCCCGATGGTCGACAGCTCCTACAGCCAGGGCACCGTCGCCTCCACCAGCCCCGGCGCGGGCACGGTCGCCAGCACAAACACTCCCGTGACGATCTATGTCTCCAACGGCACGCCGTACGTCCCGCCGGCCCCCCCGACGACCAACAACAACGGCGGCAACAACGGCGGCAACACCGGCGGCGGCGGGGGCGGCGGGGGCGGCGGGGGCGGTGGCAACACCAAGCCCGGTCACGGCCACGGTCACGGCGGAGGCCGCGGCCACTAGCTCCTCCGGGGCGTCGCCCTCAGCCCGCGAGCTGCCGGCGTACCTCCGCGGAGACCACCGCGCCGTCGGCACGCCCCTTCACCTGGGGCTGGAGCGCGCCCATGACCCTGCCCATCGCGCGCATCCCCTCGCCCTCGACGCCGAGGGAGGCGATCGTCGCCGTCACCAGCTCCTCGATCTCGTCCTCGCTCAGCTGCGCGGGCAGGTAGTCGGCGATCACCACGGCCTCGGCGCGCTCCTTGGCCGCACTCTCGCCCCGGCCCGCGTCCTCGAACGCGGTGGCGGCCTCGCGCCGCTTCTTCGCCTCGGTGCTCAGCACCCCGACCACGTCGTCGTCGGAGAGCTCGCGCGCCTGCTTGCCGGCGACCTCGGCGTTGGTGACCGCCGAGAGCACCATCCGCAGGGTCGAGGAGCGCATCTCGTCGCGGGACTTGATGGCGGCGGTCAGGTCGGTACGGAGACGGTCCTTGAGCTCACTCACGTGCCCATTCTGGCAGCCCCCGGCGGCCGTGGGCCGGCCGCGGTGCTGTGGCAGGCTTGGCCCATGTCCGCACCGCAGCGCAAGGCCACCCGAAGCCCCGCGCAGGTCGCGGTCCGGGCGGCGGGAGCGGGCGCCCTCGCCGGCGCGGCAGGGCTCGCCTACGCGGCCGGCGTCGAGGTCCGCTGGTTCGCGCTGCGCGAGGTGGAGATGCCGGTGCTGCCGCCGGGCCACCGGCCCCTCACCGTGCTGCACCTCTCCGACCTGCACGTGACGCCCTCCCAGCACCGCAAGCAGGCGTGGGTGCGCGCCCTCGCTGGGCTGCGCCCCGACCTGGTGGTGAGCACCGGCGACAACCTCGCCCACATGCAGGCGGTCCCGGTGCTGCTCGAGATGTTCACCGAGCTGCTCGAGGTCCCGGGCGTGTTCGTCCTCGGCTCCAACGACTACTTCGCGCCCTCGTTGCGCAACCCGGTGCGCTACCTGCTGCCCGACGACGGCCGCCGCAACACCTCCACCCCGCAGCTGCCGTGGCGCGAGCTCCGCGCGGCGTTCGTCGCGCGCGGCTGGCGCGACCTGAGCAACCGCAAGGACACGCTGAGGGTCGGCGACACGACCTTCGCGTTCGCCGGGGTCGATGACCCGCACCTCGGCTACGACGACCTCGACGCCGTCGCCGGACCGGCCGACCGGTCCGCCGACGTGCGGGTCGGGGTGACCCACGCGCCGTACCTGCGGGTGCTCGACCAGCTGGTCGCCGACGGGTACGACGCGATCTTCGCCGGCCACACCCACGGCGGCCAGCTGTGCCTGCCCGGCAGAGGTGCCCTGGTCACCAACTGCGACCTCGACACCGGGCGCGCCAAGGGGCTGCACCGGCACCCGGCCGCGGCGCCGCCCGGTGCGCCGGGATCGGCGTGGCTGCACGTCTCGGGCGGGCTGGGCACCTCGCCGTACGCCCCGGTGCGGTTCTGCTGTCGGCCCGAGGCCACGCTCCTGCACCTGACCCCGAGGCCGATTTCATGAGCGACGAAGGGCTCGGGTAGACTCATCGACGGTTATTCGGGCTGTGGCGCAGCTTGGTAGCGCGCCTCGTTCGGGACGAGGAGGCCGCAGGTTCAAATCCTGTCAGCCCGACCATCCAGAAGACGCAGAAGGCCCCCGCGTGCAGCGGGGGCCTTTCGCGTGTCCGGGGCGGGAGAACGGCTAACCGGCCAGCGGGTGCGGCTCGTGCAGGAAGCTCGGCGAGGCCTGGTGCGCCTGGTTGACGGTGTCCCAGCCGGTGGCCCCGAGGGTCACCACCGAGACCGGGAAGATGCCGAGGTTCTCGCGCTCCACGTGGTCGTCGAGCTCGCGCAGCAGCCGCGCCACGGTCTCCTCGAAGCCGGCGTCGGACGGGTCGAGCCGGGCCACCGCCTCGTCGAAGGACACGTGCTCGGCCTCGAGCACCTCGACCTCCTCGACGAAGTCGCCCTGGTTCCGCAGCGCCGTGAACACGCCCGCCTCCTCCCGGCGCACGTGCGCGGTCAGGTGCCGCGCGAGGACCTCGAGGTGGGTGACCGCGCCGGCGCGGTCGCCGGTGCTCAGCGCGCGCCGGATGTCACCGCCGAGGTCGAGCAGGGACAGGTGCTCGTCCATCAGCTCGGCGATCGGCTCGACTCCTCGGCATCCGCAGTGCTCGCACATCAGGAACCGATCCTTTCCCAGCCTCGGCGCGGACGGTGGCTGCCCAGCCCGCGGTCGTCACGGCTGCGGTAGACGATGTAGGGACGCGTCAGGTAGCCCACCGGGGCGCTGAACACGTGCACCAGCCGCGTGAACGGCCACAGCGCGAACAGGAACATCGCGAACAGACCGTGCAGCTGGAAGCTGATCGGGGCGTTGGCCATCAGGTTCGGGTAGGTCTGGAAGCGCCAGATGCCGCGGAACCAGATCGAGACACCCTCGCGGTAGTCGTAGTTGCTGAGCGCGTTCGCGACCACGGTGTTGGCCATCCCCAGCAGGATCACGATCGCCAGCACGGCGTACATGAACTTGTCCATCTTCGTGGTCGCGGAGAACACCGGACCGACCGTGCGGCGCCGGTAGATCAGGATCACCATGCCGACGACGGTCGCCAGGCCGGCCGCCGTGCCGATGGTCACCGCGCCGAGGTGGTAGAGGTGCTCGCTGACGCCGACCGCGTCGGTCCACGCCTTCGGCACCGCCAGGCCCATCACGTGCCCGAGGAACACGAACAGGATCCCGAAGTGGAACAGCGGGCTGCCGATGCGCAGCAGCCGGTTCTCGTAGAGCTGCGAGGAGCGCGTGGTCCAGCCGAACTTGTCGTAGCGGTAGCGCCACACGTGGCCGACCACGAAGACGGTCAGGCAGATGTAGGGGAAGACCACCCAGAGGAACTGGTTCATGCACGGGCTCCTGGCATCGTCGGCATCGGCAGCAGCTCCTGCCGTCCTGCGGCGTTGGCGATCGCGGGGTCGAGCTCGGCCACGGCGTACGGGTCGAGCCCGACCTCCTCCTCGGGCGGGCCCTCGGCGGCAAGGCGGCGTACGGCGTCCATCTCGTCGCCCTGCAGCGGCGGGAGCGTCGCACTGACCGCGTCCAGGACCGGCGCCCACGGCGAGCGCCGGTCGCGCAGGGACAGCCGCAGCAGCTCCAGGCCGGCCCGGTGGTCGAGCATCAACCGTCGCCCGAGCTCCTGGTCGACGGTCGCGGCGTATTCCAGCACCACGCACAGGTGGTCGGGCAGCTCGCCGTCGTCGAGCACGAAGCCCGAGCGCAGGTAGGTCTGCTTGAACCGCAGCAGGGCCATCCCGCGCTTGCGGGTGTCGCCGTGCGCGAAGTAGGTGAGGAAGAGGTTGCAGCGCCGGCGGGTGTCGAAGGTCTCGACGTAGTCGGCCTGCACCTCACCGAGCGGCGTGGCCTGCAGGTGGTCGGCCACCCCGCGCAGGGGTGCGCCGACCTCCTCCGGCAGCCGCTGCGACGCCGGCCGGACGACGTCGAGCCGCGCGAGCAGCCCTTCGTCGGGGTAGTCGAGCAGCAGCGACGCCGACTGCCAGGCGAGCAGCAGCTGCTCGGAGGTCAGCGTCGGCTTCGGGTGCTTGCGCCTCATCGGAAGTCCGCACCACCTGTCGTGCCCGCGGTGCCGCCCGGTCCGGTGCTGCCGTCCCCGGAGGTGTCCGGCGCCGGAGCGTCGCTGCCGCCGCTGGTCGCGCCTCCGCCGTTCTCCGACGTCACCGGATCGGGACCCTCCGAGCGCGGCGGGAACATGCCGCTCGGCGAGCCCTTGCCGTCCCAGTTGAGCAGGTTGACCCGCGAGGCCTTGCCGGCCGGCGCGGCCAGCGTGTCGGAGGTCTGCCGGTCCTGCAGCATCTGGAAGTTCTCGACCGCGATCGGGGTCGGCGCCCCGGAGCCCTCGCCGAACGGTCCGGAGCCGCCCATGCCCGGGCCACCGTCGTAGCTCAGCGAGCACTCGGTGGCGATCTCCTCGAGCGCGTGCGCCTGCTCGCTGTGCGCCGAGGGGATCACGTAGCGCTCGTCGTACTTGGCCAGCGCGAGCAGGCGGTACATGTCATACATGTCCTCCTCGCTCATGCCCACCGCCGCCGGGATCTCCGCGTTGGGGTTGCGGCCCATGTTGATGTCGCGCATGTAGGCGCGCATCGCCGCCAGCTTCTTCAGCACCCCGTCCACCGGCTCTACCTCACCGGCGGTGAACAGCTCGGCGAGGTACTCCACCGGGATGCGGAGCGCGTCGATGGCCGCGAACAGGTTGCCCTTGTCCTCGGCGTCCTCGCCGGTCTCCTTGACCACGTCGACCACCGGCGACAGCGGCGGGATGTACCAGACCATGGGCATGGTGCGGTACTCCGGGTGCAGCGGGAGCGCGACCTTGTACTTGTTGATCAGCGCCCAGATCGGCGACCGCTGTGCGGCCTCCACCCAGTCGTGCGGGATGCCGGCCCGCTCGGCCTCGCGCTGGACCTGCGGGTCGAACGGGTCGAGGAAGACCTCCCGCTGCGCCTCGTAGAGCCCCTGCTCGTCCGGCGTCGAGGCCGCCTCGAGCACCTTGTCGGCGTCGTACAGCATCAGGCCGATGTAGCGCAGCCGGCCCACGCACGTCTCCGAGCACACTGTCGGCAGGCCGACCTCGATGCGCGGGAAGCAGAACGTGCACTTCTCGGCCTTGCCGGTGCGGTGGTTGAAGTAGACCTTCTTGTAGGGGCAGCCGGACACGCACATGCGCCAGCCGCGGCAGCGGTCCTGGTCGACGAGCACGATGCCGTCCTCGGAGCGCTTGTAGATCGCGCCGCTCGGGCACGACGCCGCGCAGGACGGGTTCAGGCAGTGCTCGCAGATGCGCGGCAGGTAGAACATGAACGTCTGCTCGAACTCGAACTTCACCTTATCGGCGATGTTCTTCAGCATCGGGTCGGCGTGGGTGTTGGCCGTCGAGCCGCCGAGGTCGTCGTCCCAGTTGGCCGACCACTCGATCTTCATGTCCTTGCCGGAGATCAGCGACTTCGGCCGCGCCACCGGCGTGTGCTCCTGCGCAGGCGCGTCGGTGAGCGTGGCGTAGTCGTAGGTCCACGGCTCGTAGTACTCGTCGATCGACGGCAGCTTCGGGTTGGAGAAGATCGTGAGCAGCTTCTTGTAGCGCCCGCCGGCCTTGAGCTTCAGCCGGCCGCGCTTGTTGAGCTCCCAGCCGCCCTTCCACTTCTCCTGGTTCTCGTAGGTGCGTGGGTAGCCCAGGCCCGGCCGGGTCTCCACGTTGTTGAACCAGACGTACTCGGTGCCGGACCGGTTGGTCCAGGCCTGCTTGCAGGTCACCGAGCAGGTGTGACACCCGATGCACTTGTCGAGGTTCATCACCATGGCCATCTGTGCCATGACGCGCATCAGTACTGCACCTCCTGCGACCGCTTGCGGATCACGGTCACTTCGTCTCGTTGGTTGCCGGTGGGGCCCAGGTAGTTGAACGCGAACGCGAGCTGGGCGTAGCCACCGATGAGGTGGCTGGGCTTGACCATCAGCCGGGTCAGCGAGTTGTGGACGCCGCCCCGCTTGCCGGAGGTCTCCGCGATCGGTACGTCGATCAGCCGGTCCTGCGCGTGGTACATGTACACCGTGCCCTCGGGCATCCGGTGGGAGACGATCGCGCGGGCCACGACGACGCCGTTGCGGTTGACCGCCTCGATCCAGTCGTTGTCGACGATGCCCACCTTCTCCGCGTCCCGGTCGCTGATCCAGATGCTCGGACCGCCGCGCGAGAGCGACAGCATGAACAGGTTGTCCTGGTACTCCGAGTGGATCGACCACTTGTTGTGCGGGGTCAGGTAGCGCACCGTCAGGCCGGCCACGCCGCCGTCGGCCGTCGCGGCCTCGGCCAGGTTGCCCACCGGGGGCTCCGCGAACAGCGCCCCCATGTTCAGCGGCGGGCGGTAGACCGGCATGTTCTCCCCGAGCTCGGCCATCCAGTCGTGGTCGAGATAGAAGTGCATGCGGCCGGTCAGCGTGTGCCACGGCTTGAGCCGCTCGACGTTGATCGTGAACGGCGAGTAGCGGCGACCACCGGACTCCGAGCCCGACCACTCCGGCGAGGTGATCACCGGCACCGGTCGCGACTGCGTGTCGGCGAAGGTGACCTGCTTGCCCTCGTGCTCCTCGGCGAGGTCGGCCAGCTTCGTGCCGGTGCGCCGCTCGAGGGTCTTGAAGCCCTGCGTGGCCAGGTGCCCGTTCGTCGTACCGGAGAGCGCCAGGATCGCCTCACAGGCGTGCACGTCGCGCTTGAGCGAGGGCCGGCCGTCGGCGGCACCGCCACGGACCGCGCCGTTCTTGTGCCGGAGGTACTCCACCGGCTCGGTGAGGTCGAACGTCACGCCCTTGGTGGTCGCGCCGAGGGTGTCCATCAGCGGGCCGAGCGCGTTGTACTTGTCGATCACCGCGCCGTAGTCACGCTCCACCTCGACGAGCTTCGGCATGGTCACGCCGGGCACCGGCTCGCACTCGCCCTTCCGCCAGTCCCGGACCACCCCGTGCGGGTTGGCCATCGCGTCCGGGGTGTCGTGCATCAACGGGACCGCGACCACGTCCTTGCGGACCCCGAGCCGGGGCGCGGCGAGCTCGCTGAACTTGGCCGCGATCGTCTGCCAGGCCTCCCAGTCGGTGCGGGCCTGCCACGGCGGGGCGATGGCGGGGTTGAACGAGTGCACGAACGGGTGCATGTCGGTGGTGTTCAGGTCGTGCTTCTCGTACCACGTCGCCGCGGGCAGCACGACGTCGGAGAACAGCGTGGTGCTGGTCTGGCGGAAGTCCATGGTGAGCAGCAGGTCGAGCTTGCCCTCCGGGGCCTGCTCGTGCCACTTCACGTCCTGCGGCCGCACTCCCTCGGGCGTCTCGCTGGCGCGCACCGCGTTGTCGGCGCCCAGCAGGTGCTTGAGGAAGTACTCGTTGCCCTTGCCGGAGGAGCCGAGGAGGTTCGCCCGCCACACCGACAGAATCCGCGGGAAGTTCTCGGGCGCGTCCGGGTCCTCGCAGGCGAAGCCGAGCTCGCCGGACCGGAGCTGCTCGACGACGTACTCACCTACCGGCCTGCCGGCGGCCGCCGCCTCCTCGGAGATCGCGAGCGGGTTGCGGTCGAAGGTCGGGTAGGACGGCATCCAGCCCATGCGGGCGCTCTGCGCGATCACGTCGGCGGTGGACTTCCCGGCGAGCTGGCCCTGGCCGGTGGTGGCCGACAGCGTGTCCGCGCCGAACTGGTCGTAGCGGAACTGGTTGGTGTGCAGGTACCAGTACGCCGTCTGGATCATGTTGCGCGGCGGGCGGTTCCAGTCCAGCGCGTTGGCCAGCTGCGTGTAGCCGGTGATCGGGCGGACCTTCTCCTGCCCGACGTAGTGGGCCCAGCCGCCGCCGTTGACGCCCTGGCAGCCCGTGATCGTGGTGAGCGTCAGGAACGTGCGGTAGATCGTGTCGGAGTGGAACCAGTGGTTGGCGCCCGCGCCCATGATGATCATCGAGCGGCCGCGGGACTCCTCGGCGTTCTGCGCGAACTCGCGGCCCACGCGCGCGGCCGCGGCGGCCGGCACGCCGGTGATGCTCTCCTGCCAGGCCGGGGTGTACGGCGTGGAGGCGTCGTCGTAGCCGGAGGGCCACTCCCCGGGCAGGCCGTCGCGCCCGACGCCGTACTGCGCGAGCAGCAGGTCGAAGACGGTGGTGACCAGGTGGCCGCCGACCCGCCGCACCGGCACGCCGCGGACGATGTCGCGCGACGCCCCGTCGGGCGTGTCGAAGCGCGGCAGCCGGACGGCGACGCTGTCGCGGGAGGTGTCGATCAGCGACAGCTTCGGGTCGACGTCGCCGAGGTCGAGGTTCCAGCGACCGACCCCGCTGTCGCCGTAGCGGTGGCCGAGCGAGCCGTTGGGGACCACCGGCTCGTCGGAGCGGGTGTCGAGCAGGACGGTCTTGAAGTGGGCGTTCTCCTCGTGCTCGAACGCCGGCAGGTCCGCAGCGGTGAGGAACTTCCCGGGCACGTGGACCGCCTCGGACGTCGGGTCCGGTGCGGCCTCGTCCAGCCTCACGAGGTACGGCAGGTCGGTGTACTTCTTCACGTAGTCGGAGAAGTACGGCGTCTGCCGGTCGACGAAGAACTCCTTGAGCACGACATGGCCCATCGCCATCGCGAGCGCGGCATCGGTGCCCGGCCGGGCCGGCAGCCAGTCGTCGGCGAACTTCACGTTGTCGGCGTAGTCCGGCGAGACCGCGACGACCTTCTGGCCGCGGTAGCGGGCCTCGGTCATCCAGTGCGCGTCGGGGGTGCGGGTGACCGGGACGTTGGAGCCCCACATCACCAGGTAGCCGGCGTTCCACCAGTCACCGGACTCGGGGACGTCGGTCTGGTCGCCGAAGACCTGGGGGGAGGCGACCGGCAGGTCGGCGTACCAGTCGTAGAAGCTCAGCATCGAGCCGCCGACGAGGTTGACGAACCGGGCGCCGGAGGCGTGCGAGACCTGCGACATCGCGGGGATCGGCGAGAAGCCGGCGACCCGGTCCGGGCCCCACGTGCCGATCGTGTGGACGTGGGCGGCGGCGACCAGCTCGGTGGCCTCCTCCCAGCTCGCCCGCACCAGGCCGCCCTTGCCGCGGGCGGACTTGTAGTGCTTGGCGCGCATGGGGTTCTCCACGATGTGCGCCCAGGCCTTCACCGGGTCACCGCCGTGCTGCGACTTGGCCTCGCGGTACATCTGCAGCAGCACGCCGCGGATGTAGGGGTAGCGCACGCGCGTCGGGGAGTAGGTGTACCAGGAGAACGCCGCGCCGCGCGGGCAGCCGCGGGGTTCGTACTCCGGCGAGTCCGGCCCCACCGTCGGGTAGTCGGTCTGCTGGGTCTCCCAGGTGATGATGCCGTCCTTGACGTACACCTTCCATGAGCACGACCCGGTGCAGTTCACGCCGTGGGTGGAGCGCACCACCTTGTCGTGGCTCCAGCGGTCCCGGTAGAAGTCGTCGGCCTCGCGACCACCGACCTTGGTCAGCGTGCGCAGGTCCTCCGAGACCGTGCCCTTGGTGAAGAAGCGCCGGCTCCTGACCAAGGCGTCGGACAGAGCGTCGTCCATACCGACCTCGTGCGTGCTCTGCTTGCCTTCGGGCTGGACGTCAGTGCTCACACATGTTCCTCACGTTGAAACTGGGGTGTTTGGGACTGTACCTGCGGGGCGGACCGGCCCAAAGGGTCACGGCTGGTGGGACTTCGCGGTCCTGCGGACCACGGTCAGGGTGAGCAGCGCGGTCAGCGCAGCGGTGGCGGCCAGCAGCCACAGGCCGATCGCGTAGGACTCGGTGCGGCCGTAGACGTAGCCCATGATCAGCGGCGGGACGAAGCCGCCCAGGCCGCCGGCCGCGCCCACGATGCCGGTCACACCGCCGACCCGCGAGGGCTCGGTGACCCTGGCGATCAGCGCGAACGTGGCGCCGCTTCCGGACCCGAGCGCGGCGGCCATGGCCAGGAACGCGAAGGCGCCGACCGGCTCGAGCAGCGGGTGGCCGGCGGCGATGGCCGCCCCCATGACCACCACGCCGTACCCGGCCGCAAGCACCGGGATCGCGCCGAACCGGTCCGAGAGCCAGCCGCCGACCGGGCGCATCAGGACCGCGACCACCACGAAGCCGGCCATTCGGTTGGCGGCGTCCGCGGGCTCGAGGAGGTAGTCGGTCTTGAGGTAGGCCGGCAGGTAGACCGAGAACGCGACGTAGCCACCGAACGCCACCGCGTAGAGGATCGCCGCCTGCCATGTGATCGGCAGCTTCGAGTTCGACACCAGCCGCTTCATCAGGGAGGTCGTGGGCGCGGTGCGCCCGGGCGCGTCGCGCAGGAAGAGCGCCGCCACGACCGTGTAGACGGCCAGCACGGCCGCGGTGATCAGGAACGGCGCCTTCGACCCGACGTTGGTGTAGAGCTTCACCGTGGTGAGAGCGCTGATCGCGGTCCCGCCCATGCCGGCTCCGAAGATGCCCACGGCCAGGCCGCGGCGTGCCGGCGGGAACCACGCGTTGACGAACGGCACGCCGACGGCGAACGCCGTACCGGCGATGCCGAGGAAGAAGCCGCCGACCAGCATCAGGGCGTACGACGAGAGCGCGAAGAACGCGAGGAAGACGATCGGGATGATCGTGATCGCGGACACCAGCGCGAACATGATCCGGCCGCCGAACTTGTCGGTGAGCGCGCCGACGGGGATCCGGCCCACGGACCCGACGATGACCGGCACGGCCACCATCAGGGCCACCTTCGACTCGTCCAGCGCGCCGAGGTTGCCCTGGTCCCGGAAGAGCGGACCGAGCGGGCTGATCAGCGCCCAGGCCCAGAAGTTGATCGCGAAGCCGATGGTCGCCAGCGCCAACATGAGGCCGGGACGCCCCGACGCGGTCGCTGGACTGCCGGCGGTGGGTTCCGCGGCTGGAACTGTTCTCGACACTGAGGACTCCCGGACGTCACTTTGCACGGATTGAACCAGGGAATTTTGTCAGTCGCCTCCGCTGCGGACACGTGTCAAAAGTCCCGATTTAGCACGGGAGCTTGTGCCCCGCTTCGGCCGTTTCCTGAGATCGTCTCTGTCGACCTTGCGCCCGGAGAGCGAGGTTGTCGAGACCCACCCACCCCGGAATCCCTTCCCGCGAGACCTGCCTCGCCGGCCACACCCTCGAGGTCCACCCACCGAGCCGTCATCGAGGTCGACCTCCCCCACCGCTGCGCCTCCGCGAGGCTCCGCCGGCGCCGGCGGAGACTCGCGAGCGGACCGATCTGGCACACTTCCCGCATGGGTGAGAAACCGGCCGAGGAGAGCCAGAAGGAGCCGAACCTCGAGCTGCCCTCGCTCTTCGGTCGTCGCCAGAAGGGCCGCCGCGCCCAGGCGCGGACCGAGCCGGAACGGCCCGCGGCCGCGAACGAGCCCGTCGAGGAGGCGCCGTCCGGCGCCGTCGTCGAGGAGGACCGAACCGGGTCCGACGAGGAAGCGGCCTCTGCGCCCACCGTCGAGCTGGACCCTGCGGCCCTGTCCGCTGCAACCGAGTCCACTGCGGCTGTCCCGGCGCCGGCGGGTTCGCCGCGGCCCGCAACCCCCGAGGTCGGCGAGCCCCCCGAACGCCCCGGGCGCCCCGAGCGCCCCGAAGCGGAGGACCACCCGGAGACCCGAGCCACCATCCGCCTGCCCGAGACTGCCGGGGAGCCTGAAGACACCCGGTCCGCGCCTCACCCTGCGCTCGAGCCGACGCAGCCACGTCGACGCGGGTCCCGCCGAGCCTCCCGGCGCCGGACCCCGGTCCTCCCCGGCTCGCCGGCGGCAGTGCTGTCCGGTCTGCTCGTCGGGCTGGTCGGAGCTGGGTCGACGTACGGCGGGCTGCTGGGCTGCGACGCGGTCCGCGGCACCACCTCGTGCGGCGGCGGTCCCGGCCTGCTGCTGCTGGCGGCCATCCTGGCGCTGATGGTGCTCGTCGGCGCCGGCCTGCTGGCTCTGCTCGGCGTGCCGGAGCCGCGCAGCACCAGCTTCCTCGGCGTCGGCCTGACCTTCGTGGTGGTGCTGGTCGCCCTGATGTCGGCGGTGTTCTCGGCCTGGATGTTCTTCGTCGCCCCAGTGCTCAGTGCGGTGGCCTACGGCGCGGCGCACTGGGTGACGACGCGCAACGTCGAGCTTCCCGAGCGGGGCCCCGAGCACGACGTGCGCTGACCGGCCCGCGCAGGCCCCGGGCCGCGACCGGGCCGGGGCTGCGCGTCCCGCACGGGCGGACTACTGCCTGGCCCGGGCCACCAGCTCGGCGATCTGCACGGTGTTGAGGGCCGCACCCTTGCGGAGGTTGTCGTTGCTGACGAACAACGCGAGGCCGCGCTCGTCGTCCACCCCGGGGTCCTGCCGGATGCGACCCACGTAACTCGGGTCCTGCCCGGCCGCCTCGAGCGGCGTGGGAATGTCGGCCAGCGCCACGCCGGGCGCGTCGCGCAGCAGCTCCTCGGCACGCTTGGCCGGCAGCGGCCGCGCGAACTCGGCGTTGATCGACAGCGAGTGGCCGGTGAAGACGGGGACCCGCACGCAGGTCCCCGAGACCCGGAGGTCCGGGATGCCCAGGATCTTGCGGCTCTCGTTGCGGAGCTTCTGCTCCTCGTCGGTCTCGTCCGTGCCGTCCTCGACCACGGACCCGGCCATCGGGAGCACGTTGAAGGCGATCGGCCGGGCGTACTTCGCGGGAGCGGGCAGCTCGACCGCCGACCCGTCCCGGGCCAGCTCCGGACCACGGGCGCCGACGGCCGCCACCTGCTCGGCCAGCTCGCGGACGCCGGCCACGCCGGAACCCGAGACCGCCTGGTAGGTGCTGGCGATCAGCCGCACCAGCCCGGCCTCCTCGTGGAGCGGGCGCAGCACCGGCATGGCTGCCATCGTGGTGCAGTTCGGGTTCGCGATGATGCCCTTGCGGGCCTCGTGGATCGCCTCGGGGTTCACCTCGCTGACCACCAGGGGGACGTCCGGGTCCATCCGCCAGGCCGAGGAGTTGTCGACCACCACGGCACCGGCAGCGGCGAACTTCGGCGCCAGCTCGCGGGAGGTGCCTCCGCCGGCGGAGAACAGTGCGATGTCGAGCCCCGAGGGGTCGGCGGTCGCGGCGTCCTCGACGACGACCTCGCGGTCGCCCCAGGTCAGCGTGGTGCCGGCCGACCGTGCCGAGGCGAAGAACCGGAGGTCGGAGACCGGGAAGTCGCGCTCGAGCAGCAACCTGCGCATCACCTCGCCCACCTGGCCGGTGGCGCCGACGATGCCGAGCCGCACGCCGCCGCCTGCTGCGGCGCTCATCGGCCGGTGCCGCCGTAGACGACCGCCTCGACCTCGTCGGAGTCGAGGTCGAAGGCGGTGTGGGTGGCGGCGACCGCGTCGTCGACCTGGACCTCGTCGACGATCACCGAGATGCGGATCTCGGAGGTGGAGATCATCTCGATGTTGATGCCGGCCGAGGCCAGCGCCGCGAAGAACTTCGCGGTGATGCCCGGGTGGGAGCGCATACCGGCGCCGATCAGCGACACCTTGCCGATCTGGTCGTCGTACAGCAGGGAGTCGTAGCCGACCTCGTCCTTGATCCGGGCGAGCGACGACATGGCCGCCTGGCCGTCGTCGCGCGGCAGGGTGAAGGAGATGTCGGTCAGGTTGGTCGAGGCGGCGGAGACGTTCTGGACGACCATGTCGAGGTTGACCTCAGCCTCGGAGAGCGCCTCGAAGATGCGCGCCGCCTCGCCGACCTTGTCGGGGACACCGACCACGGTGATCTTGGCCTCGCTGCGGTCGTGCGCGACGCCGGCGATGATGGCCTGCTCCACGTCGTCGCCTCCTTCTTCGATGTCGGTGATCCAGGTGCCGGTCTTGTTGCTGAACGACGACCTGACGTGAATGGGCATGCGGTAGCGACGGGCGTACTCGACGCACCGCAGGTGCAGGATCTTGGCCCCGCAGGCGGCGAGCTCGAGCATCTCCTCGTAGGAGACCCGGTCCCGCTTGCGGGCACTCGGCACGATCCGCGGGTCGGCGGTGAACACGCCGTCCACGTCGCTGTAGATCTCGCAGACGTCCGCGTTGAGCGCCGCCGCCAGAGCGACCGCGGTGGTGTCCGACCCCCCGCGGCCGAGCGTGGTGATGTCCTTCGTGTCCTGGCTGACGCCCTGGAACCCGGCCACGATCGCGATCGCGCCCTTCTCCAGCGCCCGCTCCAGGCGGCCGGGCGTGACGTCGATGATCTTCGCGCGGCCGTGCACGCTGTCGGTGATCACGCCGGCCTGGCTGCCGGTGTAGGAGCGCGCCTCGTGGCCCAGGTTTCCGATCGCCATCGCCAGCAGTGCCATCGAGATCCGCTCGCCGGCGGTCAGCAGCATGTCCAGCTCGCGGCCCGTGGGCAGCGGCGAGACCTGCTGCGCGAGCTCGATCAGATCGTCGGTGGTGTCGCCCATCGCGGACACGACGACGACCACGTCGTTGCCGGCCCGCTTGGTGTCGACGATCCGCTGGGCCACCCGCTTGATGCTGTCGGCGTCCGCCACGGAGGATCCCCCGTACTTCTGCACGACAATTCCCACGGTTCTCCTCAGTTCTGGTCGGGAACGGTGGCCCCGAGTCTAGCGAGGCCGCCGGTCGGCCCGGTCGGGCCTACGCATGGCAAGACGGCTCGGCGCGAGAGGGCTTCCGATCGGAACCGGACCCGCGCCGCTCCGGGCCTAAGGGTTCGCGGACTCGAGCAGCTCGTCAGCAGCCGCGACCTGGTCCTGCTCGCTCTCGAACTCGGCGTCGAGCCGGTCGTGGGCGACGATCGACTGCAGGGCGCGCAGCACGCCGCTGGCCTCGTTGCCCCAGGTGGCGACGTAGGAGAACTGCCACCACCAGAGCGCCTCGCGGACCCGGCCGGCCCGGTAGTGCTGCAGGCCGTGGGCGAGCGCGGTGGCGATGCTGGTCAGGTCGTCGGAGAGCAGCGACGAGATGGTCTCCGGCGGGTCGACGTACGGGTCGAAGACCTCGACGTAGGCGTCGACGCTCTCCAGCAGGACTGCCAGCCGGAGCCGCATCGCGTCCAGGTCGGGGTCCGGGCCGGCGTCGGGTTCGTACTCCTCCACCGGGTCGAAGTCGGCATGGACACCCAGACGACCGCCGGCCAGCAGCACCTGGCTGACCTCGAGGAGCAGCAGGGAGACCGCCTGCCCGCCGGTCGCCTCGCCGCGCGCGATGGCCTGGAGCGCCAGCAGGAAGCTCTCGATCTGGTCGGCGATCTGCTGGGCGAAGTCCTCCAGCTCGCTGTCGAGCGGCACGTGCTGCGTCGGTTCACTCATCGACGGCTCTTCTCCCTTCGAACGCCCTCCCGAGCGTGACTTCGTCGGCATACTCCAGGTCCCCGCCCACCGGAAGTCCACTCGCAAGTCGCGTCACGCGCAACCCCATGGGTTTCAGCAGGCGTGTGAGGTACGTCGCCGTCGCCTCGCCCTCGAGGTTCGGGTCGGTGGCCAGGATCACCTCGGTGACCACGCCGTCGGCGAGCCGGGTCATCAACTCCCGGATCCTCAGATCGTCCGGACCGACGCCCTCGATCGGCGAGATCGCCCCCCCGAGCACGTGGTAGCGGCCGCGGAACTCGCGGGTGCGCTCGATCGCGACGACGTCCTTGGACTCCTCCACGACGCAGATCACCGCCGGGTCACGGCGCGGGTCACGGCAGATGCGGCAGGTCTCCTCCTCGGCGACGTTGCCACAGATCGAGCAGAACTTGACCCGCTCCTTGACCTCCACCAGCACCTGCGCCAGCCGGCGGACGTCGGTGGGGTCGGCCTGCAGGAGGTGGAAGGCGATCCGCTGGGCGCTCTTCGGTCCCACCCCAGGCAGCCGGCCGAGCTCGTCGATCAGGTCCTGGACGACACCTTCGTACATCGACTAGAAGCCGAGCGACGCGCCGCCGCCGGACTCGTCGCCGGGGAGCCCGCCGAGGCCGCCGGCGATCGGGCCGAGCTTGTCGCGGGCGAGCTCGTCGGCCTTGCCCTTGGCGTCGCGGTAGGCCGCCACGATGAGGTCCTCGAGGTCCTCGGTCTCCTCCGGGTCGAAGGAGCCCTTGCGGATCTTGACCCCGACCAGCTCACCGTGGCCGTTGACCGTGACGGTGACCAGGCCGTCACCGACGGTGCCCTCGACGGTGGTCGCGGCGATCTCCTCCTGGGCGGAGACCATCTGCTGCTGCATCTGCTGGGCCTGCTGCAGCAGGGCGTTCATGTCGAAGCCGCCCTCGCCGAACGGGTTTCCCTCAGTCATCTCGTGGCTCTCTCTCGCTTCCGGGGGTGCATCCGACCCGAGGCCGGGTCAGTCGTGCCTGATCTCCTCGATGATCCTCGCACCCAGCTCCCGCGCGAGAAGCTGGGCACCGCCGAGCTCGTGGTCGTCGGCGTCCGGATCGTCGGGATCGACGTCGTCGTCGGAGACCTCCGGCCGCTGCTGCTGGAGGCCCGGCCCCTGGGGACGCGTCTCCTGGATGGCCTCGCGGGCGCTGGCGATCGCCGCCGGGTCCGGAGGCCTGCGTGTGACAGGCGCGGAAGCCGTCGGCTCCGCGGGTCCGGGCCCGGGCTCCGGGGGGCTCCCGGGCTGTCCGGGCCCGGCGTCGCCCGGTCCGGTGGCCCAGTCCGGCGGCGGCCCCGCGTCGGGCTCCGGAGCGGCGGGCCGGGGCTCGGCGGGGACCGCAGGCCGGCTGACCGCGACGTCGTGGGCGCCCGGTTCGGCGGACGGGTCCACGATCGCCTCGACCCGCCAGTCGTGGCCGATCACGTCGATCAGCGCCTGGCGCAGGATCTCGTCGCTGCGACCACCGGTGAACGAGTTGCGGGCACCTGCGTTGACCAGGGCGACCGTGAGCGTCTTGTCGTCGACCGCGGAGACCTGGGCGTTCTGGCTGAGCAGGATCCAGGTGAAGCGGCGCAGGGTCTTCACGCGCTCGAGGACGTCGGGCCAGAGCCGCCGGACCTCGACGAGCCCGAGGCCCGTGGAGGCGGGCTCCGGCGCCGCGGGTGCCGAAGACGCGGCAGCCGTGGCCGCGGGTGCCGAAGGAGCGGCAGCCGTGGGCGCGGGTGCCGAAGGAGCGGCAGCCGTGGGCGCGGGCTCCGACGCGGGCGGGGGCACGGAGCGGGGTGCGGGCTCGACCCGCTCCTGCGGCGGGGTGGAGGCGCTCGGCTCGAGCGGACCGCCGGGCTCGCTGCCGGGCGCGCGAGCGGGTTCGCGGGTCGGAACCGGGTCGGGTGCGCGCTCGGCGGGAGCCGCGACGGGTGGGCCCGTGCGGCCGACCTCGGCGGGTCGGGGCGCCTGCGCCTGCACGGGAGCGGCGGAGGAGGGCACGCCCTCGATGGACATCCGCTTCTCCAGCCGGTCGAGGCGGGCCATCACGCCGGCGGAGGTGTCGTCGGCGGCCGGAAGCAGCACCCGGGCGCAGATGAGCTCGAGCAGCAGACGGGGCGCGGTCGCCCCCTTGAGCTCGGTGAGCCCGTCCGCGACCAGGTCGGCGGCGCGGCTCAGCTCCGCCCTGCCGAAGCGGGCGGCCTGCGCGACCAGCCGTTCCCCGACGTCCTCGGGGACGTCGATCAGACCGGTGGCCGGCGCGTCGGGCACCGCGGCGATGATCAGCAGGTCACGCAGCCGGCGCAGCAGGTCCTCGGTGAACCGGCGCGGGTCCTGACCGGTCTCGATGATCTTGTCCACGACGCCGAACACCGTGCGCCCGTCACCGGCCGCGAACGCGTCGACCACCTCGTCGAGCAGGCTGTCGGGCGTGTAGCCGAGCAGGCCGGTGGCCAGGTCGTAGGTCACCCCCTCGGGCCCGGCGCCGCCGATGAGCTGGTCGAGCACGGAGAGCGTGTCACGCGCCGAGCCGCCGCCGGCCCGGACGACGAGCGGCAGCGCAGCCGGGTCGATCTGCACGCCCTCCTTGTCGCAGAGCAGCCGCAGATAGTCCGAGAGCGTCCGGGGCGGGATCAGCCGGAACGGGTAGTGGTGGGTCCTCGACCGGATGGTGCCGATGACCTTCTCCGGCTCGGTGGTCGCGAACACGAACTTCAGGTGCTCGGGCGGCTCCTCCACGAGCTTGAGCAAGGCGTTGAAGCCCTGCGGGGAGACCATGTGGGCCTCGTCGATGATGTAGACCTTGTAGCGGCTGCTGACCGGCGCGAAGAACGCCCGCTCCCGCAGGTCGCGCGCGTCGTCGACGCCACCGTGGCTGGCCGCGTCGATCTCGATCACGTCGATCGAGCCCGGTCCGCCGCGGGCCAGGTCGACGCACGACCGGCACACGCCACACGGCTGGTCGGTCGGCCCCTGCTCGCAGTTGAGGCAGCGCGCCAGGATCCGCGCGCTGGTGGTCTTGCCGCAGCCCCGCGGCCCGGAGAAGAGGTACGCGTGGTGCACCCGGTTGTTGTTCAACGCTGCCCGGAGCGGTCCGGTCACGTGTTCCTGGCCGATGACCTCAGCGAAGGTCTCCGGCCGGTAGCGGCGGTAGAGAGCGAGCGGTGCGTCCACGTCCTGAACCCTAACGAGCGACACCGACGCCCGGTAGCCGGTCGTCGCTCCCCGGCCGAGCACGAAAAGGCCCCCCGCGCACCCGAAAGAGCTCGCTTGCCCTTGCTGCCTTCCGGCCCTGGGGGAGTTGGGCGAGGTATCGCCGCACGGGGGGTTGCCCCGAGTCTAGGCGAGAGCCGCAGGGGGCCCCAAGTCACCCCCACGTCGACCCCACGTCGACCCACGTCGACCCGGGGGTCCACCCCGAGCCCGGAGCGGACAGCGTGCGGGGAGCCGATTTCATCAACCCCGCATCGGACCGGTAACCTCTCCCGCGGAGGATTCGCCTAGTGGCCTATGGCGCTCGCTTGGAAAGCGGGTTGGGTTAATAGCCCTCAGGGGTTCGAATCCCCTATCCTCCGCCACGTGACGCAGGCCTGACCTGCGAGAACGCCGACCGTCGCCCGGAGCGGGCTGGTCGGCGTTCGTGGCTTCGGGGGCTCGTAGTCTCAGTTCTAGTCTCAGTTGCACGTCGCCCGGCTGGCGTCGGCGCGTCGGGTCCGGCGGGTGCGGCGGGTGCGGCGGGTGCGGCGGGTGCGGCGGGTGCGGCGGGTGCGGCGGGTGCGTGAGCTTACGTCTGACGCGTTGGCCGCGCTGACACTCATGAGATGGACCAGATCCTCCAGATCTCCGCCTGCTCGTTGCGGACCATGGTGAAGGTGGTGGTGGCGCCGGTGCTCGTCGAGCGGTAGAGACAGGACCACGCGTAGCGCCACGTGTCGAGCGTCACCTTGGCGCAGCCCGGCGGCGCCAGCGTGAGGTCGAGGACGCTGCCGTCCGGTGGCAGTTGCGGGTCGCCCTGCCAGAGCGAAGCGGCTGCGGCGCGGTGACCGAAGTTGATGTCGTCGATGTACGCCTGGGCCGTGCGCCAGGCAACGTCGCGGGGTAGGACCGGCGCTGCGGGAGGAAGGCCGGCCTGCCGCACGAGGCCATCCACGATCTCCCGTGCCGCGGCGTCAAGGACTACCTCGTCGTTGCCGAAGCGCGGTACGCCGCACTCGGCCTCGATCGTCACGACGTCACCCCAGGGGTCGACGCCCGCAAGCTCCCAGTTAGGCGTCGTGGGCGCACAGCCCGAGCTCTTGGTGGCCGGGTGGTGTGAGTCTGCCTGCCAGGAGGCCAGGAAGGCCTTCAGGTCATCGGCCGGCACCTCGACGCTCGTCTCGACGCCGCCCGGTTCGCCGTAGCCGACGCACAGTCGTGCCTTGACGATCTGACCGGGTTCGCCGAGGGGACTGATCGACGCGGCGAACCGAGGACATGTCGGGGTCTCCACGGTCGCAGGAGGCACCGTGGTCGTCCGCTGAGCCCTGACGGCGTCGAGGAACGCGTCGTAGGGCTTGTCGGGACTTCCGAACACCTCCCGGCCGAGTGTCACCCTCCCGCAGCCGGACATGTCGAACTCCACTCGGCGAACTGTGCCGTCGGCGTATCCCACCAGCATCGTGTAGCTGTTGCCCGGTCGACCAAGGCAGCCCACCGCGGGCGCTGGCAAGCCGCGAAACGCCGCCACGACGCGGGCAGTCCCGCTGGTGAGCACGTCCGCGGGCGGCGGCGCACCCATGGGGCGCCCGCCGCAGAGCCGGATCGCCACGGGTCCGGACGGCAGGGGTCCGCTCCCGCCGCCACGTGTGGAGTCGCTGCAGGTCAGTTCGGGGACAGCGGTGCCGGTCGACGTCGCCGTCGGAGACGTGGGCGCCACCGGACCGGCGTCGTCGGCGGACCGAGTCAGCGCGACGGGCAGTGCGCCCGCCAGCACGACGAGCACGGCACCCGCGACGGTGATCACCGCCCTTCGGCGTACCGCCCGGCGGTGCCGGTCGCGGGCGTTGGCGGCGCGACTGGGAACCGCGGGGACCTCGGGAACGGCGGCGGTCAGCCGCTCACGCAGCCACTGCTCGTAACGGCGGTCGGTCATCGGCTGGCCTCCTTCGAGCCCAGGAGGATGCGAAGCGACTTCAGGGCGCGGGCGGACTGGCTTTTCACCGTGCCGACGCTGACGCCGAGGGTGTCCGCGGTCTGGGCCTCGGCGAGGTCCTCGAACCACCGCAGCACGACCACGGCGCGCTGACCCTTCGGCAGCTGCGCCAAGGCGGCGACCAGGTCGCGGCGGCCCTCGAGATCCTCCTCCACGGCGGTCGAGCGCTCGGGCAGATCGGCAGTGGGACGCTCGCCGTTCCACCGGCGGCGCCACCACGCCGCGTACGTCGTGAACATCACCCGCCGCACGTACGCCTCGAAACCGCCGCCGACACGGTCGTAATGGGGCCACGCCTTGGCTAGTGCGGTCTGGACGAGGTCCTCGGCCAGGTGGCGGTCGCCGGTCAGCAGCCAGGCGCTCCGCCACAGCGAGTCCCCGCGCGAGGCCACGAACTCCTCGAACGACGCATTCCGCTGTGTGCCCACGCCGACATCAGACACCACTGCTGACACCGCTCGCTTCCTTCCGACGCCGCTTCGTCCTATGGAAGCGGGTGGTAACGGTGAAACGTTGTCACGTGGATCGCGATGACATGGCCGTCCTGCGACGCTCAGGCCCTACCCGGCGGAGTCGGACTGGTCGCTATCACCGAAGAGCAGGCCTCCCACCCGGCTCGCTACCTCTCGGCGGATGGGATCGGTGACGTGCTGGTAGCGCGCGGCCATGGAGGTGCTCGACCAGCCCATGATCGACATGACGGTCCGCTCGGGGACGCCGAGGACGAGCAACACGCTCGCGGCGGTGTGGCGTGCGTCGTGGAGACAGGCGTGGCGCACCCCGGCACGCTCGAGCAGGGCCCGCCACTCGTGGTAGTCGCTGTTCGGTGCGATCGGCCGGCCGAGGAGTGTGGTGAACACCCAGCCGCCCTCCTGCCAGAGTGACCCGGCGCGGATGCGTTCCTCCAGCTGCTGCCTGCGATGGTCTTTCAGCAGCGCCACGAGTGCGTCGGGCAGTCCGACCACTCGGTTGCCAGCGGCGGACTTGGTGGCGCCGACGATGCCGTTGGTCTGTCGTCGTTGTGGGCAGTAGCCGGCCGTCCTGCCACAGCCGCGGTCGCAGCCGTGCTCGTACACAGGCCGCAGGCGCGTGGCGCGTACCCGGAGCGACCTGGCCTCCAGGTCGATGTTCTCCCACCGCAGAGCGAGGGCCTCGCCTTGGCGCAGGCCGAGCGCCAGCGCGATGGCCCAACGAGCCCCGTTGCGCCGCTCCTGTGCGGCTCCGAGCAGCCGCTGGACCTCTCCGACGTTGAACGGTTCGACGAGCTCAGTTTGGATCCTCGGAGGCCGGACGAGCTGGGCGGGATTGCGGCCGAGGTACGAGCGACGCTCGGCCTCGCCCAGAGCCGTCCGAAGAGTGCGGTGGACTTGGTGGACGGTGGCCGGCTTGGCACCTGCGTCTGCCATCCGGCGATGGACGGCCTCGACGTGCTCCGGTTCGAGGCGGTCCAGCCGCAGGCTCCCGATGACGGGGAGGAGATGCTTGGTGATCGCCGTTCGGTACGCCTGGTAGCTCGAGGCCCGGACGTTGGGGCGGGCGATCTCCTCGAGCCAGTGGAGCAGCCACTTCTCGACCGTCCAGGCCCGGCCGGCCTTCGGCACGCGGGCCTCGTCGCGGAGCCTCTCGAGCGCGCGGACCTTGGCGACGACCCTGGCCTTGGACTTGCTCATCACGTGGCGGCGGTCTTCGCTACCGTCGTCCTTCCGGCCAACGGTGACCCGCCCGTGCCAGTGGCCGTCCTTGCCGAGGTAGATGCTCGACTGACGGTTGCCTGCGCGGCTCATGCTCAAGCTCCAGGATCCGGTTCGTGATGGCGCAGTCGGTCGACGTACTCCTCGATGCATGAGGCGGGGATGCGTCGGAGTCCGCCGATCTGGACGGACTCGACTTCGCCCGTCATGACCAGGCGGTACATCGAGGTTCTCCCGATGCCGAGCCGCAGGGCGGCCTCCTCGACCCGCAGCAGCAGGATGGGGACGAAGTCTTCGTCGTTGTTCGCAAGCGTGTTCATGGGCAACTCCTCGTGGCGTGGCGTCCGGTTGGCCGGAGACCGTCGCCCGTCGTGAAGTGCCGTGCCTGGTCACCGGTGTTCGGATTTGTCTTCCACTTCAACCGCACACGACGCCCCGAGTGGACTGTGTGTGAGCGAGCCAATTGGCGAATATGAGCCATAGTGAGGCGCTCGGTGAGTTCCATACTCCGAGCCTCTTGGCGACGACTCGCTGCGTCGAACCGAGATGGCCTTCCTGCGGACAGTGCCCCGAGGGCCGACCGCCGGGGACACGATCCCTACCTACGAGGGGTCGCGCCACCTATCAAGGTGGTCAGCGAGCGGAGCGTCGAGTCCCACTTCGGATCGTGGAGCTGACCTGCGCGAGCCAACCCGGCCAGGTGGTCGAGCACCCGCCGGCATGCGACTGGTGAAGCCATGACCCGCTCAGCGCACTCGTTGACGCCGTGGGCGTCCTGTTGAACGACCTTCTCGACGATCTTCACGGCGATTGCGCCGTTGGCGGCCGCGCGTCGCTCCTCGTACGCCGCCCGCTTGCAGCGGTCGGAGCACCAAGTCGCGGGACGCCCTGTGGACCGGGGCTGCGGCATCGGCCCGCCACATCGTGGGCAGACGGGCGTGTCCATCACCGCAGACTATCGTTTCGTGCGGACGAAACCGCTCAAGCGAGTGCAATGAGTGTGTCGTCAGGGCTTCGTCGGTGCCGTGAGCGTGTCCACTCGGGCACCGCTGCGCGTTTGAAGGGGCATGGGCAAGCTTCGTGAAGGTAGGGCGCACTTGCGTCAGGGCAATCGGATTGCGGCGCGGTACCGCGAGGAGCGCCGTCGGATTGACCGGCTGGTCCGCGAGACTGAACGTCGGTCCCCTGAAGCCTCCGAGATGCGTGCCCGAATCCGCGGAGCAACCCGCGCCGGCAAGGCCGCCAACAAGTCGCGCAAGCAAGCCACGAGGCGACTCGTGGACGCGTTGCAAAGACTCATCGCCGAGGGCCTCAGTGTCCGCGAAAGCGCCGAGAGGATCGGTGTGAGCTACCACGAGGCCCGCAGCCTCATCCGAGCAGCTGAGGTGGCCGATGCAGTGCGGGACCAGGGCGTCGGCGGTCAGGTCTAGCCTGAAGTCATCGAGGATCGGCGGCGAACGACCGTCGTGGGATCCGAGTCGCAGGGCTTTGACGCACTAGCGTTTGGCGAGCAGCCGAGGAGGTGAATCCAGTGATCGACTACTACTCGAAGCCGATCCTGACCGCGCGCGAGACAGCGCGTTACCTCGGTATGCCCGAGAGCACCCTCGACGTGTGGCTCCTCGACCGCGGGAAGTCGCCGCTGGTCCATGCGGTGATGCCGGAGCGCCGCGGCTGGCCTCGTGTGCCGTTCGTGGGCGTGATCGAGGCTTACGTGCTCCGAGCGCTTCGCGATCTCCAGTTGCCCATGGATGACATCCGCAAGGCGGCCGAGCTCGTCCGCGAGGAGTTCGACGACCCGTATGCGCTGGCACATCGCCGGATCGTCACGGATGGGGTAGCGCTCTTCGTGAGGATGGCCGACGCGTCCTACGTGCACGCTCGGGATCGTCAGATCGCTATCTCGGAAGTTCTGGAGGAGCATCTGAAGCGGATTGACTGGGGCCCCGATGGCAACGCCAAGCGACTCCATCTGCGTGACTTCCCGGCAGCTGCCGACGTCATCATCGATCCGCGCTTCGGGTGGGGTGCGCCCGTGCTGGGGCAGTCCAAGGTCAAGGTCGAGGACCTCGTGACGCTGTGGCGAAACGGCGAGCGACTCGCGACGATCGCCGACGAGTACGGCCTGACCGTCGACGTCGTCGAGGATGTCCTCCGCCGAGCGGCCTGAGTTCTTCCTGGACCGCAGTCTCGGAAGGATCACGGCCTCGAGACTGCGATCGGCCGGTTACGTCGTACATCTCATCGCGGATCACTACCCCGCCGACGCGAGCGACGTCCCCGATGAGGAATGGATCGCGGAAGGCTGCTCGCGCGGGTGGGTGCTGCTCACCAAGGACAAGCGGATCCGCTACCGGACCGAGGAACTGGAGGCCCTGCAAGAGGGCCACCTGTTCTGTCTGGTCAGCGGCAACATGGACATCGATGCCATGACCCAGGCTTTCCTGGATGCGCTGCCGAAGATCGAACGGGTGGTCGGCGAGCAGCCCGTCGGATTCTGGCACGTCTACCGCGACGGCAAGATCAAGCGGATGTGGCCGTGAGGCCGTGCGTCCTCGTTAGTCTCAGTTCTAGTCTCAGTTGTCCTGATTCAGATCCGTCCAGAGCTGGTTGTCGACGCCGGTTTCACGCTCAGCGAAGCTCGGCGAACCCCCCGAAACCATCGATCCCAGAGTTGGAAAGCGGGTTGGGTTAATAGCCCTCAGGGGTTCGAATCCCCTATCCTCCGCCACGCTGAGCGACAACGCCGGGGCGGGCTCGTCGAGTCCGCCCCGGCGTTCGGTCTTTGCTCGCCGCCCCTGGCGGCCGGCGCGGCCTAAGGTGTCCACGTGACGACGACGGCGTACGCGGCGCTGCTGCGTGGCATCAACGTGGGCGGCCACCACAAGGTGCCGATGGCGGAGCTGCGCGCACTGCTCAGCGATCTCGGCCACGGCGACGTGAGCACCTACCTGCAGAGCGGCAACGCGGTCTTCACCAGTGCCGTGGGCGACGAGAACACGCTGGCCGCGCAGCTGCGAGAGGCCATCGAGGCGCACTTCGGCTTCGGCGTCGACGTCCTGGTGCGCAACCACGCGTACCTCGCGGCCGTGGCCGCGGCCTGCCCGTTCCCGGCCGCATCGCTCGAAGGCAAGCAGCTGCACGTGACCTACTTCTCCGAGCCCGTCGCCGAGTCGCGCTTCGCGGGCTTGGACGCGGCGAGCTACCTGCCGGAAGAGTTCCGGCTCGGCGACCGCGCCCTCTACCTCTTCGCACCGGACGGCCTGGGCCGGTCCAAGCTCGCCGAGGTCCTGGCGAGGTCATGGCCGCCGCAGGGTGTCGTCGCCACCAGTCGCAACTGGAACACGGTCGTCAAGCTGGTGGAGCTGACCCGGCGACCCGCGGACGCCTAGTCCTGCGCCTCCGGTGCCGCACGACGGGCCCGGGCGCCCAACCCGAAGTCCAGGTCGGTACGGCGCGGAGCGCGACCGAACTCGTCCTGGGCGTTGCGCCACTCCTGGCCGGCGAGCAGCCCACCGAGGACGTCGGCGACCAGGCCCTGCGTAGCGGCCACAGCCTCGCTCGGCGAGGGGTAGGCGCGAATGGTCCGGTAGGCCTCGTGCTCACCGACCAGGACCCGCCCCACGAAGCCCCAGCTGTCGGAGGCCGGCGCGGTGTCGATCGTGATCAGCAGGTGCTCGTCTGGCATGAACCTCTCCCGCTCGGGGCGACGCACCCTCGCGGGGTCGGTGCCCGGAGGGCCCGCCGCGGTGTGCCGGTCAGTGGCCCATGCTAGGGCGCCGGCCGGTGGCCACGGGCACACCGGGGTGCCCTCAGGGCTCCAGGCAGAACGGGATCGAGTCGCGCGGCTCGTTCGGTCGCTCGGTGGTGCCGTCCGGGGCGTAGATCTTCACCCAGTCCACGGTGGGGAACTGGCGCAGCGCGGGCATGATCTCACCGGCGATCGTGGCGGTGGAGCCGCCGCTGCTGCAGTCGCCGGTCAGCTGGACCCGAGCGATCCGGTCGGCGATCGACAGCTTGGTGAACCCGGTGGCACCGGAGCGCAGCAGCCGCAGGCCGTCCGCCCGCTCGGCCGGCAGCGGGCCCGCGAACAGCCGGTCGAGGACGCCGGTCGCCGGCGTCAGCGGGCGCACCGGCCGTGGCCGCGGCACAAAGTACGGCTCCGTGCCCCGGGCGAAGTTGCCGGCCTGGAAGAAGAACACCTTGCGGCTGACCGTCGGGAAGGCGGCCCGCACGTCGACCACGACGCGCGGGGGGTGTCGCAGGGTCGAGACCGTGTACGGCGTCCGCTTGGCCAGCCCGACGCCGTACGTCGCCACCGACTCGAAGTCACCGGCGCGGACGGTGGTCATGGCGTTCGACAGCGGGAAGGCCAGCCGTGCGGGCACGGTCGGGCCCGTGGCGTCGTGTGCCTTGGCCGAGGAGAACCGGACGCGCAGGACCGCCCGCCCGGCGACCGGGACCGGGAGCCCCGAGCCGTCCGCGAGCAACTGCGGCACGTAGGCCACTCTCCGGCTGGCGGGCAGCCCGCCGTCGAAGGTGAAGACGAGGCGGTCGAAGCCGGGGCGGTGGGCCGCGCGGATGCCCACCAGCGTGGGCACCACCGGGGCCACCGGCGTCGCCGCGGGGGCCACGTCAGTGGCGCAGCCGGCGAGCAGCGCCGGAAGCAGCAGGAAGACCGCTAGGGATCGCCGGACCTTCATGGCGCACGCTCCGAGGAGAGGCCATTGACGACAGCCTTAGGCTAGGAGCCCGCACCGGCCGGACACGAGAGGCAAAGGTCCCCGGGCCGGGGTCCGGAGGTGGCGTCTGCTCAGGAGGCGGTGCTGGTCTGCTCCTCCGACTCCTCCGACTCCTCCGACTCCTCGATGTCGAAGACCCGGGTGAGACCGGTGACCGTGAAGACCTTCATCACCGGCGAGCTCGGCGCGCGCAGGGTCAGCGACCCGTTGAACGCGTAGACACGGCGACGGGCGCCGATGAGCGCGCCCAGGCCGGTCGAGTCGATGAACTCGACGCCGGAGAGGTCGATGGTGAGGTTCACCTGCCCCGAGACGACCAGGTCGGAGAGCACTGCTCGGAACTCTGCCTGCGTGGCGAGGTCGATCTCGCCGCGAGGGGTGACCAACGCGGACGTGCCGTCGACCGATACCTCGATGTTCAGCGGGCGAACGGGGTCCATAAGGATCCCCCTTCTCATTAGAGGAAACGGGCCAGTGTCTTGACCGACTCCCGATGGTACATAGTCGGGCAAGACCGACCTACTCGCGCAGCAGCGGCGAAGCGCTCAGCCGGCGCGTCCGGGCAGGTTCGCGGCCAATCGGGCGGCCGCGGCCTGGACGTCGTCCGCCTGGCCGGCGCCCAGGCTGCCGACGTCCCGGGCGTGCACCGTGGCGCGCACCAGCTCGTCGAGACGCACCCGGGCCCGGCGCCAGTGGTGGTGCAGCACCGCCTGGTCGACGCGGGTCACGGGACCGATCACGAGCGGGCCGGTGCCGGCCGCCTCGTGCAGGTCGCGCAACGGCTCCTGGAGCGAGGCGGGGACTCCCCCGGGCACGGCGATGCCGGAAGACGCCGACGCGGTCGCCGGTGGCTCGCCGCCGGTCCAGACCGTCAGGGCGGTGCCCGCCACAGCCGCAGCCACGACGGCGGCCGCGGCTGCCACCCAGGCCCCCACGAGCAGCCGCCGGCGACGGGGCCGCTCGGTCCGGGCGCCCCGGGTGCCCCGGGTGCCGGACGCGACCTCGCGCGCGTAGGCCTCCGAGCCGCCGGGCTCCGCGAGCCGGCGCAGCACCCACGCGGCCTCCCTGGCCGACGGCCGCTGCGTGGGCTCGAGGTCGGTCATCGCGGTGAGCAGCCGGCGCCACCCCGCGGAGAGCGAGGTCGGCATCGGCGGCGTCGAGTGCAGCCGGGCCAGGGCCGCCTCCGTCGGCGTGCCGGTGTAGGCCCGCACCCCGCTGAGCGCCTCGAGCAGCAGCAGGCCCAGCGAGTAGACGTCGCTGGCCGGCACGACCGGGTCGCCGCGCACCTGCTCGGGCGCGAGGTAGGCCGCCGTCCCGACCAGCGTGCCGGTGGCCGTCTCGCTCCCGCCGGTCAGCAGCCGGGCGATCCCGAAGTCGGCGAGCCGGACGACGCCGTCGCTGCCGAGCAGCACGTTGCCCGGCTTGAGGTCGCGGTGCACCACGCCGTGCTGGTGGACGTAGGTGAGCGCCTCGGCGAGCGCGGCGCCGATGCGGGCGACCTGGCGCTCGGGCAGCGGCGCGTCGACACAGGTCGCCGCGAGGCTGCGGCCCACGACCAGGTCCATGACGAGGTACGGCGTGTCCTCGCTGATGCCCGCGTCCAGCACGCTGACCAGGTGGGGGTGGTCGAACTGCGCGACGGTGCGGGCCTCTCGGCGGAAGCGCGCGCGGGCGTGGTCGGACGCGGTCTGGGCGCGCATGACCTTGACCGCCACCTCGCGCTCGAGCAGGTGGTCGGTCGCCTGGTAGACGTCTGCCATGCCGCCGCGGCCGATCACCCTCTCCAGGGTGTACCGACCGGCCAGCACGCCTGTCTCGTCCGTCGACATCGGGTCCTCCATCGGCACCCAGGTACCCATCCGGGACAAACCTCAACACCACGGATCGGTCACACGCGCCATTTCAGGCAGGCACCGCCGCCACGTCCCCAGCGGTGGTGACGGGACGCTCAGTCGGCGTACGCCGGGCCCCTGGTGAGCCGGAAACCCGGCAGGGCGGCCGTGGAGTGGGTGGCCTCGTACGTGCGGCGGTAGCCGGTGTGGGCGATGCGCCAGCCGTCGGCCACCCGGACGTAGCAGTCCTCGTAGAAGGCCGCCCCCTCGAGCACGAGGCCCGCCTCGGGCACCAGCACCCGGTCCTCGAGGTACCAGACCCCGCGGGCCTGGTCACCGGCCACGCTGATCTCGGGGTGGTGGCAGTGGTGGACGGTGATGATCGACGGACCGAGGTTCTCGCGCATGTAGCCGACGAGCGCATCACGGTCGGCGAACGCCAGCCCCGGACCGTAGCTGCCGGTCGCCTCGGGCACGAACAGTGCCGCGAACTCGTCCCACCGCTTCAGGTCGAGCGTGCGGAGGTAGCGGTACTTGAGCTGCTTGATCTCCTCGATCGCCGCAAGGTCCACGCCGCCTCCTGCAACAGGTTCTAATCTGCCGGAAGGTAGCCGTGCCGCTCGCCGCGGGTCAAGGCCTCGCCGGCGGCGGGGTCGGCGGCTGCTCGGTCGGGGCCGCAGGGGCCCACCCCTATGCTGACCTGGTGATCTTCAAGCGCGTCGGCCACGGGCGCCCCTACCCGGACCACGATCTGGGCTCCCGCGAGTGGGCCGCCGTGCCGCCCCGCCAGGTGCGTCTGGACGAGCTCGTCACGACCAAGGACACCCTTCGGCTCGACACGCTGCTGGACGAGGACTCGACGTTCTTCGGGGACCTCTTCGCCCACGTCGTGCAGTACCACGGCGAGCTCTACCTCGAGGACGGGTTGCACCGGGCGCTCCGGGCCGCGCTGCAGCAGCGCACCGTCCTCCATGCCCGCGTCTACGTGATGGAGGACTGACCTCGATGACCCGTCGCCACCTCACCACCGGGATCACCTTGGTGCTCCTGGTAGGCCTGCTGGTCGTCGCCGTCGTGGTCGGCGCCAACGCGCTGTTCGCGCCGCTGCCCGACAGCGGGCCGACCGCCAGCGCCTCGACCTCGCCGTCGCCGACGTGCCAGTCGAAGGTGGTCAAGAGCGGCCAGCACATCAGGAGCAAGCAGGTCCAGGTGAGCGTCTTCAACGCCGGCACCCGGGCCCGGCTCGCCGAGCGGACCCTCACCGGCCTGGCCAGGCGCGGCTTCCGCCGCGGGGACGCGGGCAACGCCCCGTCGAAGGTGAAGCTGCGCTTCGTGCAGGTGTGGACGACGAAGAAGCACGACGCGGCCGCGAAACTGGTGGCCCGCCAGTTCGGCAAGAACACCTTGCTGCGGGTGGTCAACTCCGATCTCGGCCCGGGCATCGACGTCGTGCTCGGCAACGACTTCCGCGGGCTCAAGAAGGCTCCCCGCTCGCTGACCGTGAACCGCAAGCAGACCGTCTGCCTGCCGCCGAACGCCTGAAGTCTCAGTCCAGCCAGGTCTCGGTCGAGCCGGGTCTCAGTCCAGCCAGGTCTCAGTCCAGCCAGGTCTCAGTCCAGCCAGTGCGCGAGCCGCCCGTGGGCGGACACCGACCGCAACCGGTCCTCGGTCTGCTCCCGCAGCCGCCGCGGGGTGACCACGAGCAGGTCGTCCCCGCGGCGGAGCACCGTGCGGAAGTCGGGGACCAGGGTCCGGCCCTCGCGCACCACCAGCGAGACCGACGCCCCGGACGGTAGCCGCAGCTCTCCCACCTCGACGCCGTGCAGCAGCGAGCGCGGGGTGATGCTGACCTGGAGCAGGTCGGCCGCGATCCGTTCCAGCGGGGCCGCCTCGACGTCGAGGTCGCGGGGCTCGCCGCGGCGGGCGACCTTCAGCTGCTTGGCCACCCACGGCAGCGTCGGCCCGGTCAGCAGCGTGTAGATGACGACCATCACGAAGACGATGTCGAACAGGGCGGTCGCGTGCGCCACCCCCTGCGCCAGCGGGATCGTCGCCAGCACGATGGGTACGGCGCCCCGCAGGCCCGCCCACGACACGAACGCCTGCTCGCGCAGCGACAGGGTGTCGGCCAGGCCGCACGCGAACACCGACAGCGGCCGCGCCACGAAGGTCAGCAGCAGCCCGGCCAGCACGGCGACCACGACGTGCCAGCCCGAGATCCGCCCGGGGGACACCAGCAGCCCGAGCATCACGAACAGGCCGATCTGGGCCAGCCAGGCCACGCCCTCGGAGAACGAGCGGGTGGCGGCCCGGTGCGGCAGCTCGCTGTTGCCCAGCACGAGGGCGGCCGTGTAGACGGCCGCGAACCCGGAGGCGTGCAGCGCGGTGGTCCCGGCGTACGCGAGGATCGTGAGCGTGAGCACCGCGATCGGGTACAGGCCCGAGGCCGGGAGCGCGACCCGGCGCATCATCCAGGCCCCTCCGAAGCCGACCGCGAGGCCGCACACGAGCCCGACGAGCAGCTCGTAGACGACCACGCCCGCGAACCCGGCGACGCCGTGGTCGAGCCCGGTGCCGGCGCTGACCAGCGTGACCAGCACGACGGTCGGCGCGTCGTTGAACCCCGACTCCGCCTCGAGCACCCCGGTGAGCCGCCGCGGCAGCGGCACCCGGCGCAGCACCGAGAACACCGCCGCGGCGTCTGTCGGGGACGTGACCGCGCCGAGCAGCACCGCGAGCTGCCACTCCAGGCCGAGCAGGTAGTGCGCACCGAGCGCCACCACCGCGACGCTGATCGCGACCCCCAGGGTGGCCAGCAGGGCGCCCATCCGCATCCCCGGCCGGATCTCGGGCCAGTGGGTGGTGAGACCGCCCTCGGCCAGGATCAGCACCAGCGCGCCGAACCCCAGGGCGTGGGCGGCACCCGCGTCGGAGAACTCGATCCCGAACCCGCCGAGCAGCACGCCCATCAGCAGGTAGACGAGCAGGCTCGGCAGGCCGGCCCGCACCGAGACCCGCACCGCCAGGACCGCGACCAGCATCACGGACGCCCCGATCAGGAGGACCGTGTCCAGCTGCTGCGCGTCGAAGCTCACGGTCACCTCACGGTCGGGGCGACCTCATCCTAAGGGGGCCAGGCCGAGGCAACCGCGTACGACGTCCTCGAGCCGAGCAGCGCGGTCGTGGTCGCCGAGCTGCCCGGTGACGAAGCCGAGCGCGTAGCCGCCCTCCTCGCTCCACCAGCCGAGGCTGCCACCGAGGCCGCCCATCCCCGACCCGTCGTCCTCGACCGCGATCCCGAGACCCCAACGGCGGTCGCCGCCGACCACCCGGTCCTCGCCGCGCGCGGCCACGGTCGTCATCGCGTCCAGGACGGCGTCCCCGAGCAGCCGGCCCTCGTGGAGAGCGGCGTACAGCCCGGCGACCGCGCGGGCGGTGCCGTGGCCGTTGACCGCGGGCACCTCGGCGGTGCGCCAGGCCGTGGAGTTGACCACCTGGGGGTCCCGGGCGCCGGGCGGGTTCGTCAGGGCGCGGAGGCCGAGCCCCTCGGCCGCGTCCGCGTCGGTCCCTGAGGCGTCGAAGGCCTCGTCGAAGCCGGTGAGGTCCACCACCCGGCCGAGGTCGGCCTCGGGCACCCCCACGTGGAAGTCGAGCCCGAGCGGTCCGCAGACGTCCTCGCGCAGGAACGTGCCCAGGGAGCGGCCGTCGACCCGTCGGACCACCTCCCCGACCAGGTGGCCGTAGAACAGCGCGGACTCGCCGACCGCCGTACCGGGTTCCCACGACGGCTGCTGGCGCTCCAGCAGCCGGCACATCCGGGCCCAGTCGTAGAACGCATCCGCCGGCGCCGGCTCGTCGAGGACCACCAGCCCGGCCTGGTGGGACAGCAGCTGGCGCAGGGTGGTGGGCGCGGACAGCTCGGGCCAGTAGGTCTGCACGGGTACGTCGAGGTCGAGCAGGCCGCGCTCGACGAGCACCAGGGCGCACACGGCCGCGAACGGCTTGGTCACCGAGTAGGGCATCACCAGGCTGTCGCGCCGCCACGGCCGGGTGCGGCCCGCGTCCGCCCAGCCGCCCCACAGGTCGACCACCCACGCCCCGTCGTGCCGGACCGCGAGCGCCGCACCGGTGCCGGTGTGGCCGGCCACCACCTCGGCGAACCCGTCCCGGACCGGCCGGAAGCGGGCGTCTGTGGTTCCCTCCACCTGCATGCGGGACATGCTGGCAGCCCGACGCCGCGCGCACGAGTCGATTCCGCCCCGGTTACGGTGGCCCGATGCAGCACGCCGAGCCCGAGCAGCGGCTGAAGGTCGCCGGCCGCGCCAACGTCCCGCCCTTCCATGTCATGGACCTGCTGGCCGCGGCCGCGGAGCGGCAGCGCACCCACGGCGACCTGGTGAACATGGTGGCCGGGCAGCCGTCCACGCCCGCGCCGGTCCCGGTGCGCGAGGCGGCCAAGCGGGCGCTCGACGAGCACGTCCTCGGCTACACGGTCGCGCTCGGTCTCCCCGAGCTGCGGGAGGCGATCGCCGCGCACCACCGGCGCACCCACGGGATCGACGTGGCCCTCGAGGACGTGGTGGTGACCACCGGCTCCTCCGGCGGGTTCCTGCTCGCGTTCCTGGCCGCGTTCGAGGCCGGCGACCGGGTGGCGATCGCCCGCCCGGGCTACCCCTGCTACCGCAACGTGCTGGCCGCGCTCGGCTGCGAGGTCGTGGAGCTGCCCACCGGCCCGGACTCACGCTTCCAGCCGACGGTGGCGATGCTCGAGCAGCTGGAGGAGCCGATCCAGGGCCTGGTCGTCGCCAGTCCCGCCAACCCGACCGGCACCATGCTGGTGCCGGAGGAGCTGGCCGCGCTGGCGGCGTGGTGCGAGCACCACGGCGTCCAGCTGATCAGCGACGAGATCTACCACGGCATCAGCTACGGCTCCGCTCCGGCGAGCGCCTCCGCCTGGGAGACCTCGCGCGAGGCGGTGGTGTTCTCCTCGTTCTCGAAGTACTTCTCGATGACCGGCTGGCGGATCGGGTGGATGCTGGTCCCCGAGCGGCTGCGCCGTCCCGTCGACGTGCTGACCGGCAACTTCACGATCTGCCCGCCGGTGCTCAGCCAGTACGCCGCGCTCGCCGCCTTCGACGAGGAGTCGTACGCCGAGTGCGACGGGCACGTCGCGCGCTACGCCGAGAACCGCGCGCTGCTGCTCGACGGCCTGCCGCGGCTGGGTCTGGACCGGCTCGCGCCGGCGGACGGGGCCTTCTACGTCTACGCCGACGTCTCGCACCTCACCGACGACTCGATGGCCTTCTGCCACCGGCTGCTCGCCGAGACCGGCATCGCCGCGGCGCCGGGCATCGACTTCGACACCGCAGCCGGCAACCGCTTCCTGCGGATGTCGTTCGCCGGCGCCCCGGCGGAGATCGCCGAGGCGCTGCAGCGGCTCGAGGCCTGGATGCCGGGCTAGCCGCGACCGCGGCGGGTCAGGTCGGCCAACTCGCGCCACAGCTCGTCGGAGACCTCGGCGTCGCGAGTGGCCCGCAGCCAGTCCTGGCACAGCCCGATGGAGCGCTGGAGCAGGTCGACCAGCATCGAGTCGGGGTCCGACACCGTGGACGCGGCGATCCCGGACACCGCGGAGTGCACGATGGCCGGGGCGCTGCGCCGCGCGAAGCTCCCGGGCGAGCCCCAGCCGAGGCTGGCGAAGCCACGCGCCCAGTCTCGGGCGTGCGGGGCCAGGTCGAGCGCCTCGACGACCTCCGGCGAGAGCACGTGGCGCTCCCGGCCCTCGAGCACGTTGAGCACGCGCTCGGTGCGCAGCAGGCCGACCGCGGCCACGCCCTGGCGCTCCGCGGAGACCACCGGCAGGGCGCTCAGCGCGCACTCGCGGGCGATCCAGGTGTTGAGCCGCGGGTCGTCCCCGACCAGGCCCACCACCGAGGGGATCATCGGCGCGAGCCGGGTGCGGGCGAAGTCGCCGACGTGGTCGTTGACGTCGCGCGCCAGCGCGGCGAGCAGGGGGTGGGTGCACCGTGGATGGTCCGACCACCGCTCACCAGCAAGATAGGACGCCAGCTCCATGAAGCAGGCGCCCTTGCGTGGGCTTCGGTGCCTTCCACGGGACAGGACGGGCATCAGGTCCGGGGTGCGGTGATGGGTCATGGCGACCAGCTCCGTTGCGTGCCGTGTGCCGCGGGCTCCGATCCGCTCGCGGTCGGAAGTTCAGTCTGCGCCGCTCGTACCCGCGCCGACAAGACTCATGCCGTCGCCAAACCGGGCCAGGCCGGTCACGCGTCGTCAGCGGGGTCAGGCGGGGATGACCTTGTGGGTCCCGTCGCACCAAGGTCGGCGCTGGCTCTTGCCGCACGCGCACACCGCGACCACCGGCCGGGTGACCGCGTGCACGGCCCCGTCGGCGTCCTCGACGCGGTCGGCCCCGCGCACCAGCAGCGGCCCGCGCGGGCAGCTGCGTACGTCGATCCGGTCGTCGACCGAGCACAGCCGCACGGTGGTCTCCCCGCAGCGCTCGGTGCGGTTCATGCCACCGCTCCCGCCGGCACCCGCCGCTCCGGGCGCAGCGAGCTGCGTTCCTGCTCCCAGGCGCCGAGCATCTGCTCGGCGACGAGCCGGTCGGTGAGCAGGCACGCGGCCGCTCCGAAGAGCACGTCCTCGAGCAGCTCGGGCTCGGTCTCCACCAGGGCTCCGCAGACGTCGCCGACGACCAGGTGCTCGTGGACGGCGTCTGCCTCCACGTGCTCGTCGAAGTAGTCGGCCAACTCCTGCGGCAGCCCGAGGCGCTCGATGCCACCGACGTACTTGCGGCACGGCAGCGAGCTGGTCGCCTCCACCATCGCGAAGTGGCCGACCGCGCTGCCGCGCAGGCGGCGGTGCAGGCCGAACAGGCTCATGGTGTTGGCCAGGCAGAGCGTGCTCGCGGGAAGCCGGTCGACGTAGGCCCCGTAGGCGGGGTCGAGCCCGCAGGCGGCCATGCCGTCGGCGTACAGCCGGGCGTGCTGCCGCTCCGGGCGCCCGCCGCCGTACTCGTCGTACTGGACCTCGACCATTGCGACCTTCGCCGGCCCGGGGAGCCGCGGGATCGCCCAGGTCTCCGGGTCGGCCTCCTTGAGCTGGTAGACGCTGCGGTGCACGACAGCCTCGAGGAACTGCTCCTCGGTCGCCCGTCGGTGCAGGAAGGCCGCCAGCGAGGGACCGTCGTCCTCCTCGGCCAGCGCGAACAGCCGCTCGGCGACGTCTCCCCCGGCGCCCAGCGCGGCGTCGACCACCGGCCGGGTGCCGCGTCGCAGCGCCGCCTCGACCAGGGCCTCGAGGTCGCGGCGGACGGTCAGCAGCCCGGGGTCCCACTCCCTCTCGTCGGCGACGTCGTCGAACCCTCCGTAGTGCAGCTCGTAGCAGGCCCACAGCGCGAGCTGCAGGTCCTCGTCGAGCAGGACGTCGGCGTGCGGCGCGTTGACGAGCGCACGGAGGGCCGGGACGTCGAGGTCGCGCTCGCCGCGGAGCGCGGCGAGGACGGCGGCACTGACGGGTCCGCGGGGGCTGGGCGTTCGCACCTCGGGCTCACCTCTTCTGCAGGCTGGGTGAGCAGGAGGTACCCCCTGCGCGGGCGCGGCAATCCAGCCGCCGGGGCGCGAGGACGTCACATCCCGCCGCCCCGGTGACGTTCGCCGCTGCCCCGCCGCCGGCCCCGACGCGCAGATTCGAGGCGAAGGGCACCACGAGCGCGGGGAGACGGCGACATGAGTGGTAGGACACGGATCATCTGCGTGTCGGTCTCGCACGGGAACACCGCCGCCGTCGCGCACGCCAGGGGCGCGGTGCTGGGCGCCGAGGTGCTCAACCCGGAGGAGGTCGACCCCGCGACGCTCGGGGGCTACGACCTGGTCGGCTTCGGCTCCGGCGTCTTCGCCGGGTCACCGCACCGCCGGCTGCGTGCGTACGTCGACCGGCTGCCCGAGGTGCACGGCACCCGCGCCTTCGTGTTCTCGACCTCCGGGCGGGGCGTGGGGCAGACGCTGCCGTGGCAGCGCTCGCTCGAGGCGGTGCTGCGCAGCAAGGGGTACGACGTGCTGGGCTCGTTCGCCTGCCCGGGCTTCGACACCTGGCTGCCGCTGCAGCTCATCGGCGGCCTGAACAAGGGGCACCCCGACGCCGGCGACCTGGCCGGCGCCCGAGAGTTCGCCGGCCGGATGGCCGCGGAGGCCCACGTGGCGGCTCCACCGCGGCGCCCGAAGGCGGCTCAGCGCAGGTAGCGCGCGGCGACCGCCTCGTTGTAGCGCGTGAACATCCGCGCGAGCTGCGCGCGGTCGCCCGCGCTCCAGCCCTGAAGAAGCTCGTCGGTGGCGAGGAGCCGGTGCTCGCGCACCTTGGCCATCAGCCGCAGGCCCCGGGCCGTCGGCGTCACGATCGACCGGCGTCGGTCGCCGGGTGCCGGTTCGCGCCGTACCAGCTCCCGCTCGGTCATCGCGCTCACCTGCCGGCCCGCGGTGGAGGGGTCCACGCCGAGCCGGGTGGCCAGACCACAGATGTCGGCGGGACCGCTGTCGTCCAGGGTCCGCAGGAGGAGGTACTCCGCGCGCTCGAGCTCGGCGTAGACGTCGCTGCGGCGGCGCAGCATCTCGAAGTGCCGCACCAGCACCGCGCTTTGGAGCTCGATGTCGTCGAGCGCGTCGTCGGGCCCGCCACAGGTGGATTTCACGTGCCTCCCCGAATATCGGTATCATGCAGGTAATTCCACTCTAGCGAAGCGCTTCGCGAGGGTGAGCACCGACTCTCGACTCCCAGGAGGACTCTGCGTGCACCACGGGCTCCGGGCATGGCCGGCCGAGACCAGGGACCGCCTGCTCGCCTCGGACCCGGGGCTCGGGCGGCTGCGCCAGGCCTCGGCCGCGGCGTTCGCGCTCGGGACCGCGCTCGGCGTGGAGTACGCCTTTGCCCGGCTCGCGCACGCCAACGCGCAGGGCACGCTCATCGCGATGATGCTGGGGGCGATGGTCGCGATGATGGGCTCGAACGCGCTGACCGGCCCCGAGGTGTGGGGCAAGGTCAAGGTCGCCGTGTTCTTCCCGGTCGCGATCGGCCTCGGCATGGGCCTCGGCACCGTGGTCGGCGGCAACACCGACCTGATGCTCGCGGTGTTCGTGGCGGTGATGTTCGTGGCGGTGTTCATCCGGCGCTTCGGGATGCCGTTCTTCTTCTACGGCTTCATGATGTGGATGGGCTACTTCTTCGCCTCGTTCCTCCACACCACGGTGGCGATGATCCCGCACCTGCTGCTCGCGGTGGTGATCGGAGCGCTGTGGGTGCTGCTGCTGTCGGTCACCGTGCTGCGCACGAACCCCCGCAAGGTGATGCGCTCGACGTTGCAGGCGTTCGACAGCCGCGCGCGCTGGGTGGCCCGCGAGTGCGCCGACCTCCTCGAGGTCACCCCCGACCAGGAGCACCGCCGGGTACGCGAGCAGCGCCGGCTCAACGCCCGGCACGCGGGGCTGGCCGAAACGGCGCTGATGGCCGAGGGCTGGTCGGAGGACCAGGGCGCGCTGCCGGCGGGCTGGTCGGGTCCCGCCCTGCGGCGCCGGATGCTCGAGACCCAGCAGACCGTGGAGCGGGTCGCCGCGGCGTCCGCCAGGCTCGCCGACGCCGATGCCGACCCGGCGCTGCGTCGCGCCGCCCGCGAGGTGGTGCACCGGCTGGCGCGCCGCGAGGACGCCGCCGCCCGCCGCGCCGCCGAACGCCTGGCCGCCCTCGGCCGGCAGGCGCAGGAGGAGGGCCGCGAGTGCGGCACGCACGTCCGCCACCTCGCCGCCGGCGCGGTGGAGTTCCTCGAGCTCACGGCGAAGTCCGCGCAGCCGCCCGAGGTGGCTGCGGTCGACGACGACTTCGCGCCCACCACGCCGTTGTTCTTCGGCAACCTGCCCGGCTCCCCGGCGATCGCCCGCGACGTGCAGGCACGCGGCTTCCGGTGGAACCCGCTGACCCGGCTCGACATGCCGACCCGCCAGGCCGTCCAGGTCGCGATCGCCGGCGCGCTGGCGATCGTGCTGGGCCGGGGCCTGGACCCGACACGGTACTACTGGGCCGTCATCGCGGCGTTCGTGATGTTCACCGGCACCGGCACCCGCAGCGAGTCGCTCGTCAAGGGCGTCAACCGCGTCGTCGGCACGCTCGTCGGCCTGGTGGCCTCGATCCTGTTCGCGCACCTCACCAACGGGCACACGTTCTGGATCGTCGTCACGATCCTGCTCTCGGTGTTCTTCGCGTTCTACCTGGTGCGGATCTCCTACGGCTACATGATCTTCTTCATCACGATCATGATCGGGCAGCTCTACACGGTGCTGCACACGTTCACCGACGCGCTGCTCGTGCTGCGCCTGGAGGAGACCGCGCTCGGCGCGCTGGCCGGCATCGTGGTCGCGCTGGTCGTCACCCCGCTGTCGACCCGCGACACGGTCCGCTCCGCCGCCGACGCACTGCTGGACGCGCTCGCCGGACTGCTCGATGCCGCCGTCGAGGCGCTGGAGAACCACGGAGGCCGCCCGGACCTGGACGCCCTCTCCCGCGGCCTCGACGACCGGGCCCGCCGGTTGCAGCTGGTCACCAAGCCGCTCACGCGGCCGCTGGTCTGGCGCAACCAGAGCCAGCACACCCGGCACCGGCTCGGGCTCTACCTGTCCACCGCCGTCTTCGGACGCGATCTGACCGTGGGGCTGCGCCGGCACGTCTCCTGCGACGCCGCGGCCGCCGCCGACGCGTGCCGCGCGCTCGCGCAGACGTCCGCGGCCCTGTGCGCCGCCCGCCGCGACCGGCCGGTCCCCGAGGCGGCCGAGCCTCTCGACCGCGCGGACGAGGCACTCTTCCGCGACCGGAGCTGCACACCGGACGCGGACCCGGTGCTGCGCCCGCTGCTGCACCTGCACGCCACGCTCGCCGAGCTGGCCCAGGGGGGTCGGCCGGTCCCTGCCGACCGGCCCCGGGAGACGGTCGGCTCCCCCGCGTAGCCCACGCGGCCGCGCGCACGGACCTGCGGCCCGGCCGGGCGGTGGGTTGAGCCTGGACGCCCGGCGCGAGCGTCGCGAGTGCCCGCCGTGGTGGTCACGTCAACGGCTACCAGAACCGCGAAACCCCCGCCGGCCAGCCTGCACGGCTGCCGACGAGGGGTTTCGTCACTCTCCGGACCCGAGTTTCGTCAAGGTCCCCTGGCTGGTGGGGTGGTGACGAAATCGGAACGCCGCAGGTCAGCGCGGGGTGGGGTCTTGCTGGGCATGCAGTCATCACACATTCTTCGTCGACTGTCCACACATCGGGGGCACGGGCGGCATCCCGCCGCGGGCGGTCCCTCTCGAACACCCATGGTCGCGGGCTCCTCACGCTAACCACCTGCGTTGCCTGCTGGCCGCGGCGAGTCAGAGCAGAACCAGAGCCACTAGCGGGGCCGGAACCGCCCAGACATGCCCCTCCAGGTCCAGGACGCTCTTCGTCGCCAGGATCCCTGCGTTGAACTTCGCCGACATCGTGCGCGCCTCGCTCTTCCAGCCATGGTCCACCCACTTGCTCTCGAGGGGAACGGTAGTGCCGGTGCCGCCCGAAGTCGGGACCACGACGGGGCCGAGGTCGATTTCCTTGTCGTTCGTCGTGCGGACGTACCCGATGGTGTCCCCGTGCAGGAGCCGTCCCTCGTCGATGACGTCGATTGCGCGGGCCTGGGTGACTGCGATCGTGGATTCGGTGAGCTGGGTCATGTCGGGAGTAGCGAGGCCGGCACGTCGCCGCGACGGCAGCCACGACAGGAGCGGGTCCGTGAGGTAGTACTTGGCCTGTGCGCCGGGCACGATCTGGCCGCTGTCTCGTCGTGGGCAGCGGATGAGCGCGTGGCTCGCGATGAGCCGTCTCAGCCGCAGGTCGAGTACCCCCTTCCCGTAGGCGAGGGCCTGCGCGGTCGAGCTCACACTGAGAGGGCTAGACGACCGGCTGGTCAGCGCATCGAGCAGCAGCGGAATGGATTCGGGGCTTGCTGCGGGTTCAACATCTCGATGAAGCCACGCTTCGAGGTCGGCGATGAACGCATCGGTGACCGCGCCGAGCTGAGCGTGCTCGGCTACAGCGCGTGGGAAGCCTCCGGTCGTGAGGTACGCCTGCCAGGCAAGGTCGAGGTCGTCCACGAAGAGCCCGTAGGCCTCCAACGTGGTCCGTGCGCTCTCTGATTGAAGGTCTGCGGGATGGAGGCAGTCCGGAAGACCCAGGTCAGGCTGTGTTGCCCGTACGAACTCCCGGAAGCTCATCGGATACAGGATCCGTCGACGTCGTGTACCACGTCCCGCGCGCCCAGCCATCAGGTTTCCTTCGATGTCCTCACCGTCGGCCCACCGACTGCCAGTGGCCACGACCGTGTCGTCGCCGAAGTCGGTGTTGTCACGCGCGCTCTTCAGGATCGCCGACCACCCAACGATTGCGCTGACCTCGTCGAGCAACCAAAGGCGGGGCCTGGTTGCCTCACGGTCCACTGACGCGGTCAGTGACCTCCCCAGGACCAGCACTCGACGAAGGTCCTGCGCAGTCATGCCGTCGCATGGGACGTGGATGACTTGGCGAGGATCGATGTCGTCACGCGCGCACAGCCGCTCGGCTGTCTGCAGCAACGTGACCGACTTGCCGATGCGACGCGGGCCGGACAGGACCACGAGCTGATCTGACACGGGTCCGGCGGCGATGTCGTCAAGCACTGCGGCCCGGTAGCCCATGTCATGGCGTCCGAGATCCTTGAACACCCGGTGTTGCCCGACCCATGCAGTCGGGGACGTCGCTGAAACCGCAGCTCGCCACCACGGGTTCATCTGCGTCAGGTGACGCCTGATCTCGTCGTCTCGCACGCCCTGACACTACTGCATGACCGTCCAAAAGGGGGAGGGTTCTGGACTTGCATCCTTCCAAAAGGGGGAGGGTTCTGGAAGGCTGACATGCCAAAGCCCGCTGGGCTCTGGCAGCAGGTCCAATGCTCCTACGACCTCGGCGAGGCGACCGCGCTCGGCCGGCGGCGCGGGGGGCTCCGGCGTCTCGGCGACGCGCGCATGTTTACCTGTCGGCGGCAAATGAGTGAAAGCCGCCGACCGGAGCCACTCCTGATCTTCGTTGCGCGGCAGCGCCCGCAGCATGGCTACGCGCTCGTGGAGTTCTTGGTCCGGGCGAGAAAATCGTTGATCTCCGTGGCGATCAGATCGAGCTGTTGGCGGTTACGTGGCGACGTGTTGAACTGGACGAAGCGATATGGGTACCGATCGTTGACCTCCAGGCGCACGTAGGCACTGGTGTACAGCCCGACGTGCCCCAGGGCGACCGAGGCGCGCTGGATTGCGGCCAGGTCCCAGGTGCGGGTGCGCAACCACCCGCGCGTTCGGAGTCCGGCATGGTCCACGGTGATGCGGACTCCGCGGAAACCTCGGTAGGACAACCACCCGCAGAAGATCGCCAGGGCGATGCCGAAGGGTCTGTCGGAGGGACTCTCGGGCGCGGACGCCAGACCGACTCCCAGCAGAGCCATCAGGCCGAAGCCGACACCGAAGACGGCCCCCGGGTAACGCCGCGAGAAGGCCAACGCCTCCTTTGACGTCGCGTTACTCATGGCACGCGCCGCCGTAGAAGCAGGCGCCCGTCAGCGCGACGCTGTCAGACCAGACGTCAGCAGCGACCACCAGGTCTCACGCTCCTTACGCGCGTGGAGCCAGGCCAACTCCACGCCTTCGTGTCGACCAGTGTGCTGCACCGTGTACGTCGCCACCGCCTAAACAACGGTCGAAGAGCCCACAAACAGCCCGGGTCGCGTTCAGACGCCGGCAACGGATAGCCCCCGGTTTCCCTGTCGGCGGCAAATCCGTGCGTTGGGCGTGCGGGACCTGGCACGTTGTCCACGGATTCCCGGCCCGGGCCAGGTGCACGCGCCGGTCGGCTGGCACCATGCTTCCGTGGAGACGACCTTTCCGGCCGTCGACTTCCCGCTGTACGGAGTCGACGAGGGGTCCTGGCAGGGGCCCCGGTGGCTGGACTTCATCGAGGGACAAGCAGGTGCGCCAACCTGGGCACTCTGGCTCCAACACGGGTTCACGCCGGCTCCCGACCCCACGCGGCCGTGGGCGCGCGTGGGGAATCTCCCGCGCGAACGTCACACACGGCTGATGACACCGAACGGTGGAGACCCTGCCCGAGAAGTGGCGTTCGCAGCACTGTTCACGCTGGTGAACCTCACGCTCCCCGCCGCGGAAGACCGCCCCGAGGCCGAGGACTACCTGCAACAACTGGTGGCCTACGCCGAGGCGCAGGCTGACTGCTACGCGGACTGGCCGACAGCGACCTGGCGGATCGATGGGATCGCCGTCAGCGCCCACGTGCATCACTGGGCCGGAGCGTGGGCCGGGTTCACGACCGAGCTCGACGACGTCGACGTTGTGGCGCTGGGCTTCCGGGTGACCGTCGAGGATCTGGTACTGACCGAGCTTGTGGACACGACCGCGTATCACTTCGACTCCCGACAGCCGATTCCGTTCCCGGACGCATGCGAGGAGGCGATGACAGCGGCGTTGGGTGCGCGCCGGCTCTCGGAAGCCACCGATGTGCGGTGGCCGGCGACGCCTGACCATCGGCGCCCGGTGCACCCCCCAGATCGACCGTAAACCGTGCCCCGCCTGCTCGCGCTTTCCCTGTCCGCGGCAGTTGCAGCTAGGTCGTTGGCTGGACGTCGAGCAGGTATATGACCCAGTCGTCGCCCGTGTCGTCGGCCCAGAGGTGCATCCGGTCGATGTCATCGACGTGAAGGACCTTGCCGACAATGCGATCTCGTTCCCGCCCCGGCACGGGGACCAGGGCGCGGCGCTGGACGCGGAGCTGTCGGACGCGCCAGTCACGGCGGGTGACGGCGAACTCCTCGTCGCTCTCGTAGGCGGCCAGCACCTCGAGCCTGCACACGACCCTGACCCGGGTTCCGGTTGCCGGGACGAAAAAGTCCGGCGAGAACCGCTCCAGCACGTCATCGAGTGGCGAGCTGCCGGGCACTTGGCCGAAGCTGCCGGGCTGAGCGAGGACGCGGAAGTTGCCGACCCGCAGCAGCATGCTGCTCGGCTCCCGGCCCCACTCGACGGTGCCGCTGAGCGCGTAGTGCGGGGCTCGGTCGCCCGACGGGTCCGGGCCGGCGAGCTCGACGCAGCCTTCAGGTTCCCGTGATTCCTCGACGCTCCAGCACGAGGCACGCAGCCCGTGGTCGCGCAGGACGCTACCAATGTGCAACTCGGGGACCCCGCCGTCTTGCACGATCCAGTTCTCCAGATGCACCCACACGGCGCCAGTATGCCGGTCACCAGCGCCCCTCAGCCGAACATCGCGCGGTGCTGCTGGCCCGGGCGGAGGCGCCCCAGACCGCGTAGGCGTGGACCTACTCGCTGACCTGAATCGCGTAGGTCGTCGGCGGCTGGTGGTCGTCGCTGAGCGTGGCGGTGCCCGCCCGGGTGTCGGCCGGAATCTGCACGGTCGCGTGAAAGCCCATGTCGCTGCCCGCTGGCGTGAACGTCCCCGCAGGCTCGACTCGACCGCCCGGCAGGGTGAGCGTCAACCTGACCGGCGGGAGGGGCTGGAGGGGATCCCGTCTGCCCGTGTCATTGCAGGTACTGGTGTACCAGTGCCCGTAGACAACAAGACCGTCGCCCGGATGCACCGATGGAGTGGGCGGGTGCGTGTAGTAACGGCCCGGGGGTCGGCCATCGAGTTGCGGCCCCGCGCACGAAGCGCAGACGTGCCACCCTGAGACCTGACTCGTGCCAGCGGGGTGTGTCATTGAGCGCTGATGCCGAGTGCGTCGAGGATCGCGGTGGCGGTCGGGGTGAGTGGGTCGGCCGCGGTGTGCTCGTGGCCGGCGATGCGGACGGTGATCTGCTGGAGTGGCCGCAGGGTCTGCACGATCCGCTTGATGCTCAGCCCGGTTGCGTCCTGTAGGTAGCGGGCGACCGCCAGGGCGGCGAACACGATGGTGAGGTGGGCCTCGATCGCGTCGCGCTGGTGGTGGAACATCGGCCTGGCGCGTAGGTCGGTCTTGGACATCCGGAACGACTGCTCGACGTGCCACAGGTCGTGATAGCTGCCGATCACCTCGGCCGGGGGCATGATCGCGGCTTCGATGTTGGTGACGTAGCCCTTCAGCCCGACCAGCCGCCGCGCCCGTGCCAGTGATGCCTCGTCGACCTCGCTCGAGCCGTTACGGGTCTTGACGAACCGTGGCGTGCGTGCGGTCTTCTCCCCGCCGACGACGGCGCGGGCCTTGTTCTCCTGCAGGGTCAGCGTCTTGTTGTCCCGGACCGCCCTCTTGGTGGAGTAGGCCCACACCGCGCGCCACGACTTCGCGTGCACGGTCGGGTCCCACACGGGTTCGGCACGCTTCATCGGATCGCTGGTCTTGACCGCGCTTCCTCGTTGGTCGCGCGGGGTGATGGTGTCGATGACCTGGCCGTCGGTGAACGCATCACCGTGCCAACGGAAGTGGGACTCCAGATCCTTCGGTGCCTTCGTGACCCGTGAGCCGACGATGAATCGCAGCCCGGCCTCGTCCAGGTCGCGCAGGTTCGACGACGACAGCATCCCGGCGTCGGCGACGACGACCATGTCGACGATCCCGTGCCGTTCGGCGAAGGCCTTCACGATCGGCACGATCGTCAGCGTCTCGGCCTTGTTGCCCTCGTAGCAGCCGATCTCGAGGGGGAAGCCGCGGCGGTCGACCAGCAGCCCGACGACGACCTGGGGGTCGACGCGGCGTTCCTTTGAGTAGCCGACCTTGCGCAGGTCGTCTTCCTTCTCGGCTTCGAAGTAGAGCGTGGTCACGTCATAGAGGACCAGGCTGACGTCGCCGTTGATGGCGGCGTGGTTGAAGCAGGCGGTGGCGACCTGGCCTCGGTAGTCGCGTTGCTGTGCCCGTTGCAGCGATCTGAACATCGTGCGCAGCGATGCCGGCGCCACGCCGACCTCGCTCAGCACGCGAACCGAGTCAGCCTTCGAGGTCGGCTCGATGATCCGTGCGAGCACGAGCTGCGCGAAGGCCTCATCGCCGATGGCGTCGAAGCCCAGCCGCGCATAGGCGCCGGTCAGGACCTCCCACAGCAGCGCCGAGCGCTTGCTCGTGATCAGTCCAGGGCGCTCGGGCACACCGGCATCCTCGAGCCCGCCCACGTCGAGGTCGAGCACTTCTTGGCCCTCGTGAAGGCGACGACGCGCCTGTGCCATCAGCACCGCCAACTCCGCGTCCGTACGCGCTGTGCCTACATGCTCCACGACCACATCACGCCCGGCGCGGCGCTCAGCGATCTGGACCTTCGTGCTGCCAGCGCGGCCCGGAGACTTCCGCACGAACACCACCGAGCGACCCTACCGACCCCGGGGTGTGTCAATCGCGCACACCGCAACGCCCTGACCAGCGGCGATGCCGCCAAGATCAGCGATCCCGGCTCAAGTGGCTCTTCTGCCGCTTCCGTGGGTGCTTGAGCGCGCCTGAGACGTGAGCACGCCGTTCCCCGTCTAGGTTTCTGAGCTGTCTAAGAACAGGAACCAGTGAGCGGAGAACGGCGTGCAGAACGCCACCTTATGGCGCGCCCTGCTGGGGGTCGAGAAGACGGTCGTCGAAGACATCGAGTTCGACGAGGACGCGCAGGTCCTGGTGGCGCACGTGCGGCCCAGCCGCCGGGCCGCAAGCCGGTGCGGGCGATGTCAGCGTCGCTCGCCTCGCTACGACCATGGCGAGGGACGGCGTCGGTGGCGGGCATTGGATCTGGGCACCGTCCAGGTCCACCTCGAGGCCGACGCACCCCGGGTGAACTGTCGTGAGCACGGGCCAACGGTGCGGGCAGTGCCGTGGGCCCGGCACGCCGCCGGCCACACAGTCGTGTTCGACGAACAGGTCGCGTGGCTGGCCACCCAGTGCTCCAAGACCGCGGTCACCGAGCTGATGCGGATCGCCTGGCGCACCGTGGGGGCGATCATCACCCGGGTCTGGGCCGACGTCGAGGAGCTGCACGACCGGTTCGACGGCCTGCGCCGGATCGGAATCGATGAGATCTCCTACAAGCGCGGCCACCGCTACCTGACCGTGGTGGTCGACCACGACACCGGCCGGCTGGTCTGGGCCGCACCCGGCCGCGACAAGGCCACCCTTGAGCTGTTCTTCGACGCCCTGGGTGAGGAACGCTCTCAGCTGATCACCCATGTCAGCGCCGATGGTGCGGACTGGATCAGCACCGTGGTCGCCGAACGCGCCGTCAACGCCGTCCGCTGCGCTGATCCGTTTCATGTGGTCCGGTGGGCCACCGACGCCCTCGACGAGGTCCGTCGGCAAGCGTGGAACGAGGCCCGCGGTGCGGTCCGTCAGCGTCGCGCGGGTCGGGCCTCCGGGCACGCGAAGGCGCTCAAGCACGCCCGCTACGCCTTGTGGAAGAACCCTGAGAACCTCACCAGCCGACAGCAAGCCAAACTCGCCTGGGTCGCCAAGACCGACCCCCGGTTGCACCGGGCCTACCTCCTCAAGGAAGGACTCCGGCTGGTCTTCCAGCTCCCGGCCGAAGAGGCCGCCGACGCGCTCGAGGTCTGGATCGGTTGGGCCCGCCGCTGCCGGATCCCCGCCTTCATCGACCTTCAACGACGCATCGTCAAACACCGCGACTCGATCCTCGCCGCGATCGAGCACGGCCTGTCGAACGGCCGTATCGAGTCGGTGAACACCAAGATCCGCCTCATCACCCGCGTCGCCTTCGGGTTCCGCTCACCCGAGGCCCTCATCGCCCTCGCCATGCTCAACCTCGGCGGCCACCGCCCCGTCCTCCCAGGCCGGAAATGACCCACGGATCAGTCAGGAGAGCCGCTTGAGTGGCACGAGTCAGGCGGATGCACCGATGGAGTGGGCGGGTGCGTGTAGTAACGGCCCGGGGGTCGGCCATCGAGTTGCGGCCCCGCGCACGAAGCGGCAGACGTGCCACCCTGAGAGACCCCACAGGCAGCGCCTGACAGCATCACGATCAACACACCCGCGGTTGAGACCGGCAGCCTCCATGTCATGTCCTCTGGACGCGCCATGAGCCGATTCGGTTCCACAACAGTTGCCGGCCCACCGTTCACGATCGTGGGCACGGCGGCGTCAGTGTGCGGCCTGCTGAGCCGCCGGCCATCGGCTGCTAGACCACGTGCGTGGGCGCGATGAGCAGATGCCCAGTCATCGGCACGACCGAACGACCAGTCAGGTGCCGGAGGCCATGTAGGCGGCGAGGATGTAGTTGGGGTGGCGGTCGAGGTTCTTGCGGGCTCGGTCGTAGCGCATGGTGGTGCGTGGGTCGGCGTGGCGGGCGGCGATCTGGACGTCGCGCAGGTCGACGCCGGCGTCGAGCATCGTGGTGACGAAGGTGTGCCGGAGCATGTGGGGATGCATCCGCGGCAGCTTCACTCCTGCTTGCTCGGCGAGTCGGCGTAGCCGGCGGGTGGCACAGTGCCGGTCCATCCGAGTGCCGCGGGACGTCAGCAGGATCGGGCCGGTGCACCGGTCGACGATGGCACGATCCAGAGCCCTGCCGACGGCGGGCGGGAGGGGGACGAGCACGACCTTGTCGCCCTTGCCGCGGACGCGCAGCAAGCGGTGGCCATGTTCCTCGCCGAGGTCCTCGATGTTGCTGCCGGTGGCCTCGAAGATCCGCAGGCCGAGCAGGCCGAGCAGGGTGACGAGCGCGAAGTCGCAGCGGTTCGGCGAGTGTTCGGCGGTGGTCAGCAGGGCCTCGAACTGGAGGTGAGTCAAACCGAGGGTCGGGGACTCCGCGGGCACGTTCGGCCGGCGGACGTACTCGGCTGGGGAGTGTTCTAGTACGGCGTCGATAACGCAGGTGCGGTAGAACCCGGCGACCACCGACATACGCCGCGAGACCGTCGAGGGCCGGTAGCGCCGGACCTCTTGGAGCCAGCGGACGTAGAGCTCGATGTGCGGCCGGGTGGCGGCGAGCGGATCCAGGCCCCGGGCCTCGCACCAGGTCAGGTAGCCCCGCAGATCGGACTCGGTGTGGACACGAGACTGGCCCTTGAACCGGGCGAGGTATGCGGCCACGGCCAACCTCCGGAGGTGGGAGGTACTGACGACGACCCCGGAGACGGCCGGGCCCGGTTGGGAGTTCTCCATCGCCACAGTGCCGCGCCACCACGCCGGTCAGTCAACGCGGTCGAGGTTTCACCATCCGCGGCATGTCAGAGCGTTCGCTGTCGGGTCAAGAGGCGGTACGGTGACGCGGTGTCAGACGAGGACCTCGATCGACTCCGCGACGCCTACGTGGCGGCATGGGAGATGCGACAGCAGACGGGAGATGCCTCGCCGGCGTTGCTCGTCGAGCGCCTGGCTGCGTCGAGGTTGGAAGTCTTCAGTGCGCCGGGTCCCGGTCGTGACTTGATGTTGTCCCTGTGGGAACGGGGAGTGCCTCCCGAGGCGCTGGAACGTGAACTCCGGCGAGCGGCGCCGGGGATGGCGTTGACGGCTTTGCGGTCCGTCGGAAGATCTGCCCTCGAGATCGCCCGAGTCTTCCACGAGGGAGGCCAGCTCGACTTCTCCTGGATGGACCTGCCCCACGGCAAGCGGAAGCTCAGCGACGCACGCAAAGCCAACGACTTGGTGCTGCGGTGGCTGCACCCACGAGTCGACAAGGTGGCGCTCGATCTTCGCCTCGATGAGGCTGCCGCCGAGCTGATCGGACGCTGCCGTCAGTTCCCGTCGGCCAACCGCGACGGGTGGGCGGAAGCGTACTGCTGGCTGCTCCCGGAGCATCCCCCTAACGTCCAGGTGATGGTCGGAACGGAGCGCATCGGCTGGGCCGCGGTGCCCGGCGACGGCTGGCCCGAGCTCAAGCGCGAGGAGCAACGTCGCGTCTACGCAGACGGGTCATTGTTCCTTCACCACTACGGGCCGGAGATCGAACTGGTTTGCTACTTACCGCGGGCACGATAGCGCCCGGCTCTCCTGTTTCCCGACTCCAAAACCATCGCCGCAAGTCGGGGGTCAAGCCCCAGAAGCGCCTTCCCTGTCTGCGGCATGAGCGGTCATGCTCATGCCGCAGACAGGGCTACTAGGGTGCGCCCCATGAAAGGCCAAGGGGACTGGGAGCAGAAACGTCAACTCGGGTGGGATGAGTCAACGCCTCCTGACGTTCGTGGAGATTTGCTCAGAGACCCTGACCCGAGGGTGCGTGCGGCGGCTGCGCAGCACGCTTCAGCGGAACAGTTGCGCGCGCTGGCTACCGACCCCCGCGCTGAGGTGCGTCTGGCTGTCGGTGCCAACGCCAACACCCCTTCGGACGTGCTCATGACTCTCACGCAGGACCGGTCTGCGAACGTCCGTTGGTGGGTGGTGGCCGGAGCGCAGGCGCAGCGAAACAGGGAGGTCCTGCGCCGGCTCTCCCTCGACAATGACGGAATCGTCGCAGACGCCGCGCGCGCCGCTCTCGACGGCCTGCGCCTGTATCGAAGGGTCCTGGAACTACCCGAGAACGGCCTGGCCACGTTGGCCCACCGTCTGATTGAGAGACGTCAGCGCGACTGAATGGACGCGCGCTCATCGGCATGTCCGGACGTTCCCGCGTACTCGCACGGGCCGGCTGGGTGGCGCCTAGTACTACAGCCGCACTTAGTTTGAGCGTTCTCCGCGTGTCGCCTGTGTGAGACTGCGATTCACCGAGATGTTGCTTGTGTGGGTGCTGAGGTGGATGTGGCTGAGGTCGAGGCGTGGGCGGCCGGGCTGGCGGAGGTGCATGCCCGGATCGCGCCGCGGTTCGCGCGCTCGGAGCCGCGGGAGCGGGTGCTGGCCTACGTGCAGGGACTGCTGGCGCCGCTGGAGCGGAAGAACTCCTGGACGTTGGCCGAGCGTGCCGGCGAGCGCATCCCGGACGGGATGCAGCGGTTGTTGGCCTACGCGGACTGGGATGCCGATGCGGTCCGTGACGACGTCCGCGACTACGTGGTCGAGCACCTCGGCGACCCCGGCGGGGTGCTGGTGGTCGATGAGACCGGATTCCTCAAGAAGGGCACCAAGTCCGCCGGCGTCGCGCGTCAGTACTCCGGTACCGCAGGTCGGATCGAGAACTGCCAGATCGGGGTGTTCCTGGGCTACGCCACACCGGCCGGACGCACGTTCTTGGACCGCGAGCTCTACCTGCCCAAGACCTGGGCCGAGGACCACGAGCGTCGCGCGCAGGCGCGGGTCGGTGAGGAGGTGGAGTTCGCGACCAAACCGGAGCTGGCGATGGCCATGATCGCCCGCGCGCTGGACGCGCAGGTGCCGGCCGGCTGGGTCACCGGTGACGAGGTCTACGGCCAGCACTCCAGGCTCCGCAGGATGCTCGAAGAACGCCAGATGCCTTACGTCATGGCGGTTCCGGTCAACCAGCGGGTGATCGCGCGACGCAACGGGAAGGTCCGCGAGCTTCGTGCGGATGCGCTGGCAGCACAGCTACCGGCACAGGCTTGGAAGAAAATCTCCGCCGGTCCCGGCGCCAAGGGCCCGCGCGAGTACCACTGGGCCCGCGCCGAGATCCGTCCACTGGAGGACACCCGCAGCTACTGGCTGCTGGTCCGACGCAGCCTGACCGATCCCGACGACCTGGCCTACTACCTGTGCCACGGTCCCGAACGCACCCCGCTGCATGAGCTGGTCCGAGTCGCCGGCGCCCGCTGGGCCATCGAGGAGACCTTCCAGACCGCCAAGGGCCAGGTCGGCCTGGACCAGTACCAGGTCCGTCGTTACGACAGCTGGTACCGACACATCACCTTGGCGATGCTCGCGCACGCCTTCCTCACCATCACCACCGCCGACGCCGGCGCAAAAAGGGGGCTCGCCGCACCGTCGAGGAGCTGATCCCGCTGACCGTGCCTGAGGTCCGACGTCTGCTTGCCCACCTCATCTGGCACCAGCCCACCGACACCACAGCCGTCCTCGGCTGGTCACACTGGCGCCGCCGACACCAAGCCCGTGCCCGACGGTGCCACTACACCGCCCGAGGCGCCTCACCATAAGTGCGGCTGTAGTACTAGACCTGGAGCGTTCCCTGCCTGCGAAGTTCCGTTCCTGTGGCCCTTGCGGCGGGGTTGTCCAGGGACCAGGCGGGGCCTGGGCGGCCTGACGCCGCCCTTACTCGCCTGCCCCGGTCTGCTGCGTGCGTGGCCCCTGCGCGTTCGAGGGCCGGCGCCGAAGGGGGCGTGGCATCCGGCCGGTGACCTTGGATAACCCCGAGGGAGAAGGATCCGAACAACTGTTGCAAAGCAGGCACGGGCGGGTTCATCGTCGGCTGCATTAGGGTCCGACGTGACCCGCCCGCAGGCCCAGGGGATGCGTGCCGGCGGAAGGAGCCCACGATGCGTCACCAGTTCCCGCGCCGGCACTCGCCGGCGTCACGCCTCACACCCGGCGACCGCGCACCGCACCGCGGGTCCAGTGTGCACCGGCACCTGCCGAGGTCCGCGCACGTCGGCCACCGTCGACCCTGGTGGCCGCCGCACGTGAGTCGCGGCCGCGGACCACCGGGTCGGCGCCGTGTGGCGAGGAGCCGAGAGCGCCTGTCGTGAGCGGTGCGCCATTGCGACCAGGGCCGGGAACCCGGACCAGTCCCCGGCATGGCAAGCAGCAACGGAAGCGACGTCACCACGGTCCTCGACTGGTACCAGCCTGCCCGGTTCACCGACACCGAGTGGAAGCTGGCCGGCCCGCCGGTACGGGCCGCGGTCGGAGCGACCGGCCCGGCCACGGTGGCGGCGGCCCGCATCTACCTCAGCGCGCTGAGCGCCTACCTGGCCCGACCAGGCGTCTGGGACCGGCAGGCGGTCCCGGACCTGACGGTGCTGCTGGCCGTCGACCGGATCGACGCCGCCACCAGCGACCCGGGCTTCGGGACCGCGCAGACCCGCCGGCAACGCGGCGAGGCGCTGCGCACCCTGGCCCGCGCCGTCGGCGCCCCGACACCGCCGGCGCCGGTCAAGGCAGTCGTCGACCTCACCCTCACCGGCGCGACCCGCACGTTCGACCGGCACCAGGTGGACGCCCACCGCGACAGCCGCCACGTGATCAAGAAGGCGCTGGCCGGCTACACGCCGCGGGCGCTGCCTGAGGACGCCTGGGAGCTGGTCGCGGCCGACGCCCGGAGGCTGGTCGCCGCCGCCGACCCGACCACCCGGCAGGCCGCGCGGGTCCTCGCCTCCACGCTGACCGCGTTCCTGGCCGACCCCCAGGTGTGGGACCAGACCACGCGCCCGGACCTGGCCGCCCTGCTCGAGCAGGGCGTGGTCAGCGCGCACGTGACGCGCACCCAGTTCACCACCGGGCACGCTCGCGCCAACCGGCACAAGTTCCTCACCCAGCTGGGCCGTGCCGCCGGCGTCATCGCGGTCGCGACCCCACGACGAGGCCCGTCGGATCCGGGTCGACCCGTTCCTGGCCGCCGGCGTCGTCCGCCCCGTCCCTGTCGTGACGCTGGCCGCCGCCCGCGGCCTCGACCAGACCGACCGACCCGTCAACCTCGACCACATCGCCGGCGCGATCACCCGCGTCCGCGACGCCGACCCGACAGCCGGCACCCAGGTGACGGCCGAGGCGACGCTGACCGCGCTCGCCGACCTCACCAACCCGACCGGACCTGGACCTGTAGTGGAGCAGCCCGTGGCAGCCACGCCGCCGCCCGCTCCCGCCCGACGCAGACGCTCACGGCGGGCGGCGCTGGCTGCCGCCGCCGAGGCCCACGACCGGGCGCAGCAGGCGCAGGCCGACACCGCCGACGGCGGCGCGTCCCGGCTGCCGGACCCGGCCACGGTGCCGGCGGCCATCCGGTTCGCGGTCGAGGGGTTCGCGCCCAACCACGCCCGCCGGCCGGTCTGGTCGACCAACCGGGACCTGGCGATGCGGCTGGTGTACGCCTACGGGCCGAGCAGCCCGCGCAACGCCGCGAACATCGCCTCCTACCTCAGCCACTACCTGACCTGGGCCGCCGGCCGCGACGGCCGCGACCCCGCGCAGCCGCTGGCGCTGGGCGACCTGCTGGCCGCCGACGACGTCGAGGCGTTCCTGGACGCCTCCACCTGGCAGGGCCCCTCCCAGTCCAGCTCCCGTTCGGTGCTGCGCCGCATCGCCCGCAACCTGCGTCCGCACGCGGCGCCGCTGCGGCTCGCGCACGCCACACCCGGCGCCCCCTACAGCCCGTCCGAGTGCGCCGCGTTCGTCCGGCTGGCCTGGCACCAGCCCACCGCGACGCGGCAGCGCCGGCTTGCGTTCATCGTCGGTCTCGGGCTCGGCGCCGGACTCGACGCCCTCGACCTGCGCCAGCTCGCCGCCGACCACTTCGAGACCGTCACGGTCGCCGGCCGCGACCTGCTGGTCGTGCATGTGCCCGGCCAGGGCCCGCGGGCCCGCACCGTCGTGGTCCGCGACGAGTACGTGCCGTTGGTTCGCCGGGCGCTGGACGGGCACACCGCCGCCGGCCTGGCCGGGTCCGACCTGGTGGTCGCGAGCTGCCCGACCGCGGTCAACGTCGCCACCCCCACCCTGGAGCGGGTCGTCGTCGCCGACGGTGAGCGGCTGCGGATCCAGACCGCCCGGCTGCGGCACACCTGGCTGGTTGCCGCCATGTGCGCCCCGGTGCCGATGGCCGAGCTGATGCAGGCCGCCGGGATCCGTTCGGCACGCACCCTGACCGAGCTGCTCGCGCATTGCCCCGCCCCCGACCCGGCCCAGGTGCAGGCAACCCACGCCACGCTCACCGCCCTCACCGCGCCCGGCGGGGCAGCCGACGGGGTCGGTGACCGGTCGTGATCACGCAGCGTGAGTTCGAGCGCACCGTGACCTACGTGCGCCGCACCCAGGTGCACGAACGGCTCGAGGCGCGGCTGCGTCCCACCACTGCCGGCCGCAAACGTCAGCTGCGCGTCGACGTGCTGCTGGCCGGCATGATGCTGACCGCCACCCACAAGCCTCAGCTGACCCAGGTCGCGGTCCACCAGCTGCTCACCACCGACCTGTCCCGGCCCGTCCAGGCTGCCTGGGGCATCCGCACCAGCACCGGCCCGCTGGGTCTGCGGCAGGTGCGCTACCTGTGGAACGCGATCACCGACCTGTTCGAGCACACCGCGGCCCGGCGCCCCGACCTCGACGACATCGAACGGGTCCGCCGCGCCGAAGCACTCCACGAGCTGATGGACGCCCTGACCGGCGCCGCCGGCGCCCACCTGGAGACCCCGCACGGGTTCGCCGTCGACCAGTCCGCGATCGAGTCCGCGGCCCGCGGCAAACGCAGCAACGCCGACGCCGAAAAGCAGGAAGCCGAGCCCGACGACCTCGAGGTCGGCCGCTGCTTCGACCTCGACGCCCGCTGGGGCTACCGCACCAAGACCTACGACAACAAGACCAACCTCATGTTCGGCTACCAGCTGACCGCGTTCACCCGCATCGGCGACGTCGGCGCACCCGAGGTGCCCATCCTCATCGACCGGATCCGGGTCGTGCCCGGCAACGAGCGCGGCATCACCGAGACCATCGACGTGCTGCGCGACTACGACCGGGCCGGGGTGCGCATCGGCGAGGTCATCGCCGACCGCGGCCTGACCTACACCGTGGCCGAGGACTGGGCCGGACCGCTCGGCGAGCTCGGCATCGAACAGATCGTCGACATGCACGACACCGACCGCGGCGCCCGCGTCCACCCCAAGCACGGCTACGTCATGATCGACGGCTGGCCGCACGTGGCCTCCATCCCCGACCACCTGGTCCGCATCGTCCGCCCGGCCCGGATGACGGTCGGTCCGCTGCGCAAGAACAACCCCGCGCCCGTCGAACGCGCCGAGCACACCGCCCGCGTCGCCGAGGTCGAGCAGTTCGCTCGCCTCATCGCCGAACGCACCCAGTACCGCTTCGAGCTGCACGGGCACACCAGCAGCGGCAACCGGCGCTTCATCTCCCCGGCCCGCGCCGGCAAGCTGCGCTGCGCCGGCTTCCCCGCCTCCCTGCACCTCGACGGTGTCCCCGACTGCGTCCACCCCGAGGGACAGATCCCGTCCTCGTGCACCCAGGCCACCATCACCCTCGATGCCGCCGCCGACCGCAAGCTGCGCCAACGTCACTACTGGGGCACCCCCGAGTGGATCCGGGCGTTCGCCCGCCGCACCCGCGTCGAGGGGTCCTTCGGGATCATGAAGTCCCCCAATGACGGCGGCGGTGTCCGCCGCGGCTGGACCCACCAGGTCGGCCTGACCAAGACCGCGTTCGCGCTCGCGGTCTACATCGCCGCGCAGAACCTGCGCCGGCTCCTGGACTGGGCCGCCCGCACCGGCGACACCCGCGACCCGCTGACCAGCATCGACGTCACCGACCACGGCTTCGTCGAGCTCGACGAACACGGGCGCCCGCTGTCCGGCGCTCCACCACCCCAGGGCGCCTGACCCTCACCCCCTCGCTGAACAACCGCATCCGCCCCACCCCCGCAGCCCGCAGGCCCACCGCCTGACGGGCCCAACGGCGTTCCCCAGCCCCGGCCACCGGATCGTGGTCTGCCGGCCAGGCGGTGCTGCCAGCGCCACCGTGGGCGTTCCTGGTGCGTCGAGACCGCCCCGAACGTGCGAGATCCCGCCCAGGAAGACTCCTGGACGGGATTTCGTCACCTACTGGGCCCCGATTTTCGTCGGGAGCCCCTGGCTGGCGGTGGCGGAGGGATTTGAACCCTCGGTGGGCTTGCACCCACAAACGCTTTCGAGGCGTTCTCCTTAGGCCGCTCGGACACGCCACCGCGGAAGAGGCTACCGGAACCCGGCCGGGCCCCTAAATCAGGGTGCGCGGTGCTCGGCGAAGAACACCCGCAGCAGCTCGCCGCACTCGCGGGCGAGCACCCCGCTGACCACTTCGGGGCGGTGGTTGAGCCGCCGGTCGCGGACTACGTCCCACAGCGAACCGACCGCGCCGGCCTTGTCGTCGAAGGGCCCGAACACCAACCGGTCCACGCGCGAGAGCACCGCCGCTCCGGCGCACATCGCGCACGGCTCGAGGGTGACCACGAGCGTGCAGCCGTCGAGCCGCCACTCGCCGCGCTGCCGCGCGGCCTCCCGGAGCGCAACGACCTCGGCGTGCGCGGTCGGGTCGGCGTCGGCCTCGCGACGGTTGCGCCCGCGACCGACCACGCGGCCGTCGGCGTCCACGACCACGGCGCCGATCGGTACGTCGTACGTCGCGAGCGCGGCGCGCGCCTCGTCGAGGGCCGCGCGCATCGGGACGGCCCAGGCCTCCGCAACGGTCATCAGGCGGTGGGGACCCCGAGCAGCTCGTCGTAGAGCCGGCCGAACCCGAGCCGCTGGGCGATGTCGCCGAGGAGTTCGTCGGGGTAGAGCTCGAAGTCGTCGAGCAGCGCCGCCATCGACATGGCGTCGAGACCGAGGTCGGCGACGATCGCGGGGTCGCCGGCCGGCAGCTGCTCGTCGTCGGGCTCGGGGTGCGGCAGTCCGAGGAAGTCCACGACCGACCGCGCAATCGGCCACTCGCTGGCCGCGGTGATGTCCGACAGCAGCACGTTCACGCGCTCACCGAGCACCCGCATGAGCACGAAGAAGTCCTCGTCCACGGAGACCAGGCCGAGCGAGCCGCCGTCGCCGGGATAGCGGCGCAGCTCGGCGGCCAGCGATGCCACGTCGGCCACCGTGCGCGGACTCAGCTCCTCGAGCTGCCAGACACCTTCCTCCCGGTAGGCGACCAGGGCGAAGTCCACGCCCTCGGCGTTCGCCTCCGAATCCTGCGTCATGCTGCCTCCTCGGGTCGGCACCAGCTCCGATCCTGACAGAGCGCCCGTCTGCGCACCAGCGGTCCAAAGTCCCCTAGGTTTACGCCTATGCGTACCCATGTCGCCGACCACCCGCTGATCGCCCACAAGCTGACCACCCTGCGTGACGCCCGTACCGACTCCCCGACGTTTCGCCGGCTCGCCGACGAGCTCGTCACCCTGCTGGCCTACGAGGCCACCCGGGACGTGCGCGTGGAGACCGTGACCGTGCAGACGCCGGTCGCCGAGGCGCAGGGCGTGAAGCTGGCCACGCCGAAGCCGCTGGTCGTGCCGATCCTGCGCGCCGGGCTGGGCATGCTCGACGGGATGATGCGGCTGCTGCCGACGGCCGAGGTCGGCTTCCTCGGCATGGTCCGCGACGAGGAGACGCTGACGGCCTCGACGTACGCCGAGCGGCTGCCCGAGGACCTCTCGGGGCGGCAGTGCTACGTGCTCGACCCGATGCTGGCCACCGGCGGCACGCTGGCGGCGGCGATCCGGTTCCTCGTGGAGCGGGGCGCGGACCACATCACCGCGATCTGCCTGCTCTCGGCGCCCGAGGGCTGCGCCCGGGTGGAGAGGGACCTCGAGGGCCTCGACATCCCGATCAGCGTGGTGACGGCCGGGATGGACGAGCGGCTCAACGAGAAGGGCTACATCGTGCCGGGCCTCGGCGACGCCGGGGACCGGTTGTACGGGATCGTCGGGTAGGCCGGGCGCGTCTCGCCGCGCCCGGGCTCGGTCGACGATCAGAAGTTGAAGATCGGGACCTTGCCGGTGGCGATCAGGAACAGGATCACGACCACCAGGATGCCGAGGATGGCGTAGTCCCAGCCCTTCGACCGGCGCTCCTCCTCAGACTCGGGCGCGTCGTAGCGGTGTCCCTCGGGCCGCGCGAAGCGGTCGTCGTCGTCAGCCATGGCGCATCTCCTCCAGCCGTACGGCGGAACAGTGTGTGGCCTCCCCGGGACCCAGGATACTCACATCGGGCGGAAAGGGTGTAACTGGGAGTTACACCGGGGTGCCGGACTCGGCTTCTCGCCAGGATCGACGTCCGGGGCCCGGCGGCGGGGCTCACCGTCCGGAGCGGGTCAGAGGTTCTTGACCGCGCTGAGCAGCTTGGACAGCGAGTCCTTCGCGTCACCGAAGAGCAGCGTGGTCTTCTGGTCGTAGAGCAGCTCGTTCTCGATGCCGGCGAACCCGGGCCGCATCGAGCGCTTCATGAACACGATCTGCCTGGCCTCGTCGGCGTTGAGGATCGGCATGCCGTAGATCGGCGCGCCGGGCGTGGTCTTCGCCGCGGGGTTGACGACGTCGTTGGCGCCGACGACGAGGACGACGTCGGTCTGCTTGAAGTCGCCGTTGATGTCGTCCATCTCCTTGAGCTGCTCGTAGGGCACCTGGGCCTCGGCGAGCAGCACGTTCATGTGGCCGGGCATCCGGCCCGCCACCGGGTGGATGGCGTAGTCGACGCTGGTGCCGCGCGCGGTGAGCACGTCGACGAGCTCGCGCAGGGTGTGCTGCGCCTGCGCGACCGCGAGGCCGTAGCCCGGGACGATGATCACCCTGCTCGCGTAGCCGAGCAGGATCGCGACATCCTCCGGGCCGGCCGAGCGCACCGGACGGTTCGAGGCCTCGCCCGCGCCCAGCGTGGAGCCGCCCTTCAGCGCACCGAAGAGGATGTTGACCACCGAGCGGCCCATCGCCGCGGCCATCAGCTTGGTCAGGAAGGTACCGCTGGCCCCGACCAGGGTGCCGGCGACCAGCAGCACGGTGTTGCCCAGCACGTAGCCGCCCGCGGCCACGGTCAGGCCGGTGAAGGCGTTGAGCAGGCTGATCACGATGGGGACGTCGGCCCCGCCGACCGGCAGCACCAGCAGCAGGCCGAGGGCCAGACCGACCAGGCCCAGCACCACGCCGACCCACACCGCAGGGCTGACGACGGTGACGCCCGCGAGCGCGACGCCGGCCAGCCCGGCGCCGGCGAAGAGGACCGGCAGCCCGGGGAACACCACCGGTCGTGAGGTCATCAGCTCCTGGAGCTTGGCGAAGGTGACCATCGAGCCCGAGAACGACACCGAGCCGACGAGGATCGTGAACGCGGTCGCGAACAGCGTGAACCTCGCCGGGTCCGCGCCCATGTCGGAGAGCTCGAGCAGCGCCACCAGCGCCGCCGCGCCGCCGCCGACGCCGTTGAACAGCGCCACCAGCTGCGGCATCTGGGTCATCTGCACCCGCCGCGCGCCGACGAACCCGACGGCCGTGCCGATCGCGATCGCGACCAGGATCCACACCAGGTGAGCGAGGTCGGCGTAGAAGAACACCACCACGACCGCGACCACGGCGCCGACCGCGCCGAGGGCGTTGCCCTGGCGCGCGTGCCGGGGTGAGGACAGGCCCTTGAGCGCGAGGATGAAGCAGACGGCCACGGCCAGGTCGACCAGCTGCACCCACACCGGGGTCGCGGGCATCACTTGCCCCCGCCCCGGGGCTTCTGGGTGAACATCTCCAGCATCCGGTCGGTGACCACGAAGCCGCCGACCATGTTGACGCTGGCGAGGACCACCGCGACCAGCCCGACGACGAGCTGGGCGGTGTTGTGGGCGTAGCCGGTGACCAGGATCGCGCCCAGCAAGATGATGCCGTGGATGGCGTTCGCGCCCGACATCAGCGGTGTGTGCAGCGTCGAGGAGACCTTGGAGATCACCTCGATGCCGACGAACACGCTGAGGACGAAGATGGTCAGCCAGACCACCGGCTCACTCATGGGTGTCTCCTTCGACGGGGGTCCCGGCCGGCGCGCCCGGCCCCTCCAGGGCGGTGCGGGTCGGCTCGTGCCAGATCCGGCCGTCGTGCGTGACACATGCGCCGGCGACGACCTCGTCGTCGAAGTCGGGCGCGAACCCGCCCTCGCCGGTCATCAGGGTCACCAGGTTGACGATGTTCTGGGCGTACAACCGGCTGGCCGGTCCGGGCATCTGGGCCGGCACGTTCGCCCCGCCCCAGACCTGCGCGCTGCCGACACGGACCACCTGGCCGGGCACCGAGCCCTCCACGTTGCCGCCGGTCTCCGCGGCCAGGTCGACGACCACCGACCCCGGGCCCATCTGCTCGACCATCTCGCGGGTGACCAGCATCGGGGCCGTACGGCCGGGCACCGCCGCGGTGGTGACCAGCGCGTCGGCGGCGGCGATGTACGGCGCGAGCAGCTCGCGCTGCCGCGCGGCGCGGTCCTCGGTCATCTCCCGGGCGTAGCCGCCCGCGCCCTCCAGGGTCTCGAGCTCGAGGTCGATGCTCTGCGCACCCATCGAGCGGATCTCCTCCGCCGCGGCGGCGCGCACGTCGTACGCCTTGACGACCGCGCCCAGACGCTTGCACGTCGCGATCGCCTGGAGCCCGGCGACGCCGGCGCCGAGCACCACCACCTGGGCCGGCGGCACGGTGCCGGCCGCGGTCATGTTCAGCGGGAAGAAGCGGCGCAGCATGCCGGCCGCCACGATCGCGCAGCGGTAGCCGGCGACCAGCGCCTGCGAGGAGAGGGCGTCCATGGACTGCGCGCGGCTGATCCGCGGGACCAGCTCCATCGCCCACGAGGTGATGCCCAGGTCGCGCAGGTCGGCGACCAGCTCGGGCTGCTGGTTGACCGGCAGGAACGAGAGGGTGGCGGTCCCGCGCGGCAGCCGGCGCACCGTCGCGGCGTCCAGCGGGTTCACCGAGACGATCAGCCCCGCGCCGTCGAGCGCGGTGTCGGTGACCTCGGCGCCAGCCGCGGCGTACTCCTCGTCGGCGTGCAGCGCACCGGCTCCCGCGCCGGGCTCCACCGCGACGTCGTAGCCGAGCCCGGTCAGCTTCGCGACCAGCTCGGGCACCAGCGCGACACGCGTCTCGCCCTCGCGGGTCTCCTTCGCCACAGCGATCCTCACGGTGCGAACCTAGGGCACGTACCGTCCGGCGTTCCCGATTTGTGACGGAGATCCCCCGGTGTGTCGCAAGACGGGCGCATCGTCCCGCCCGCGCAGGACGATCGCCTCCTCGGCGGGGGACGTTGGCCTCTGGACGCGGCCGGGACGAGCGCGGACCCTGCTCAGGGCCGCCGGTGGACGCTGACCGCGTAGCCCCCTGCGGGGTCGTACGGCGTGCGCTCCCAGGTCCCGAACCGGTCCACCGGCTCCAGGCCCGCATCGCCCGCCGCCGCGTCGTACTCCTGCAGCGGGGTGACCGGGCAGCCACCCGGCAGGTGCGCCGGGTCGAGGCCGAAGCCGGCGACCAGCAGGCCGCCGGGCCGCAGCAGCGAGGCCAGCCCGCTCAGCACGTCCGGAAGGGTGCCGGGGGTCAGCAGCGGTACGACGTTGCCGGCCATCACCACCAGGTCGAACGCGGCCAGGGAGCTCGGATCGGCGGGCAGGTCGGCGAGGTCGGCCTGCTCCCAGCTGAGCGTGGGGGCCTGCTCGCGCGCGACCGCCAGCATCGACTCGTCCGCGTCGAGCCCCACCACGTCGTACCCGAGCGCCGCCAGCCGGATGGTCACCCGGCCGGTGCCACAGCCGGCGTCGAGCACGCGGGACCCGAGCGGCATCAACGAGGCGCACAGCGCCGCCTCGCCGTGCACGTCCTTGCCGGAGGCGGCCAGCGCCTCGAACCGGGCGGCGTACTCCTCCCCGCCGGTGCCGCCGGTGAGCTGCTGCCAGCGGGTGCGGGGCTTCTCGTCCGGTGCCATCAGCTGCCCGTCAGTAGTAGTGGGGGAAGTCGGACCAGTCCGGGTCGCGCTTCTCGAGGAAGGCGTCGCGGCCCTCGACGGCCTCGTCGGTCATGTACGCCAGCCGGGTGGTCTCGCCGGCGAACAGCTGCTGGCCCACGAGCCCGTCGTCGATGAGGTTGAAGGAGTACTTCAGCATCCGCTGCGCGGTCGGCGACTTGCCGTTGATCTTGCGGCCCCACTCCAGGGCCACCTTCTCCAGGTCGGCGTGGTCGACCACCTTGTTGACCATGCCCATCCGGTGGGCGTCCTCGGCGGTGTAGTCGTCGCCGAGGAAGAAGATCTCGCGTGCGAACTTCTGGCCGACCTGGCGGGCGAGGTACGCCGAGCCGAAGCCGCCGTCGAACGAGCCGACGTCGGCGTCGGTCTGCTTGAAGCGCGCGTGCTCGCGCGAGGCGAGAGTCAGGTCGGAGACGACGTGCAGGCTGTGCCCGCCGCCGGCGGCCCACCCCGGTACGACGCAGATGACCACCTTCGGCATGAACCGGATCAGCCGCTGGCACTCGAGGATGTGCAGCCGGCCGAGCTTGGCCTTGTCCACGCTCTCGGCGGTCTCCCCGGTGGCGTACTGGTAGCCCGCGCGGCCCCGGATCCGCTGGTCGCCACCGGAGCAGAACGCCCAGCCGCCGTCCTTCGGGCTGGGCCCGTTGCCGGTGAGCAGCACGCAGCCGACGTCGCTGGAGGTGCGGGCGTGCTCGAGGACCCGCAGCAGCTCGTCGACGGTGTGCGGACGGAACGCGTTGCGCACCTCGGGGCGGTCGAAGGCGATCCGGACCGTGCCCTGGTCCACCGCCCGGTGGTAGGTGAGGTCGGTGAGGTCCTCGAAGCCGGGGACCGGCTTCCAGGCGGTCGGGTCGAAGATCTCGGACACGCGCTCTGTCATGGCGGCAAGGCTAATGGCAGCCGGCGGACGTCATACGGTCCGGTCGCCCGGGATGACGGGACGTATGACGCACCCCGGGACGTCATACGGTCCGGTCGCTCCGGCAGCCAGGGGGTATGACGTCCGTGGGGAGGTCACGAGGGCAGCAGGCGCAGGGCCAGCAGCGGGCACACGTCGACCGCGTGCCGGGCGTGGTCCTCGAGCGCGGCCGGCACCTCCAGGGCGCCGACCCGGGAGACCGGGTAGCCCCAGTCGTCGCGCTCCAGCAGCTCGGGCAGCAGCTCGACGCAGGAGCCGTGCCCGTCGCAGCGGGTCCAGTCAACGTGCAGCCGGGGCACTGCAGCCTCCTCCCAGGTGGACGTCGACCTCGCGGGCGAACACACGCATCGCGCTGGCGACGAACCGCGACGTGCCGTCGGGGTGGCTGCACGCGCCGCGACCCTCGACCAGGGCGCGCATGCGGTGCACCTCGCCGACCAGCCCGGGGCGCGCCCCACCGTGCGCGAGCTCGGTGAGCGCGTCGGCCATCCGCGGGAGGCCGTTCAGGCAGGGCCCGCACTGGCCGGCCACCTCCCCCGCCAGGTAGCGGGCGATCCCGGCGCTCTCCACCAGGCCGCAGCGGTCCCGCCCCAGCAGCACCAGCACGCCGGCGCCGACCGAGGCGCCGAGCGGCTGCAGGGCCGACCTGGTGAGCCGGACCCGCTCGAGGTCAGCGGCGGGCAGCCACGCGCCGTGGAAGCCGCCGACCAGCACCGCCTGGAGCGACTCCGGCCACGCGCCGGACGCCCGGACCACCTCGGCCACCGGCGTGCCGTAGGGCAGCTCGTAGACACCGGGGACCGCGGCCGCGCCGGACACCGTCGCCAGGAACGTCCCCGGCTGCTCCTCGGTGCCCACCTCGCGGAACCAGTCCGGGCCCCAGCGGGCCACCAGCGCGAGATGGGCGAGGGTCTCCACGTTGCTGACCAGGGTCGGGCGCCGGTCGACACCGCGCTCGTAGACCCGCACCATCCGGTCCGAGGGCACCGGCGTCCGGCCGTTGAGCCGGTTCACCAGCGCCGACTCCTCCCCGGACAGGAACCGGTCGGCGACCTGCACGACCTTCACCCGGCGGTCGCGCCGCTCGCGCAGGGCGGCGCGTACGGTGTCGGCGACGTCGCGCCGCGCGGTGACGAGGTACGTCGTACGGGCTCCGACGGCGTCCGCCGCCAGGGCCAGACCGTCGAGCACCAGGTGCGGCGCGAGGGAGAGCAGCGTGCGGTCCTTCGCGCTGGCCGGCTCACCCTCGGAGGCGTTGGCGACCACCACGCCGTGCCCGCGCTCGGCGACCGACCGCAGCTTGCGTGCGGTGGGGAAGCCGGCGCCGCCGCGGCCGGTGAGGCCGGCGCGCTCGACCAGGCGGACCAGGTTCAGCGGCGCGGGCAGCGGGCCATGGGTGGCGAGGTGGGTGCCCAGCGAGGGGTCCGGTGCGGCGAGCAGCCGCCGGGTGCCCTCGGGCGGGTGGGCGTCGGACTGCATCGGGGGGGCCTCCAGGGAGGTCACTGCGCCACCACCTTCCGGGTCGCGCGTCGCCATCCGCGCTCGCCGAACGACGGCGAGGTGCGCCACAGCAGGGCACCAGCGACGGCGGCCGCGCAGGCCACCGCGATGCCCCGGAACCACGGCGTCGCGGCGTCGGTGCCGGTGCCGAGACCGTGCAGCAGCGCGACCGGCCACAGGGCGTAGGTGGCCCAGTGCACCGCGCGGAACGACCGCGGCCCGACCCGGTGCCGCAGCAGGCTCGTCACGGTGACGGCGAGCAGCAGGTCAAGGGCCGTCGTGCCCAGGCCCAGCCAGAGCGGGCGGTAGGCACCGCCGAAGGGGACCACGAGGTCGACCAGGCGCAGCTGGGCGTAGGGGTCGAACAGCAGCGACCCGATGTGGACCGCGACCAGGCCGGTGCCGGTCAGCGCCACCGTCTTGTGGAGGTCGGTGACCGCGAACCGGGGCAGCCAGGGCACCGCCCGGCCGGAGCGGTTGAGGATGCCGAGGACGACCGCGAGCGTGAACATCACCAGCGCGACGGTGCCGGTGCCACGGCCGAGATACCACAGGGCCGAGGTCATGCCGCCACCTCCTCGGGCCAGGAGCCGACGGTGCGCACCGTGCCGTCCGCGGCCACCAGACGGGCCGGGAGGCCGAGGCGTTCCAGCCAGGCCGGGGCGCTGGCGCCGCGCACGACCGCGGCGGTGCTGGCCGCGTTGGCCTGCACGCACCGCGGGGCCGCGACGGTGACCGTGCGCCACACCGCGGGGACCGGGGCGCCGGTGCGCGGGTCGACGATGTGGTGGACCCCGCCGTCCTCGGTGCGCCAGCGCCGCCACGCGGTGCTCGAGGTGGCCACGGCCGTGCCCGCGGGCACGGTCACCTGCTGGGCGGGGTCGCCGGGGCGGTCCTGGACCAGCACCTGCCAGCCGCCGTACGGCGCGGCGCCGGCCGTGGCGACGTCGCCGCCGAGGCTGACCAGCACCCCGACGCCGAGCTCGCGGCGCACCAGCGCGGCCGCCCGGTCAGCGGCGACCGCCTTCGCGGTGGCGCCGAGGTCCAGCCGGGTGCCGGCGCGAAGGTGCAGCCAGCTCCCGGTCAGCCGCAGCGTGCGCCAACCGGGAGCCGGGCGCACGACGGCGCGCACGGGCCGCCCCTCACCGAGCACCAGGTCGAGGTCGCGGTCGTAGCCGAGGCCCTCGAGGCAGATACCGACCGTGGGGTCGACGTCGCCACCGCTGAACCAGGCGGCCGCGAGCGCCTCGCAGACCAGGTCGGTGAGGACCGGGGAGAGCCGGACGGCGCCGTGCGGCCCCGGTTCGAGCGTCGAGATCTCGGAGTCGGGCCGGAACCGGTTGGCCGCGTCGTCGACCCGGGCGAGGTAGCCGTCCACCAGCTCCCGGGCGTCGGCCAGGGCAGCAGGGTCGGTCACCACGAGGCGGGCCGTGGTGCTCCACAGCGACCAGTCGGCTGCGGCGGTAGGCGTTCGGGCGTCCATCGTCAGGATCCCGTCGTGCCGGCGTGCGGGGTGCCGCCGTTGCCGACGGTGGGCGGGGCGAAACCGGCGCTCGGCGGGTTCCACTGCTGCGAACCCTGTGTCCGCTGTGTCCGCTGTGTCCCCTGCGTCCCCTGCGTCCCCTGCGCGCCCTGGGAGGAGGCGCCGGAGTCGTCGTCGAAGACCCAGCCGCCGTGGCCGCCGTCGTCCTCGCCGACGGCGGGCTGCTGCGGGTTGTCGTACCGCGTGGTCGTCTGCCCCTGCCCCGCCGACGGTGTCCCCACGGTCGCCTGCTGAAGCGCGGGCAGCCCCACGAGCCCGGCGACGCCCAGCGAGCCGACCACTCCGGTGGTGACCACGCCGCGCCGCAGCCGGCGTGCGTTCCTCAGCTTGCGTTCTCTGTCATCCATGCGTTCCACAGTGCGCCGGGTCTCTTAAGCGGGCCTGTGAACGCGCTGCAACCTGGGTGTGCGTCGCCGGGTGGTGCGCCGGCGCCGGCCGGCCGGGCGCTCGCTGCCCGCGCTCAGCCGGCGGTGGCGATGGTGACCGCGAGGGCGGCCAGGTGCTGGAGCCGGGCGAGCTCGGAGTCGAGCACCTCGGGGCCGCCGCGCCGGCCGAAGAGCACGACCTCGTCGCCACCGCGCAGCGGCGCCCCGGCCAGCAGCGTGCCCTCGGCGAGGTGCTCCCACTCCGGGGGGAGGTCCAGCCGGGCGGCGTGCTCGAGCGGGAACCAGCCGGGGTCATCGCCGACCAGGTCCGGCGCGGCCGAGGTGCTGTGCACGACCTTCGGGCCGGAGGAGGTGCGGCGCACCCGTAGCCCCCAGTCGGCGCGGAACGTGATCGGCAGCAGGTCCACGAGCTCGTCGTATGCCGTGGCCGGGTTCTGGGTCAGCGTCTCCACGGCCTCGAGGTCGAGGAACAGGTTGCCGCCGGCGGCGTAGCGCGAGATCCACAGCACGTGCACGCCCTCGAGCTGGCGGCAGGCGGAGATGATCGAGTCCGGCATGACGCCCGGCGCGGTCTCCAGCAGCACGTCGTCGACCGCGGTGCCGTCGGGACGGTGCTCGACGATCTCGATCGCCTCGATGTCGCCGCCGGCCTCACCGATCGCGCCGGCCACCCGCCCCAGCGAGCCGGGCACGTCCGGCAGCTCCACGCGCAGCAGGTACGGCATCCGCGCTCAGTCCCTTCCCAGCTCGACCGGGTCACCGCTGCGGACCCGGCCCGGGGTCACCACCTCGGCGTCCACGCCGAACGTGACCCCTTCGTGACCACGACGATATCCCGCGAGCAGGCGCAGCACGTCCGCATCCCGCACCCCGGATCGAGGGTCGAGGTCGACGACGGCGCAGCGCGGGACCGGTTCCCGCACGCGCAGCAGGGCACTGCCGACGCGCAGCGTGCGTCCGACCCAGTCGTCCTCGAGGCGCATCGGCGTGTCGCCGGTCCAGACCTCCAGGGTCGCGCGGAACCGGGCACCGGCGACCGGTCCGCCGAGCCGCTGCGCGAGCAGGGCCAGCGAGCCGCTGGTCACCACGCTCACCGGGGCGCCGTACACGACGGCCCCTGGTCGGGCACGGGCCAGGAGCACGTCGCGCCCGAGGTGGCGGCCGAACGCCTCCGCCCACGGGCCCTCGACGATCTCCACCACCTCGCGCCGGCCCCAGTAGTCGACGGTGCGGGTCTCGCCGGTGGGCCGCGGGACGCCGGACACCGGCCCGCCCGGCAGGTCGACCGAGAGCGCGCCGTCGGCCCAGGTGGCCGCTGTGCGCAAGCAGGCCCGGGTTCTCCACGGTGCGCAGGCAGCGGTCCCGCGCGGGGTCGACCAGGCAGAACACCCGGTCGCCGACCGGCCCGGCCGCGGCCAGCTCGACCGAGGGGTGGCTGCGGTGCCGGCCGCCCTTCAGCGGGGTGAACCCGATCCTCTGCACGTACACCGGGTCACCGTCTCACTCGTCCGTGTCCGCCGCGTGTCCGGCGGTGCCGAGCGGGAAGGTCGCCACCGTCTCGTAGCGCGGCCGGTTGCGGGGCCCCTGGCCGAGGTAGGACGCGACGAGGGCGACCTCGTCCGCGGTCCAGGCGGGGCCGCGGTAGGCGTCCAGGACACGCAGCCAGCGCGTCGCCTGGACCGGCCGGCCAATGCGCGCCAGCGTGACGTGCGCGTGGAACCGGCCACCCGCGGCCTCGGCGCCCGCCTTGCTCGCGGCGGCCCGGGCCCCGGTGGCGAGCCGGCGCAGCTCCTCGGCGTGCTCGCCGGCGTCGACGGCGGCGAAGAGCACCTTCGCCCGCGTCGGGTCGGGGAACGCGCCGCCACCGGCCAGCACCAGCGGGAACGGGGTACGGCGTCGCGCGGCGCGTTGCAGCCGCGCCGTCAGGTCGTCGAGACGGCGCTCGGCGACGTCGGCCATGAACGCCAGCGTGAGGTGCCACTGCTCGGGCGTGGTCCAGCGCAGCTCGGGACCGGCCTCACGGCGTGGCTCCAGGAACTCCCCGAGGTCCTCGAGCGCGTCGTGGGGAGGGACCAGCGCCACGAACATCCGCATGCTCCGACGGTAGCGAGCGGGCCGGCGGGCTCAGCCCGAGAGCGCGTCGAGGGCGTCGGAGGAGGTGCCGGCCTGGGCGAGCACCTCTTTCCGGAAGCCGATGCTGTCGTTGGGGGCACCGTCCGCGGTCACGTCCGCCTTCGGGTCCACCACGCGGGTGAGCACGATCGCGTTGCCCTGCCGCGAGACGACGGTCCACCAGCTCACGCCGGCGCCGCCCGCGGAAAGAGCCGTCTCCCCGGCGACGGTCCCGTCGTGCTGCGGCACGTCGAGCTCGCCGGCGTCGACGAGGTCGCCGTACTGCGCCCCCGTCACCTGCTTGCCGCCGTACACCGAGCAGGTGTCCTTCGCGTCGACGACCTCCTGCAGGGCCGCCTTCGCCTCGTCGGCGCTGTGGTAGACGGTCAGCTGGCGGGCCACGATGAAGCCGCCGGACTGGAACAGCCGCGAGGCGAAGCCGGCCGCGTGCTGGTCCGAGGGGTAGTGCGGGGCGTTCTCCTTGCCGCAGGCGGGCAGCCGCCGGTCGATCTTGACCTCGACGCGGCCCCCGGACGTGGTCTGCTGCGGGCTCAGCGAGATCCAGTCGGCGTAGGACGCGGGGACGCTGCCCTGGGTGAAGTACTCCTTGCGCACGTCGGCGGGCACCTTGTCGACGTACTCCTTGACCGCCGGCGCCGTCGTGGTCGTCGTGGGTGCGGTCGCCGACGGGCTCGGTGACAGCGACGGGGACGGCGAGGGCGAGGGTGCCGCCGACGAGGTGGCCGCGCTCGGCGACGCGGACGCGGCCGGCGCCGACTCCGGGGCCGACGAGGAGCACGCGCTCGCCGCGAGCGCCAGCACGAGGCCGAGGGTGCCGGTGGCGAGGGTGCGGGCCGCAAGGCCGGGGTGGGGGCGCATCGGGACCTTTCGGGGCCGGGGCGGGCACGTCGCGCCTAATGTACGTCGAGAACGCGGCCGGTCGGCGCCGGGCGTTTCCGAGTGGGCGCGGCGGGTGAGTATGTACGGCGTGCCGCACGAACCCGCCGTCGTCGTGGGCGTCTGCCTCGACCCCGACCTCCCTGCTCCCGACGCCGCACGGCTGGCCCGGGACCTGCAGCGGGCGCTTGCCGGCGCGCACCCGGGGCTGGACTGGTCGGTGCGGCCGGTGTGCGCGTCCGGCGGGGACGGCCGGCCCGACGCCGGCGCGGTGGACGTCGGCGCGGCCGACCCCGGCCCCGTGGACGCCGGCGCGATGCTGGCCCGTGGGCGGCGCGTCCTGCTGGCCGAGGACCTCGACGTCGTCGTGCTCGTCACCGGCCGGGCCCTGGCGCTGCACGGCCGGCCCGTCGCCGGGCACTCCAGCCCGGTGCAGCAGAGCATCGTGCTGAGCCTGCCGGGTCTGGACGTCGAGCACGAGCCGCTCGCCGCGGCCGCCGCCCGGCTGGTGTCCGGGCTGCTGGAGTCCGAGCGGCCCGGCGAGGGGTCGACCCACGTGCTCCGGGAGCTGGCCGCCGAGGAGGGCCAGGGCCGGCACGGGCTTGCCTGGGCGCTGCGCACGCTGACCGGCAGCACCCGGCTGCTGGTGCGGATGGTCCTGGCCAGCCGGCCGTGGCTGCTGGCCGCCCGCCTCAGCCGGACGCTCGTCGGCGCCTTCGCCGCCGCGGCGATCGCGATCGTGACCCCGGACGTGTGGATGCTCGCCGACAGCATGGAGCCGTTGCGCCTCGGGGCGATCGCGGTGCTCGTGCTGATCGCGACCAGCGGCGTGCTCGTCATCGGCGGCGGCCTGCGGGAGCGCGCGCCCTCGCACCGGGTCCGACGCACGGTGCTGATCCACAACGCCGCGGTCTGGGTCAGCGTCGTGCTCGGGGTCGGCACGCTGTTCGCCGGGCTGGTGGTGGCCAGCCTCGGGGTCACGCTGCTGGTGCTGCCGTGGGGGGCTGGTCGCCAAGACCGTCGGGCACCCCGTGGGCTGGGTCGAGATGCTGCGCGTGGGCGCGCTGGCCAGCGTGGTGGCGTTCGTGGGGTCCGCGTTCGGCGCCGGCCTCGAGGACGACGCGGCAGTGCAGCAGGCGACCTACACCGGGTCCGACGACGCGGAGTACCTCGACGCGTGAGGGCGGGCGTCCCGGTCAGTCCTCCAGGCGCCGCTTCAGGCCGGTCAGCGTGCTGGCCACCAGCCCACGGATCACCCGGCTGCGGACGAATCCAGGCAGCGGCATGTTGTGGTGGATGGTCAGGTCGTAGGTGACCTCCGTGCGGTCCGGGCCGAGCTCGGTCAGGGTGTAGCAGCCCTCCTGGCCGGTCTGGAGACGGCCCTTGATCATGGTCCAGCTCATCGTGTCGTCGGTGTGCTCGTAGGACAGGGTGTACTCGTCGGTGCCGACGGTGGCCGACGCCTTGAACCGGGCGGTCGCCGGCAGGTCGTCGTCCTCGTAGACCTCGAGCAGCTCGGCCTCGAGGATCTCGGGGATCCACTCGGCCTGGCTCTCGACGTCGCGGACGGTGGCGAGCACCTCGGCCAACGGCGCCTTCACCTCGATGGTCTGCTTGGCGTTGTCAGTCGGCATCGCGGACCTCCCCGTCGTAGCCGAGCTCGAGCAGCTCGGTCAGTTCCGCGACCAGCGGCATCCGCGGGTTGGTGCGGTTGCTCAGGTCGGCGAACGCGGTCATCGCCAGGCCGGGCAGCGCGGCCCGGAACTCCTCCTCCGGCACGCCGGCCTCGCGCAGCGAGCGCGGGGCGTGCACCCGGTCGAGCAGGTCGACGACCCTGGCGAACAGCCGCGCCCGGCTCTCCTCGCCGCCGTGCCCGCCGAACAGGATCTGGCCGAGCTGGGCGTACTTGTCCGGCGCGACGTAGGCGGAGTAGCCCGGCGCCGGCATGAACTTGCTCGGCAGCGCCGCGTTGTAGGCCAGCACGTGCGGCAGGAAGATCCCGTTGGCGCGGCCGTGCGGGATCGCGAACCTCGCCCCGACCGCGTGGGCCAGGGCGTGGTTCGTGCCCACGAAGGCGTTGGAGAAGGCGAGTCCGGCCAGGGTCGCGGCGTTGGCCATCGCAGTCCGGGCCACCAGGTCGTCGGGGTCGTCGTACACCCTGGGGAGGGCGTCGAAGATCAGGTGCGCGGCCTGCACGCAGAAGGCGTCGGTGTACGGCGAGGCGAAGATCGACACCGCGGCCTCGAGCGCATGGGTGAGCGCGTCGACGCCGCTGTCGACGGTGACCGACCGCGGCATCGACAAGGTGAGCTCGGGGTCCACGATCGCGACGTCGGGCACCAGGCAGTAGTCGACCAGGGTCTCCTTGTGGTCGCCGACGGTGATCACCGCGGCCGGGGAGACCTCCGAGCCGGTGCCGGCGGTGGTCGGGATCGCGACCAGCCGGACCGTGTGCGGCTCCTTGGGGTAGTCCGCGACCCGCTTGCGGGGGTCGAGGAACGGCAGCGTCAGGTCGTCGAGCGTCTTCTCCGGGTGCTCGTAGAGCAGCCGCATCGTCTTCGCGGCGTCGATCACCGAGCCGCCGCCGACCGCGACGACCAGGTCCGGCCGGGCCCGCTCCATCAGCCGGACGCCCCGGAGCACGATCTCCTCGCCGGGCTCGGGCACCACCTCGCTGAACACCTGCACGTGCTTGGTGCGCAGCTTGCCGCGCAGCAGGTCGACGATCCCGCGCCGCTCGCTGTCGGCGTCGGTGACCACGACGGCGACCGCGCACTCGAGGTCGCGGAGGTTCTCCAGGGCGCCGGCGTTGAAGAAGGTGTTCGGCGGGACGCGGAACCACTGGGGAGGGGTACGGCGTCGCGAGACCGTCTTGATGTTGAGCAGCTGCAGGTAGTTGACGTTCTCGGTGGTGGTCGACCCGCCCCAGGTGCCGCAGCCGAGGGAGAACGTCGGGGTGAGGTTGTTGTAGACCCCGCCGAGCGCGCCCACCGCGGTCGGGGCGTTGACCAGGATCCGTCCGGTGCGGACCGCGCCGGCGTAGGCGTCGATGACCGCGTCGTCGGTGGCGTAGACCGCCGAGGTGTGTCCGAGGCCGCCGTGCTCGGTGACCAGCACGGCGGCGTCGACGGCGTGCTCCACGCTCGGCGAGCGGACCAGGCCGAGCACCGGCATCAGCTTCTCCTGCACCAGCGGGTGCGCGGCGAGCGCGTCGAGGTCGGCCGGCAGCGGCGCGAGCAAGACCTTGGTGCCGGCCGGGACCGTGAATCCGGCGCGGGCGGCGAGCTCGGGCGCCTGCTGGCCGAGGGCGGCCATGTTCACCTTGTCCCCGCACCCGAAGGCGAAGTCGCCGAGCACGTCCACCTCGGTGTCGGAGAGCAGGTGCGCGCCCATCCGCTCGAACTCGGTCACGGTCTCGTCGTACACGGCCTCGTCGACGATGCAGGTCTGCTCGGCCGGGCAGATCACCGAGGCGTCGAAGGTCTTGGAGATGAGGATGTCGACGACCGCACCGCGCACGTCCGCGCTGCGGTGCAGGTAGATCGGCGCGTTGCCCGGTCCCACGCTCAGCGCCGGCTTGCCGCACTGGTTGGCCAGCGCCACGATCTTCGGCCCGCCGGTGACCCACACGAAGTCCACCCGCGGGTGCTTGAACAGGTAGTGCGTGATCTCGTGGGCGGCGTCGGGGATCACCTGCAGGGCGCCGGGCGGCATGCCCGCGGCCTCGCCGGCCTCCCGGAGGATCTCGACGGCGCGCTCGCAGCAGCGGATGGCGTACGGCGAGGGGCGGAAGATGATCGCGTTGCGGGTCTTGGCCGCGACGATCGCCTTGTAGAGCACCGTGGAGGTGGGGTTGGTGACCGGCGTGACCGCCAGCACCACGCCGATCGGCTCGGCGACCCGGACGATGTTGCGTTCCACGTCCTCGTCGATCACGCCCACCGACCGCTTGTCGCGTAGGTAGTCGGCGAGGAACTCGGTCGCGACGTAGTTCTTCACGACCTTGTCCTCGAAGACCCCGAAGCCGGTCTCCTCGATCGCCAGCCCGGCCAGCTCGGCGGCCGCCCGAAGACCCGCACGCACCATCGCGTCCACGACCGCGTCGACCTGCTCCTGGTCGAAGGTCCGCATCCGCTCGGCTGCCGCGGCGGCGTCCTCGACCATCACGTCGACCTCGCGCAGGCGGGCCTCGGGCAGCTCCGCGGCGACCGGGCCTTGCCCGGAGGTCGCGGCCTGTTCGGGTGTCGGGATCTGTTCGGAGGTCGCGATCTGGTCGGAGGCCGGGCCTCCCGGGGCCTCGGGCGTCGGGCCGGCCGGGATCTCGGCCTCCGGGCCGGCCTTCTCCACCGGCGGCGGCGCGGCCTGCCGGGGCGGTCGCTGGGTGCGGGGGGTGGCGGCGCGTGAGGGGGTCATGGCTGCTCCAAGAGGCTCTTGCCGCCAGCCTCACCGGTGCGGCATCGACCCGAAAGAGCCGATGGTCCCGGCTCAGCGCTCGTGCTCGCCGAGGCGCCGGCGCAGCAGCGCGAGGTCGGCCTCGAGCTCGAGGACGAGGGCGACACCGGCGAGGTTCAGGCCTTCGGCGAGCAGCTCGGTGATGCGCCGCAGCCGGGCCACGTCGTCCTCGCTGTAGCGGCGGGTGCCACCCGCGGTGCGCTCGGGCTCGACCAGCCCGCGGGTCTCGTAGACCCGGAGGTTCTGCACCCCGGTGCCCACCAGCTCGGCGGCGACCGAGATCGCGTAGACGCCCCTGGTCGGGTCGCTCGTCATCCGCCCCTCCTCGGGGTCTTGCGAACATCGTCAGGCCAGGCTATAAGAAATCTATAGCCACCGATAGAGGACTCAGTCGGTGGGAAGAAGAGTTCCTCAGGAGGTGGGATTCATGCTCATGCGCACCGATCCGTTCCGTGAGTTCGACCGTCTGGCCCAGCAGCTCATCGGCGCCGGCACCACCACGCGGCCGGCCGTGATGCCGATGGACGCCTGGCGGGAGGGCGACACCTTCGTGATCGAGTTCGACCTGCCCGGCATCGCGCCGGACACCCTCGACGTCGACGTCGAGCGCAACGTGCTGACGGTCCGCGCCGAGCGGCCGGTTCGCAACGGCGACTGGGAGATGCTCGCCAGCGAGCGCCCGACCGGCCTGTTCAGCCGCCAGCTCGTGCTCGGGGACAACCTCGACCTCGACCACGTGGAGGCGGGCTACCGCGACGGTGTGCTCAGGCTCCGCGTGCCGGTCGCGGAGAAGGCCAAGCCGCGCAGGATCGACGTGCAGCGGGCCGACTCCGGCGAGCAGACCGCGATCTCGGTCTGAGCCCACCCCACCTCCCCCGCCGAGGAGGTCACCCGTCCCTGGCGAGGGGTCACCAACTCCTGCACCTGGCCGGCGTGTCGCCAGGTTCGTGACCCCTCGGCGGGGAGGGATCAGGGGGTGGCTGCGGTGCCGCCGGTGAGCTTGAGCAGGTCCAGCGCGGCGCGGGCCGCAGAACCGCCGGCCTCGGTCGCGCGGGCGACGGCGGTGGGCACGTCGAGGTCGTGGAGCAGCGCCGCGAGCACGGCCGCCCGCCCCTCGTCGGTGCCCGGCCGGCCGGCCGCGGCGTAGAGCGAGTCCAGCAGCCGCTCGGCGGCGTCGATCTCGGACTCGACGTACTCCCAGGGCTCGCGCCAGCTGCGGTGCAGCAGCATCAGCCGCACCGCGGCGGCGCGGTGCCCGGCGAGCAGGTCGCCGACCAGGACCAGGTTCCTGGTCGACTTGGCCATCTTCGCGCCCTCGAAGCGCACCTCTCCGACGTGCAGCTGCCGGCGGGCGAACGGGGCCACGCCGGTGGCCGCCTCGACCATCGCGGCCTGGTAGGCGTGGTGCGGGAACTGCAGGTCGACGCCGCCGGCGAGCACGTCCACGCTGCCGCCGCAGACCGCCCAGGCCATCGCCGCACACTCGGCGTGCCAGCCGGGCCGTCCCCAGCCCCACGGGCTCGGCCAGGCCGGGTGGTTCTCCGGCGAGGGCCGCCAGACCGGGACGTCGAACGGCTCCTCGCGGCCGTCGTCCTCGCGGCGGTCGCCGAACTCCGCGGCCAGCCGGGTGGCCTCCTCGACCGGCAGGCCGGTGGCGCGCACCATCTGCTCGCCCTTGAAGAAGACGTAGCCGTCGCGCTCGTAGGCGTGCCCGGTGCTCAGCAGCGCCGCGGCGAGCTGGATGACGTTCTTGACGTGCGCGCGGGCATGCGGCGTGTGCGCCGGCTCGGCGACGCCGAGCGCCCGCATGTCCCGGTCGAACAGGAACTCCTGGGTGAGCGCGAACTCGTCGTAGGCACGGCCACGGCCGGTGGCGGCCTCGGTGAGCACGTCGTCGACGTCGGTCACGTTGCGGCACACCGACGGCTGCACCCCGGCCGCACGACAGACGGTGGCGAGCAGGTCGGTCCACACGAAGGTGGCGGCGTGACCGAGGTGCGTCACGTCGTACGGCGTGATCCCGCAGGCATAGATCCGCGCGTTCCCGGCCAGCGGGAGCGGGGAGCCGTCGAGCACCAGAGCGCTGCTGCGCAGAGGCGTGCGGTCGACGGCGGGCACGCGGCCGGCGAGACCGACCACACCGGAGGAGCTGAGCGAACTGACCACGCCCCGATCATGCCTCATCGCTCCAGACCGGCGCCGCCGGGCGCATGCGTCCCTGCTTGTCCGGATACCCCTCCACGCATAGCGTGAAGACTCGTCCGACGTATGAGGAGGCCCCCGATGCAGGTGGAGACGATCGAGACCAGCGAGCTCGGCGACCGCAGCTACCTCGTCCACGACGGCGCCACAGCCGTCGTGATCGACCCGCAGCGTGACGTCGACCGGGTGGAGCGGCTGCTCGAGGAGCGCGGGCTCAGGCTCGCCGCGGTCGCCGAGACCCACATCCACAACGACTACGTCTCCGGTGGCCTGGCGCTGGCCGGTCGCGCCGGCGCGGAGTACCTCGTCAACGAGGCCGACGACGTGGCCTTCGAGCGCGTGGGGGTCAAGGACGGCGACGAGGTGCGGTACGGCGACCTCGTGGTCCGCGCGATCGCGACTCCCGGGCACACCTTCCACCACCTGTCCTACCTCGTGCGACCCGCGGACGGCGGGCGCGCGGGGGTCTTCACCGGCGGCTCCCTGCTCTACGGCAGCGTCGGCCGCACCGACCTGCTCGGCAAGGAGCACGCCGACGCGCTGACCCGCGCGCAGTTCCGGTCCGCCCACCGGCTCGCCGACAGCCTCGAGGAGGACACCGAGGTGTTCCCCACCCACGGGTTCGGCAGCTTCTGCTCCTCCGGGTCCGCCGCAGGCGGGGAGACCTCCACGATCGGCGAGGAGCGGCAGCGCAACGACGCGCTCACCGCCTCGGAGGAGGACCGGTTCGTGGAGGACCTGCTGGCCGGTCTGACCGCCTACCCCGCCTACTACGCGCACATGGGCGCACGGAACCTGGCCGGCGCGGAGGCCCCCGACCTCAGCGCACCGGAGCCGGTCGACGCCGGCGAGCTGCGCCGCCGGATCGAGGCCGGCGAGTGGGTGGTGGACCTGCGCACCCGCACGCTGTACGCCTCCGCACACGTGCCGGACACCGTCGGCATCGAGCTCAGCGACCAGTTCTCCACCTACGTCGGCTGGCTGCTGCCCTGGGACGTGCCGATCACTCTGGTCGCCGAGACCGCCGACGACGTGGCCACCGCGCAGCGGCAGCTGGTGCGGATCGGCATCGAGCGCCCGGGGGGCGCGGCCGTGGGCAAGGTCGAGGAGCTCGCCGACGGGCGCCCGCTGGCGGACTACCCGCGGGTGACCTTCGAGGACGTCAAGGAGCGCCAGGGCGAGAGGTTCACGATCCTCGACGTCCGCCGCGACGACGAGCGCAAGGAGTCGGCCATCCCGGGCTCGGCGCACCTGCCCATCCACCACATCGTCTCGCGGCTCGACGAGGCGCCCGAGGGCCAGCTCTGGGTGCACTGCGCCAGCGGCTTCCGGGCCTCCATCGCGGCCAGCGTGCTGGAACGGGCCGGGCGCGACGTGGTGCTGATCGACGACGAGTACGACAACGCCGTCAAGCTCGGGCTGACCTCCTGAGCGCCCGGCCGCGCCGGGTGGTCACGAATCGACGGTCGAGCGACCTGCAACCGGCTGTTCCTGCCCACCCGCGGCGGGTGCCGTCGGGGACGGACAGACCGCCGGCTCCTTGAGCCGCTGCACCAGCCCGAACAGCGTCGCCGCGACGGCCAGCGCCGGACCGGTCGGGTCCGCGCCGGCGCCCTGCACGGCCACCAGGCCGGCGACCACGGTGAGCCCCGAGACGGCGGCGCACGGCGTGCAGCCCACTGCCGGGCGCAACCCGCGAGCCGGCACGTAGCTGGCCAGGGTCGCCGCGCCGGCCACCCCCGCCACCGCCACCATCACCCAGGCCACCGGCGTGGGCCCGGGGCCCGCAACGGGCCGGGCGGCACCGACGAGCAGCAGCTCGAGCACGGGTAGCAGCACGGCGAAGGCCAGCCACCGCCGGAGCGGCCAGGCAGCGAGTGCGGTGCGCGGCAAGCTGGGAATCTCCACCATGCGACCATGATACCCCCGCGGGTATAAGTGCGCTGATCGGCGTTGCCGCAAGTGGGCCGGGCGGGGCGGTCAGACTCGGCACAGTTCAACAGGGTATGCCGCGTTTCTGCCGCTTCCCTGGTGGAGTTTCAATGGGGAAGGGACAGCTTCGCGACATACCCTGTTAAACAGGCACGCGGGGTGGGCCCCCGGGCGGGGGTCAGACCACCGACAGCGGCAGCGAGCGCCCCACCAGGCTCCGGCGTACGACGGGCAGGGCGGAGGCGATCCGGCCCAGCTCGACCGCCGAGGGCGAGGACGGAGCCGCGAGCACCGCGGGCACCCCGGCGTCACCGGACTCGCGCAGCGGCAGGTCGAGCGGCACCCGGCCGAGCAGCGGGGCGGCGATCGCCTCGGCGAGACGGTCCCCGCCTCCGGTGCCGAACACCGCGGTGTGCTCGCCGCAGGAGCCGCAGACCAGGCTGGACATGTTCTCGACCACGCCGGCCACCGGCATCCGGGCGTCGCGGGCCATCCGGCCGACCCGGGCCGCGACGGTCTGCGCCGCGAGCTGCGGGGTGGTGACCGCCAGCAGCTGCGCCTCGGGGAGCAACTCGAGCAGGCTCAGCGTGACGTCGCCGGTCCCCGGCGGCAGGTCGACGAGCAGAGTGTCGAGCTCGCCCCAGTGCACGTCGGTGAGGAACTGCTCGAGGGCCTTGTGCAGCATCGGTCCGCGCCACACGACCGGCTCGTCGTCCTGCACGAAGAAGCCGACGCTCATCAGCGCCACCCCATGGGCCTCCACCGGGAGCATCACGCCCTTGAGCGCGACCGGGGCCCGGCGCACGCCGAACAGCTGCGGGATCGAGTAGCCCCACACGTCCGCGTCGAGGATCCCGACCCGCTCGCCCTGCGCTGCGAGCGCGGCGGCGAGGTTGGCGGTGAGCGTCGACTTGCCGACGCCGCCCTTGCCGCTGGCGACCGCGTAGACGCGGGTCTGCGAGCCGGAGCCGAACGGGTGGGTGCCCTCGGGCCGCCCGCCGCGCAGCCGGCCGGCGAGCCGGAGCCGTTCGCCGTCGGAGAGCGCGCCGAAGGACACCTCGACCTGGTTCACCCCGGGCAGCGCCGCGGCGGCGGCGGTCACGTCCCGGACCAGGGTCTCCTTCAACGGGCAGGTCGGGGTGGTCAGCAGGACGGTCACCCGCACCCGGCCTGAGCGGTCGACCGTCACGTCGCCGAGCATGCCGGCCTCCGCCAGCGGCAGCCGCAGCTCGGGGTCCTCGACGCCGGCGAGCGCGGTCCGCACCGCGTCGGGGTCCACCTGCGCGCGCGGGCCTCGTGAGAGCAGGCTCATCGGGCGCCCTCCGTCGTCGCACCCGGGTACAGGTAGGCCGACCGCTTCGGGGTCACGTGCCGCATCAGGAACTCCGGCCGCCGGAGCCCGCCGGGTCCCGGACCGGGACGGGTCATCGCCAGCCACCGCTGGTAGACCTCGCGCGACTTGTTCACGTCCACCTCGACGTCGCCGTACTGGTCCTCGGGCCGGGCCCGCTCGATACGGACCTTCTGGTGCCAGCAGTGCATGCCCGACACCGGGTCCGGCTGCACCGGGAAGGCGAGGTTCTGGTGCACCCCCGGGTCGTCCCAGAAGATCCGCTCGGAGTCGGGGTCCTCACTCTTGAACGGCTTCACGCCCTCGGTGTAGCGCAGCTTCCACACGCCCTCGTCGGAGCGGTCCAGCTTCACCTTGCCCATCACCCAGCGGCTGCCGGGGTGGCCCTCCTGCTGCCAGCGGCCCATGTGGTGGGAGAGGCCGACCACGCCGGGACGGATCGCCTCGGTGGCCCAGATCCGGACCACGAAGTGGCCGATCTCCGTGCTCACCCGGACCAGGTCGCCGGTGCTCAGTCCCATCGCGTCAGCGTCGGCCTGGTTGAACCACAGCGGGTGGGTGTTGGCGATCTCGTTGAGGTACTTCGCGTTGCCGGAGCGGGTGTGGATCAGCACCGGCAGCCGGAAGTTCGGCATCAGCACGAACTCGTCGTTCGCGCGGTCGATGCGGCGGGCGGACACGTGCGACTCGAGGTAGCCGGGGGTCGCCTCCTCCGGCCAGCCCCAGTCGGCCAGCGTCGTGGAGTACAGCTCGAGCTTGCGTGAGGGCGAGAGCCAACCGGCGGTCCGGGTCCCGTCCTCGTGCACCAGGCCGACCGCGCCGGCCTCGCCGACCAGCGGCGGCTGGGTCTCGAGGGTGACCGGCTTGCGCAGCACACCGTGCTCGTCCGGGGTGGCCCCGGCGACCTCGGCGTCGCCGAGCTCCCGCTCGTCGAGCCGGTAGACGTCCTTGGCCACCTCGAAGACGCCGTACCGGCGCATGTACTCCAACGGGGTCAGCCCGTGGGCCTTCGCCGCCTCCGGCAGGCCGGGCACGCTCTGCTCGAACAGCGTCGCGTAGTACTCGTCCTGGGTCATCCGCTCGCCCGGCCGCGCCTTGGACTCGAAGTACTTGCGGATGCCGAGTGACCCGTCGGGGTCGATCCGCCAGGACAGCTCGAACCAGAACTCGTTCTCCTCCCACACCTGGCCCGGGTTGGTGTCGCGGGTGTCCTGGTAGGGCATCCCCGCCCGGTCCATCGCCACCCGCTGCACCGGCTGACGGAACGCCAGCCACTTGGAGGTGTGGGTCTCGAACGACATCGTGTCGTGCCGCTCCGAGGCGTGGCCCATCGGCAGCACGTAGTCGGCGAACGTGGCCGACTCGCTCCAGGTCGGGGTCAGCGCCACGTGCAGGCCGATCTTGCTCTCGTCCTTGAGCACGTCGATCCAGGTGAAGCCGTCGGGGTTGACCCACAGCGGGTTGTAGACCCGGCTGAAGTAGACCTCGAGGCGGCCCCGGCCGTCCTTGAGCAGGTGCGGCAGCAGGATCGACATCTCGTTGGTGGTGAGCGGGTACTCGATCGGCCAGAGCTTCTCGCTCCACAGGTCATTCGGCTCGGGCATGTCGGGGAAGTGCGGGATGAACTTGTCCCAGCCGTTGGGGTGCGTGCCCCCGACGGTGCCGACGCTGCCGGTGAGCACGTTGAGGAAGAACAGGCTGCGGGTGATCTGCCAGCCGCCCAGGTTGCCCGCCGCCGCCGAGCGCCAGGTGTGGGTGGCCAGCCGGGTGCCCGCGTCGGCCACGAGGTGCGCGAGCCGCTCGACCTGCTCGACCGGGACGTGCGCCTCCGCGGCGGCGTACTCGAACGTGTAGTGCTCGTAGTCCTTCGTCAGCAGCTCGAGGAAGACCTCGAAGTCCTTCGGGGCCGACGGGTGCAGCCGCTCGAGGTAGACGTCCCAGTTCACCCACCGGCGCAGGAACGGCTTGTCGATCTTGCGGGTGCGCAGCAGGTACGACGCGACGGCCAGGAAGATCGCGGCCTCGCTGCCCGGCCACGGGGAGATCCACAGGTCCGCGTGCGAGGCGGTGTTGGACAGCCGCAGGTCGAGCACGACGAGCTTGGCGCCGTTGGCCTTGGCCTCCATGATCCGCTGGGCGTGCGGGTTGAAGTAGTGGCCGGTCTCGAGGTGCGAGGACAGCAGCACCACGGTCTTCGCGTTGGCGTAGTCCGGCGACGGCCGGTCGTAGCCCATCCACTGGGTGTAGCCGGAGCGGCCGCCGGAGGAGCACACGTTGGTGTGGCTGTTGTGGCCGTCGACGCCCCACGCCTGGAGCACGCGCTCGACGAAGCCGTCCTCGCCGGGGCGGCCGACGTGGTACATCACCTCGTCACGACGGTCCTCCACGATCGCCGCGCGGACCCGGGCGGCGATGTCGTCGAGCGCCTCGTCCCAGGTGACCTGCTCGAACCGTCCCGAGCCGCGCTCCCCGGCACGCTTGAGCGGGAACAGGATCCGCTCGGGGTCGTGGATCTGGCTGATCGTGGCCGGGCCCTTCGCGCAGTTGCGGCCCCGAGACCCGGGGTGCGCCGGGTTGCCCTCGAACTTCTTCACCGACAGGTCGGCGTGGTCGACGTACGCCAGCAGACCGCAGGAGGACTCGCAGTTGAAGCAGATCGTGGGAATCAGCGAGTAGGTGTGCGGCACCTTCTTCGGGTGCGCCTTGGCGTCGTACTCGACGTGGTGGTCCCAGGTCTCCACCGGCGGATAGTTGCGCAGCCGCTCGTGGCTGCGCGCCCCGGGCAGCGGGGGTACGACGGTCTCCTGCTCGGGCTCGCGTTCGACAGAGGTCATGGCCGGAGCTCCCTTCCGGGTCGGCTGTGCGGCGGTGAGGGCACGGGTTGCAGGGGCTGGTGGGTCAGTTGGCGGGTCATGAGAGCGGCACGTCCTGTCCGGCCCTGACGAAGACGCTCTCGTAGGCGAGCAGGGCGGGCTGGACGAGCACGCCGGCGACGGCGAGCAGCCCCACGGGAGCGCCGGCCCAGGTCAGCGCGCCGAGGACGAGCGCCACCGCCGCGGGCAGCACGGCGCCGGCCCAGAAGGTCCGCGCGTAGCGGCCGGAGGTGATCACGTGCGCGGCGACCGTGGCCTGCCGGCTGGCGTGCTTGCCGGAGTACTCGACGGCCAGGATCAGCAGGTGCAGCGCGGCGCCGATCACGAAGGCGCCCGCGACCAGGCGCCAGGCGCTGTCGGACCAGTCCACGAACAGCCCGGCCACCGCCAGCGCGCCGGCACCGACCATCACGGCCTGGGCGAGCAGGTGCCAGAACAGCACCGGCGACTGCCAGAGGTCGCGGCCCTCGGCCTGGCCGAACAGGAACGCGGTGTAGCCGGCCATCAGCGCGGCCGCCGGCAGCGAGAGCCAGGCCAGGATCGCGGTCGCCCAGCCGACGTCGAAGGCGGCGGCGAGGATCCACAGCAGCGACCCGCCGGTGAACAGCATCAGCACGTAGCCGCCGAGCACCAGCCAGGAGCCGAAGTTCGACTTCAGGAACAGGTAGTGGAAGCGGTCGGGCCGCTTCAGGTCCCAGACCAGCAGCCCACCGGTCGTCGCGGCGCCGAGCAGGCCGAGCACCGGCGCGACGTAGTCGCCGACCACACCCAGGTCGATGCCGAGGATGACCGCGAGTCCGGCCAGCGCCAGCGCCCCGGCTCCCACACCCTTCGTCCACAGGTAGGTGACCACCCGCCAGCCCCAGGGCCGGGGATGCGCGGTGTTCAGCGTGGTCCGGGCGTGGGTGGTCGGGTCTCCGGGCAGGTCGCCGGCGGTGACCAGTCGCTGGGCGTCCGGCTTGGCCCACAGGTAGGTGTCGTCGACGGGCGCGGCCAGCGGGTCGAGCACCGCGCGGTCCGCGCCGAGGTAGAAGACGTTGGGCCCGGTGTTCTGCTCCGGCGAGCGCACCATGGTTTCTTGCGTCGCCACGAGCCGGGCGATCCCGCTGGTGGGGTCGTCCAGGTCGCCGACCCAGATGGAGTGCGTCGGGCAGACCACCACGCAGGCCGGTTCCAGGTCGTTGTCGACGCGGTGCGCGCACATGTTGCACTTCGCGGCGGTGTGAGTGTCCTCGTCGATGTAGATCGCGTCGTAGGGGCAGGCCTGCATGCACGACTTGCAGCCGATGCACCGGTCGTTGTCGAAGTCGACGATGCCGTCCTCGCGCTTGAACAGCGCCTGGGTGGGACAGATCTTCACGCACGGCGCGTCGGTGCAGTGGTTGCACCGCATCACGCCGAACGAGCGGGTGGTGTCGGGGAAGGAGCCGGTGTCGACGTACTTCACCCAGGTCCGGAACTGGCCGACCGGTACCTCGTGCTCGGTCTTGCACGCCACCGTGCACGCGTGGCACCCGATGCAGGTGCGCTGGTCGATCGCGAAGCCGTAGCGCAAGTGGCTCACATCCCTCTGCTCGCGCGGTCGCGCGCTCGTCTGTTCCCTGCCGCAGCTGGTCCGCTGCCACAACCGCCCCTTCGTGCACTGTGCGAGGCGGCCCGGCGTGCCGGGAAGGGTCTTCCGCCCCCCACCGGCGACGGGGCTGACGCCGAGGCAGGTGCCTGGCCTGAATTCTGGGCCTCGACGGGGCGGCGGGCTAGACCAATTTCGTTATGCCGCCATAATCGGGGGTTATGACGCAGGCACGCTGGGCGGCGGAGCTGGGACCACTGCGACTGCTGGTCGCGGTCGGCGAGCTCGGGAGCATCACCGAGGCGGCCCGCCGAGAAGGGGTCAGCCAACCGGCGGCCAGCAAGCGGATCACCACCCTGGAACGGGCGATGGCGCTGCCGCTGCTGCGGCGCACCACCAGCGGCTCGAGGCTCACCCCCGAGGGCGAGGTGGTCGCCGGCTGGGCCGGCCGGGTGCTGCAGATGGTCGACGAGATGTACGGCGCGGTCGAGTCCATGCGCGACGCCTCGAACGCCGACCTCGACGTCGCGGCCAGCATGACCGTCGCCGAGCACCTCGCCCCGTCGTGGCTGTCGGCGCTGCGGGTCAGCAGCCCGGACGTGCACGTGGGCCTGCGGGTCACCAACTCCCAGGACGTCCAGGCGCTCGTGCTCGACGGCCGGGTCGCGCTCGGCTTCGTCGAGACCGCGGCGCTGGACCCGCGGCTGGCGGTCCGCAGGCTGCTGCGCGACCGGCTCGCGGTGGTCGTGGCCCCGGGGCACGCGTGGGCGCGCCGCCGGGAGCCGCTGGCGCTCGCGGACCTGGCCGGCACGCCGCTCATCGTGCGCGAGCCCGGCTCCGGCACCCGGGAGACCCTCGACCGGCTGCTGCGCGAGGCCCGCCCGACGGCGCCCCTGCTCGAGCTCGGCTCGAACGAGGCGATCAAGGGCGCGGTGAAGGCCGGCGCCGGCCCGGCCGTGCTCAGCGTGCTCGCGGTCGAGGACGACCTGCGTGGCGGGATGCTCGTGGAGGTCGCCGTGGACGGAGCCGACCTGCGCCGGCCGATCTGTGCGGTGTGGCGCAAGGGCCAGCGGCTCGGCGGCCCGGCGGAGAGCCTGCTGCGTGCCGCGCTGGGTCAGCACGGCTGAGGCCGGTCTCAGCTCCTGCGAATCACGTAGCGGTACACGCCGTCCTCGCTGCTGCTGTCCAGCAGCTCGTTGCCGGTGTCCTTGGCCCACGACGGGATGTCGCTCCTCGAACCGCTGTCGGTGGCCTCGATCAGCATGACCTGGCCCGGCTCGAGCTTCTTGATCCCGCGCGAGGTCATGAGTACGGGCATCGGGCACTTCTGGCCCTTGGCGTCGATGGTCAGGTCGACCTGGTAGTCCATGGTTGCGGCTCCTTGCCGTGTCGATGGCGGTGGATGGCGGTGTTTCGCCGTGGTTGCCGTGGTTCGCCGGGGGTTGCCGACGCCCGCAGACGGGCGCCGGGGCAGGGTCAGATGAACAGGTTGATGTCCGAGCGCGCCATCGCCGACAGGGCGGTCGCGGCGCCGACCGGGGTGCCCACGCCGTCGACGAGGTCCTCCTTGGTCAGCCCCATGAGCTCCATGGACATCTCGCAGGGCCAGAGGTTGACCTCCAGCTCCTGGCACATCTCGAGCAGCTCCTTGGGAAGGGCCACCTTCTGGTCCTTGGCGAGCTTGCGCAGCATCCACGAGCCGGCACCGGCCATCTGCAGCTTGGACAGCTTCATGTGGCTGATGCCGGGCCGGTTGAACGCCGCGAGCGCCTTGGTCATCAGACCGTCGCCGGTCATCCGCACGTCGTCGCGGACCAGCGCGAACAGGCCCCAGAACGTGAAGAAGATCGTGGTCTGCATGCCGTACGCCGCGCCGGTCGACCCCAGGATCAAGGTCGGCCAGACCTTGTCGAGGTCGCCGGACCAGGCGACGATCGTCATGCTCTGCGGGCTCTCGGCCTCGGCCATTCTGCACTCTCCTCCGGTGACGGGTCCCCGGTGCTTGGCGACCGTTGTGTTCTGTGATCCGCGACACTACATTCGTCAATGCGCATACAACAAGACCCGCAGACAAGTGTCCCGGAGGGCGCCCGATGGCAGGAACGATCACCGCACTGGAGCTGTACCGCGAGCTGGAGGCCGGCAAGGTCCCAGAGATCCTCGACGTCCGCAACAAGGACGAGTTCGCCGCCGACCGGGTGGAGACCAACCGGCCGGTACAGACCAGGAACGTGCCGGTCTACGAGGTGTTCGAGGACCTCGAGAACCAGGCCGCGGCCACCCAGCGCGACGCCGTGGTCATCTGCGGCCAGGGCAACGGCTCCGAGCTCGTCGCCGAGGAGTTCGCCGACCTCGGGGTCGCCGTACGCTCCCTCGAGGGCGGCACCGAGGCATGGGCCAAGCTGCTGGTGGCCGCCGAGGTCCCCGACCTGCCCGGCGAGGTCCGCGCGTGGCAGCTGCAGCGCCCCGCCAAGGGCTGCCTGTCCTACCTGGTCGGCGTGCCGGGCGGGCGGGCAGCCGTCTTCGACCCGACCCGGCACCCCCAGCCCTACCTCGACCTGGCCGCCGAGCACGGCATGACGATCACCCACGTGGTGGACACGCACGTGCACGCCGACCACATCAGCGGAGGACCGGCCCTGGCCGAGCGGCTCGGCGCGGAGTACCACCTCCCACCGGAGGACGCCGGCGGGCTGGTGCCCTGGCCGAACCGGCCGCTGAAGGACGGCGACGAGCTCGACCTCGGCGGCGCCTCGGTGCACGCGATGACCATGCACCTGCCCGGGCACACCCCCGGCACCACTGCGTTCCTCGTCGAGGACCGGCTGCTGATCGTCGGCGACACGGTCTTCGTGCGCGGCCTGGGCCGCCCGGACCTGACCGGCCAGGCCGAGGAGCTGGCGCGGGACCTGTTCCGCAGCGTGCACGACCGGCTCGAGCCGTTGGACCCGGCGACGGTGGTGGCGCCCGCCCACTGGTCCAGCCCGGAGGAGTTCGACGGCCGCGGCCTGGTCCTCACCACGCTGGCCGACGTCTTCACCGCCACCCTGCTCAACGAGCGGGCGATCGAGCGGTTCGTCGAGGAGATCGTCTCCTCGCTGCCGTCGGCGCCGGACGCCTACGACACCATCCGGCTGGTGAACTCCGGCAAGGTCGCGCCCCCGGAGGACGAGCTCGACATCTTGGACGTCGGGCGCAACCAGTGCGCTGCGTCCACCACGCTGGGGTGAGTTCGGGGATGATCAGAGGCATGACCACGGAGCCATCGGGGGAGCAGCGACCCGGCCGGGTGCCGCTGCACGAGGTCGGCGAGACGCCGGACTACCGCTTCAGCCTGGCCAACGAACGCACGTTCCTGGCCTGGGTCCGCACCTCCCTGGCGATGATGGCCGCCGGCATCGCGGTGGTGCAGTTCGTGCCCGGGCTGGTCGTCATCCGGCACATCCTGGGCCTGATCCTGATCACCCTGGGCGGCGTGCTCGCCGCGGTGTCCTACGAGCACTGGGAGCGCAACGAGCGCGCCATGCGCCTCGGCGAACAGCTGCCTCGCTCTGCCGTACCCCGAGTCGTCGCGGCCGTGCTGACCGTCGCGGCCCTCACCGCGCTGGCCCTCACGATCACCGACATGGTGACCTGATGCCCGGCGGCCTGCGCGGGTGGTGGGCAGCCCGCCGCCGGCACGAGCCCTTCCTCGACGCGGGCCTGCAGGCCGAGCGCACCGCGATGGCCTGGCAGCGTACCGCCCTCGGGGTGGGCGCGGTGGGTGCCCTGCTGGTGCACTACACCGGCGGGCTCAGCGTCAAGGCCGTTCCGGGCCTGCTCGGCCTGGCCGCCGCCCTCGTCATGCTGCTGGCCGCGGAGCACCGCTACGTCGTGACGGTACGACGGGTGCGCGCCGGTCACCCGACGACGAGCCCGGCGCTGGTACGGGCCGTGACGGTGACCGTGCTGCTGCTCGCGGCCGCGGCGCTGCTGCTCGTGGTGCTCGGCTGGACCTGAGCCGCACCCGGGCAGACGGCGCGAACTACACTGGAGCGGCCGACAAGGCGCAAAAGCCGAGGCGATCGGGGAGGGCAGATGGACCACGACGTGGCGGCACAGCTGCAAGAGCTGCACGCCCGGGTCTGCAAGGCCATCGCCGACCCCAAGCGGCTGATGATCATCAACGAGCTGCGCGACCGCGAGCTGAGCGTCGGCGACCTCTGCGAGGCGCTGGGCCTCAGCCAGTCCAACGCCAGCCAGCACCTCGCGGTGCTGCGCGAGCGCGGCATCGTCTCCTCCACCCGGGTGGGCACCAGCGTCTACTACGCGCTGCGCAGCCCGAAGATCGTGCAGGCCGTCGACCTGCTGCGGGAGTTCCTCGCCGAGGACCTCGCCGAGCAGGGCCGGCTGAGCGGCGCGCTGGACGGCTGAGCCCCGGAGCCGGGTCCCGCGGCGGTGCCGGACGACCCGGACCCCCGGTCAGACCAGCCTGACCACCGAGTGGCCCTCCTCGTCGAGCAGCCCGCCGTCGTCGGACAGCCCGGAGGCCGCCTGCACGAACGCGCGCAGCGCCGAGGACAGGTCCTGCTGGTCCTCGGGATGCATGCGCGCCACGATCTGCTCGAACATCGCCTGACGCTCGCGCATCAGCGCGTCGACCAGCCGCTTGCCCTTGCCGGTCAGCGAGAGCACGATGCTGCGGCGGTCCTGCTCGTCGGTCTGCCTGTCGAGCAGGTCCGCCCCGACCAGCTTGTCGCAGGCCCGGCTCGCGTTGGACGCGTTCACGCCCAGACCCTCGGCGACCGCCGTGAGATTCATCGGACCGCGGCCGTCGATCATCACCAGGACGCGCAGCTGGGGCACGCTGACCGAGCTGTTCAGGTGCGCCAAGGAGTGCGCGACCACAGCCGTCATGATGCGAGACGTCTCCATGAGCGCCGCCACGTCAACCACATCCCCCGAGATGTCGTCCATTCCCCGAAGTCTAGGGCCTCTCCCCTACCCAGGCTCCCGGCCTCCACACCTTCCTCGCGCTTTCGCCCGCCCGGACACTTCCACGACGTTTGCGCGCACGCAAGCATCTCGGTGTCAGGTCCGGTGCGGCGGGGTACAAGGCAGCCGTCAGGATCCAGCGCCGACAAGCTCCGGCCACCCGGGGAGGACGCATGACGAGCAACCGCCTGACGTCGGTCGACGTCGCGGTGTCCGACGTACGCGCGAGCGCCTACACGATCCCCACCGACGCCCCCGAGGGCGACGGCACGCTGACCTGGGACTCCACCACGCTGGTGCTGGTGCAGGTCAGCGCGGGCGACACCGAGGGCATCGGGTGGACCTACGGTCCCGCCGCGTGCGCGGACGTGGTGGCCGACAAGCTCGCCTCGGTGGTGCAGAACCGGCCGGCACTCGACGTGGTGGCGGCCTACTACGCGATGTGGGGCGCGGTCCGCAACGCCGGCCGCCCCGGGATCGCGTCGCTGGCGATCTCGGCCGTCGACACCGCACTGTGGGACCTCAAGGCCAAGCTGCTCGGGCTGCCGCTGCACCGGCTGTTCGGCGCCGCCCACGACGAGGTGCCGGTCTACGGCAGCGGCGGCTTCACGACGTACGACGACACGCAGCTCGCCGACCAGCTCGAGGGCTGGGTCTCGGCCGGGATCCCGCGGGTGAAGATCAAGATCGGCGAGTCCGACGGCCACGAGACCGCCCGCGACATCGCCCGGATCCGCCAGGCACGGTCGGTCATCGGCGACGACGTCGAGCTGTTCGTCGACGCCAACGGCGGCTACAGCCCCAAGCAGGCGGTGCGGGTGTTCCAGGACGTGGAGGACCAGCAGGTCCGCTGGTTCGAGGAGCCGGTCACCTCCGACGACCTCGACGGCCTGCGGCACGTGCGCGCGCACGTCCGCACCGACGTCACCGCCGGTGAGTACGGCTACGACCTCACCTACTTCAGCCGGATGCTGGCCGCGGAGGCGGTCGACTGCCTGCAGATCGACGTCACCCGCTGCGGTGGCTACACCGAGTTCCTCCGGATCGCCGCGCTCGCCGCCGCACACCACGTCGACGTCTCCGGTCACTGCGCGCCGCACCTGCACCTGCCGGTACTGGCCGCCACGCCCAACCTGCGCCACGAGGAGTACTTCCACGACCACGTGCGCATCGAGACGATGCTCTTCGACGGCACGGCGGACGCGACCGGCGGGACGATGACCCCGTCGGAGGAACCCGGGATCGGCCTGCAGTGGCGCACCGAGGAAGCCGAGAGGTACCGCACGAAGTGAGCACCCACGTCCTGCGCGAGTACGCGCTCCTCGCCGACGGCCACCGCGGCATCGTGGTCGGCCCGCGCGGTGACTTCTCCTGGCTCTGCGTGCCCCGCTGGGACAGCCCTCCTGTCTTCTCTGCGCTCATCGGAGGGCCGGGGATCTACTCGGTCGGTCCTGCCGACACCGACTTCGTGTGGGGCGGCCACTACGAAGAGGGCTCGCTGATCTGGCGCAGCCGGTGGGTGACCACCGACAACGCAGTCGTGGAGTGCCGCGAGGCGCTCGCCTACCCCGGCGACGTCGAGCGCGCGGTGGTGCTGAGGCAGATCGAGTGCCTCGAGGGCCGGACCCGGGTGCGCGCGGTGCTGGACGTGCGCGCCGACTTCGGCGCCGAGACGATGGAGGAGCTCTCGCGCTCGGGGGCCACCTGGACCGCCCGCAGCGGCGACGTCCGGATCCGCTGGACCGGCGCCGAGGCGGCCACGCGCCGCCAGGGCGCGCTGAGCCTCGACCTCGACCTCGAGCCCGGCGACCGACGCCACCTGGTGCTCGAGCTGTCCGGCACGGCGCTGCCCGACGAGCTGCCCGACCCCGACGTGCTCTGGTCGGAGACCGGCAACGTGTGGAAGAAGAGCATGCCGACCATGCAGTCGTCGCTCGCGCCACGCGACGCGCAGCACGCCTACGCCGTGCTGCGCGGGATGACCCTCCCCGGCGGCGGCATGGTCGCCGCCGCGACCACGTCACTGCCTGAACGGGCGGAGACCGGCCGCAACTACGACTACCGCTACTCCTGGATCCGCGACCAGTGCTTCGCCGGGCAGGCGATCGCCAGCGACGACGCGCACCCGCTGCTCGACGACGCGGTCTCGTTCGTCACCGCACGCCTCCTGCAAGACGGCGCGAACCTCGCTCCCGCCTACACCCTCGACGGCGACCCGGTCCCCCCGCAGCGCCGGCTCGACCTGGTCGGCTACCCCGGGGCCCGGGTGCGCATCGGCAACTGGGTCCGCGACCAGTTCCAGCTCGACGCGTTCGGCGAGGCCCTGCTGCTGCTCGCCGCGGCCGGGCGCCACGACCACCTCGACGCCGGCGCCTGGCGGGCCGCCGAGACCGCGGTGACCGCCATCGAGAAGCGCTGGCAGGAGCCCGACGCCGGGGTGTGGGAGACCGACAACCAGCACTGGACCCACTCGCGGCTGATCTGCGCCGCGGGCCTGCGCTCCCTCGCCCGCCACGCCCCCACCAAGCAGGCCGCGGCCTGGGAGAGCCTCGCCGACACCCTGGTGGCCGACGCCAGCGCCAACAGCCTGCACCCCAGCGGGCGCTGGCAGCGCAGCCCGAACGACGAGCGCGTGGACGCCGCGCTGCTGCTGCCCGCGATCCGCGGCGCGGTGCCGGCCGACGACTCGCGCAGCCGGGCGACGCTGGGGGCGGTGCGCGACGAGCTCGCCGACGACTACTTCCTCTACCGGTTCCGGCACGACGAGCGGCCGCTCGAGTCGGCGGAGGGGGCGTTCGTCATGTGCGGGTTCGACATGGCACTCGCGCTGCACCAGCAGGGCGAGCACGCCGAGGCGCTGCGGTGGTTCGAGCGCAACCGTGCGGCCTGCGGGCCACCCGGGCTGTTCTCCGAGGAGTACGACATACGCCAGCGCCAGCTGCGGGGCAACCTCCCGCAGGCGTTCGTGCACGCGCTGATGTTCGAGGCGGCCCGGCGACTGGCCGAGCCGTGGTCCCAGGACTGACCCGCCGAGGGGTCATCCAACTCATGCACCTCACCGGCGGGTCCGGCAGTTCATGACCCCTCACCGCGCGGGTGACCAGAGCAGACGACGAGAGAGGGAGTGACCGAGGTGACGACGAACGGTCGAGTGGTCGTGGTGACCGGAGCGAGCGGCGGCATCGGCCGCGCCAGCGCCGCCGCCTTCGGCAGGCGCGGGGACCGGGTGGCCCTGCTCGCCCGCGGCGAGGTCGGCCTCTCGGGGGCGGCCAAGGAGGTCGAGGACGCCGGGGGCACCGCGCTCGTGGTCCCGACCGACACCGCCGACCCCGCCCAGGTCGAGGCCGCCGCCGAGCGGGTCGAGCGCGAGCTGGGACCGATCGACGTGTGGGTCAACGTCGCCTTCACCTCGGTGTTCTCGCCGTTCGACGAGATCTCTCCGGAGGAGTACCGACGCGTCACCGAGGTCACCTACCTCGGTTTCGTCTACGGCACGATGGCCGCGCTGAAACGGATGAAGCCGCGCGACCGCGGCACCATCGTGCAGGTCGGTTCCGCGCTGGCCTACCGCGGCATCCCGCTGCAGACCGCCTACAGCGGCGCCAAGCACGCTACCCAGGGCTTCCACGAGGCGCTGCGCTGCGAGCTGCTGCACGACAGGAGCAACGTGCGGGCGACGATGGTGCAGATGCCGGCCGTCAACACCCCGCAGTTCTCCTGGGTGCTCTCGCGGCTGCCGCACCACCCCCAGCCGGTGCCGCCGATCTACCAGCCGGAGGTGGCCGCGCGCGCGGTCGTCTTCGCCGCCGACCACCCGCGGCGCCGGGAGTACTGGGTGGGCGCGAGCACCGTGGGCACGATCGTCGGCGACAAGCTCTTCCCCGGCCTGCTCGACCGCTACCTCGGCAAGACCGGCTGGTCCTCGCAGCAGGACAAGGGCAAGGACAAGGACCCCCAGCAGCAGAACCTCTGGGAACCCGCGGACGGCGCCGACGGCTACGACCACGGCGCGCGCGGCGTGTTCGACCAGAACGCGAAGGGCCGCAGCCCGCAGCTGTGGGCCTCGCACCACCACGGCCTGCTCGGCGCGACGGCCGCTGTCGCGGCCGGCGTGCTGGGCGCGGCCCTGACCCGAAAGGCGACACGATGACCTCACCTCACGCCCTCGGACTCGCCCGGCTCGGGGTCGGGCTCGTCGAGCTCGCGCTGCCCGACCGGGCCGGCGCCCTCGCGCTCGGCCGCACCCCCGACACCACCGAACGGGTGGTGATGCGGATCCTCGGCGCCCGGCACCTGTTCCAGGCGGCCGCCGCGCAGCGGGGACACGAGGTGCTCGGCGGCCCGCTGCTCGACGCGCTGCACGCGGTGAGCATGTACGGCGCGGCCGCGGTCACCGACCGGCACCGGCGCGGCGCACTCGTCAGTGCCGTCGGGGCGACCGGTTTCGCCGTGGCCGCCTGCCGGGCCTGAGCCTGGCGCCCTCACGCCCCGGACGAGCGCCCCCGGGTGGCCGGCGCGGGTGGCCGGCCCCGGTGCCCGGCCCCGGTGCCCGGCCCCGGGCGCAGCGAGCCGACCCAGCGAGCCGGCGAGCCGGGCCTTGATGAATCAGGCCCGAACTGCGGTCCCGGCCGGCGTGTCGTGACGCGTTCGAACTGATTCGTGCGGGTGACCCGGTGCCGGCAGCCCCGGCTCCGGGGCCGAGTCCCGCCAGGCTCCCGGGCGCGACAGGCTCCGGGACGCCGGGGCTCGAGGGTCAGAGGCTGCGGCGAATGCCGGGCTCCTGCGGGAGCGGCGTGCCCGGTGGCTGGCCGCGGCGCCCGATCGGCAGCACCTCGCGCCCGTAAACGCCCTCGAGCTCGAAGGCGAGGGCACCGTAGACGGCGATCGCGGCGACCCACAGGCCGACGATGCCGGCGGCGGTCTTCCACGCCGAGGAGCCGGTCAGCTCGGTGACGCCGGTGACGGCGTAGCGCACGCCGGTGGAGCCCATCACCAGCACCGCCAGCGGCTTGGACAGCCCCGAAACGACCGGGACGAGCATGCCGATGGTGGAGACCACGAGCAGCACCCCGAGCCCCGGGGAGCTGGTGCCGGGCGGTGTCATCAGCGTCGAGACGCCGATGACCAGCCAGGTGCCCGACAGCACCGCCGACCCGGTGCCGGCCACCGGGTCGCGGCTGAGGAAGCCCAGGATCGCGGAGACGAACTGCAGCGGCGCGGTCAGCAGCACCGCTACCAACCCGGCGATGCGCCCCTGCGACGCCGGGATCCAGTGCAGCTCGACCGCGCTGAAGGTGCCGCTCGCGCAGGCCAGGGCCAGGAACGACAGGGGCAGCGGGGTGGCGAGCGGCCGGAGGGCGATGACCCGTCCGGCCCCGGGTTCGGCGCCCGGAGCACTCACCGGTGGACCTCCTGCTGGGTGCCCTCGAAGGTGGCGGCCGAGGCCAGCAGCACCCAGGCACCGGCGAAGATCTCGTCGACCGTGATCGCCGAGGAGTGGTGCGGCAGGAAGAGGCCGAACAGGATCAGTCCCACCCCCGAGGCCAGGCACAGCAGGCTCGCCACCCGGCTCTCCCCGGCGTGCCGCAGCCACAGCGCGCTCAGGAACACGACCAGGCCGATGCCCATGTCCCGCAGGTCGGCGTTGTAGCCGACGTCGCTGTGGTCGTAGGGCAGCGCGAACTGGCCGATGAGCAGCCAGATCCCGGCCAGCAGCAGGAACAGGGTGCCGATCGGGTAGAGCGGCGCGGCCGGGCCGCCGGTCCGCTCGGCGATCAGCTGGCGGGTGCGCTGGTTGGCCTCGATCGCGGTGGCGCGCACGTCCTGCGACTGCAGCCGGTCGGTGGGCGCGACGCCCTTGTGCGTCTCCCCGTGCGCGGCCTCCTCGAGCTCGGCCCCGACGGACTTCGACGCCCCGTGTACGTCGTACATCGCGCCGCCGCGCCAGGCCAGCAGGACGCCGACCACGATCGCGGCCACCGAGACCCACAGCAGCCAGAAGGCGTTGTTGCGGGCCAGGCCGAAGCCGGTCCCGACGACGCCGGCCAGCGTCAGCGCCACCCCGAGCCAGACCAGCAGCGGGCTGACCGTCGAGTGGCGGTGCTTGCGAGGTTGCAGAGTGTCACCCATGCGCGCGCCTTTCGTGAGTTCCGAGAGGCCGGCGCGGCACCACGGACCCCCGAGCGCCGCGCCCGCGGCGGACGTCGCGCGTGGCGGCCACCGGCCGTTCGACAATTACCCACCGCGGCCGGAAGCATGCCCGGCCCCTGCGCGCCTCAGCGGTCCTCGAGCACCGCCTTCAGGAAGGTGCGGGTGCGCTCGTGGTCGGGGTCGCCGAAGATCTTCTCCGGCGGTCCGTCCTCGACGATCACCCCGCGATCGAACATCATCACCCGGTGCGAGACGTCGCGGGCGAAGTTCATCTCGTGGGTGACGATCAGCATCGTGATGTCGGTGGTCTCGGCGATGTCGCGCAGCACGTTGAGCACGTCGACGACGAGCTCGGGGTCGAGCGCGGAGGTGACCTCGTCGAGCAGCAGGATGTCGGGCTCCATCGCCAGCGCGCGGGCGATGGCGACCCGCTGCTGCTGGCCGCCGCTCAGCTGGGTCGGGTGGGCGTCGGCGCGGTCGCCGAGGCCCACCTTCTCCAGCAGGGCCTGTGCGGCCGCGCGGGCCTGGTGCTTGCTCTTGCCGAGCACGGAGACCGGGGCCTCCATGATGTTCTCGATCACCGTCATGTTCGGGAACAGGTTGAACTGCTGGAAGACCATCCCGATCCTGCGGCGCTGACCGCGGAGGTACTTCTCCGAGGCCGGCACCAGCCCGCCGCCCTTGCGCTCGTGGCTGAGCGGCTCGCCCTCGACCCAGATCACCCCGTCGGTGACGGTCTCCAGGGTCATCAGCAGCCGCAGGATCGTGGTCTTGCCGGACCCCGACGGCCCGATCAACGTCACCCGCTCGCCGGGGGCGACGGTGAAGTTCATGCCGTCCAGGACGGTGTTGTCGCCGAAGCGCTTCACCACGTTGTCGAAGCGGATGATCGCTTCCTCCGGGTGCGGCATCGTGGCTGCGTCGCCCTTGGGGGCGGTGTCAGTGGCCAAGGCGGATCTCCAGTCGGCGCATGAGGACGGACGTGGGGTAGCTCGCAGCCAGGAAGATCAAGCCGGCGATGGTCATCGGTTCGACGTAGCTGTAGTCGTGGCCGCCGATCGCCTTCGCGGTGGTGACCATCTCGGTCACGCCGATGACGATGGCGAACGGGGTCTCCTTGAACAGCGCGATCACCTGGTTGCCGGTCGACGGCACGATCCGGCGCAGCACCTGCGGGAGGACCACCGCGCGCCAGGTCCGCCACGGCGACAGCGAGAGCGCCTTGCAGGCCTCCCACTGGCCCTTCGGGATCGCCTCGATGCCGGCGCGGTAGACCTCGGACATGTAGCAGGCGTAGTGCACGCCGAACACGATCACCGCGCTGGTGAACGCCCCCACGCGGATCCCGAAGCCGGTGAGCCCGTAGTAGATGAGGAACAGCTGGATCGGGATCGGCGTGCTGCGGATGAACTCCACCACGCCGTACGACGGCCACGACACCCACCGCTCGTTCGCCCGCCGGCCCAGGGCGAGGACGAGCCCGAGCACGATCGCGATCGCCGCCGACACCACGGTGAGCCCCACGGTGTACTTCAGGAAGGCGTGCAGGAGCTCGGGAAGCACCTGCCAGGTGTAGCTCCAGTCCCACTTCATGCCGTGGCTCCTCCTGCCGGCACGGGCTGAGCGGCCGTCCGCGGCTCGGGGCGGACCGGCCCGCGGCCCACCTTGCGGGCGGCCCGGCGCTCCCACAGCCGCATGCCGTAGAGCAGCACCTGCGCGACCACGAAGTAGGCCACCAGCGCGAGGACGTACGGCGCCATCCGCGAGGTGAGCTGGTAGCGCAGCTCCTGGATCTCGAAGGTGAACTCGGTGATCGCCAGGAAGTAGAGCAACGAGGAGCTCTTGAGGATCTGCACGAGCAGGTTGCCGAACGGCGGGATCATCTCCGGCACCGCCTGCGGCAGCAGCACCCGGCGCATCCGCTGGAACGGCGTCATGCTCAGCGCCACCGTGGCCTCCCACTGCGCCTTCGGCACCGCGACGAGGGCGCCGCGCACGACCTCGGACCCGTAGGCGCCGAAGTTGAGGCCGAAGGCCAGCGTAGCCGCGAACAGCGGGGCGAGCTTGAAGCCGACCTGCGGCAGCACGTAGAAGATCCAGAACAGCTGCACGACCAGCGAGGTGCCGCGGAAGAACTCCACGACCACCCGTGCGGACCCGCGCACAGCCAGCGACGAGGACATCCCCATGAGCCCGAGAACGAAGGAGATGACCAGTGCCGCCAGCGCGCCGATCAGGGTGTACTCAACCGTGGTGCCGAGGCCGCGCAGCAGGGTGGGTGCGGCCTCGGCAAGCTGGTGCCACATGCGCAGGTCAGCCGTTGCAGAGCTTCTGCGTGGTCAGGTTGGCCGGTGGCTTCTCGTTGAGCGTGAACCCGAAGGGCTTGACCAGCGACAGCCAGGCCTGGTCGTCCTGGGTGATCTTCGCCAGCTGCGCATTGTAGGCCTTCACCAGGTCCTGGTCGTCCTGGCGGAACACCGCCGCCCCCGCGCCGTACTGCTTCTTGCCGTTCACCTCCGGGGTGAACGGCTGGGCGACCTCCACGCCCTGGGCGTTCTCGGCCAGGGAGCGCAGCGAGATGCTGGTCAGGTTGAGCGCGTCGGCGCGACCGGACTTCACGGCGTCGAGACCCGCCTGCTGGTCGGACACCTTCATCAGCTTCGAGTCCGGCACCCCCGCCCCGGTGGCCTGGTCCACCTCGACCGCACCGCTGAGCACGGCCAGCGTGGCGTCGTTGTCGATGACGGACTGGTAGTCCGACAGGTTCTTCGGGTTGCCCTTCTTGACCAGGAACGCGGAGGGCACGACGTACTCGGGCTCACCGAACGCGGCCTGGCCGCACCGGTCCGGGGTGATGAACATGCCGGCGGTCACCACGTCGACACGTCCGGCGTTGAGGGCCGGGATCAGCGCGTCGAACTGGAACAGCTTGCCGCGCAGCTCGATGCCGCCCATGTCGCCGAAGATCTTGCGCGAGATCGCGGGCGCCTCCCCGACCAGCTTGCCGCCGTCGCGGTAGCCATAGGGCCGCTCGTTGGCGAACCCGACGGTGACATAGCCCTGCTTCTTGATCTTCTCCAGCGTGCTGGCTGCCGAGGTGCCGCCACCGCCGCCCCCGCCGCCGGTGTTGGTGCGTGAGCAGGCCGCCAGCCAGCCGCCGGACACGACGGCACCGCCCAGCACGGCTGATCGCCTCAGGAAGTCGCGACGGGACGTCGGGGGATTCGGGTACACGTGAACTCCTCGGGCTCGGAGCAGGAGGCCTCGAGCCACGCCCAACGTGGAGACAGTCCGCCGCCAGACGCGGCTGAGGCCGCTCTGGATCGTTCGTGGACCCGCACGGTATTGGCAAGTGGGGGCCGTGTCAAAAGGTACTGGCATCGTCCGTTCGACTCGAAAATCCGCTCACGGGGCGGCCGACATGACCCGCGAGAGCCGGACGAACGTGTAGCCCTTGGCGCGCAGTCGATCGATCACCGCAGGCAGCGCCGCGGCGTCGAGCATGGTGCCGTCGTCGGGGTTGGAGCCGACGTGCATCAGCACGATCTCGCCCGGGGTGGCCGCCGCGACGACCCGGTCGGCGACCGCGGTGACGGTCATCCCACCCGAGGTGCCCTTCCAACCCAGCGAGTCCACGGTCCACCGGAACGGCACGTAGCACAGCCCGTTCAGGACGGCGATGAGATGGGCGTTTCTGGCCCCGAACGGGAAGCGGAAGAAGCGGCGCGGGTCCTGGCCCGTCGCGGCGAGGATCGCCGCCTGGGCGTTGCGGACCTGCCGGCGCACGCGCAGGTCGCTCACCGTGGTGAGGTCGCGGTGGGTCATCGTGTGGTTGCCGACGACGTAGCGGGCGCCGATCGTTGCGGACTTGCGCGGGAAGGCCTGCACGAAGGTGCCGGTCAGGAAGAACGTGGCGGGCACGCCCTTCGCCGCAAGCGTGGCGAGGACGGACGGTACGGCGTCCGCGTTGGCGCCCGCGTCGAAGGTCAGCGCCACCACCTTCCCGGTGACCGGCAGGCGGGTGACGTCCTTGCCGACCAGGGTCCGCGGCACCGTGCACGACGCCGCCGGGGCCGCCGGGGCCGCCATCGGGGCAGGTACCGCGGCCGGCACCGGGGCGGACGCCGTGGTGGACGCTGCCGCGGCCGGCGGCGCGGGATCGCTCGCCGTGGAGCACCCGCTCAGCACCGCGGCCGCACAGGCGACCGCGATGACCGTCCTCCCGCCTCCGCGGCCCATCTCGCTCACCCCGCATGGAGCCGGGGGTGCCGGAGGGTCCATCCTGCCCCGGCATCCCCGCAGCTCCAGTGTGGGTTCGGGCCGCGGGGCGGGGCACGGGAACAAGGTCCCCACCCCGCCGCCCTTGGTCCCGCCCTCGGCCGCGCTCCTGCTTCGCGGGGGCGCGTGACCTGGCTAACGTGGGGCTCGCGCGGCGACCGCGGCGCGACGGTGACGGCTGCGGCCGGGGACGGGAGGCAACGATGAGCGGGACAGACGTCGCAGGAGCAGCGACCGCGGCCTACCGGGCGGCCCGAGACCGGCTGCTCGAGCTGCACGGCGACCACGCGCGCGCGAGCGCGGAGTTCCGCTGGCCCGACGTCGGCCCGCGCTTCAACTGGGCGGTGGACTGGTTCGACGCGGTCGCCCGGGGCAACGACCGGCCCGCCCTTCTCGTGGTGGAGGAGGACGGCTCCAGCGAGGGGCTGACCTTCGACGAGATGGCGCACCGGTCCGACCAGGTGGCTTCCTGGCTTGCCGGGCTCGGCGTGCGCAAGGGCGACTCGGTCATCGTCATGCTCGGCAACCAGGTCGAGCTGTGGGAGACCATGCTCGCGATCATGAAGCTGGGCGCGGTGATCATGCCCACCACCACCGCGGTCGGACCCGCCGACCTCGTCGACCGCCTCGAGCGCGGCGGTGCCCGGTTCGTGATCTGCAACCCCGGCGACACCGGCAAGTTCGACGAGGTGCCGGGCGACTACGGACGGATCAGCGTCGGGGCGGCCGACGGCTGGGCGGACCTGCACGACGCGTACGGCGTCGCCGATCCCCGCGTGGAGCATCCGGGCACCGCGCCCACCGACCGGCTGCTGCTCTACTTCACCTCCGGCACCACCAGCCGGCCCAAGCTGGTCGAGCACACCCAGGCCTCCTACCCGGTCGGGCACCTGTCCACGATGTACTGGCTGGGGCTGCGTCCGGGCGACGTGCACCTCAACATCTCCTCGCCGGGCTGGGCCAAGCACGCGTGGTCGAGCTTCTTCGCCCCGTGGATCGCCGAGGCCACGATCCTGGTCTACAACTACGCCCGCTTCGACGCCGCCGCGTTGCTCCACCAGCTGCGCGAGCGCGAGGTGACCTCGTTCTGCGCCCCGCCGACGGTGTGGCGGATGCTGATCAACGCCGACCTGTCCGGCGGTCCCGGGACGCTCCGGGAAGCGGTCGGCGCCGGCGAGCCGCTCAACCCCGAGGTGATCGAGCAGGTCAAGCGTCACTGGGGGCTGACCCTGCGCGACGGCTACGGCCAGACCGAGATGACCGCGGCGGTCGGCAACACGCCGGGGTCGACGGTGAAGCCCGGCTCGATGGGCCGCCCGCTGCCGGGCTGCCCGGTGGTGCTCGTCGACCCGCTCACCGGCACGCCCGTCTCGGGCGAGGGCGAGGGGGAGATCTGCTTCGACCTGTCTCCGGACCACCCCGCGAACACCACCGGCCGGCCGCTGCCGCTGATGACCGGCTACCAGGGCGACCCGGCCCGCAACGAGGAGGCGATGGCCGGCGGCTACTACCACACCGGCGACGTGGCGAGCATCGACGCCGAGGGCTACATCACCTACGTCGGCCGCACCGACGACGTGTTCAAGGCCTCCGACTACAAGATCAGCCCCTTCGAGCTCGAGAGCGTGCTGATCGAGCACCCGGCGGTCGCCGAGGCCGCGGTCGTGCCGGCGCCCGACGAGGTCCGGCTGGCGATCCCCAAGGCCTACATCGCGCTGGCCCCGGGACACGAGCCGACGCGGGAGACCGCCTTCGAGATCCTGAAGTACGCCCGCGAGCACCTGGCGCCCTTCCAGCGGGTGCGGCGCATCGAGTTCTTCGAGCTGCCGAAGACGATCTCCGGCAAGATCCGCCGCGTCGAGCTGCGCGGGCGCGAGGAGCAGCTGGCCGCCGGCGAGCCGGGCGAGGCCCCGGAGACCGGGGAGTGGCGCGACGACCAGTTCCCCGAGCTGCGCGGCTCGTGAGCGCCACCGGGGAGCTGTTCAGCGGCGAGGACTGGTACGCCCGCGAGCTCGACGGCGAGCGGTGCAAGCTCACCCCGCTGACGGTGCGCGGCGGCCAGTGGGCCGACGTACGGCTGCGGTTCGCCGACCTCGCCAAGGTGGACCTCGCCGGGCTCCGGCTGGCCGGCGCGAACCTCTCGGGGGCGAACCTGCGCGCGGCCGAGCTGGCCGGCTGCGACCTGACCGGGGCGTCGCTGCACAACGCGGACCTGCGCAACGCCGACCTGCGCGGCGCGGTGCTCGACGGCGCCGAGCTGACCGGTGCGCGCCTCGACGAGACCCGCCTGGACCCGGCCGGTGCGGTGGCGTGGGCCCGGTGCCAGGGGGCTCTCGTCGACGGCTTCTAGCCCGTCGCGGCGACGCTCCCGGTGGGCTCGGGTCAGGCGGTCTTCCGGGCCAGCAGCGCACCTGCCCCCGCGGCCGCGGCCGCGGCGGCGCCCAGCGCGCGGCGGTGCATCGACATCCACAGCACCGGGTCGTGAGAGTGCGTCTTGCTGTCGAACGGGCCCCAGGCGCCGGCGTCCTCGTCCTGGTCCTGCGGCTCGAACACGTTGGAGCCGCGGCGGGGCTTGTCCTGGGTCTGCTGGGACTTCACCCCGGTCTTGCCCAGGTAGAGGTCGAGGAACTTCGGGGCCAGCCGCTCGCCGAGGATGGTGTAGGCGGTTGCCACGCCCACCCACATGTTGCGCCGCGGGTGCTCGACCAGGAAGCGGATCGCGCGGGCCGGGAGCTCCGGGGCGAAGATCGGCGGCACCGGCATCGGGTGCTTCGGCATCTTGTTGAGGTTCCAGGTGAACTGCGGGGTGTTCAGACCGGGCAGCTGCACCATGCAGACCTTCACCTTGCTCTTCTCGTGCGCCAGCTCGGTCATCACCGACTCGGTGAACCCCTTGACCGCGTGCTTGGCGCCGCAGTACGCCGACTGCAGCGGGATGGAGCGGTAGGCCATCGCCGAGCCGACGTTGACGATGACGCCCTTGTTGCGCGGGCGCATGTGACGCAGGGCCGCGCGGGTGCCGTAGACCTGCCCGTAGTAGGTGACGTCGGTGATCCGGCGGTACTCGTCCATGTCGGTGTCCCAGAAGAAGGCGAGGGACCCGACGAAGGCCACGTTCACCCAGGCGTAGATCTCGCCGAGCTCGCGCTCCACGCGCTCGGCGGCCTCCTCGACGGCGGCGTGGTCGGCGACGTCGACGGGGACCGCCAGCCCCCGGCGGCCGGCGTTCTCCACGTCCTTGACCGCACCCTCGAGGCCGGCGCTCCCCCGGGCGAGGACGGCCACGTCGTAGCCGGCGTTGGCCAGCTCCCGCACGGTCGCGCGTCCCACTCCTGCGGTGCCGCCGGTGACGACGGCAACCCTTCCTGCCTGTGCCATGGCGTCTCCTGTGCTCGGCGGTGGTTGGTCCGGCCGGTCGCCCTGTCAGCTGACGACCGGGCCCGCCCGTACCCACTCCCGGCGATCACCCCACATCCGTGGTGGCCGCCGGCCCGGACACGGGTCGATCGCCGCCGTCGAGGTAGCGCCGGTCGGTGAGCGTGGCGTTGAGCTCGCCCCCGGCGAGCAGCGCGAGACTGAGCAGGTAGACCCAGAGCATCACGATCGCGCCGCCGCCGAACGCGCCGAGCGTCGGGTTTCCCCCGCCCAGCAGCCGCACGTAGTAGTGGAAGCCCGCGGTGGCGGCCAGCCAGAGCGCCGCCGTCGTCACCGCGCCCGGCAGGCAGGAGCGCCACCGGGTACGGCGGTTGGGGGCGTAGCGGAACAGCGCGGTGAGCCACCCGGTCACCACCAGCAGCAGCACCGGGAGCCGCAGCAGCTGCCAGCCGGTGGCGAACAGCCCCTCGAGACCGACCGTCGAGGCCAGCGCCCGTCCGCCGCCCAGCAACGGGCCGAGCACCATGACCGCGAGCACCAGCACCACCACCACCACGGTGGTCAGTCCCATGCCGAGGCCGAGGACCCGACGGCGCCACCACGAGCGCAGCTCGTCGGTGTCGTAGGCGAGGTTCAGCGCCTCCACCACGACCGCGAACGCTCCGGAGATGGTGACCAGCGCGCCCAAGGTCGCGGTCGTCAGCACCCCGCCGTGATGGTGGGTCAGGAGGTTCTGCACCGACTGCACGGTGCCGGAGGCCTGGTTGGTCAGCACGGTGTCGAGGATGCCGGTCAGCGCGCTCTTCGACCGGTCGGGGACGTCGGGGCCGGCCACCCGCCCGAACACGCCGAGCAGGCCGCCGACGAGCAACAGGCCGGGGAAGATGCTGAGCACCAGGAAGAAGGCCACCTCGGCGGCCAGGCCCGGCAGCCGGTCGGCGACCACCTCGTGCAGGTAGCTGCGCGCGAAGGCCCGCGCGCGCCGGGTCCGCGGGGTGTCCTGCGGCACGGTCCACGGGTGGCGGTTGCGGTTCTCCGCCGGCTCGCTGCCCAACCCGCTCTCCCTGCCTGCTTGTCCCTGCGGCCTCTCCCCTGGTCGCCTCGCACCCGTCCTGCTCACGACGCAGGGCACCGCGCGGCGCGTCGTCGGACTCTACGCCGCCCGGCCCGCCCTTCCTACCCAGTGTCGGACGGTGCCCGCGACCCTGTGTCGCACGGGGTCCGCGAGCCGGGGTGGCCGGTGCGCGACAATGCCAGCGTCGCCCCTCGCGACCGTGCCGTGCTGTGCCTTCCGGTCCCGCCGGCCCGCCCCCCGTCCGCCGATCGGAGAAGAAGCCCCGTGCCCGAGGCGCCTCGCCCCCTTTCGAGAGCCCAGGTCGCGCGCACGTTGAGCGCGACCGGGCTGTTCACGGTCGTGTGGGCGCTGATCTGCAACCTCGGGCTCGAGGTGTCCCAGGTCAGCGCGAACGGGCCGGCGCTGCTGGAGCACACGCTCGGCTCCGGTCTGCCCCGGTTCCTGCTCGGCAGCCTGGTGGTGTGGGTCCTGGTGCTGCTGGTGCTGAGCCTGTCCGGACGGCTGTGGCTGACCGTCGGCATCACCGGCCTGCTCGCCACCATGGTCGCCTTCGCCAACTACCAGAAGGTCGACGCCCGCCTCGAGCCGCTCTACCCCAGCGATCTCGACTTCCTGGGCAGCATCGGCTTCCTCGCCCACATGATCGGGTTCGGCACCGCCGCGCTGCTCGTGATCGGCGTGGCCCTGCTGGTCTCCGCGGCCCTCGTCGTCGGCCGGCTCGCCAGCCGCTACTTCCCGCCGGTGCGCCGCCGGCACCATCCCCGCGAGTGGGTGGCACTGCTCGTCGTACGGGTCGCGGCGGTGGCCGTCTGCCTGGCGTCGCTGGCCTACGCCACCCAGTTCAACGCCCCGGGCAACCAGCTGAAGAAGGCCTACGTCGCCAGCGGCGCCACCTGGGCGACCTGGCAGCAGCTGCGCAACTACGAGCGCAACGGCTTCGTCGCCGGGCTGCTGCACAATATGGACCAGCCGGCGATGCAGCGGCCGGCCGACTACAGCGCCGCGACCATGCAACGGCTCATCGACCGCTACACCGCACTGGCGGGGCGGATGAACCGCGGACGTGACCCGCACGCGCTCGACCACGTCAACGTGGTGACGGTGCTGAGCGAGGCGTTCAGCGACCCCGACCGGCTCGCCGGGGTGCACGTCGCGCACGACCCGATCCCGCGCACCCGCCGGCTGCTCGACGGCACCGAGTCGGGCGTGCTGCTGACCAACGGCTACGGCGCGGGCACCGCGAACATGGAGTTCGAGACGCTCACCGGCATGTCGATGGCGCAGCTCGAGCCGCAGGTCGCGACGCCGTACCAGACCGTGGTCCCGCACTACACCCGCTTCCCGTCGGCGGTCGGCTGGTTCAAGCAGCACGGTCACGACGCGGTCGCGGTCCACCCCTACCTCACGTCGATGTACGACCGCGACAAGGTCTACCCGATCCTCGGGTTCGACAGGTTCGTGCACGACACCACGATGCAGTCCCAGCAGCGGATCGGGCACAACCCGTTCATCTCCGACGGGTCGGCGTTCGCCGAGGTGGAGCACCAGATCGCGGTCCACGCCAAGCCGCTGCTGGTCAACCTGGTGACGATCCAGAACCACTACCCCATGGCCGGCGACTACGCCGACCCCATCCACGTCTCCGGGGTCAGCGGCGACGCGGAGCAACAGGCGTCGGGCTACGCGCGCGGCCTCGCCTACACCGACCAGGCCCTGGCGCGCTTCCTGCGCGCGCTGCGTGGCTCGCACGAGAAGACGCTGGTGGTCTTCTACGGCGACCACCTGCCGCCGATCTGGCCGCACCACGTCTACGACCGCAACGGCGAGCGCACCATGCACGAGACGCCGTTCTTCGTCTGGTCGAACTTCACCGACCTACGGCACGGACCGCTGCCGACGACCAGCGCGATCTACTTCATGCCGATGCTCTTCCAGGCCGCCGGCGCCCCGCTCCCGCCGTACTACGCGCTGCTGACCGAGCTGCGCCGGCAGATCCCAGCGATGGAGCAGGGCATGTACGTCGACGCGCGCAACCGCCTCGCCGAGGAGTCCGAGCTGTCCCCGCGGGCCCGGCGGCTGCTGCACGACTACCGGCTGGTGCAGTACGACCTCTCGATCGGCGGGCGCTACAGCCAGGCGCAGCTGTTCTACCCGCCGCTGCCCGCCGCGTCAGGACAGTGAGGCGTCGCCGAGCAGCCGCAGCACCAGCGCCAGCGGCGGCCAGGCGCTTCGACCGCTGCGGGTGAGCGCGTAGGCCCGCAGCGTCACGGGCGGGTCCCGCAGCGGCAGCACGTCCACCTCCGGCCGGGTGCGCTGCCCGACCGGCAGCAGGCCCACCCCCAGCCCGGCGACGATCATGTCCTGCACCAGCTCCAGGCTGTCCGCACGGTGGGCCACCCGTGGCGAGAACCCGGCCAGCGAGGCGAGCGTGCGCACCGCCTCCTCGTCCGCGGAGTTGCGGGAGTTCACGATCCAGTCGGCGTCGCGGACGCCGGCCAGCACCTGCCCGGACGAGCCGCCCCCTGCCGCGCGGCCGACGGGCACGCCCAGCCCCCACGCCGTGGTGCCCAGGGGCACCTCGGACAGGCCGGCGTCGAAGGTGGCCGGGGACAGGTTGTAGTCGTAGGTGAGGGCCAGGTCGACGTCGTCGGCGACCAGCAGGGCCAGGGCCTCGCCCGGTTCGTGCTCGTGGATGTGCAGCCCCACGTCGGGATGGTTCGCCGCCAGGGTGCGGACCATCGGGAGCAGCACCTGGCGCGCCGCCGTGGCGAAGGCGGCCACCCGGATCGTGCCGGCCGGCGTGGCGGACGGGTCCAGGTCGGCGCGAGCCGCCTCCAGGGCGGCCAGCACGGTGACCGCGTGCTCCGCGAGCCGGCGGCCGGCCGGGGTGAGGCGGACGCGGCGGCCCTGGTGCTCGAGCAGCGGCGTGCCCGCCTCCCGGGCGAGGGCGGCGATCTGCTGCGAGACCGTCGAGGTGGTGACTGCCAGGTCGTCCGCGACCGCCCGCATCGAGCCGAGCCGAGACAGCTGCAGCAGCATCTCGAGGCGGCGCGGGTCCACGGGATGAGTGTTCAGCAATCATGAACGGTCTGTCCAGTCGGATCACGTGGACGTGAACGCCCGTGGTGCGGTCTACTCCTGCCATGCTTCGCATTCCCTCCACGGCTCGCGCCGGCACGCTGATGGCGGTCGCCTCGATGAGCTGCGTGCAGCTCGGCCTGGCGGTCGCGGTCGGCCTCTTCGACCGGGTCGGTTCCGAGGGCGCCGCGTGGCTGCGGCTGGCGTGGGCCGGCGCGGTGATGCTCGTCCTGGCCCGGCCGCGTCTCCGGTCGTTCCGCCGTCGTACGTTGCTGGCGGCGGTGGCACTCGGCGTCGTCACCGCCGGGGTGACCATGCTGTTCATGGCTGCGGTGACCCGGCTCCCCCTGGGCACGGCGAGCGCGCTGGAGTTCCTCGGCCCGCTCGGGGTGGCGATCGCGCGCGGACGCGGCCGACTGATGCTGTGGTGGCCCGCGCTCGCCGCCGCCGGCGTGCTGCTGCTGACTCGGCCCTGGGAGGGCATCGGTCAGGCCGACCTGGTCGGGATCGGCTACGCGCTCGGCGCGGCGGGCTGCTGGGCGGCGTACATCCTGCTCACCCAGGCCGTCGGCGACGAGGTCTCCGGACTCCAGGGCCTGGCCGTCTCGCTCGCGGTCGCCGGGCTGGTGTGCACGCTCCTGGTCGGGCCGGCCGTGGTGCCGCGGATGACGCCCGGCCTGCTCGCCGTCGGCCTCGGCCTGGCCCTGCTGCTGCCGGTGATCCCCTTCAGCCTCGAGATGCTCGCGCTGCGGCGCCTCACCACCGCCTCCTTCGGGACCCTGATGAGCCTGGAGCCGGCGATCGCGGTCCTGGTCGGCTTCCTGCTCCTGCACCAGGTGCCCGCGCCGTGGTCGCTCGCGGGTGCGGCCTGCGTGGTGGCCGCGGGGATCGGCGCCGAGCGGACCGGTGCCCGCGTCGTCGGTGAGGAGGCGGTCGTCACGCCGGGGCCGCCGGTGCCGCCGGTGCCGCCGGTGCCGCCGGTGCCGCGGGTGGCGGATCGTCACGCTCGCGCCCACGAGGGCTTCCCGGCCCCCGGAACCGGCCCGCACCCGACCGGCCGGGTCGCAGCGGAGCCCGCCACAACGCCCTGCGGCGGTCCTTGGCAAGACGTGCCATAGGGCGCGGGTCGCGTCCCGGCTAGCGTGCCGTCCATGACCTTCGACGCGCCGCACGCACCACTCGACGACATCGTCGTGCTCGACCTCACGCGGGCCCTCGCCGGGCCGCACGCCGCGATGATGCTCGGCGACATGGGCGCGCGCGTGATCAAGGTCGAGAGCCCGACGGGCGACGACACCCGTGGGTGGGGGCCGCCGTTCGTGGGCGAGGGCGAGCACCGCGAGTCGACGTACTTCATGGCCGCCAACCGCAACAAGGAGTCGGTCACGCTCGACCTCAAGGACGAGGAGGACCGCGCGGTCCTCGAGCAGCTGGTCCGCCGCTCCGACGTGCTGATGGAGAACTTCCGCCGGGGTGTGCTCGACCGGCTCGGCTTCAGCGTCGAGCGGCTGCACGCGCTGAACCCCCGGCTGGTGATCATGTCGATCACCGGCTTCGGGCACGACGGGCCCGAGGCGGACCGGCCCGGCTACGACCAGATCGCCCAGGGGGAGGGCGGCCTGATGAGCATCACCGGCAGCGACCCCGAGCAGCCGGTGAAGGTCGGCGTGCCGATCGCGGACCTGCTGGCCGGGATGAACGGCGCCTTCGGCGTGCTGGCCGCGCTGCACGAGCGGTCCCGCACCGGGCGGGGACGGGTGGTGCGCACCTCGCTGCTCGCCGGAGTCGTCGGCGTGCACGCCTTCCAGGGCACCCGGTGGACCGTCGCGCGCGACCTGCCGGGCATGTCCGGGCCGCACCATCCCTCGATCTCGCCGTACGGCCTGTTCCACACCGCGACCTCGCCCGTGCAGGTGGCCTGCGGCTCCGAGGGCCTGTGGCGCGCGTTCGCCGCCGCGCTCGGGCTCGACGCCGACGACCCGCGCTTCGCCAGCAACAGCGACCGGGTCGCCCACCGCGACGCGCTGACCGCCGCCATCGAGGAGGTGCTTGCCACCGAGCCGGCCGAGCACTGGCTGGCGCTGCTCGCCGACGCGGGGATCCCGTCGGGCAAGGTGCGCAGCATCGACGACGTGTACGCCTGGGAGCAGACCCGCTCCCAAGGACTGCTGCTCGAGGTGGAGCACGCCACCCAGGGCCGGGTCGAGCTTCCCGGGTCGCCGCTGCGCTTCGACGACAACCCGTTCTCCGGGGGACGCGCGCAGCACCTGCCGCCACCCACCCTCGGCCAGCACAACGAGTCGGTCCGCGCCTGGCTTGCCGAGGACGACTGAGCGGACCCTGGGCGACCCTGGGCGGCGGCAGCGACGTGCACTCGGGCCTCCGCTCGCGCCGGCGCCGCGTGACCGGGCCGGGAGATGAGGCCAAGTGCACGTCGCTCGGGCCCAGACAGGGACTCAGTCGCCCATGTCGACGATCGCGGCGACCGGCCCGCCGCCGTCGGGACCCTGATGGGCCGCCGAGACGGACACGAACACCGCCGGGTCGCCGGTCACCGAGGCGGTCACGCCGCCGACGCAGGCCTTGATCTGGCGGTGCCAGTGCACGTCGGAGTCGTCGAGCATCGCGTTGCGGCGACCGCGCACCTCGCCGTCCTGGCTCGCCTCGCACTTGAGGAACACGTTGACGAGGCGACCGTCGAGGTCGGTGTGGTGCGGGCGCTCGGGCAGGTCGAGGCCGGCGTCCTTGATCGCCTCCCAGATGCCGTCCTGGTCCAGCGCGTCCTTCATCACCGAGTGGCCGATGCGGTAGCGGCCGCCCACGCCACGGGCGTTGCCGACCACGACCACCTGGGCCTGGTCGAGCTCGACGCCTGAGGAGCAGGACGCGACGCTGGAGTAGAGCTCGCGGTTGTGCATGACGTCCTCGTCACGGGGCATCTCGATCTCCCCGAGCGCCACCGCGATGCCGAGCGCCGTGCAGCCGTTGGACAGGTCCATCGACTCGTGGGTGTGCTCGGTCCACACGGTCTTGCCGCGGCTCTTGGCGTCGCGGATGGTGTGGATGGTCAGCAGCGGGGTCTTGGTCTGGACGTAGTGCACGTCGTCGGGGTCGGTGATCCCGGCGCGCTCCATCGCGACCTTCACCGCGTCGGCGACCTTCTCGACCATCGCGGTGCGGCCGATGTCCTCGGGCAGCAGCTGCTCGCTCATCGCGAAGCCGACGGTCAGCCGCGGCTCGTCGGTCTTGACGGTCCTCTCCTCCGGGAGGGTCGCGAAGACCGTGGCGTGCGGGCTGATCACGCCGTCGGTGCCGCCGGACCACACGATCGGGATCTGGCGCACCTCCTCCACGGACCGGCTGCCCCGCTCCACGATGATCTCGCGGAAGGCGCGGTCGGCGATGATCCGCGTGTAGTCGTTGACGCCGCCGTTGCCCTCGGTCTTGCCGATGATCGCGATGATGCGGTCGGCCTCCAGGACCCCCTCGTCGATCAGCTTGCCGAGCTCGCTGGCGTCGGCGACGGAGTGGATCGGGACCTTGCGTACTTCGATGGCAGCAGGCACGTGCCGCTTCCTTCCTGGTTGGTGACGGGGGTTCACAGGGGTACGACGGGCCGCGGCACCGCCGTCTGGTCGGGGACCACGCGGGTCCCGAGGTGGCCGTCGATGGCCAGCGCGATCTTGGACAGGGAGGTGATGATCCCCGTCCCGCCGGCGCGCTCGGCGAAGCGGGTGACCGACTCGACCTTGGGCCCCATCGAGCCGGCGGCGAAGCCCTGGTCGCCGGCGATCGCCCGCATCTCCGCGGCGGTGACCTCCCCGATCGGGGCTGCGTGCGGCGTGCCCCAGTCGGTGACGGCGGAGTCCACGTCCGTCGCGATGACGAGCAGGTCGGCCCGGATCTGCTGGGCGATCAACGCCGCCGTCAGGTCCTTGTCGATGACCGCCTCCACGCCCTCGAGCGAGCCGTCCGGTCGTCGCACGGTCGGGACGCCGCCGCCGCCGGAGCACACCACGACGTAGCCCGCGTCGAGCAGGGTGGCCGCCGCCGGGCTGTCGAGACAGGCGATCGGCTCCGGCGAGGCGACGACCCGGCGCCAGCCACGCCGCGGCACCTCGACGTACTGCTCGCCGTGCTCCATCATCGTGCGCGCCTCGGCCTCCTCGAGGTAGCGACCGATCGGCTTGGTCGGCCGGGAGAAGCCCGGGTCGTCGGCGGCGACCAGCGTGCGCGAGACGAGCGCCGCGGTGCGCACGTCGCGGTGCCGGGCCGCGAACGCCGCGTCGAGGGCGCTGAGCAGCAGCGCGCCGATGGTGGCCTGCGTCTGGGCGCCGCACCAGTCCAGCGGGACGGGCGGGACGACGTTGGCAGCGAGCTGGTTCTTCAGCAGCAGGTTGCCGACCTGCGGGCCGTTGCCGTGGGTGAGCAGCACCTCGTGGCCGGCGACGACGAGGTCCGCGATGGGGCCGGCCGCCTCCATGACGGCGGCGCGCTGGTCCTCGGGCCGGGCACGTCCGTCCGGGGAGGTCATGGCGTTGCCCCCGAGGGCGATCACGATGCGCATGGGTCGAATGTAGGGACCGGACCCGCCGGCGGCACCGACAAGTTGAGCCAAGGGATCCGCGCGCGGCAGGCAACATCTGCCAACCCCGGGGCGGGCACGTCAGAGGTGGCGGCGCAGCGTGTCCGCGAGCGACGCCGCGTCGCGGCCGAGGAGCGCGCGCAGCGGGAGCGGGCCGGCGGGCAGCCCGTACCGGTCGTAGTAGCCGAACATCGCGGCGAGCCATGCCCGCGCTCGCGGGCCCAGGCCCGCGCCGTCGGTAGCGGCCCACTGCTCGGGGCTGACCTGCTCCACCGGCACCTCGCGCGCGAGGACCGGCCGCGCGGCCGCGGCGACGTCGGCCACGCTCGCCAGGGCCGGCCCGGCCAGCTCGTACGTCGCGCCCCCGTGCCCGTCCTCGAGCAGCACCCGGGCCGCCGCCTCGCCGACGTCGTCGAGGTCGACGAACCCGAAGGGGCGGTGCGGGTCGTAGGCCACCCGCAGCACCGGCTCGTCCGCGCGCAGCGCAGGGAGGAAGTTCTGCACGTAGGCGCACGGCTGGAGCACGGCCCAGGACAGGCCGCTGCGTCGGACCCGGTCCTCGGCGACCGCCTTGCCGAGGTGGTGCGGCACGTCGGGCGCGTACGGCGCGACCACGGAGTGGTACACCACCCGGGAGACCCCGGTGCGTCGCGCGGCCGCCAGCACCGCGTCGACGTAGGCCGGCTCGTCCTCGGCCATGTTGGGCGCGAGCAGGTAGACCGCCGTGCACCCGGCCAGCGCGGCGTCGAGGTCGGCGAACGCCTCTCGGCCGAGCGGGCGGGCCACCGCGCCGTGCCGGGCGAGCGCGGCGGCGACCGCCCGGCCGGTCTTCCCGTGACCGGCCGGCACCGCCACCTCCGCTCCCGGCGCCACCCGCACCCCGGGGCCGGGCGCCGGCGAGCGGTCCGGCAGCTCCCTCACAGCCAGTCGACCGCGGCGACGTCCCGGCCGCCGCTGAGCCACCGGTAGCCCGGCCCCCGGTCGAAGAACGCCTGCTCCGCGCGGGACGCCGCCTGCTCCGCGCGCGTGCGGGCGGTCGCCGCGGCGTCGTGGCCGAGCGTGTCGTCCTCGAGAGAGCCGGTGAGCACCACGCCGTACTCCCGCAGCGCGGCCTCCGGGGACACCTTGCGCCAGACCACGTCACGCACCACGAGCTCGGGGTCGCGCTCGAGCGGGTCGCCCCAGCCGCCGCCGCCGGTGGTGCGGATCCGGATCACCTCGCCGGCGCGCACCGGCTCGTCGTCGGCGAGCGCGTCCACCGTCCGCTCGTGCGGTCCGCCCGGGTCGATGACCACCTCGAACGGCTTGCCGGCCTTGCCGCCCTTGACGCCCCAGCAGGCCAGGATCGACCGGTCCGCGATCGACATGAAGTGGCCGTCCTTGAGCATCCGGATGTGCTTCTCGTAACCGAGGCCGCCGCGGAACCGGCCCGGTCCCCCCGAGTCGATGGCCAGCCCGAGGCTCTCGACCAGGAACGGGAAGCGCGACTCGGTGAACTCCGTGGGCAGGTTCCGCGAGTCGGGCACCACGTGGATGGTGTCCTCGCCGTCGGCGTAGTAGCGCCCGCCGGACCCGCCGCCGAGCACCTCCCGCATCAGGTAGGAGCGGCCCTCCAGGTCCTCGCCGTACACCCCGGTGTAGCGGATCGTCTCCTGGTCCGCGGGCATCCGGCCGTCGACCGCCTTCGCCACGACACCGGCGAGCACGCCGAGCAGCCGCAGGATCACGAAGGTGCGCGCGTTGGTCGGCGCGGGGAACTCCGGCGTGAGCAGCGTCCCCTTCTCGGGGAAGCGCATCTCGATCAGCGGCACGATGCCCTCGTTGACGTCGAGCTCGGCCATCCGCTCGGGCGTGTCGGCGAGGTTGCGCAGGATCGGGGCGAGCCACTTCTTGAGGAAGACCCCGTCGGAGTAGTCACCGCAGTGGTTGATCGGGCCCTTGGCCTGCGGCGAGGTGCCGTCGAAGTCGAGGATGATCCGCTCACCCTCGGGATCGTCCGGCCCGGTGCGGGTCAAGGTGATGCGCTGGGTGTGCAGCTTCGGGTCGTCGACGCCGTCGTGCTCGGCGTAGTCCTCCCAGGTCCACGACCCGACCGGGATCTTGGACAGGATCTCGCGCCGGTAGGTCTGCGTGGTGCGGTCGATGATCGCGTCGAAGCAGGACTCCACGACCTCGCGGCCGTAGCGGTCGAACAGCTCGCCGAGGCGCCGGGCGCCCATCAAGCACGCCGAGCACTCGGCGTCGAGGTCCGCGGCCAGCGACTCGGGCATCCGCGAGTTGCGGGTCATGATCGCCAGCGCGGAGCGGACCGGCACGCCCTGGTCCCACAGCTTGATCGGCGGCACCATCAGGCCTTCCTCGAAGACCGAGGTGGCGTGGCTGGGCATGGAGCCGGGTACGGCGCCCCCGATGTCGTCGTGGTGGCCGAAGGCCTGGACGAACGCCACGACGTCCGAGGCGCCACTGGCTGGGTTCTTGGCGAACACCGGCACGGTGACGCACAGGTCCGGCAGGTGGCCGATGCCGCCCTCGGACTCGTAGACGTCGTTGTGGAAGAAGACGTCGCCGGGCCGCATCTGCTCGAGCGGGAAGTCGCGTGCCACCGGGTGCACGAGGGCGCTGTAGGAACGGCCGGTCAGCTTGCGCAGCAGCCGGTCGTGGATGCCGGCGCGGAAGTCGTGGGCGTCGCGGATCATCGGCGAGCGGGAGGTCCGCGCGATCGCGGTCTCGACCTCCATCTCCACCGAGGCCAGGCTGCCCTGCACGATCTCGACCACGACCGGGTCGGCCGACGCGCCGGCGTCGGCGGTCAGCGTGCCGAACGGGAACCGGGTGGGGGCCCGGCGGGAACCGGTGCCCGAGCTCGTCCCGGGTGCGGTCGCGGTCATGCGGTCACGTCCTCACGGGTCACGATGATGTTGCGGTAGGCGTCGACGCGGGCGGAGAACCCGGGGTGCAGCGGCACCGTGGACCCGAACTCCTCGACGATCGCCGGGCCCACCACCCGCTGGCCGGGGGCGAGGTCGGGTCGCCAGTAGACCGGGGTGTCGAGGTAGCCGTCGGCGGTGGCGAAGCAGACCGCGCGGTGGCCGGACGGCGTGGGCGCGCCCGGGTCGTCGGCGACCGGCTCGGCCATGATGTCCGGGCGCTGGATCGGCCCGATGCCCGACACCCGGAGGTTGACCCACTCGACCCGCTGGGCGTCGTCGGCGGCGAAGTCGTAGCCGTAGAGTGCGCGGTGCTCGGCGTGGAAACGGCGGGCCACCTCCTCCAGCGCCTCCCCGTCGAGGAGGCCGTCGGGCACCGGCACCCGGACCTCGAAGGCCTGGCCGAAGTAGCGCAGGTCCGCGGTGCGCGCGAAGCGGTGCTCGTGCGGCGCGAAGCCCTCGACCGCGAGCGCGGCCGCGGCCTGCCGGCTGAGGTCGGCGTAGATGTCGGCGACGGTCTGCGCGGCCAGCTGGTCGTGCAGCGAGACGTGGGTCTGCACGTAGTCGTTCTTCACGTCGACGGTGAGCAGCCCGAACGCGGACACGTTGCCCGGGTTCGGCGGCACCAGCACGGCCGGCAGGCCGAGGACGTCGACGAGCCGGCACAGCAGCAGCGACCCGGAGCCGCCGAAGGTGGTCAGCGTGAAGTCCCGGACGTCCAGGCCCCGCTTGACGGTGATCTGGCGCAGCGCGTTGGCCTGGTTCCACGCCGAGATCTCCAGCACCCCGTTCGCGCACTCCTCCGGCGACAGCCCCAGCTTGCCGGCCAGCGAGTCCACGCCGGCGCGGGCGGCCTCCACGTCGAGCGGGATCTCGCCGCCGAGCAGGTGCGGGGGGATTCGGCCGAGCACGACGTGCGCATCCGTGATCGTCACGTCGGTGCCGCCCTGGGCGTAGCACAGCGGTCCGGGGTCCGCGCCGGCCGACTGCGGGCCGACCTTGAGCGTGCCCTCCGGGGAGAGCCAGGCGATCGAGCCACCGCCGGCGCCGACGGTCACCACGTCGATCATCGGGATCTTGCTCGGGAACGCCCCGACGCTGCCCTCGGTGGTCAGCGTCGGCTCCCCGTCTACCACGACCGACACGTCGGTCGACGTACCGCCGCCGTCGCAGGTGAGCACCTTGTCGAAGCCGGCGACCTTCGCGATCAGCGCCGCGCCGAGCGCGCCGGCCGCGGGGCCGGAGAGCACGGTGGTGATCGGCTGGTGCACGACCTCCTCGGCGCTGAGCACGCCGCCGTTGCTCTTCATCACGTAGAACGGCACCGCGCGGGGGGCTCCGGCCTCCGTGGACCCCACGGACACCCCCACCCCGCGGGGGGCTCCGGCCTCACTCGGGCCGGAGGCGTAGGCGTTCAGCCGGGTCTTGATGTTGTTGACGTAGCGCGACAGCTTCGGCTTCACGGCCGCGTCGACGAGTGTGGTCATCGAGCGCTCGTACTCGCGGTACTCCCGCAGCACCTGCGACGAGAGCGAGACGACCGCCTCGGGGTGCTCCTCGAGAAGGATCTCGCGCATCCGCTCCTCGTGGGCGGGGTTGGCGTAGGAGTGCAGGAAGCACACGCCGAGGGTGTCGACGCCCTGCGCCTTGAACCAGCGGGCCGCGGCCCTGGCGCCGTCCTCGTCGAAGGGCCGGACCTCCGCACCGGTGAAGTCCAGCCGACCGCCCACCCCCTTGACCAGGTGCCGCGGCACGATCCGCTCGGGCTTCACCCAGAAGTAGGAGTTGCCGTACCCGTCGGGCACGGACTGGCGAGCGATCTCCAGGACCGCCTCGTAGCCCTCGGAGGTGAGGAACCCGAGCCGGTCCACCTTGCCCTCGAGCAGCTGGTTGGTGGCGACCGTGGTGCCGTGGCTGACCGCGCTGATCGCGTCGCCGTTGCCCGCCGGCAGCCCGAGGAGCCCGAGCACCTTCTCGACACCGGCAAGGAACCCGTCGGCGGGGTCGGCCGGGGTGGACGGCGTCTTGGTGGTCACCAGCTCGCCGGTGTCCTCGTCGAAGGCGACGACGTCGGTGAAGGTGCCGCCGGTGTCGATCCCGATCCGGATCCGACGGTCCGGACCCTGGCCGGAACTGTGCGCTGGGCCCACGTGCTGCTCCTCGTCTGGCGGTCGTGCGTCGGGCGTCGTGCGCCTGACGGTCGTGCGGTCCATTGCACCGGTGCGAGCATGGCCCCGGCCACGGCAGCATCTGCCGGAGGATCCTCAGTTCGTTGTGCACTCCTGCCAGTCAGTGTCGGCCCCGGCGGCTCGGCTGCCCAACGGGCGGGTCGGTTCTCGTCAGGTTTCGTGAGGTGTCGTGGCGGTGGGCTCGGGGAACGTGGGCCGCCGCTCGCCGACCCGGGTGCGCTTCTCGAACGCGGCCGCGACCTCCAGCAGCTTGCGCTCCTGCCCGTGCGGGGCGACGATCTGGATGCCGACCGGGAGCCCGTCGCGGGTGAAGCCGGCCGGCACCGAGATCGCGGGGCAGCCGGTCACGGTGATGAAGTACGCCGAGCGCATCCAGTCGAGGTACGTCGCCTGCTCGTGGCCGTTGATGCTGGTCGGGAACTCGAGGTCGATGCTGAACGGCGGCACCTGGCTCACCGGCATCACCAGCACGTCGACGTCGCGGAAGAACTCCCGCATCCGCTCGCCGAGCGCGGTGCGCTGCGCGTAGGCCCGGGCCACGTCTGCCCCGGTCAGCGACTCACCGGCCCGGATGTTGTCGGCCAGTGAGGCCTTGAACGTGTCCGGGTTCGCCGCGAGCAGAGCGCCGAACCTGGCCTGGAAGTGCCAGGCCCGCAGGGTGCGGAAGGTGTCCTCAGCCTCGTGGAGGTCGGGGTGGGCCTCGACCACGACCACGTCCGCGTCGGCGAAGACCGCCCGCTGCGCCTCCAGCACGGACGCGACCTCGTGGTCCACCTCGAAGGCGCCGCCGAGGTCGACCGAGAACGCAGCCCGAAGCCCGGCCAGGCTGCCGGCGAGCGGCTCGGCGAAGACCGCGCCGGGCGTCTCCAGCGCGACCGGCACCCGCGGGTCGGGGCCGGCCAGCACCGACAGCAGCAACGCGAGGTCGCCGACGTTGCGCGCCATCGGCCCGCCGACCGAGGTGGTCTCCCAGGCGTTGAGGTGCGGCCACTCCGGCACCCGTCCCAGGCTCGGGCGCATGCCCACCACGTTGTTGTACGACGCCGGGTTGCGCAGCGAACCGCCCATGTCGCTGCCCTCGGCCAGCGGGACCATGCCGCTGGCGAGCGCGGCCGCCGCTCCCCCGCTCGACCCGCCGGCGGACCGGCCCAGGTGGAAGGGGTTCACGGTCGTGCCGAACAGCGGGTTGAACGTGTGCGACCCGGCGGCGAACTCGGGCACGTTGGTCTTGCCGATGACCACGGCGCCGGCCCGGCGGATCCGCTCGACGATGAGCTCGTCGTGCTCCGGCACGTGGTCGGCCCTCAACGGCGAGCCGTAGGTGGTGCGCCAGCCGGCCACCGCGTGGGTGTCCTTGAACGCGAAGGGCAGCCCGTGCAGCGGCCCGACCGGCTCGCCGTGCGCGAGTGCCTCGTCCGCCCCGGCGGCCTGCGTGCGTGCCCGCTCCGGGTCGAGGCTGACCACGGCGTTGACCGTCGGGTTGACCTGTGCGATCCGGTCCAGGTGCAGCTCGAGGAGCTCGCGCGCGGAGACCCGCTTCTCGCGGACCGCCGCCATCATCTCCCGGGCGGTGCTGTGGACGTCGAGGTCGCTCATCGGCCTCAGCCTCGGCGCCGGCCGGCGAGTGCACCGGCCACGACACCGAGCAGCACCAGGCCGGCCCCGATACCGATGCCCTTGACCAGGTCGCGGCCGGAGACCGCGCCCGCCCCGGCCGGCCTCGACGGGGCGACGAACGCCTGCCCGACCGCCGGGCCGGCACCGGGACCGGCGACCGAGGCGCCGGCGGTGGTGCCCGCGGATGCCTCCTCGGCCAGTCCGGCCACCGCCTCCGCGGCGGCCTCGGCGACCGCGGCCGCCGGGACACCGTTGAGCACGTCGTTGACCGCCCCGAAGAACTCCCCGGCCATCCGCTTGCTCACCGAGGTGAGCATCCGCTGGCCGACGCCGCCGATCATCCCGCCGACCACGGAGTCGGCGTCGTAGGCCAGGTGCGTGGTGCCGTCGCCGTTGTCGGCGAAGGCGACCTTCACGTCGGCAGCGATGGTGCCCGGGGCGCCCGCGCCGGCGGCCTTGAGGACCAGTGACCGGTGGGGCTCGAGGTCGCGCAGCTCGCAGGTGCCGGAGTAGGTGCCCCGGATCGCCGCGACCCCGGCGGTCACCGTCATCGCGTAGGCGTTCTCACCGGTGGTCTCCAGCCGCTCGCACCCGGGGATCGTGCGCACCAGCACCTGCGGGTCGAGCAGTGCGCTCCAGACGCGCTCGACGGGGGCGTTCAGGACTGCTTCACCGGCGACCTTCATCGTGTCGGTCCTTCCTCATCAGTGGTGCGGGGATGACGCATGGCGCAGACGGAGGTCGTAGAGCTCCGTCGGCGAGATGGGCATGGACACGATCGGAAAACCCTCGGCGTCCTCGATCGCGGAGGCGAAGACCGCCGCGGACGGGATCACCCCGGCCTCGCCCGCGCCCTTGAGCCCGAGCGGGTTCAGCGGGGACGGCGTCTCGAGGTGGTCGATCTCGATCGAGCGCGGCACCTCGGTGACGTAGGGCATCAGGAAGTCCATGAACGAGGCGTTCTGCAGCTGCCCGTGCTCGTCGTAGACCATCCTCTCGTAGAGGGCGCCGCCGACTCCCTGGGCGACGCCGCCGTGGATCTGGCCCTCCACGATCATCGGGTTGATCAGGTTGCCGCAGTCGTGGACGACGGCGTACTTGAGGATCGTGACCTCGGCGGTCTCGGGGTCGGTCTCCACGATCACCGCGTGCATGCCGCTGGCGAACGTCGAGCGCGGCGGGGAGTAGAAGTCCTTGCCCTCCAGCCCGGGCTCGTCGTCCTCGGCCACCGGCGCCTTGCCCGCGTCGCCGACGACGAACTGGGTGGCGGCCTTCGACGCCTCGTCGAAGGCGTAGCGCAGCGGGTTGGACAGCACCGCGACCGTTCCCAGCGCGATCTGGCTCTGCGGGGCGCCCTTGACCCGCACCACGCCGTCGGTGATCTCGAGGTCCTCCACGTCGGTCTCGAGCGCCTCCGCGGCGATCCGCAGCGCCTTGTCTCTCGCCTGCCGGGCCGCGAGCGCGACCGCGGAGCCGCTCATCACCGCGGCGCGGGAGGCGAACGTGCCGACGGAGTACGGCGAGCGGCGGGTGTCGCCGGTGACCACCTCGACGTCCTCGAACGGCACCCCCAGCTCGTCGGCGACGATCTGGGCGAACGCGGTCTGGTGGCCCTGCCCCTGGGTGGTCAGACCGGTGGCGACCTTGACCTTGCCGCTGGTCTCGATGTGGACGTGGCCGCCCTCGTAGGGGCCGACGCCGGTGCCCTCGACGTAGCAGGCCAGGCCGATGCCGACCTTGCGTCCCTCGGCGCGGGCCTGCGCGCGGAACTGCTCGAACTGCTTCCATCCGACCAGGTCCAGCAGCTTCTCCAGCGACTCGGGATAGTTCCCCGAGTCGTAGACCAGCGGCCGGCCGTCCTGGAAGGTCAGCCCGTGGTCGTAGGGGAACTCGTCGGGCTGGATGAAGTTCGCGGCCCGCACCTGCTCGCGCCCCTTGCCGAGGTACGCGGCGATCGCGTCCATCGTGCGCTCCATGGCGTAGACGCCCTGGGGGCGCCCGGCGCCGCGGTACGGCGTCACGATGACGGTGTTGGTGTAGAGGCTGTCGAAGACCACCTTGTAGCTCTTCGGCTTGTAGGGGCCGAGCAGCTGGGTGGAGGTGATGATCGGCACGATCAGGCCGTACGGCGTGTAGGCGCCGTTGTCGTGCCAGAACCGCACCGAGAGGCCGAGCAGCCGACCGTCGTCGTCGAACCCGACCTCGACGTGCTGCAGCTGGCCGCGCTCGTGGGCGGAGGAGATGAAGTGCTCGCGGCGGTCCTCGATGAACTTCACCGGCCGGCGGAGCGCGCGGGTGGCCATCGGCACCAGCAGCTCCTCGGGCCACGGGTGCACGATCTTGACGCCGAAGCCGCCGCCGACGTCGGGGGTGATCACGTCCACCTGGCCGAGGTCGAGGCCGAGCTTGGAGGCGACCGCGGCCCGCACGCCGGTCGAGGTCTGCGTCGAGCTCCACACCTGGAGCCGGTGGGAGTCGGTGTCCCAGCGCGCCACCGTGCCCCGGCCCTCCATCGGCATCGAGGCGCTGCGCTCGACCGCCAGGTCGAGGCTGAGCCGGTGCGGAGCGGCGGCGATCGCCTTCTCGGCGTCCCCGACCTCCTGCTCGACGTGCGCGGCGACGTTGCCCGGCACGTCCTCGTGGACCAGCCGATCAGCGCGGCGGGCGTTGTCGACGCCGACCACGGCGGGCAGCGGTTCGTACTGCACGCGGATCCGGTCGACGGCGTCCTCGGCGACGTAGCGGTCCACCGCGACCACGAAGGCGACCGCCTCGCCGACGTAGTTGACCTCGTCCTTGGCCAGGGCGTACTGCGTGCGGCCGTGGGTGAGCGCCGGGTGCGGGATCAGCAGCGGCAGCGGCTCGGCCATCGGGCCGTCGAGGTCGTCGTAGGTGTAGACCGCGACCACACCGTCGAGGTCGAGCACGGCGTCCACGTCGATGTCGAGGATCCGGGCGTGCGCGTGCGGGCTGCGCAGCACCGCGGCGTGCAGCGCGTCGGGCATCAGGTCGTCGACGTACTGTCCCTGGCCCCGCAGGAACCGCTGGTCCTCGACGCGGGCCACCTTCTGGCCGAACATCTTGGTGGTCACGACGCACCACCCCCTGTCTCCGCGGCGATCTCGGCCGCGCGGGTGACCGCCTTGACGATGTTCTGGTAGCCGGTGCAGCGACACAGGTTGCCGGCGACCATCTCCCGCGCCTCGTCCTCGGTGGGCGAGGGGTTCTCGCGCAGACCGGCGGTGATCGTGGTCAGGAAGCCGGGAGTGCAGAAGCCGCACTGCAGACCGTGGCACTCGCGGAAGGCCTGCTGCACCGGCCCGAGCGACCCGTCCTCGCCGGCGAGCCCTTCCACGGTGGTGATCTCGTAGTCCTCCGCGGACACGGCGAGCATCAGGCAGGAGCGCACCGGCGTGCCGTCGACGAGGACGGTGCACGCGCCGCACACGCCGTGCTCGCAGCCCACGTGCGTGCCGGTGAGCCCGACGTCGTGGCGGAGGGCGTCGCTGAGCAGCCGGCGCGCCGGGACCCGGACCGGGTGCACCACCCCGTTGACCCGAAGACGGATGTCATGGAGCTCCTCGGCCGGGGTCTGCTGGGTGCTGGTCATGCCGTTCCTCCGGTGCGTCGTGCGGTGCAGTCGTCGTAGGCCCGGCGCACCACCCGCCGGGTCAGCACCCGAGCGAGCTGGCGTCGGTAGTCCGCGCTGGCGTGGATGTCGCTCTCGGGCTCGAGGTGGGTCAGCGCCAGCTCGGCGGCCTCGGCCAGCGAGCGGTCCGAGACCGTGCCGTCGGCGAACACCTCGGAGACGTCGACCACGGTGGGCACCTCGCAGACCGAGAGGAAGCCGAGCCGGACCGAGGTGACCGCACCGTCGGCGTCGGCACGGACCACCGCACCGACGCCGCACAGCGCGTAGTCGCCGTGGCGGCGGGCCACCTCGTCGAAGGCCACTCCCCCGTCGGCGGGGAGAGCCGGGAAGAACGCCTCGGTGGCGATCTCGTCGTGGTGCAGCGTGGTCTCGAGCGGTCCGACGTACAGCTCCGCCGCGGGCACCGTGCGGGTGCCGGCCGGACAGGCCGCGGTGAGGCTGCCGCCGAGCAGGCAGAGCACCGCGGGCATCTCGCCGGACGCGTCGGCGTGCACGATCGAGCCGACCGTCGTGCCACGGTTGCGGATGGTCGGGTGGGCGACCATCCGCAGCGTCTGCGAGAGCAACGGCTGGACCCGTCGTGCGCCCGGGTCGGCCTCGACCTGAGCATGGCGGGCAAGGGCCCCGACCCGCACCCCGTTCTCGTCGCTGCGCACGTAGGCCAGCTCGGCGAGGCCGTTGATGTCGACGAGCCGCGACGGGAAGGCGAGCCGCATCGACAGCAGCGGGACCAGGCTCTGGCCGCCGGCAAGCACCTTCGCATCGGGGTCGCCGGCGAGGGCCTCGACCGCCTCGGCCAGGGTCCGGGGGCGGACGAACGAGAACGGGGCCGGCTTCACAGAACCTCCGTGACCTCTCGGGCGCCGACGTCGGCGGACGTGCGGCCCTTCACGACGTGGAAGTAGACCAGCACCATGATCGTGCCGAGCGCGATGCCGCCGAGCTCGAAGTTGTCGGTGATCTTCATCGTGACGCCGCCGATTCCGGCGATCAGCCCCGCGGCCAGGCCGACGAGGTTCACCGGGTTGCCGAAGTCGACCTTGTTCTCCACCCAGATCTTCGCGCCGATGAGTCCGATCATGCCGTAGAGCACGACCGTGATCCCGCCCAGCACGCCGCCGGGGATCGCGTTGACCACCGCGCCGAACTTCGGGCAGAGGCCGAGCAGGATCGCGACGCCCGCGGCCACGTAGTACGCCGCGGTCGAGTAGACGCGGGTGGCGGACATGACGCCGATGTTCTCGGCGTACGTCGTGGTGGGCGAGCCGCCGAACAGGCTGGCCAACGCGGTCGCCAGACCGTCGGCGCCGAGGGCGCGACCCATGTAGGGATCGAGGTCCTGACCGGTCATCTCGGCGACGGCGCGGACGTGGCCGGTGTTCTCCGCGATCAGCGCGATCACGCCGGGCAGCACGAGCAGCACGAACGTGAGCGAGAGGCTCGGTGCGTGCACGACGGAGACGCCGTCGGCGAGCTTGCCGCTGGGGAAGCCGATCCAGTCCGCTGAGCCCACCGCGCTCCAGTCGACGCGGAAGTGCGCCACGGGCTTCCCGTCGCTGGTCGGCAGCACCGAGCTGATCTTCCCGAACGCCGAGTCGGCCAGCCACGAGAGCGCGTAGCCGAAGACGAGCGCGAGGAACACCGCGATGCGGGACCAGAAGCCGGGCAGCAGCACCGCCGCGCAGACCATGAACGTGGCGGTCAGGAGCGCGATCCACTGGTCCTGCGGCCAGTAGACGCCGGCCACCACGGGGGCCAGGTTGAAGCCGATCAGCATCACCACCGCGCCGGTCACGGCCGGCGGCAGCACCGCCTTGAGCCACCCGGCACCGGCGACGTGCACCAGCCAGCCGACCAGCGCGAGGAGCACGCCGCTGACCAGGATCGCGCCGGTGACCTGTGCGGAGTCACCGCCCTGGGCGCGGATCGCCGCGACGCCGGCCACGAACGAGGCGCTGGTGCCCAGATAGCTGGGCACCCGGTTCTTGACGATGAACAGGAAAAGGATCGTGCAGATGCCCGAGAACAGGATGGCCAGGTTGGCGTCGAGGCCCATCACCACGGGAAAGACGAACGTGGCCCCGAACATGGAGACCACGTGCTGGGCACCGAGACCCGCCGTCCGCGGCCAGCTCAGCCGCTCCTGGGGGCCGACCGCCGCGCCCGGGGGCGGCGTCTTGCCGCCGTGCACGACTTCCCACTTGAACATGGACATGCAGCTCTCCTCGCCGATCGTGACTCCCCCGACCCGGCGACGGTAGTGTCGCCGATCACAGCGCGGCACGGGCGACTTCTGCCGAACGCGGCGGATGTGCTCTGGCACACGTTGCCGCGTGTGCCGACGGCCGGCCGGCCGTCATCCCCGTATCTGCAGGACCTGGAGGGCGACCGCGACGTCGAGGCGCAGGTGCGGGTCGGTGCTGAACGGCCCGAGCATCCGCTCGAGCTTGCTGACCCGGTAGCGCATCGTGTTGTAGTGGAAGAACTGCAGCCGCGCGGCCTCGGCCACGTTGAGGTTGGTGTCGAGCAGGATCTGCAGCGTACGACGCAGGTCGGCCGCCGCGTCGGTGTCCTCCGCGAGCTCGCCGAGCACGTCCCTGGCGAACGCCCGCAGCTCGGCAGCGTCGGGCACCAGCGCGATGAGGCGGTGCACGCCGAGCTGGTCGAACCAGGTGGTGCTCGAACCGCCCTTGATCCGGCGCCCCACCTCGGTGGCCCGGCGCGCCTGCATGTAGGCATCGGGCAGCTGGGCGAGCGAGGTGACCAGCCGGCTGACCCCCACCGAGAACGGCCGCCGGCCGCCACCGCGGTCCCCCGCGACGGCGGTGACGATCTGGCGCACGGTCTCCTCCATGGTCGCGTGCGCGTCGTCGGGGTCGTCGCGGAACCGGTCCGGCACCGGCAGCAGGGTGACCACCTCGGCGGAGAAGTCGACGGTCGGGACGGTGCGGTCCATCGACTCGCAGACCTGCTGCCAGGCCGCGGAGAAGCGTTCCTGCCAGCTGCGTCGTAGCCGGCCGGACACCGGGGGCTCCTCCGGGGCGAGCGGGTCGATCTCGGCGGAGACGACGTGCATCGGCCGGGCCAGCTCCCAGCCGAGCGTGGCGGCGTGCTCGATGACGTAGTCCTCGTCCCCGGCCCGGCCGAGGAAGACGTCGCGCAGGAAGTCGCCGCGGTACTTGCTCTCCACGGCGTTGACCGCCTGGCGCCGGGTGACCAGCAGCGCGGCCACCGTCGCGGTGCGCTCCAGCGCGGACACGTCCTCGGGCGAGAGCGGCCGGTCGGCGCGGAAGCAGACCAGCCGGGCCAGGTCGGTGCCGCCGGCCGCGATCGGCTGCAGCCGCACCTGGCCCTTCCCGACCGGCAGCGGGCGGCCGCTCGCCCGCTCGACGCGGAACCGGCCGGTGGGGTCGAACAGCCCGGCGTCCTCGAGGCGCGAGCGCAGCTCGGGCGTGAGCGCGGCGGCCCGCTCCCGGCCGTCGGTGGAGGTGACCAGCACCCCGACCTCCAGGACGCCGGCCACCTCCGCGGCGATGTGGTCGAGGTCGCCGCCCTCGAGCACCAGGAGCGTCAACGCCTGGTGCAACCGGTCGATCCGCTCGAGCACCCCGCTCTGCAGCTCGTTGAGCCGCACGTAGGTCTGGTGGAGCAGGTCGTCGAACCCCAGCGAGGCGGGCAGCGCGAGCAGCGGGAAGTCGAGCTCGTCGGCAAGCGCCAGGACGTCGCGGGGCACCTCGTCGAGGTACCTGCCGACCTTGATGCCGATGCCCGCGAGGCCGCGCGCGTCGAGGTCGCGCACCAGGCCGGCCAACCTGGGTGAGCGGCCCGCCCCGTCGCCGGAGACCAGCGGGAAGCCGGTGGTCACCAGCAGCTCCTGCGGCTTGACCCAGTCGACGACGTCCGGGACCTCCATGACGTTGACGCCGCCCACCTGCCGGTCGAGGCCGCCGGTGCCGGCGAGCACGGCGGTGCCGCGCATGCTCTCCAGCGCGAGGAGCTCCCGCACGGTCACGCCGTAGGCGACGTTTATCAACTGTTGCACCTCCACGGCGCGAGCCTTGGCAAGGGCTGACGTCGGCACACCGTAGCCCACGCCACTACCGTCGAGGCACGATTCCGCCGCGCGGCCCCGGACCGGGGCCCCGGACACGGTCCCGGCAGCCCCTCCCCGGGCAGCGGGCCTGGTGACCCGAGAGGACGCATGACGAGCCCCACCCGCCACGTCACCGCCGCCACCGGCTGGGTGGGCGGGCTGCTGGCCGGGCCGGTGCGTTCTGTGCCGGTGGTGCACCGGGGCTCCGACGCGGTCTACCTCGACGTCGACGGCTCGGCGCTCGGGGTGCTCTCCTCAGCCGCCACCGCGGTGCCGTGCGGGCTGCGCACCACGCTCCCGGTCCTCGGCGGGATCGGCACGGACGCCGACCGCGCCCTCGTCGGCGCCGGCCGGGTCCGCTTCACCGCCGACGAGTTCGAGGTGACACGGATCATCGACGCCTCGGTCCCGCGGCTCCCGGCGGAGGCCGTCGCGGCGGCAGCCGCCGCGCTGCCCCCGGTGGCCGACCCGCTCGTCGCCCACGTCCGGGCGGAGCTGTCCCCCGATGCGCTCGGGCTGCTCGCCGTCGGCGACCCCGGGGCGGTGCCGGCCCTGCTCGGTCGCGGCAGCGGACTCACCCCGGTCGGCGACGACGTCCTCGCCGGCTGGATCGCCGCCACCGTGGCCGCGGGCCTGACGGCCTCCCCGGTCGCCGCGGCGGTCCAGCAGCAGGCGCGGGTGGCCACCACCCGGCTTTCGGCCACCCTCCTCGACTGCGCGGTGCGCGGGGACGTCCTCCCCCAGTTCCGTCGCCTACTGCTCGAGCTGACCCGGCCCCATCCGCGCGCGCTCGCCTCCGCCGTCGACCGGCTCGCCCGAGTCGGTCACACGTCCGGCGCCGGCCTGGTCCTCGGGACCACGCTGGCGCTCGTCCCTCTCGCGTCAAGGAGCTCACGACCATGACCAGTCCCCCCGCACCGGCCGTCGCCGGCGCCACCCACGTCGAGGTACGCCGCGGTGCCTACGCCGACTCGGTGACCCTGCTCCAGGTCAGCAAGGACGTGGCCGCCGCCACCGGAGTGGTCGACGCGCAGGTCGCGATGGCCACCCCGCTGAACCTCGATGTCCTGAGCTCGATGGGCTTCGACGTACCGGCCACGACGCCGAACGACATGGTCGTGGCGGTCCGGCTCGCCGAGGACGGCGACCTCGCCACGGCGCTCGCCGCCGTGGAGTCGGCGCTCGCCCAGGCGTCCCGCCGGGGCAGCACGGCTGGCGTGGAGGAGGCGCCGCCACGTACGACGAGCGCGGCGCTTCGTGCCTCGGACGCGGACCTGGTGCTGGTCTCGGTGCCCGGCGAGCACGCCGCCGTCGAGGCGATGGACGCGGTCGAGGCCGGACGCGACGTGATGATCTTCAGCGACAACGTGCCCCTCGAGCAGGAGGTCGCCCTCAAGCAGGCGGCCGCCGCGCGGGGCCGACTGGTGATGGGGCCCGACTGCGGCACCGCGGTGGTCGGCGGCGTCGGCCTCGGCTTCGCCAACCGCACCGGGCCGGGCCCGGTCGGCGTCGTCGCTGCCTCGGGCACCGGCTGCCAGCAGCTGCTGTGCCTGCTCGACGCCGCCGGAGTCGGCGTCGGGGCGGCCCTCGGTGTCGGCGGTCGCGACCTCGGTCCGGTGGTGCGTGGCGCCTCCACCCGTGAGGCGCTGCGCCGGCTCGACGAGGACCCGGCGGTCGAGCTGGTCGTGGTGGTGTCCAAGCCTCCGGCCGAGGACGTCGCGGCCGAGATCACCGCCTACGCCGAGTCGCTGGCGACCCCGGTGCAGTTCGCGCTGCTCGGCGCCGGCCGCCCGGACCTCACCATGGCCGCCGAGGCGGTGCTCGACGCGCTCGGCCGCCCCCGGCCGCAGTGGCCGACGTGGGGGTCGCCGGCCGCCTCCTCCGGGGGCCGGTTCCTGCGCGGCCTGTTCGTCGGCGGCACGCTCTGCGACGAGGCGATGCTGCTGGCCGCCGACGCGCTCGGCCCGGTGCGCAGCAACATCCCGCTGTCGCCGGAGCTGGCTCTGGACCCCTCCTCGATCGCGCAGGCGCACACGATGGTGGACTTCGGCGACGACGCGCTCACCACCGGTCGGGCGCACCCGATGATCGACCCCACGCTGCGCCTGGAGCACCTCGCGCGGGTCGCCGCGGACGGCTCCACGGCCGTCGTACTCCTCGACGTGGTGCTCGGCGACGGCGCCGACCCGGACCCGGCCGCCTCGTTGGCCCCGGCGATCGAGAAGGCGCGCGCGGTGGCCCGCGAGGATGGCCGCGACCTCCCGGTCGTCGTCGCCTGCGTGGGCACCGAGTCCGATCCGCAGCGGCTCGGCGCCCAGGCCGAGGCGCTGGCGTCCGCCGGTGCCGAGGTGTTCTTGTCCAACGCCCAGGCGGCCCGCCGGGCGATCGCTCTCACCGGAGGTGCGCAGTGACCACCAGCCCGACCCCCACCGAGGCGCCCACGGGTGTGGTCAGCGCCGGCGCCGACCTGTTCGCCGACGCGGTCGCCGGCCAGGCGGTGCCGGTCACCCGCGTGGACTGGCGACCGCCCATGGAGGGCACCGCGGCCGACCTCGCCACCGTGGCCACCGACCCGCTGCGCGCCGCGGCCAACGCCCGCGCCGTGCAGGCGATGCTGGACGTGCAGGCGATGCTCGTCGACGTGGTCCCCGCCTCGGAGGCTATGGGGCTGCAGAAGGGCGAGTTCCTGCACGCGGGCCCGCCGCTGACCTGGCAGAACGCGTCGGGACCGATGCGCGGCGCGTTGATGGGCGCCGCCGCGCTCGAGGGGCTGGTCGACGACCCCGAGGACGCCGTGGCGCTGTTCGAGTCCGGGACCTCCGTGTCGTTCGAGCCGTGCCACCACCGCAGCGCCGTGGGGCCGATGGCCGGTGTCGTCTCCCCGTCGATGTGGATGTTCGTGATCGAGGACCCGGCGACCGGCCGGCGCACCTACTGCTCGTTGAACGAGGGCCTGGGCAAGGTGCTGCGGTACGGCGCGTACGGCGCCGAGGTCCTCGAGCGGCTGCGCTGGATGTCCGCGGTGCTCGGTCCGCTGCTCGCGGAGGCGGTGCGGGCCACCGGGCCGGTCGACGTGACCGGCATCCTCACCCAGATGCTGCAGATGGGCGACGAGGCCCACAACCGCAACCGGGCCGGCACCTTGATGCTGATGCGTGACCTCGCGCCGGCCCTGGTGGAGTCCGACGCCGCGGTCCCCGACGTCGCACAGGCGCTGCGCTTCATCGGCGGCAACGACCACTTCTTCCTGAACCTGGCGATGCCGGCGTGCAAGCTGGCGCTGGACGCGGCCCGGGGCATCGACGGCTCGACGATGGTCGTGGCGATGGCCCGCAACGGCACCGAGTTCGGCATCCAGGTCGCGGGCACCGGCGACGCGTGGTTCACCGGTCCCGCGGAGCTGGCCGACGGACTGTTCCTGGGCAGCTTCGGCCCCGACGACGCGAACCCCGACATCGGCGACTCGGCGATCACCGAGACCGCGGGCCTCGGCGGCTTCTCGATGGCCACCGCCCCGGCGATCGTCCGGTTCGTCGGTGGCAGCGTGCCGGACGCGCTGGCCACCACGAAGCGGATGCGCGAGATCACCCTCGCGGAGAACCCGCGCTGGACGATCCCGGTGCTCGACTTCCAGGGCGCGCCCACCGGCATCGACGTCTCGAAGGTGTGCCGGACCGGGATCCTCCCGCAGATCAACACCGGCATGGCCGGCAAGCTCGCGGGCGTCGGTCAGGTCGGTGCCGGCCTGGTGAACCCACCGGCCGAGATCTTCCCGAAGGCGCTAGCCGAGCTGGCCCGTCGTACCCGGGAGCGCGCGGGCGCCTGAGCCGCGTGGGGCGTCTCTCCCGCGAGGGAGACGCCCACACGCTACGTCGGTGTCCGCTCAGCGGCCCGAGAGGACCTTGCGGAGCGCCGCGGGCCGGTTCGTGATGACTCCGTCCACGCCGAGGCCGATCACGCGTCGCATCGCGGCCTCGCGGTTGACGGTCCACACCTGGCACGTCATGCCCAGCTCGTGCAGCCGTTCGACGTAGGGCCGGTCGACCGCCCGGTGCCCGGGGTTGACCTGGTCGGCCCACGTCGCCAGGGCGGGCAGGTTCTCCGGGTCGGGCCTGCCCAGGAGACCGACCGGCACGTCGGGCGCGCGGGTCTTGTGCTCCTTCATCGCGGCGAACGAGAAGGACTGCACCACCAGCCGGCCGTCCGCGACCGCCCGGTCGACCAGACCCCGGTGCGCTCGCAGCGTCGTGACCACGTCCGCGACCAGGCCCGGGTAGAGGTCCGGCGCCTTCAGCTCCAGCAGCAGCCCCGTCCGGGTGCGCCCGAGCAGCGCGAGCGCCTCGGGCAGCGTGGCCAGCCGCTCGCCGGTGAAACGGGCACCCTTCCACGACCCGGCGTCGAGCCGCATCAGCTCGGCGTGGGTGAAGTCGCGGACCCGCCACGGAGCGCGGTGCGGGAACATGCGCCGCGCGTCCGTGGTCCGCGCGAGCGTCGTGTCGTGCACGAGCACGAGCGCGCCGTCCTTGGACCGCTGGACGTCCACCTCGACCAGGTCCGCCCCGAGGGCGACCGCGCGCTCGAGCGCGGCGCGGGTGTTCTCCGGGGCGGCGGCACTCGCCCCGCGATGAGCCACGTTGGCCACCCGGGCCGCGCCCGGCGAGGCGACGCGCCCGGTGATGACCGGGAGTGGTAGGCGCACGATCGGTCCCTCCGACGACGGCGTCGCTGTCGGTGAGGACGCTTCCCGGCGGGGGTGAACCGGACGTGGCGAGAACGTGAAGAGCACGCGGCAGGGGTCCGAAATCGTCGACCTCCGGGGCCGACCCCGTAACGATCCCGCCCGCTCGTCGTTTTCCGCTCGGAGCCGAGCACGCTGATCCAGGCGGTGGCCGCCGTCGCGACGAGGGAGCGAGATGAGCACGAGACGGGGGACCGCCCCGTTCATCCTGGCGGCCGCGCTCCTCTCGCTGCTCCTGGCGGCGTGTGGCTCGAGGCTGGACCCGGAGACGGTGCGCGCGGCCAACGGGACGCTCACCGGCGGGTTCGAGCAAGGCGCCGGCGGGGCTGAGCGCGACCGCGACCCCGTCGGCCTGGCTCCTGCGGGCGCCCCCGCGGCGTCCGCCACGGAGCCGTCGGTCCCGGCCTCACCGCGCGGCCACGGCGCGGGGCGCAGCGACCCGGGGCGGGCGGCGGGCGTGGGCAGGTCGCCGGCCGGGGGTCTTCGCGGGCGCGCGCACGCCGGAAGCTGCGCCGGGTTCCACAACCAGACCGGGATCACCGACGACACCCTCACGATCGCCAACGTCGCCGACGTCAGCGGGCCGGTGCCAGGCATCTTCGAGTCGGCGCGTGACGCGACCCGCGCGTTCGCGGCCTACTTCAACGCCACCTCCGACCTCTGCGGCCGCAAGCTGAAGGTGCTGACGCTCGACAGCCGGACCGATGCCGGCGCCGACCAGCAGGCGTACACCCGGGCGTGCGAGGTGGCATTCGCAGCCGTCGGGTCGATGTCGGCGTTCGACTCCGGGGGCGCGTCGACCGCCGAGCGCTGCGGGCTGCCCGACATCCGCTCCTCGGCCGTCACCCCGCAGCGCAACCACTGCTCGACCTGCTTCGGCGCCCAAGGCGTCGCGGTGAACCTGATCCCGAACTCGGTGCCGGACTTCTTCGTCAGGCGCTTCCCGCAGGCCGTCCGGAGGGCGGCCATGCTGACCCTCGACGCACAGGCCGCGACGGTCAATGCGAGCAGCGCGGTGGCCGGCTGGACCAAGCGCGGGTTCCACTTCGTCTACCAGGCCAACATCGACGTCGCCGAGTTCAACTACGCGCCGTACGTCCAGCAGCTGAAGAAGCGCGGCGTCCGCTGCGTGCGGTTCTTCGGTGACTACTTCCACGCCGTCCGGCTCGCCCAGGCCATGAAGCAGCAGGGTTTCGAGCCCGGCCTGTTCATCGAGGACGAGGCCGCCTACGACCCCAGGTACGTCGAGCAGGGCGGTGACGCGGTCGAGGGCACCTACGTGTTCTTGAACATCGTGCCGTTCGAGGGGGCGCGCCGCAGCAGGGAGATGCAGCGATACGAGACCTGGCTCCAGCAGGTGCATCCCGGAGCCCACCCCGACTTCTTCGGTGTCTACGCGTGGTCGGCGGCTCGGCTGTTCGTCGAGCAGGCCAGCGCCCTCGGCGGCCGGCTGAGCCGGGATGCACTTGTGCAACGGCTCCGCGACGTGCGGGGATGGACCGGGGACGGCATCCACTCCCCGCAGCCGGTGGGGGCGAAGCGCACGTCCGAGTGCTTCAACGTGCTCCAGCTCCAGCACGGGAAGTGGAGGCAGCGGTCGCCGGGGAAGTACGTGTGTGACGGCCTGACCGATACCGGTGTCGGTCAGTGAGTCCGACTCCGGCGATCAGGGAAAGAAGAGGTGCTCCACCTCGAGCGCCCGCAGCGCCTGGAGGACGTTGGGCCGGACCTCCTGCGCGGCGACCACCCGGCCGAGCTCGTGGTGGGCGTCGCGGTACCTCACCAGCGCCCGGGTGCCGGTGACGTCGCAGAAGGTCAACCGGCGCAGGTCGAGGACCACCGCCGCCAGGGCCGATTCATGGGGCATGAGGAGGTCGGGCGCCGCGAGCCGGTCGGCAGTCGCGATGTCGAGCTCTCCGCAGAGCCGCACGTGCAGTCGTGTCGACTGGCGAAGGCTGTGCACCTCCAGACCCTGAGGTGGCTGGGCGGGCACGAATCGAAACGTCATGGCTTCTTCCAAGGCAATGGCCGCACCGGCTCCGGAGGACCGGCGAGGGGCGGCCCACCGCCCCCTTCTTGGAGACGCGCCGCGTGTGTCGAGTCTCGCTTATCCGCCGGCAGGAGACGAGGGGTCTTTGGTCCTCGGTTCGGCCGACGACCGGCTGGCAAGGGCAGCAGGCTGCCACCCGCGTCGGGCGCGGAGGAGGGTCGCACCCGCGGGTGCGACCCTCCTGTTTTCAGCTGTTCGTGACGTCAGCGGTCACCGTCGACCGGGCGGGGTCGTCGCCTGGGGCGGGGTCGCCGCCTTGGACGGCTTTCCACCCTTGTGGGAGACGGTCCAGGCGGCGCTGTTCACGACGTCAGACGCGTTGCCCGCCAGGTCGGTGCCGCGCACCGAGAAGAAGTACGTGGACGGCTTGAGGCCGGTGTACTCCATCGTCGTCGCCGACGTGCACGGCTCCCAGCCTTCCGCGCGGTTGTTCTTCGTGAGCTGGCACTGGAAGGAGGTGACCGGTTCGTCCGCGCTGAACGTGAACGTCGCCGCGGTGGTGGTGATGACACTGGCGTCGATCGTGATCACCGGCGCGGTGGTGTCGGCGGGCGGCGGCCCCCCGACTACCCACTCCCACGTCGCGACCTCGGAGACCAGACCGACTCGATCGGTCCCGCGGGCGGAGAAGACGTAGGAACCCGGGTCCAGGCCGGTGTAGGTCTTGGGCGACGTGCACGATGCCCAGGCCTGGTCTACCGTCCCGTCCTTGGTCAGCTGGCACTCGAAGGTCACGCCGTCCTCGTTCGCGGCGAGCGTGAAGGACGCGTCCGTGCCCGGGGTGGTGGCCGGCGTCGCCGTCACGACCGGCGCGGTGGTGTCCTCGCCGGCGTCCGGCGGCTGCTCGCCGTGCTGTTCGGGAGCCGAGATGGCGACCACGGCCGGGTCGAGGGTGTTGCCGCCCTCGAGGTTCACGCCGAAGGCGTAGTTGCCCACCGGGGCGCCCTCACCGACCGTGGCGTACCACGTCACCGGGGTGTAGCCCGCCTCCGCGCCCAAGGTCGCGGCCCAGGTGCCCACGAGCTGACCGTCTGCGTTCAGGGTCAGCGCCATCGGCACCATGGTCGTGCCGTTGCTGCCGTAGACCTTCACGTCACCGGCTGCGAGCGCCTCCACGACATCGGTCGTCAGGGGGTCGTCGCCAGGACCGGTCACGGTCAAGGTCAGGTGAGCCGTGCCGGCAGCAGGTGCATACACCTGCACCGGGAGCTTCACGGCCGTGCCCTGGGTGACGTACTTGACGACCGAGCCAGCCCACAGCACCGTGGCCGCGTTGTCGTTGACCTTGATGGTGCCGCTCTCGGAAGCGAGCGGCGTGAGCGGGGCGTCGTTGACGTTGACCAGGTCCAGCGTGAGGGCGTAGTTACCGCTGGGTGCGGTTCCGCCGACCGTCACGTCGAACCTCGTCGAGACGTTGTACCCCGGCTGGACCGGGAAGCCGCTCTCCGGGCCCCACCAACCGACGAGGTTTCCGTTACCGTCCGGAGTGAACGGGACCGTCTGCCCGTCCGGAGCGGTGGCGGTGACGTCGCCGTCGGCCAGGTTGTCGGGAGCGTCGACCGTCAGGCGCAGCCGCGCGCCGTCGATCTGCGCGCCGCCCCACGGGTTGAGCAGGGACGCCGTGACCGGGAACGACTGGGTCTTGAAGACGTTCTCCGGAAGGGTGCCGAGGTCGACGGCCGGGTCGTGGATCGCCTTGAGCTGTGCGTCAGTCGTGTCCGCCCCGGGGACGTCCATGTAGAACCCGGGGATGAACGTGTTGTCCGGGATGAAGTTGCACAGCGCCCGCACGTCGTCGGCCAGCTGCGCGAACGCGGTCACACCGGTCAGCGTCTTGTCACCGATCTCGTCCTCCGACGAGAGGTTGGTGAACGGCACCACGTCGGTGATCTTGCTGACCTTCCACGTCAGTGTCGGCACGTCGAGCCAGGTGACGCTGCCCTTGAAGGTCTCCGAGCGGTTGTACCTGAAGTTGCTGTAGTCGACGAAGCGTTCGCTTCCGCCGAGCTCCGTCCCGGGGTTGGCCGGGTCGGAGGAGCGTACGAAGGACACGCCCCAGGGCGATTCGTAGTCCGGAACCGGCGGGGTGGCCGTCGGGTCCGCGGGCGGCGGGAAGCCGATGACCCGGTTGTAGTACTCGACCGCGTCGATGGTGAGCGGCACGCTCTTGCTCGCCGCCGCACCGATGCTCATCGCGGCCAGGTGCCACGCGTCGAACGGCCCGATCTGCGCCGGCGGACCCGCCATGCTGGCCGGGTGGAGTCCCGGGATGGTGCCGGTCGTCATCAGCGACTGGTAGATCGCGGCGTTCTCGGGTGAGGCGTCGATGGGCGTGCCGTCCCATGTGATGCGGCCGGTCGACTCCAGTGCGATCTGGTCGGCGAAGGTCAGCTTGGTCTTCACGTCGGCGAGCTTCTGCGCGATGACGTCCTCCGACGTGCGCGCCAGGTTCAGCCGCTCCAGCTCGGTTTCCTTGACGAACATGGCGTACTGCGTCTGCGGGTCACACGCCCCGATCTCGTCCTGCGCGATCGGGGAGTTCGGGTCGCCCAGCCACTCGCCCTGCAGCGGGATGACCGACACCGAGCGGCCGTCGACCGGGTTGACGGACACGGTGAGGCCTGGCACCGGCTCGTAGGACACCGGTTGGACGCAGTACTCGGTCGACGCGGGCTCGGTCTCCGTGGCCGGGACGACGTACGTCTTGAGAATCGGCGTCCCGTTCTCGGCGCGAAGCGCGAGCACGAGGTCGGAGTAGAGCGAACCGGTGTTGTCGGTCGGTTCCCCGCCACCGCCACCACCTGATCCGCCACCACCTGATCCGCCACCGCCTGATCCGCCACCACCTGAACCGCCTCCGCCGGAGCCCCCACCATTGCCCGATCCCGGCCCGGCTGCCAGTGCCGGTGCCGACATCATGAATGTCGCGGCCAGGGCGGCGGCCACCAGAGCAGCAGCCCCTCTTCGCCTGTCCATCACAACCAGTTCTCCCTTCGGCACGGCCGTAGCCGCGTCCCTCACGAGGGCGGGAAGAGGAGTCACAGCCCCCCACTGGCCACCTACCGCGCGCGTCCGACCGGCTGCCGTGGTGACGGCATCTACCCCCGCCGGAGAGACGGTGCGCGAAAAACCCCTTCCGGTGCCCCTCGCTGCCAGTCTTGGCCCGACCTACCGGGACCTGCAGAGGCGGAAGACCGGCGAGGCGGGCACTTCGGCCCGTGGAAGTCGCCCAAAACGCACGGAACCCCAGGTCAACGGGGGATATGACCTGGGGTTCCGCGAGCGCGCTCGGAGGGATTCGAACCCCCAACCTTTTGATCCGTAGGCTTCTCCGGCCTGTCTCAGGCGGTGCCCGCGAGGCCTCTCCACGCTCAGCGTCTGCAATTCGGCAACTGGTTCGTGCCGGCCGGTTCGGCCTCGTTGCCGTCACGGTTGGTGTCAGCCGCGACGCCTCGGCGGCCGGTCTCGGCTCGCGTCTTGCGTTCGGCAATTGCGTCTACGGCCGTCTTCGATTTTCCGAAGACAGGTCTCGCTCGGCCAAGACACCGTGGTGCGCGGCCGGTTTCTGGGCAGCCCGGACGCCCCCTTGGGCCACTTTGCTCGATCTGCCCGAAGTTGTCGATAGGCGTTCATTTAGGGGTTTCCGAGCGACCACTTGGTGTGCTCGGATGCCACGAGAAGGTAAAGAAACTGTTTGCGTCCGTTCGGAGGGAGACGGCCGCGGCCGTGCCTCCTCGGGCCCCACTCGGGAGGTAGACAACGATGTCCGGATTCATCACTGAGCTCGCCACCGCGGCGCCAGCCATCAACTCGCACGGGATCGTCGACTGGGCGGTCAAGAACATCATTCCGATCGTGCTGCTGGTCATCGGCCTGGGCATCATCGCCGGCGCCCGCAAGGGTCAGATGAGCCAGAACGCCATGACGATCACGAACGTGCTGCTCGGCTGCGTGGTCATCGCCGGCGCTGCGCTGTTCTTCGGCTTCGGCGACAGCATCGCGAACTTCGTCTTCGCCAAGGGATGAGCCGTGCTGCTTCGTCCTGATGACGAGGTGTACCGGGTCGATGCCGTCTGGCTCGGCCCCAAGGGACTGACGCTGCCCTGGTCGGCCCGGTACTCCGCCTACGGAATCTGGCTGGTGCTCTTCGTGAGCATCCTGCTGGTCGAGGCCGTGCTCCCGATGCGGGTCAGCGTCCCGCCGGTGTGGGAGCTCGTGCTCTCGATCCTGGCCACCTACGCCCTGACCGGCGTCATCGACCACGACCGCCCGCTGGTGAGCGTCTGGCAGCTGCTGGTCGCCGAGGTCACCGCGCCTCGTGCTGCGAAGGCCGAGCGGCCGATGCGGGTCAGCCCCAAGACCGTCCGAGTGAGGAAGCTTCATGTCGACGAGGAACAAGCAGCGTGACCCCGCGGTGCGGGCCAAGCTCGCGCTGCGCAACATCGAGGACAACCTCTGCTTCACCGACAGGGAGGCCTGGGCCTGGTTCGTCCTGCCGACCCAGCCCTGGGCCTTCCGCTCCGACACCCAGCGAGAGCAGCTCCTCTTCGGCGCCGGAGACGCGCTGGCGTGGCTGGCCGGCCACCGGGTGCACCTGCGCGTGACGACGCGCCCCTACCCCGCCGCCGCCTGGGCTCGACGGCTGCACAAGCTGACGCCCGCGCCGCTGACCACCCCCGGCGAGGAGGACCGTGGAGCGACCACCTGGTCGCCATGCAGCACCACCTCCAGCACCAGACGATGGCGGAGAAGGAGGTCTTCCTCGGCGTCCGCCTCAGCGCTCGCGCGCCGTCCCACCGTCTGGCCGCCGCGTTGTGGCGTCGCCCGGGGAACACCGAGCACGCCCGCCTCCTCTCTCACGTGGAACGTGTCACCGAGACCGTCGGCCTCTCCGGGTCTCGACGGCCGGCCCGCCACCGCGGAGGAGATGGAGTGGCTGCTGCGCCGATCGGTCGGGCTCGGCCTCCCCGCGCCTGCCGAGCTGTCGGCCGGCGGAGACGACGGCGTGTGGGACCCCGACGATCTCCACACGTTCACCGACCAGGTCGACTACGCCGTGCAGCCGCTTGGCCGCACCGTCACGGTGACCGGCCGGTCGGAGAAGCCGATCACCCGGCACGTCGCGGTGATGTCGGTCGGCCGGCTGGAGGAGATCGAGGCACCCGACCCCGGCCACGAGCCGTGGCTGTCCCACACCGACCGGCTCGCCTTCCCCGTCGAGTGGTCCGCCCAGTTCGACGTACTGTCCGGCGCCGACGCCCGCAAGGCGATCCAGCGCAAGCTCCTCGTGGTCCGCGACATGCAGCGGCACTACGGCGAGCACGACCTCGACGAGCCGCTCGCCCTGGACCGCCAGGCCCGCCACGCCCGCCAGGTCGAGGACCAGATGAGCCGCGGCGTCGAGGTGGCCGCCGCCCGGATCCATGGCTGGTTCCGCCTCGCGGTTGCGGCTCGCACCGAGGACGAGTGCCTCGAGCGGGTGCGCAAGGTCATCGCCTCCTACCGGGGCCGCCGGGTCACCATCGAGCACCCGCGAGGGCAGTACGGCCTGCTGCGCGAGTTCATCCCCGGCGAGCCGATCTCCACCTCGGCGTACCGCCGCCGGCTGCCCGCGCTCTACGTGGCCGCCGGAGTTCCCGCCGCCTCGAGCAAGCTGGGCGACCGCCGCGGTCCGTACGTCGGCTACACCGCCGGCTCGTCCCGCCGCGCCGTCATGTTCGACACCCACTACGCGACCGAGGAGAAGGAGACCTCGGGCCTCGTCCCGGTCGTCGGAGGCCTGGGCGCCGGCAAGAGCGTGCTGCTCGGCCAGATCACCTACGAGGCGGTACGGCGCGGCATCCCCTCCGTCGTGCTCGACCCCTCCGGACCGCTCGCCCGGCTCACCGAGCTGCCCGAGCTGGCACAGCACAGCGAGCACCTCGACCTCACCACGGCGGCCAGCGGCACGCTCAACCCCTTCGAGGTGGTGGCGCGTCCGCAGCGCCTCGCCTACCCGAGCGAGGACGCGTTCGCCGAGGCCCTGGTGCTGGCCGCCCAGGATCGCAAGCTCCTGGCGATGGACGTGGTGAAGATGCTGCTCCCGCCGTCCCTCGACAAGATCCCGGAGACGGCACTGGTGATCTCCGACGCCGTCCGCGCCACGCACGGCGAGCCGACCGCCTCGCTTGTGGGACGTCGTGGAGAACCTCGAGGGGCTCCCCGAGGCGCACGGCCGCGTGGTCGCCAACTACCTGCGCGACATGGCCGAGCTCCCGCTGGCCCGGCTGTTCTTCCCCAGCGGGCAGGCCGGCGCCGAACGGCTCAACGCGACGCTGACCGTGCTCACCATGCCGGGACTCGTGCTGCCGCCCCGCTCGGTCCCCCGCGAGCACTGGTCGACGTCCGAGCAGCTGGCCGTGCCGCTGCTGCACCTCGCGTCCTGGTACGCCACCCGCGCCGTCTACGGCCGCACCATGCACAGCCGCAAGCTCGTCGCGCTCGACGAGACCCACTTCCTCGGCGAGTGGTCCGCCGGCCGCGCGCTGTTCACCCGGCTGGGCCGCGACTCCCGCAAGTGGAACACCTGCGTCCTGGCGGCATCGCAGAACCCGTCCGACGTACTCGGCATGGACGTCGCCAACTTCATGTCCGCCGCCTTCGTCGGCCGGATCGAGGACGAGGGCGCCGCCCGCGACGGACTCCGGATGCTCAGAGTGCCCACCGGCATCGGCTACGAGCGTGCCTTGGCTGCCCTGTCGTCTGGTCGCGGCGCCTCGGGCTTCCGCGAGTTCGTGATGCGCGACGTCGACGGCCACGTGGACAAGATCCGCGTGGACCTCACCGCCAACCCGGCGCTCCTCGACGCGCTCAACACCACGGCGGCGCCCGGCAAGTCGTACGGCGAACCGGAGGCGGTCGCATGAGACGCCGCACCGTCGCCGCCCTGGCCGTCTTCGCCGCGCTGCTGTTCCTGCTGCCCGCCGGCTCCGCGACGGCCGACCAGGTCCGCGCCTTCCCCGGGATCTCCTGCAAGGAGTCCCCGACCCCCGACATGCCCGGGACCGGGCTCGCGACGTTCTTCGACGCGCACAAGGGCGCACCGCCTCCGCAGCGCGACCCGTTCGCCCCGGGCTCGAAGGCCACGATGTACCAGCAGTACGGCTACGCCGGTCTGCGCTGGCACACCTACGACCTCGGCTGCGGTCCGGACGCCGCCAGGCACCCCGACGCAGTGATCGGCACGGCGCTGAGCAACTGGCTGATGAACATCCCGATCGCGGTCACCGCCCTGACCTCATCGCTGACCCAGGTCGCCTTCCACCCGACGTTCCTGGACAGCATGGACCCGGTGATCACCCGCGTCTCGCGGGCGTTGCACAACAGCCTGTTCGCCACCTGGATCCCCGCGGTCTTCGCCCTGCTGGGCATCGCCATCCTCATCAAGGCACGCCGCGCGGCTCTTGCGACCACGGCCGCCGCGGTGGGCTGGGCCCTGATCGTCGTACTGATCGCCACGGCGCTGTTCCGCTGGCCCGTCGCAGCCGGGCACTTCGCCGACGGCACCGTCACCTCCACACTCGGCACCGTCGTCGACGGCCTGGACGGACACAAGTCGAACCTCGACCCCGGCGAGTCGGTGGCCTCGAACGTCCAGGAGTCGATCTTCTACCGCGGCTGGCTCGCGGGCACCCTCGGCTCGACCTCGAGCGAGACGGCGAAGAAGTACGGCACCGAGCTGTTCAAGGCGCAGGCGCTGACCTGGCACGAGGCGTACGTCGTCCAGCACGACCCGCAGCGCGGCAAGCAGATCATCCAGGACAAGGAGGACCGGTGGGCGCAGCTGGCCTCCCAGATCAAGGACACCGACCCCGAGGCCTACGAGAACCTCACCGGGAAGCGGTCGGACACAAGGATCGGCTACGCGCTCCTCTCCAGCGTCGCAGCACTGCTGGCCCTGCCGTTCCTGCTGATCGCCGCGCTGCTGCTGCTCGGCTCCTTCCTCATCGTCCGGCTTGCCGTGATGCTGTTCCCGGCCTTCGCCACGCTGGGCGCCTTCCCCGCCGGCCGCGGCGTGGTGCTCGGAATCGGCCGCGCGGTTGGCGCCGCCCTGGTGAACTCCGTCATCTTCGGCATCGGGGCAGCCGTCACGATCCGGGTGCTGGGCCTCATCTTCGATCCCGGCTCCCACATGCCGCCCTGGCTCAGCCTCGTCCTGATGCCGCTGTTCGGCTTCGTCATGTGGGTCGCGCTCAAGCCCTTCCGCCGGCTCACCACGATGGTGTCCCCGCACACCGACCCGTTCGGTGACGGAGCCTCCGCCTTCCAGAACGCCGGCCGGAGCGCTCGCCGCTGGGCCAGGAAGGCAACGAGCACTGGCGTGGGCGTCTACACCGGCAACGTCGCCGCGGCCGCCACCGTCGCCGCCGGCAAGGACGACGACGCCTCCGAGGAGGTGCCCGACCGCGCGGAGGCCCGCCCGGCTGCCGCGGACCCGGGTTTCGCGACGACACCCGACACACCGCAGGCCTTGCCTCCAGCTTCCGCCACCACGCCGTCCGGCCCCCAGCCAGATGGTCCACCGAGGCCGTCCGCTGGCCCTGCTCCTGCAGCGCCGCCACCGGGCTACGAAGAGCGAGTGGCCCGAGGAGCGGATCCCGACTCCATCGGCGGAAGGTGTGCCGATGCCGGTCACCGAACCCGAGTGGCACGACGGCGAAGAGGTCTACGCGATCTACCGGCCCAGCGACGACGGGTACGGCGACGATGCGGCGTAGCCCGGCAGCCTGGCTGCTCTACTCACCGCGCCGCCTCCTGGTGGTGACGGGGCTCGTGCTCGCGCTCGTGCTGGCCACGCTCCTTCTCGGGCATGGCATGGGCAGCTCTTCCCATCGAGGCTCTCCACGGCCGGAGCGGCTGACCGGGTCGCATGTCCGTGTCACCTCCACGCCCACCCCGCCCGCCGAGGAGAGGGTCACCCACCGAGCTGCCCAGGCACAGCGGCACGTCGCTCGCGCGTTCCTCGCCACCTACCTGGGCGCGCACCGGTCACACTCCCGGCTCTCTCGGCTGCGTGACGTCTCGACGCCGGCCCTGTGGAAGGGCCTGAGCATGGCTGCGCCCGGACAGCTGCCTTCTGGCCGCGTCCAGGGTCTGAAGCGAGTTCAGGGCGGCGCGTACGCCGGCGACTTCACCGCGGCCGTCACGGGCGGTCCCTCGCTCGAGGTCTCGGTCGTGAGGTGGAAGCACGACTGGCGCGTTGCCGACGTACGGCCTGCGGAGGACCAGTGAGCCGCGGTGTCATCGTCGCGGCCGGCCTCGCGGTCGTGTGCCTCGGCTTCGTGGCCGTCATCCCCATGGCCATGACGGCGGCCATGCTCGGCGGTGGCTCCGACTCCGCTTCACTGATGAGCTCCAGCGGCGCGGTCACCAGCTGCAGCCTCGACTCGACGAGCGTCTCGGTCAACGACCTCAGCGCCGACCAGGTCCAGAACGCGCGGACGCTGATCGCTGTCGGGAAGTCCATCGGTGTCCCGCCGCGCGGCTGGGTGATCGCGATCGCCACCGCCCTCCAGGAGTCCGGCCTCCGCAACCTCGACTACGGCGACCGCGACTCGCTCGGCCTCATGCAGCAGCGCCCGTCCGCCGGCTGGGGAACCCCGCAGCAGGTGACGACACCGAGCTACGCCGCTCGTGCCTTCTACGGCGGGCCGAGCTCGCCGACGCGGAACTCCGGCCTGCTGTCGGTGCCGGGCTGGCAGAAGATGCCGCTCTGGCAGGCCGCGCAGTCGGTGCAGCGGTCGGGCTTCCCGTTCGCGTACGAGGCTCACGAGGCGCTGGCCACGGACCTGGTGCACCGGCTGGCCGGCAAGACCGCTGGTTGCGCGCCGCTGGCTTCCGGCCCCTGGCGGCTCCCGGTGGCGCGCTCGTACACGCTGACCTCGGGCTTCGGCCCGCGCGTCTCGCCCACCACCGGCGGCGCCGACTTCCACACCGGGCAGGACTTCGCCGTGCCCGACCGGCACGCCGGCCCTCGCGGTCTCCAGCGGCGTCGTCAGCTTCACCGGCTGGGACGGCGGCTACGGCAACCTGGTGCGCGTCCGTCACGCCAACGGCGTCGAGTCCTGGTACGGCCACCTCTCCGCCATCCGCGTGCAATGTCGGCGACCGCGTCCAGACTGGCAGCGAGCTGGGGCTCACGGGTTCGACGGGCAACTCGACCGGACCGCATCTCCACCTCGAGATCCGCGTCGACGACAAGCCCACCGACCCGATCCCGTGGCTGCGACAGAAGGGGCTGAACCCATGACCGCGCACGAGGGCGAGACGCGATACCCCTTCTTCGGCGTCCCGCCGGCCAAGGTCCCGCGTCCCGCGGCCAACGAGCCGGCCCTCTGGGGGAAGCGGGTCATCCTCTCGACGCCCGAGGGCTTCGTCTACGACATGCGCGCGGTCAGCGACCTGCGGACGGACGGCGAGGGTGGCGCCGTCGTCGACATCGCCACGGAGGAGCACTACTACCGCTGGATGTTCACCGCAAGCACCAGACCGCCAGCCCTACCCGGTCCACCTCGTCTGGGTCGAGGGGTGTTGACAACTGTCTCGGCGCGACGGGATCGGCAGATACGGGGCGTAGCGGGCTAAGGTGGCTCGAGCGACATGAGCGTCGCCACAGAGCTATCCACAGCTCTTCTTGATAATCAATCGCGCGGGGAGGTACAGTCTTGTCTGTACCGGATCGCGTGTGCGACTCGTGCGGGCGCCCCATCTTGGAGGAGGGAAGGGCCTATGCGATTGAAGCAGCTCTTGACCGCGAAGGCGTGGCTCTCGGCGCAGAGTTCCTGAAGAGCCTTGAGGCGGGCGGGCGTAGGCAACTTCCCTTGCTCGCCGACATCCTGTTGCGATTAGAAGATTTCGCAACGTCGGGCACACTCGCGCGCCCCCGGGAGTTGAATCTCCTCCAGGGGGAATTGTGGGAAATCAAGGCACGGACCGTGCGGCTCCCGTTTTACTATCGGCGCGACGCTGCATGTGGTCAGATTCGCGTAACGCACGGATTTTTGAAGCGGGGAGAGAAGACGCCCCGCAGGGAAATTGACTTGGGATTGGCCATCATCCGAGAGGATAAGAAGATATGAGCGCCTACGACCGACTGGCTTCGACCGGGCAGGGCAGCCGCCTGCTGGCGGAGTCTAGACTGCGGTACCGCGTTCTAGCGATTATCGATGAAGCGATGGCGAGCGCTGAATTGAATCAGGTTTCCTTGGCCAACAAGATGGGCGTTCGGAAATCTGCCGTGAATGGAGTCCTTCGTGGGGACGGGAACCTGCGCGTAAACACGCTCGCAGACTATCTGCACGCCTGCGGACTCGAATTGGAACTTACTGCTGTGCCAGAAGGGACGGCTCGAAAGCGGACGCGGGATCGCAAAGCTCCTCTGGATCTTGTGTGGTCGCAGGCTAAGGCCGCCTCGCCGGTGGACAGCTCGGGTCGCCTTCGTCCCGACACCGTTCGTCCCTTTCGCCGTGCGGACGACTCGGTCGCTACCGGATGAATGAAGAGACACCGGCCCACAAGACCTCAGGTTGGGATGACGATCGCTATGCCGAGATGGTCGAGAACTTGGTCTTCGCGAATGTCTACACATGGAAGTTCTCGGCTGAGCGCTTAGTGGGCGAGGAGCCCAGTTCGTTTCATGTGACTTTGACACCGTACTATTTAACCGCAGAAGGTCGCATCGAACTCCTATATGAGGCTGATTGCCGCCCCGCCACGGATGAAGGCGACGACGTGGCAATCATAAAGGCCTCGATTATCACTTCATTCGACCTATCCGATGGGTCGGATGGTGGTCAGTACAGTGAAGAGTTGCTCAATACGTTCGTGCACACCACCGGTGCCATGGCGGTGTACCCGTATGTGCGAGAAACCGTGCAAAGCTTGGGTGACCGTCTAGGCATCAACTATCTCACTATGGATCTCTTGCGACCTGACCAATTACCCAAGGGCTTCAGCTGGGGTAAGCGTGAGGACGAGGACACTGCCAGTGAGTCGGACACCGGAACCCCACACCCTGGTTTGTGAGGGCTGGCGCGCGGCAGGACGCCACGCGCGGGAAGCCCGCTAGAGAACGCTTCCAGTATCCGTGACAACGTCGACCCACGCCGCACCGAGCACGCTTCGTGCAGGCACTGGGTAGAGCAGCGCTCGTCACAGCCGAGGACGGCGCGGTAGCGCCGCCCGCAGGCGTGCGCCGGCGAAGCCGGCGCCTTGATCCATAAGAGAAGAATCCGGCAATCCCGAGACAACGCTTCCGGAGAAAGCGGCCAGCCGCGCGCGGGGATGTTCCGGTCGGGGTCGGGTTGGACCTCAAGATGTCAGGCTTCACCCGCGAACAGCTCAGCCTGCTCAAGGACGAGCTCGACCGCCTTTTCCTCGTGGTCGGGCGGGTAGTCGTACTTGGCCAGCAGGCGGCGCACCTTGGAGCGCATGGCGGCCCTGACTGACTCCTTGAGTTCCAGTCGATGGTGGCGCTGTTGCGGACGGACCAGACGAGGTCGACGGAGATCTTCTTGAGCGTGTCGTCGCCCATCTCCAGCACGGCGGACGTCGTTCTGGACGATGGCGTCGTAGAAGGCGGCTTCGGCTTCGCGACAGGCCGAGCTGCTCGTGCCGGCTGGCCTGGTCGCGCATCTCCTTGGCCAGCTTGACCAGCTCGGCGATGATCTCGGCGGTGGTCAGCGACCGGTTGGTGTAGCGGTTGATCGCCTCGTCGAGCTGCTCGGAGAATCTGCGCGCCTGGACGACGTTGGTGCGCTGGACCGTCTTGATCTGGTCGTTGAGGAGCCGGCGGAGCAGCCCGATCTGCAGGTTGGGCTTGTCCTTGTCGGCCAGGCAGTCGAGGAACTCGTCGGACAGGATCGAGAGCTCGGGGGTCTCGACGCCGGCGAGCTTGTAGATGTCGACGACCTCGTCGGCGGCGACGGCCTCGTTGACGAGCTGGCCGATGGCGGTGTCGATCTCGACTGCGCCGGAGCCGCCGCGGCCGGAGTCGGGGTTCTGGATCTTCAGGATCGCCGCGCGGACGTCGGTGAACAGGCGGACGTCGTTGCGGATGGCGGCGGCCTCGTCGCGGGCCCCGCAGAGCGCATAGGCCTTGGCGAGGGCGAGCACCTGGTCGAGGAAGCGCTCCGTGCGGTCGGGGTCGGCCATGACGAAGTCGAGGACCTTGGCGTGCTCGGCCAGCCGCTGCGCCGGCGGCAGGTCGGGCGAGGAGTCGAAGTCGCAGCCGTGCAGCAGCCGCGGACGATGTCGTGCTTCTCCAGCATGGCGGCGACCATCTCCTCGATCGGCACACCGGCCTGGTCGCGGTCGCGAGGCGAGTACTCGGCGAGGGCCTTCTGCAGGTTGGCGAAGACGCCGATGTAGTCGACGATCAGGCCGCCGGGCTTGTCGCGGAAGGTGCGGTTGACCCGGGCGATGGCCTGCATGAGGCCGGCGCCCTGCATCGGTCTTGTCGACGTACATGGTGTGCATCGACGGGGCGTCGAAGCCGGTCAGCCACATGTCGCGCACGATGACGAGCTCCAGCGGGTCGTCGGGGTCCTTGGCGCGCGGCTTGAGGTCCCTGCGGACGTCCTTGGAGTAGATGTGCGGCTGGAACTCCGGCGGGTCGGCGGCCGAGCCGGTCATCACGACCTTGATCTTGCCCTGCGGCGGGGTCGTCGGTGTGCCAGTCCGGGCGCAGCGCGACGATCTTGTCGTAGAGTCGCACCGCGATGCGCCGCGACATCGCCACGATCATCGCCTTGCCGAGCATCGCCTCGCGGCGCTTCTCCCAGTGCTGCGACGATGTCGGCGGCGATCAGGTCCAGGCGCTCCTCGGCGCCGACGATGGCCTCCAGCCGCGCCCACTGCGACTTCGCCTTCGTCGGCCTCGGCTCCTCGACGCCGCTCGGTGATCTCGTCGGCCAGCTCGTCGAGCGCGCGCGAGGTCGTCCTCGGGCAGCGCGACCTTGGCCAGCCGGGACTCGTAGTAGATCCTCACCGTGGCGCCGTCCTCGACGGCGCGGGTCAGGTCGTAGACGTCGATGTAGTCGCCGAACACCGCCCGGGTGGACTTGTCGGTCGGACTCGATCGGCGTGCCGGTGAACCCCAGGAACGTCGCGTTCGGGCAGGGCGTCGCGCATGTGCTTGGCCAGGCCGCCTTGAACGGCCGTCGATGAGGTCTCGTGAACCGTACTGCGACCGGTGCGCCTCGTCGGCCACCACCACCACGTTGCGCCGGTCGGTCAGCACCGGGTTGCGCGTCGCCTCCGGCCTGCTCGGGCGCGAACTTCTGCAGCGTGGTGAACACGATCCCGCCGGACGCGCGGCGCAGCAGCGTCCGCAGCTCCGCCCGGGAGTCGGCCTGCACCGGCTTCTCCGGCAGGATCGCGGCCGGGCGCGAACACCTCGCCGAACAGCTGGTCGTCCAGGTCGTTGCGGTCGGTGAGGAACACCAGCGTCGGGTTGCCCATGCGCGGGTCGCGCATGATCTTGGCGGCGTAGAGCAGCATCTCGATGCTCTTGCCCGACCCTGGGTGTGCCACACGACGCCGCCGCGCCGGTCGCCGTCCGGCCGGCCGCGGCGACGGTGGACTCGACGGCCGCGTTGACCGCCCAGTACTGGTGGTACTTCGCGACCCGCTTCACGAGGCCGGTCGCGCTCGTCGGAGAACACGACGAAGTTGCGCACCAGGTCGAGGAACCGCGCCGGGTCGAAGCACGCCCGCGACCAGCACCTCCAGCGCCGGCCGGCCGGTGACCGACCTCGCGGCCGTCGATGGTCTTCCACGGGGCGAAGTGCTCGAACGCCGCCGGTGAACGAACTCATCGCGCGCTGGTGCCGTCGGAGATGACCGTCACGGCGTTCGGCGTGAAGATCGCCGGGATGTCGGTGCGGTATGTCTGGACCTGGTTCCACGCGCCCCTTAGGGTGGCGTTCTCGTCGGCGGGGTTCTTCAGCTCGAACAGTCCCAGCGGCATGCCGTTGACGAACACCAGCATGTCCGGGCGGCGGTTCTTGCCGTGCGACGATCGTGAACTGGTTGACCGCCAGCCAGTCGTTGTTCGTCCGGGTCCTCGAAGTCGATCAGCCGGACCGGGACGGTGCGCACGCGACCCGTCGCCGCCGCGTGCTCCACCGGCACGCCGTCGGTCAGCAGCTTGTGGACCCGGAAGTTCTCCGCGAGCTCGACTGCGACTCCGCCCGCTCGAGCCGCTTGATCGCCTCATCGACCAAGTCGGGGTGCGCGGGGTTGATGGCGTTTGGCTGCTTGTCGGAGCCGGTCGTGGAGGTAGACCTGCTCGAACGAGTCGCGCTCATACCGGGGCCTGTCCGGGGCGATGTTCGGGCCGAACTCGGTGGCGTAGCCGAGCTGGCGCAGGTACTCCAGAGCCGCCTGCTCCACCACCGCCTCGTCGAACCCTGCGCTCATGGCCTCAATCCACCTCGTCGGCGGTCTCGGCGATCTCGGAGACCTCGAACTGCGCGGAGTCCTCCACGGCGTCGCCCTGGTCGACGTCGCGAGGCACCGCCTTGCCCGTGGCCTGCTCGACCAGCTGGCACAGGCGCTCCCGGCGAGCCGAGAAGTACCCCTTGAAGTCGTCGGCGCGCAACAACCTCGCCGGCACGAGGTGCGCCTCCAGAAGGCTGTCCAGGTGGGCGGAGGAGATCTGCGCCTTCTTCTCGATGACGGCGAGGTAGTTGGACGGCGCCACTCCCCCGATAGTGCGGTTGGTGACCGCCGAGAGCGGCGTCTTGTTCACGATGCTCTCCCGGTGCTCATCGTCGATCTTGTTATCGATGCACCACTTCTGCGGGAAGATGTGGTGGATGTCGACGGCGAGGTTGACGTACTGCACCTTATCGAGCGCCTGGTCATCCATCCAGTCGCGAGCCCCGTTGCCGAGCATCAGAGCGTAGATGCCCTTGTACGCCGCAGCCTGACGGGACGCAAAGAGTGCAGCCGGGACTCCACGAAGTTGGCGTCCTGGACCGTGTTCGGGCGTCGGCGCTCGGCTCGTTGCCGGGCCCACGCCGGGACCTGCTCCACGTCCCGGACGAACCGGGTCTCGATCGCGCTGCCGTACAGCTCACCGAGGATGCCGCACCAGAACCACTGCGCGAGCTTCTCTCGGACGCCGTGCAGGTCGGCGTCGCTGCCCAGCACGACTCTGATCGCCGCGAGGGGTACCAGCTGCTTGGGGTACGGCAGGAACCGTGTATCGAAGATGTGGCGATCAGCCAGGAACGTGGAGGCCCACATGAACGCCTGCGCAGCGGCTCGACCCATTCCAAGTAGTCCGCCAGGGTTAGCTTCAGGACGTCCTCGGCTTGCGCCGACACAGCCGGCGGACGCGGCACGTGCGCGAGGTTGCGCTTGCGGGTCGTGAGCAGCGTGACGGCCTGCAGGAAGTCGGTGTTCTCGACTCGGCCAGAGCCTGGTGCCGGCGAACCCCACCCTGTGTCTTCAGCCAGTCGTCGTTCAGCCGGAAGTCGGTGCCGTGTTGTCGAAGTAGGCCTTGTCACCGGCGAACGTCGCGGTCAGCAGCTCGAAGACGTTGAGCGCGAGCCCGCCGGTGTTGACCTTCTCGAAGACCGTGGTGACTGCGGCCTTGCTGGTGACTCGTCGAGCTCGATCGCGGGAATGTTGTACGTGTTGGCTGAAGCGATCACTTGGCGAGGAACTGGGTGCAGAGTCGCGTTGTCGTCCAGCTCGAACAGCCATGTCGCCGCGTCAGCGGGTCGAACAGCAGGCGGAACGGGAACAACCGTGCTCACGCTCCTTTTCCGGCGTCGATAGGTCCCGGACGACGTCCTTGCCGAAGTTCGTGCGCTCGACCCCGTCGCCGGGACGGAGAACACTGCCTCGTCGATCCGGTCCTCGCCTTGCAAAGCCGTCTCGATGTTGATGTAGTAGCGGCGGGCGATCATCTTGCCGCGGCTGTCCATGGTGGCCACAACTCCGTCACCGGTCAGCGCCTGGGTCAGCGAGGTGAGCCGCTGCTGGCCATCGAGCAGCAGGATCGCCGGCGGTGCCAGCCGGCACCTTCGTGCCTTCGATGGGCGGGGCTTGAACCGGATCTGGTCCTTGCCGGTCTTCAGCAGCATCACCACGCCCAGCGGGTGCCCGCGCAGGATGGTCACGAGCAACTGGCGGATCCGCTCGTCTTCCCACTTGTAACCGCGCTGAAAATCCGGCAGTTGGATCTTCCCGCTGGTCGTCCACTTCAGGTACTCGCTCAGCTCGTACAGCGGTGTCTGGAATCCCATCAGGCGTTCTCCAGTTTCGTTCGTCGGCGCACTCGACTTGTGCGACTTCCGTCGCGTCCGGCACCCGAATCCGTCCGGACAGCAGTTCTGGGCAGAAACACATCGCGGAGAGACGCAAGAGGCCGACCTCGACTTCTGCAAGGCTCGGGCCTTCTCACAGTGGCCATGCTTCGACTTCCCAGCGATTGCGTCTGCCCCGGCTCGAGGGAATGCGAACCGTCGTTGAACTGTTCAGGTGTCGCCTCTTCACGATGTTACCCACCGTGGTGGCCTGAGTCCTTAGCGATCCCTCGAAAGGTCCCCACCAGAGCGTCCAGTCCAGGTCGAAGCCCAGCCATGGCGGGATAGCTGTTCGGTATCGACCTTGAAGCTGTGCTGGTTGATGAAGGCGCATCGGTCTCGGGACCAGCCGGTCCACACCGAGCGATCCCGAGCACGTCATCAGGATGTCACCCGATAGCTTCTTGCTCGCGCGGTACAGCACCGTCCTTGTAGACGGTGAACCGCCTTGACCGCTGTCCAGCTCCGCGATGCCGCACCTCCACCGCGGCCGCGTCGGCCGGATGCCCCTTGGTGTCATCGCCGCCGTTGACGAGATTGCCGTCGAGCTTCCAGGCAGAGATCGGTATCGACGCTGCCGAGGCCTTCGTCCCTCGCTTCTGCCCGTCGAACTCAGCTCTGAGCATTAGCGCGAGGCTCATGCGCGCTGGTTGGACTCGATCTTGTCGTCGAGCGCGCCGAGAGTCGCGGCGATGGCGCGCTGTTCTGCGATGGGCGGGAGTCGACAGTCGATCTCGGCATCTGTTGCGCGAATGTCGGCTGAGCGGCGTCCGCACGGAGCCCGGTACATGTTGCCGCCAGGCAGGCGGCTCCAGTTGGTAGCGACAAACTCGGGTAGGCGACCCGTCGGTCCGCGGCAGTAAACGCACTAGCGTAGCCAGCAAAGTGCCCCTCTCGCCGTCTCGGACCAGTAGGCCACCCACCTGCCAGTCGCTGTCCGACGAGAACACCAGGGCCTTGCCCGGACCGGCATTCGTATCTTGCGAACATCGCTCGCTTCAGATCGCAGTAGTGATCGTTGAACCTGTCGATGCGACCGCGGTGATGTCGGCTGCGACGAACGGAGGTCGACACGCCAGTCGCCAGCTTCTGCGATGACATCCGTGATCGTGGCTCCCCGAGACATCAGCCAGCGCGCCTGGTTCGGTCATCACGAGTGCTCCAATCGCCGTTCGGATCGACGGCTTCGAGCTCGCGGCCGCGCTCGAACTCGGCGTACAGCTCCTCCGTCAGCCGCTCGATCTTGTCGGCGATCGGCTCATCGTCCGCCTCGGCCTCCTCGGCGCCGACGTAGCGGCCGGGCGTCAGGACGAAGTCGTGGCTGCTGATCTCGTCGAGCGACGCCGCCTTCGCGAAGCCGGGAACGTCCTCGTAGCCGCCGTCGTGGTTGCGCCAGGCGTGGTAGGTGTCGGCGATCTTGGCGATGTCCTCGTCGTCAAGCACCCGGAGGCGGCGGGTCTCCATGCGGCCGAGCTTGCGGGCGTCGATGAAGAGCACCTCGCCCTCGCGCTCGCGGTGGCCGTTGCCGTGCCGGTCCTTGGAGACGAACCAGAGGCTGACCGGGATGCCGGTGTTGAAGAAGAGCTTGTCGGGCATCGCGACGATGCAGTCGACGAGGTCCGCCTCGACGAGCTTGCGGCGGATCTCGCCCTCGCCGCCGCTCTTGGACGAGAGCGAGCCGTTGGCGAGGACGAAGCCGGCTGTGCCCGTCGGGGACGAGGTGGTGGATGAAGTGCTGCACCCAGGCGAAGTTGGCGTTGCCCGCCGGCGGCGTGCCGTACTTCCAGCGCGGGTCGTCGGCGAGCTTGGCGTCCCACCAGTTGCGAGACGTTGAACGGCGGGTTGGCGAGGACGAAGTCGGCGCGCAGGTCGGGGTGCAGGTCCTGCGGTGAAGGAGTCGGCCGAGCGGTCGCCGAGGTCGGCCTCGATGCCGCGCAGGGCGAGGTTCATCTTGGCCAGCTTCCAGGTGGTGTCGGTGAACTCCTGGCCGTAGACGGAGATGTCGGTGCGCTTGCCGCCGTGGGCCTTCACGAACTCGGCCGACTGGACGAACATGCCGCCCGAGCCGCAGGCCGGGTCGTAGACGCGGCCGTGGTACGGCTCGAGCATCTCGACGAGCGTCTTGACGACCGACGCGGGGGTGTAGAACGCGCCGGCGTCCTTGCCGGTCTCCTTGCCGGCGAACTGGCCGAGGAAGTACTCGTAGACCCGGCCGAGGACGTCGTCGCTGCCGTGGTCGTCGGTCTCGGTGAAGCCGATCGAGCCGATGAGGTCGACGAGCTGCCCGAGCCGGCCCTTGTCGAGTCCCTCGCGGCCGTAGTTGCGCGGCAGCACGCCGCGGATGACCGGGTTCTCCTTCTCGATCAGGTCCATCGCGGTGTCGATGTCCTGGCCGATCTCGGGCAGCTTGGCGCTGCGCCTGGATCGTGCTCCCAGCGGGCCTCGGCGGGCACCCAGAAGACGTTGTGGCTGGTGTACTCGTCGCGGTCCTCGAGGAACGTCCGCGCGGCGGCTCGTTCGGGATGTCCGTCGGCCGCGAGCTCGGCTGCTCGATGTCCTGGCGCCGGGCCTCGAAGCGGTCGGAGATGTACTTGAGGAAGACCAGGCCGAGGACGACGTGCTTGTACTCGCTCGGCTCCTGGTTGCCCCGCAGCGCGTCGGCGGCGTCCCACAGGCGCTGCTCCAGCGACTTCTCTTGCTTGGCCGCCTTGGCCTTCGCCTTGGCGCAGTTGCAGCCCTTCGGCGCCGCCTCGACCGGCAGCCTCCGCTGCGTCGGCCGCCTGGTCGCTGACGGCGGCGGACAGAACCTCCGCGGCCGCGGCCCAACGCGATTTCACCGGTGGCGAGCAGCACCGCCTTGGCCGTGTCGTAGCGCCGCTCGTTCGTCCACCCGAGTCGCTCCCGAGCACGCTGGTTACCGATAGTGGAGCCATCCTCAGGCAGGACGTCCCAGAGCGCCGCGGCATCAACGGACGCTTTGGTACGGGTGACCCTGCCTCCGTCGACGGTCAGGTGGCCGGCCTCGACCAGTTCCTCGACGAACGTGTCGGATCCCCATCTTGCCGCGAGTGGCCCGCGGTTCTTCAGCTCGCCAGGCCGCCATGTCGATGAGGTCGTTCCAGACGTCGTCCCGAATCGGCATGGACGCATCCTCCCCCATGACGCTGCCGCGCTATAACGGAACACCCGGACCAGGAACGTGTTGACGAAGGCGCCGCCTGCGGACGATGGCGGCCTACGAGCGCCTACCGCCACTCTCGGTGACGGGCGTGAGCGACCACGGCCTTGGCCGCCTGGGCACTTCGGCGACCCACTCACATGGACCTGGAGATCTTCAGCGCATCGAGTGCTCTGGGATGGAAGACTGTCGGTTGCTCATCCCTTCAGGGCAAACTGCTGCGTCGTGTCAACGAGTTAGGAGAATGACTGTCTTGTCGTCGTGAGGCTTCGCACGCGGATATCGAACCCCGTTGGGATCAAGGTCCTCGATTGCAGTCACGCGCTGTAGAAATTCATCGCCACCTGCGCGCAGGATCGTTCTGGAAAGCGCGTCCACGGGGATCGCTTGGAGTTCCTGAATGGCCATCGCGGCTCCGTCAGCTGAGAAGCGCAATACTCTCAACCCGATTTGCACCGAAGGTTCGTTGCAGCGCCTCATACGCGGCCGCAGGGTCTGCTTCGGCGATCCAGTAACCGCCTTCGACGTTGCGGCATTCACGTTGCCGCTGTTGCATCACTGCAAGATGAGCGCGATGCACATCGTCGTATCCGTGGCCAGCGGCTAGCCGTCGCCGATACGTTTGGCGCTCCCCCGCGGTCGACGGCTCGCAGACGGTTGTCCGTGAGGTGCTCGGTAGTCCCGTCCCTGTAGGTCGCCACGATGCTGGAGTCCCCGAGGAGAATGCATTCGATCTCCACCTCGTTCCATCGCGCCAGCGCGACCGTGCTTGACGGGGACTCACCCGGTAGCAAGCCGTGATCGGAGGCGACAGCTTCGATTGCCTGCGCCAGGAGCTCATCAAGGGCTCCGGTCTGGCTCATACAGATTCGCAAAGCAGCCGCCAAC